>CAUGPT010000014.1:0-49590 GCA_959601495.1 uncultured Eubacteriales bacterium
TACAGCGGTGCGGTGAGGGTGAAAATAAGGCAGGCGAAGAGGATACAGGGCGCGGATAGTGATAGGTAATCCCTTGAAGTTATCTCAGGATTTTCCCCCACTTCACACCGTACGTGAGAGTTTCCCCTCATACGGCGTTCCATCGTCAACAGTGATTAAAGTAATTTATACAATTTCAAAGACAAGCCTGTCCTAAATGCTTTCCAACCCTATGATTTTTCTGAGCTTGTTAACCTTTTCGAGTTGCTTATGGCTTAGATTGAGAATTGCCTTGTACCTCTCAATCGTTTCTTTCCTTGTGGCGTGTATCAGAATGTGAACGCTCGTATCCACAAGAATTAAATTGCCATAAGCGTCGCTACCGCCTTGTGCTTTGGGCTTTTTATGGTGGCAGTGTATCCTGTTCGCTTCCATTTGCATATTCAGAACAGCACATTTTCCTTGTTGGGCGCAATACAGCGACAGTCGGTTATCGTTGTACTCAATACTGCCGTCAGCAGGATGTCGCATAAGATAATGCAGAATATTAACATTGACTTTTTCAAGCCGTTTGTGAATTTCTGCACGTCCTGCGGCTGTGTACTTGTTGATTATCCGCTTTTTATCCATAGGATTTTTATGCTGTACATAAGCAATCGGCACAATAGGCGTATTGCCCAAATACCGTATTTCCTTGCTTTTGGAGTAATGGATATACACAGGACTTTTCAAAGGTTTTGGAATGCTCTTTTTGAGTTGGTTTTCAAGTTTTCCTTTCACGGAATTTTTGACTAAGAAAGCTATTTCGGAAAAATCGCGGCTTACGTGCGTAGCAAATCTGTAATAGTTGTGCCAACCCATAACCAGTGAGTTATAACGGACTATCGTTTTCTTTTGTTCATCCGAACTGAGGTGCTTGATGTCCCTCACTGCTTCTACCGCTTGCTTTTTAATTCGTGCTTTTGACTTATCGGACATATGTGACTGCACGGCGTATTTTGCCTGTCCGTTTGCTTTCTTACCTTTGCGGACAACTTTCATCTTAAAGCCGAGGAATTCGGAATAATGCTTTTTCAAGTTCACAATTTTCGACTTATCAGGACTGATATCAAGACCTAATCGCTCTTTTAGCCAAGATTTTGTTGCGGTGAACATATTTACAGCATCTTTCCTGTATCGACAAAAGATTTTAAAATCATCTGCATATCGTACAATATAGCATTCTTTCAGGTTGGTATTACGCAATTCAGCATAGACATTGCTTTTGTCGGGCGTTCCGTTTCTCAGCGTTCTGCATTTATACGGGTATCTTGTAGGAATATTCTCCCATTGAGAAGCGACCCACCAATCCAATTCGTTAAGCACAATGTTGGATAACAGCGGTGAGATGATACCACCTTGTGGCGTGCCTTTTTCGGGAAAGCCTATCCCTGCTACCTCCGCTTTCAGCATTACTGAAATGATAGAGAGTAACTTTTTATCACGTATGCCCAGCGTCCACATTTGCTTCAACAGCTTGCCGTGATTGACATTATCGAAAAATCCTTTGATATCAATATCAACGACATAGTGTAGGTGCTGTCCTTGCATAAACTTGTATGCTTGCGAAATTGCGTGTTCCACACCACGATTAGGGCGGAAACCGTTGCTTCGTTTGAAGAACTTTGCTTCACAAATCGGTTCTAACACCTGTAACACACATTGCTGTATCAGCCTGTCCATTATTGTCGGAATGCCAAGCGGACGAGTTTTTCCGTTGCTTTTCGGTATTTCCACTCTGCGGACAGCCTGTGGGACATAATAGTCCAGCCGTTTTTGCACATATCCGATTAGTTTTTCAGGCTCCCACTTTTCCAAATGGGTTATGGTTTTCTTGTCCACGCCTGCGGTCTTGCTCCCTGTGTTCTTCTTGATGTTGCGATAGGCAAGCAGTATATTCTGCGGACTGGTAATCAGCTCCATTAAGTTTTTGAACTTTTTGGAGTTTTCACTGTCTGCATACAGCCTGTCCAGCACCTCTTGAAAATCATAGTATTCAATGTTCCGCAAGGCGGAGATTTTCGGTAGCTTTGTCTTTGTCAAAGTCAGCATACCCCCTTTGCGAGAGTTTGCTTTTCTTAGTCATACTCGAACCTTCGATGGTTGTATATTTACTTGTTTTTACTGTTGACGACTTGAGCCTATCCCTCCACGGTTTGTTATCACCGCTTCACAGGTACTATGGCTCTGCTCTCAGTCAAATAAATACAGGTTATACAAAACTGCTTTCCCTGTAAACGCTTCACCGTGTGTAATCACTCCACGTTTCGACCTTTCCACGTTCCGATATTCCTATCATAAAATCTACCCTTAGGTGTCCCTCTAAGCCTGTATGCTGGGTACTGCCTGTAACAGTACAAGGTATTTCATAAATTCGAGTTTTACTTTACCTCACATACCCGCCGCTGTGGGCGTATGCACATTTCTATGCACCATTCGTATAGACTCCTTCATTCGGGTTGTTCGTCAGTGAACTCGCTACTTTTCACATTCTCACCATAGGTAGATGTAGACCTCCGGCATATAGGTAGCACAATCTGCCTCCAGACCGCTTTCCTCATTTGCATTTCTGCAATGGTAGGGCTACTCTCTGCCGACTTCAACGGGCTTTGCACAAACGGTATTCTTACCTATACCGAATGCACACCGTAGTATCAAGGCAGGCGTTTCGGGGCGTTACTCCGTCATTCCACCTGTCGGAATATCAGTTCTCCAAGAACTGCGTTTTTATGATGAAAGCTCCTTTCAATCTTTCATATATTACGCAACTTGTGCCTAACCTTTTCAGTTAGAAACGTGTCGCACCGAACTCAAACTGCCCGTGCTTTCTGTAGTCGAAATACGCCGTGCCGACCTTGACAAAAAACAGGATGGCGAGGATCATATCGCAGACGGGAAACACCACATTGTTGACCACGGTCTGAATCTGTCCTTTGGCGGCATTCCATGTGTTCTCGATCGCTCCCGCCACATCGCCCGCCGCAAATGCGGTCATGGAGAAGGCCGATACAAGGACGGTCACAAGCAGAAGCGAAAGCATAATTCTCATCGTTTTCTTTTTCATAGGATTCATAAGCGGTTACCTCCGATCACTTTTTGAATTTCATTTTCGGTTATCTTTCGAATGCGGATATTGAGATTTTTGCAGAACTGCAGTTCGTTTTTCATGCCGTCCGTGACGGTATCTCCGAATACCCAAACCTCATCGCAGAGCCACAGAAGCGACATTCCCGCTGCCAAGCCGATTTCCCGATCTTTGGGGGCATTATCGTCGAGGCACAGAGCATAGAAATGCGGCACGACCGGAGCCGTGCCGCACCTCAGTGCGTATGCGGTATATGTCTTAACCTTTTTGAGATTTTCCTCAATATTCCCACCGAGGGGAGCGCAGACATACACCCGTTTCATCATTCATCCTCGTCCTTTTTGCGCTTGCAATACATAATAATGCAGGCAATCACGCCGCCGAGGGCAACACTGCCAAGTCCGATCCAAAAGCCGAGGTTGGAGTTGTCGCCAGTCTGCGGAATATCCGGCTTGGGCGGAATGAGCGTTACGGTCTGACCGCCGTCCTCAATGTCGGCATGGGCGGCAAGCTCTGCGCCGTTACGGTAGAGTGTTTCAAACACAACAAGGTCGGTCTGCTTGGTGATTTTACTGCCGTCAAAGGTGAATCGGACGGTGACCTCGCCGCAGCTTTCCTCCGGCGTAAAGGTAACTTCGGAAGTAATTTCCTTGCCGTCGATAAGGAATGCTTTGCCCGTGGCCTTGTCCATAAGGATGCCCTTAACGGTGTATGCCTTACCGGGGATGAGGTGCTTATACGAAACGGTATCCTCAATGGTGATATCACTCTCGGCAGTGGCAGTCTTTTCACCGTTCACTGTTGCCTTTGTTCCGATTTCGGGGGTGCGGTCATTGACGACCGTAATGCCGACGGTCTGTCCGTTTTCGCTGATGCGGACGGGATAGATTTCGTCATTGGAGAGGTAACCGTCGGCGGGCTGCAACTCCTTAATAAGCCAATTGCCGTAGGGAACATTTTCAAAGAGGAAAGTGCCGTCCTCGCCGGATTCCGCAATAAGGAGTGCGTTCTCGGCAGTAAACTCGGTTTCGTCACTGCGGAAGAGTCCGAACTTTGCACCGATGATAGGCTTCTCGGTTTCACGGTCGATTTTCAGTCCCTTGACCGAGCCGTAGAGGATGTCATTCTTGATGGCTTCGCCGCCGTTTGCCTTGATCTCTACAAGGACGGTATCCTGTCCGGCGTACTCAAATGTCACGGGGTATTTTTCGTCCGAAAGAATATAATGGCTGTCCGTCGCAATTTCCTTCACATATAGCTTTGCGCCTACGGGAATATCCGTCTTGAATGTGATGCTGCCGTTTTCTTTGCAGTTTGCAATTTCGAGCAGGCCGTCCTTCGGGACGAATGAGCCGTCTGCGGCAAACAGATCCTCGGCAGCGTACAGCCCGAACTGCACCGAGAGGATTTCTCCGTTATCTCCGATGTCAAAGGTTTCCTCCCTGCCGAGGATCTTGGCAAGGGACAGAACTGCCTTTTGGCGCTCGTTATAGAACTCGGCGGCGGTTTCGGTGACCTCTACGGTTTCGCCTGCATAGGTCAGTTCAACGGTTTTGGGCGTGCCGTTCAGCACCATGCCATAGGGTGCTTTTGTTTCTCTGATGGTATACTTTCCGAGGTACAGCGCCTTGCTTTCCGCCGCGCCGTTTTCATCGGTGGTTACGGTGTCAACAACCGTATCCTTTGCATAGCGCAAAGTTCCATCGGGTGTGATAATATCCTCGGCGGCTGTGATTTCATAGGTTGCCCCTGCGAGGTTTTTATCCGCAAACACAAGGCTGTATACGCCGTCCGTTTCCACAGCAGAGAAGAAAATCTCGCCGTTTTTGGAAATGCAGATGATGCCTTTCTGCGGCATATTGAACTTCTCGACCGTAACAACGGTTTTCTCGCCGTCCACTTTGAATGCGATGGGTGCGGAGGCGAGGACATATCCGTAAGCCGTACACTGCTCGATGATCTCATAATTGCCGTAGGGCAGTTTTTCGGGCATCATGAGCTTGCCCGACACATCGGTGTAATAGATGTCGATGTCCGTAGGCGTCGGGTAGTTGATATGCTGTACGATATATTCGCCCGTGTCGGCGTTGCGCACCTTGAAACCAATGCCCGCCGCAGGAATGATTTTGCCTGTTTCGGCGTCCTTTTTGACGATTTCAATAAGTGCCGTATAAGGAGCATTGTTGATGAGGAAACGGTTCACCTGTCCGTCCTCACTGACGAAGACGGTAAACGGCGCAAGGAGTTCTTTGCCGTCCCAGCCCTTGATTTGCCTTACGGTATATTCGCCGTAGGGCAAGTCCTTGGATTCAGCAAAACCGTGTTCGTCGCATACAAGAATATCTCGTTCGGTTTCCTTGGCGTTTTCGTAGCTGCCTGCTGCTTTCAGATACACCTCAAACTCTGCGCCGACCTCCGGCGTTTCAATTTTGGTAGAACCATCGTCGCAGTGCTTGATGATAGCAATCTTGCCCTTGATGATATCCTCATAGGAGTCGAGAGGCTTGGCAATGTTGTATTCCACCGTGTAGAGTTTGGCTTCCGCGCCGATGTGCAGGCTTTCGGTATTGATTAAATATCCCTCGGAGGGGCTGATCTCTCGAATCGTCCAATCGTCGCCGCAGATATAGTATTTGGTCGTAAAGCTGCCGTTTGCGTCGGTGGTGTAGGTGTCGATGAGCTGATTGCCTTTATAGATGCCGTACTTTGCACCTGCAAGGGAGGCGTCACCCTGCGGCAGACCGGTTCTGCTGTCGCTCTTGGTTACGGTGACATTGAATTTCTTTAGGTCGTTGTCAAAAGATTTCTCCGTAACCTTGTTCCACTCAACAGCGGCAGTCTGCTTTTCGGGTACGACATAGCGAGTCGGAGTGTCGACTTCTTCGAGGGTATATCCCGTGCCAATCAACACATCCTTGAATTTTGCAACGCCGTTTTTGTCGGTCACAGCATACTCGTTGACCTCAATGCCGGAGATCGATGTTCCGTAGAGGCAGAACTTCATGCCCTCGGTCAGCCCGTCCTCGGCTGTCTTTTTGACCGTAAGGTCGCCGCGGCGGAGCGTATTGCTGAAGGTGACTGTTGTAACCTGACCGCTGACAACGGTGATGCGGCGAACTTCCTGTGGTTCATACTGCGCATACTCAGTTTCGGTAACGGTATACGCACCGGACTTGAGGTTGTCCAACTGAAACACACCGCCGTTTGCGGTTTTCACAGTCTGATTTACACCTTCGCCATGAATGCGGAAGGTGATACCGTCCACCTTGCCGTCCTCCGATATTTTTATAATTCGTGCCGCTCCGTTTGCTTCGGTATCAAAAGCAAGATAGAATCTTATCGGGTCGGATACTCCTGTAATCATCGTTTGATTACCCACATTTCCCCAAATAAGAAACTCTTCACCGTAGAGGTCAATGTTTTTCTTGTATTCTAACACAATTGCACGATCAAGCGGAGTATTTGCCGTAAAGGTGTAATTATTTCCGTTACGAGTCACCGGAACCCCGCTTCCGTTTATAGTTGAAATGTCAATGCCAATATTGTTTGTGTCAGTCAGTGTGGCAGAATACTTTCCCGTATTATGATCATATTTTAGCGTGTGAGTCTGCGTATTATCTCTGTTTGATGTTGCAAAAGACGGTATTGCGGCATGAATCGCCATTTTTGAAAGTATCCAGTTATACGCACGCTCTGCTGGCCTATCCTTGATTTCGTCATAAAACTGATCAGCACGAATATTTCCGTTGTTCATGCGAGCTGTGGGTGATATTCTTATCCCCTGTTGATATTCCCAAATGATCTCCTGCGTTGCAAGAGAGTAATCATCTTCGTTTATGCCATCAATGGGAAGTGCTTTTCCGGGATGCCAACCGTAAACACAGGCAAGCAGTATTCCTCGCCTTGCAGTCATGGGCAGCATATTGAAGTAAGCACTGTTTTCACCGTTTGCGGAAACATATGTGTCTTTTCCTTTGATGATGTCTATCCCATATTCAATACAAAGCGCTTGTCTTTTAACACCGTCTTTGACGATATTCAGCTTGGTTCGTCTGGTACCGATACGGCTTGGCTCTATATATGTCGTCCCGTCTGCTCTATACCTCAGTGCGTAGTGATTTTCACCGACCGGATATTTTAACCCGTCATATCCGACATATGCACCTCCGTATTCGGAGTCAACAGTCTGTCCCGGTGTCACAGAAAAAGCATACGCGCTGATTGCCGACAAAGGAATCATTGTTGTTACCATCAATACTGCAAGTAAGATTGACAGCCATTTTTTTGAGAAATGAGAAAACATTGATTTCATTATTCATCATCCTTTCATAAAACAGAAAACCTCCCGTATTTTTTACGAGAGGTTGGTGCTTGATTTTCAGTGTAGGAAATAAAACTCGTAATCGTCCGGTGTTTGCTTCACGTATATTGTAAAGTCCGTGATTGGTTCACTTCCGTACAGTTCGTATTCGCCGTATGAGGTTACATAATCGTATAAGCTGCGCCTTAGCGCGTTTCCGCCGAATGATGCATTTGCGAAAATCGGTAGTTCCCATGATGAATTATCAGGGGTGATCACCGTTCCGTCCCGATACACCGTTCTGTGCCTCATCCCCATGCTTTCCCCTGTGGCAATTAACTCAGCCTGTATCTGTTCGATATCAAACGGAGGATCGTATATGGACTTTGGAGACGCTTCGGTTACGGCAACAGTTGTCTCGGTAGATTCTGTTTCTTCCGACATTGCAGATGTCTGTCTCGGTGGCTCGGTCTGCTTGGGCGGTGCAGTCGGCGGCTCGGTTTCCACAGGCTTGGCGGTTTCCGGTTTGCCGCTGTCGGCAGGAGCAGAGCTGCTTTCCTTGTCTTTTTCTGTTGTAGATTCGGTCGTGCTTTCCGTACCCGCAGGCAGGCTGCTCTCGGCGGTCGGCTCGGCAGTGCTGTCCGTTACCGTTATGCTGCTTTCCGTGCTGACCGCACCGCTTTCGGTATGGTCGTTTGCTTTATCTGCGGCACATCCCGCAAGGCTCAGCGTTATCAGCCCTGTAAGGAGGACTGCGAGCATTTTTTCTGTTCTCATTGACATCACCTCTATCTACAGGATACTGATAATCCGTGAAAAGTCCAGCACTTTTTATAAACTTCGAAAACAAGTTACATTGACTGCTCGAAAGCAGGTTCTTCGTCTTCATCGAGTTCTTCGGATTCAGTCTGTTTTTCAGCCTGCGCTTGTTCCATTTTCTGCTCATAGGCATCAAGAACATATCCGTTGAGTGCTTCGCGGGATTCCTTTGTAATGGGGTGAAAGTCATCATAAAACTTTCCGCCCGTACCTTTATGTCCCGGATAGAGGACTTGAAGCCCTTTTTCTTCGCCGTCATAGATTTTGATGCCGTGGACAGCAAAATGATTTCCGATGGTTACACTTGCATTTGCCTTGATTTTGCTGTTTACATCTGATGCAATTCTGTCGATGCGCGCAGTAATAAACGGGATTTTATACTGAGTTTTCTCATTTTCCGTCGCTGCGGTTTGCTTCTGATTGCCTTTTGCGGTTTGCTTTTTTGCTGCCATGATTCTTAACCTCCGTTTTTAATTTACATACTAAAAATAATGGTGCATCCTGTATCGGCACTTACTTCTTCCGGGCTGATTTGCTCGGGTTCTTTGAAACGATCCATATATAAGTCCACCTCATTGTCAGTCAGTCCTCTGAAATCTTCTCCGGTTGTTCCGCAGATAAAAAACGGTCCTGCAATAATTGAAGAACCGTCACCGATTCTGCGGTTGCCTTCCATTCCTATCAGTTTGCCTTCCTCATTGCAAATGATGCAGGTTTCGTTATCGTCGGGATATACAACTTCTATATATCCGCCGACCGCTTTTTGCTCAGCTTCAAGTGTATGGGCAACCTCGGCGACATAGGGCGCTTTATTCGGCTCAACATACACAACTCTCATAAGATTGTCCGGCTTATGTGTTTTGGCCATATCAAACGGAACATCCCTGAAACCGATACTTTGACAGATACTTGCTTTTCCGTCCGTCACCACAACATCAGATACTGACAACGAATGACCTCTGAACAGCGGATGTCCCACAGTATTGAATCGACCGTAGATTTCTTCAAGTTCATTTTCATCGATTTCCGCATCGAATACTTCATCATAGATTGACGGATCGGGAGACTGACTATCGCTTAGAGACATAAACTTCATTCGGTTATTATCCCTTTCGGGATTTATTTGATAAATTTTTACCCGCATCTTATACTCCTTTCGCCGTGATATACAGTGATTTATGTTCTGCCAACAGACGCACTCTCATTTTGCGCCCACAGTAAATTCAGATAAATTGTTGCACGGCGCTGCTGCTCCGGTGTGAGGCTGTCGATAAAGTCTTCAATGGGAATTGAGTTTTCTTCGTCGAAGCACTCGGGAGTACACCCGCTGCACAATTTTTCTTTGCGGACTATAATGGTGTTTTTATCCTTTTCCTCGAAAGAAAGAATATCATTATAGCCGATTTTATTGCGGACTCTTATTTCATACGGAATTGTAATTCGTCCTCGTTTGCCGAGGACTCTGACAATCTTTCTATTCATCAATATCACTCTCCTTTAAGCCTCAAATAAACACCTGCCGCAACTGCGACAATAGTTCGGACACTCTACACACTCTTTGCCGCTATCGGTCAAATTGCAGTTGCTGAGTTCATCTTCGAATTCGCTCTCATCAATAACTCTGACCTTAATTTTCCCATCATCAAAATATGTTTCAAACAGGGTGTCCTCATCAATGTCAAGCGCGGCTGTCAGTTTTTCCGGCAGTAAAATTGTGAATTCTGTTTTGTACTCCATTTCCTTCTCCTTAATAATCGTACTGAAAATCGAAAAGCGTTAATTGCTGTGCTTCTTTTACGATGCAATGATTGTTTTCTTCTGCCTGCTTTTTCAAATCATAATTACCAATGAGCAGTTCTTCGAACATTTCGCCCGGTTTTGTGCTTTGAAGCATATTGTGCAATCGTTCTTTCACAAAAGTATCGAATCCGTATTTTTCAGCGAGACTGCAAATATACGGATCGTTATTGTAGGTAATAATGAATTTGCAATTACCCTCATACTTCTCATGAATGCCATACATAAATTCAAACAGCTTTGCGTGTTCGTCACTGCCGAAGTTGGCTTTCTGATAGTACTTTTCCGTGCCCTTGTACGGAGGGTCAAGCAAAATAAAAGTGTCTTTGCCTGCAGCATAAGAAATACAGTCCTTGTAGTCTCTGTGCATGATAACGGCATTTCTGAGTCTGCTGCAGGCGGTAACAAGTCTGCCAAAGCGTTTGGTCATGTCCTTTTTTGCGATGGCAAAGGTTTTTCCGGTGGATGAGAAGCTGAATATCTGATTTTCGAAGAAAGCGACAGCCTTCTCGATATCCGACCATTCGGCTTTTTCCACTGTAGCCGAGGTTTCTGTCAAATCATCAAGAATATTCGGTACATCGGCGAGCATTGCCTTATTTATTCTGAATAGTTCTTCTGAATTGAAAGACAGATAAAGACGACCCAATAGATAAGCAAGCTTCTCATTTTGCTGTAATACACGAAAGAATTTCACCAAATCGCCGTTGTAATCATTGATGATTTCTCTTTCAACGGGCTTTTTTCTCAGAAATACTTCAGCACTTCCCATACACGCTTCCACATAAGTCTTGTGGGGCGGCATAAAAGCATCGATTGTTGTGTAAATACAGCCTTTGCTTCCTGTCCACGGCAGTGGACTTACAGAACCGGACAATATAACCGACCTCCTTTCGGGAGGCAGTTGCGTTATAATACAAAAACAGACCGTTTTTGTGTTTACACACGCAAACGGCCTCAATTTCATTTATTTTATTTAGTTTGTGTCCCGCGCTGAGAGTTGTGCCTTTAATCTCTGTAGCTGCGCTTCATATCGGTTAATTCTATGAAGTTGGAAGCAGCAGAGAATAACAAAGGCAACAAGTCCGCCGAGTAGCATTCCTATGAGAAAAAACAGCATTTCAATCATAGTGCATCTCCATTCCGGCATCCATATCCTCGCTGTAATCATCAGCCGAGGTTATATTGACATATTCGCCTATAATACCGAGTGCCTCGTCATAACTCTGCGCGGTATCTGTAATGCGCCTGGTCATTTCCTTTGATTGCTCTGCAAGCCCATTTTGCCGCAGTGTTCTTGCGGCAATCCCCATAAGGTTGAAAATATTACCGTTCTGTCCGATAAGCGGGCAGTCGGGCTTCTTTGTTCCTGTAAGACCGAATCCGCCCAACTTATTTTCAACATAATCAGACAGCCAGGTTCCGCCTAAATCCGAATGAGTTCCGATTCGCCACATGGCGAGTTTGCCGATATCCACTTTCGTATCATCGTTAAACTCATAGAGCAAACAGGTCAATCCGTTATTTTCAAAGACGGCACAGTTGTCGTCACCGAATTTTGTCCCGTCGAGAAGGATTCCCTCTTTGGTAAAAAGGTCATTGATTCCGTCAACCCACTCCTGTGGATTCCCACCGCATCCCTGAAGGATAAGACCTTCTTTTCCTTCATACCCACAGAGTTCATTCTTATCGATTTTCTTAATGCTCATAATGTTTGTTCCTCCGTCATTTCAGTATCGGTTTCGTATCCCCAAAGGTTATTTGCGAATAGTTCCGCTTCTTTTGCTTCGGGGTAGTAAGTGTCCGTACACTCGCCGTGTTCGTAAGTCTTTCTGCCGCAGTTCATTCCGATGTCTTCATCTGCCCATTCATGTTCAAATGAAACCTCGGGATATCTTTCTGCAAGTTTTTCGATAATAGTGTGGGGAGCACTCCAAGCGGTGTAAAACGAAAACACGGGATTTTCAGCAATGTCCGAACGGTCAAGGTTGTCATAGCCGTAGGAATTCCACTTTGTTCCCCAATTCTTTATTGACCAATCATACCAACTTGGCGAGCCGTACATTACTTCATTGCGGAAAGCCTGACGGCCGAGTTCCCATTCCTCTCTCTTGACATCTTTGCGCATACGAAGAAAAATGTTTTCCTTTTCTTCCGGGATATTAAGTAAGTCCATATCCTTATTTGCGCCATCAAAAGTGCAGATGTCAACAAACTCTTTGTAGTCTTTTAAACCTCGTTCCATAGAGGAACTCGTTTCAATCTGCAAACTTTCCGGCATGGGAATGACTTTGTTGAAATCAAGAGAGCCGATTCCGAATCTGTTATCCTTAACTGATTCGAGCAGTTCACTTATTTTCTCCCGATCTCCCGTCAACCGGATAGTGTTTATAATATGGTTAGGCATAATGGTTACTCCTTTACAATTCCGAATTCGTGGTTTATTTCGTATAGTCTTTGCCCGATAGCAGAAATGACAGGTACGCTGACTGCGTTACCTGCCATTTTGTATAGGTGACCGTCTTTCAGACCGGTTGCCTGTGCTTTATAGAATTGTTCGTCCGTAAAACCTTGTAAACGCCAACATTCAATAGGCATAAGTTTGCGGATTCTTCCTTTATGGTAAATTCCATGCTTATCCTGTGCGGTTATCGTGAACATGGCTTCATTCGGCTCTTTCATTCGGCGGCCCTGCTGACGGACAGTTTCTCTGTCGGGTGTCAGTATTGCTCTCGGTGCGTCTTCGATAAGAACCGCAGAGTGTTCACCTCTGTGATTGCTTACTCCGGAATCCTGTCTTGCGGTTATGCATCGGGCAACATCGGTAATGACCGGATCGGCGTTCATATCGATAAAATACAATCCGGTTTTACCGCCCCAACCGCCTGAGCCTGCACACTGCGTACAGGCTATTCCGTCTGTTTCGTAGACTCTTTGGCCTTGCGGTCCCGGGATAAGTTGCTTAAGATTTTTCGCATTGCCGCCGCTGAAAGGAAATACTTTTCCGGCACATCTCGGATCAAGATATCCGACAATATACAGCCGCCTTCGCTGTTGGGGGACTCCGAAGTATTTGCTGTTAAGCACCATCCATTCGAGATTATACCCCATTTCAACAAGCGCGGAGAAGATGGTATTAAGCGTCCGGCCGCTGTCATGCGATAACAGGCCGAGGACATTCTCCAAGAGTAAAAACGGAGGCCGTTTTTCTGCAAGGATTCGGGCAATTTCAAAGAAGACAGTGCCTCTTGTATCTCGGAAACCGAGACGCCGTCCCGCAACCGAGAAGCTTTGGCAAGGAAATCCGCCGCAAAGCAGGTCGAAGTGGGTGAGTTCCCTTGGATTGATTGTTCGCAAATCGCCATAATTCAAACCTCCTTCTTCTCCGTAAATGGCGTTATACGCTTTTTCTGCGTTCTTATCAATTTCTGCATGACCGACGCATCTGTAATGACCTGTATTTACGAGTCCGGAATGAAAGCCGCCGATACCCGAACACAAATCAATGAATGGGATTGCCATAGGGCATCCGTCCTGTTTTTCTGCTTCACCTCACATTTACATAGATTGTTCGTTAATATTCTGTTCCTGAGCTTGTTCCTGTAATTCCCGGTCGATTTCTTCCTGTGTCAATCGACGGAATGAGTCTTCGCCGGGGACCAGGGCAAGCGCTCTGCCATTATCCCATTTCATTAGGAGTTGACCGATATCATCCACACTCTGAACCGTTCCGCGCATACCGCTTTCAACGGGAGAATATGGGTCGTTCATATTAAGCAGCATTACTCTTGTTCCCGGGGGATATGACTGCTTATATCTCTCAGCCTGTCTGTGTAATCGTTCCCAATCATTCATCTTTCTTTACCTCCTGAATTTTGTTTTGAATTGCTGTCTTCGTCGCAATCATATACACCACTCCTTTAGTTATCAGATTTATATCAACGCTCAAAATGCGCTATATACGAAAAGAGAGGTTGCGCATACAATTTATGCGCAACCTCCGAGAACACAAACATTTAACAATTAGAAAAACGAAAAAAGGGGCAGACCTTACGAAATCAATCGTAACATCTGCCCCTAAAACCCTATGAATTTAGTTCAAGTCCTCCCCAAAGGTCGATTTGGGGAAATGATATCTTTTGAATTCCACCTTAAAAATCGGCATGAAAAAACCCAGAAACCGTTGTGGTTTCTGGGTTTTCAGCCCCGATATCTTTTTCGGTGCTACTTGTTGGTTGCGGGGGTGGGATTTGAACCTCACGACCTCCGGGTTATGAGCCCGACGAGCTACCAAACTGCTCTACCCCGCGATATTATGGTGCCGGAAACCGGGCTCGAACCGGTACGGGACTTTCGTCCCATTGGATTTTAAGTCCAAGGCGTCTGCCAATTCCGCCATTCCGGCATGTTGACATACGCTTGTTTCTTTGCACCCTTGCCTTCAAGGCTTATACAGTATATCACTATACCGCGCCTTTGTCAATACCCTACGGCAAAGTTTTTGCCTTTTGCCGCGCGTATATCTGCCGCGCACTGCTCTCAGGCTTCTCCGCGGCGCTCTTTTATCCTCTGCTCCTTATTATATGACGCCACCGCCGCAAGGTATTCGCCCAATTTATCGTTTGGCTCGAATATGATCTTTACGTTCTCGTGCATTGAGGATCGCGCTGTGAGAAACCATTCGCCCGATGAAGCAAGGTTTCTTACGAACCGGAACATGGGGCCTTTTCCCGCTCTCGCTTTGATCTCTTTTCGCAGTGCTTTATCGGAGGCGGGGTATTTTTCGCACGAATTTATATCCTCAAGTGCGATGACGCACTCTGTTACAAACGCACGCTTTCCCTGCGCCTTTTCAACGACAAACTCTATTTTGCGCGGAGGATATGCCGTGATCGGCAGCTCTTTTCCCTCGCCGTCGCGAAGGATCTCGGTCTCGGCGTCGCCGTCTTCCTCGTCCTCGCCGCCGTATCCCTTATTCGATTTCAAACGCAGCGTATAGCGGGTCCTTGTCATTTTGTATTTTACGAGCACGAATATATCCGCGCAGAAAAAAACAAGCGCCAGTGCCTGCAAAAATCCGCGCCCGATGACAAAGTCAAGCGAGCCGAATGCCGCGCAGACAATGGCGCAGACCAGCAGCGCCGCCGTGACGACCTCGGGAACCTTATTACTCTGCTTCGGCTCGTAGCTCATAAAATACCCCCTAAAAGAACGCAAGACCGCACAAGGCGGTCTTATGTTTTTTCTGTTTTACGCTTCTTCCTTAGCGATTACCTGCTTGCCGTCATAGAAGCCGCAAGCGCTGCATACTCTGTGAGCCAGATTGTACTCGCCGCAGTTAGGGCATTTTACCATGCCGGGCATGGACAGCTTATCGACACTGGAGCGTCTCTTGTCTCTGCGTGCCTTGGATACTTTTCTCTTCGGTACTGCCATCGAACACACCTCCTTGAAACATTAAAGAAAATATTTGATTATACTTAATTATACAACTACTCTTTCATTTTATCAAGTAGTTTTTTGAAAGTTTCCATCCGCGGATCAAGTTCCTTTTCCTTTCGGCAGCGGCAAGAGCCGTCAAGCCGCTTTCCGCAGACGGAGCAGAGCCCCGGGCAGTCCTCCGAGCAGAGATGGTATATGGGAAGCTCGAGAGACAGCTCCTCAATTACGTCCCTGTCAAAATCAATGCCGCCCTCTGATATATACAGAAGCTCGTCCTCGTCCACGCCGACGCCGTCGGCACCGGAGACGACAGCTACGCGCTTGAACGGTATTTCTATATGCCTGTGCAGATCCCTGAGGCATCTGTCACACTGTGCCAGATAATCCGCAGAGACCGTAGCAGCGAGAGTCATATAGCCGTCGTTATCGGTAACGCTTCCGCATACTCTGATAGGACCCTCGAGAACGATATCCTCCGGAAGCCCGGCGGCGTCCTCGACTGAGGTCGGATCAAGCGTAAAGTCAAAATCCGCCTTGGGCGTTCTCTTATTCAGCAGCGCTGTCAGATCAAGTTTCATATCTGCCACCGCCTTTCGCAAAAAGATAACGCCTGCAACTAAATATTATACATATGAAGCAATGCTTTGTCAATCCCAAAATGAAAATAATTTATGTCTTTTGCCGCGGGTATTGAACCTGCGGATTTTGTCTGATATAATTAGAAAAAAAGCGGAGGTCGCCATGAAGCTGAAAAAGATACTCAGGATACTGTTTGCCACTCTGTTTATTATATTTATGGGATATATTGTTTTCCGCATCGCCATGATGAAGGACTCGCGCACACTTTCGGATATATATGCCACGGACGGAGCAATTTCCGCATTTGCCGAAGACGGCGACGGCGCATTTCTGACGCACCGCACCGCCGAAGAGATCAGCGGCGACGGATATTTCGCGGCATACGCCATGGTATATATCCCCTCCTCCCGCGAACTGCAGATAACCGCGCGCTACAACGACAGTGTTCCGAACCGTTATCTTCTCGGCAGCGACCCCGATAATTACGCGTGGGAGCTGCGGGACGCTGACGGCAATGTGCTCGCGCGAGGCAAGATACTTGATTTTCGCGAAAAGTACATATACAACTATGTAAAGCTCTCTTTTGAGAATATCGACATTACCGACGACACGGAGCTTAGGCTGTTTCTCATAAGCGAAGATGTAAATTATCCCGATGACGGCACGGACGGTCTGCTTATTCACCGTGCGGGCACGGATTTCAAGGAATACAAGCCCGACAAAACCGAGCGCACGGCGCTCATTGCAGGCAGCAATTGATTTCGGCAATTGCATATTATCGCGTTATGCATTTGCCGAATATAGCGGTGCCTCGGCGCCGCCGCGACTTCCTTCCGACTTATACAATAACACCCCCGTGCAGAGCGCGGGGGTGTTTGCTTTATTTTCTGAGAAGGCGCATGGAATTGCTGACGCATACGATGCAGATACCCACATCCGCAGCGACCGCCGCCCACATGCCGACAATATCAAGTGCGGCAAGGACAAGCACCGCTGCTTTTACCGCAAGGGACATTATGATATTTGCCTTTACGGTGCGCACCGTGCGCTTTGACAGATGCTTTGCGTCCGCAAGCTTTGTCATATCGCTGCTCATAAGCACAACGTCCGCCGCCTCTATCGCGGCTCCGCTGCCCAGAGCGCCCATGGCAACTCCCACGTCGGCGCGGGCAAGTGAGGGAGAATCGTTTATGCCGTCGCCGGCGTACATAACGCAGCCGTCCTTGCAAAGCTCTTCTATCTTTTCATACTTATCCTCGGGCATGAGCGAAGCATACACCTTGTCGATGCCGACCTCTGCCGCAACCTTTTCGGCTGCCGCGGCGTTGTCGCCCGTCAGCATTACGAGGCTGCCTATGCCCTCCTCTTTCAGACGTCTGAGAGCGGGAACAGTGCTGGGCTTTATCGTATCGGCAAGATAGATCATTCCGGCAATCTTACCGTCTACCGTTACCTCAACGGCAGTGCCTTCGACCTTCGTCTCAGGTCTGCGGACGCAGACGCGCACTCCGTCAACATCGGCTTCAACGCCGACTCCTGATTTTTCCGTAATACCGGACGCCTCGGGGATATCGCCTGCCGCTGCGCATATAGCTTTGGCTATGGGGTGCGATGAGGTCTGCTCTGCTCCCGCGGCAAGACGCAGAAGCTTTTCGGGGTCAATGTCTCCGCAGACTTCCGTCTTTTCAACCTTCAGCATACCCTCGGTAAGTGTGCCCGTTTTATCAAACACGGCAGTGTCGACCGCCGCAAGCGTATCCACAAATGTGCTGCCCTTTATAAGTATACCTTTCTTCGACGCGTTGCCGAGTCCGCAGAAATAGCCGAGCGGAACGGAGATCACAAGCGCGCAGGGGCAGGATATAACGAGCATGGAAAGCGCTCTGCGGCTCCAGTCGGGGAAGGTCTCGCCGAAAGGCTTGCCGCCGAACAACTGTATGAACAAAGGCACAAGCAGGGCAAGCGCCGCCGCAA
Organism: uncultured Eubacteriales bacterium; assembly: GCA_959601495.1. Lineage (GTDB taxonomy): Bacteria > Bacillota > Clostridia > Oscillospirales > CAG-272 > Avispirillum. The sequence goes on from CAUGPT010000014.1 coordinate 18,015, forward strand.
TTATTGCGACCGTCGGCGTATATATCTTCGCGAAACGGGTGATAAACGCCTCGGAGCGTGTTTTGCGGTCGCCCGCGGTCTCGGTGAGCTTGAGTATCCTGCCCGCGGCGCTGTCCTCGGCGCGCTTTTCGACTTTTGCAAGCACGGTGCCGCTCTGGTTTATACAGCCCGAGTATATAACATCTCCCTCGGCGGCGTCTCTGGGGACGCTCTCGCCTGTTACGGGAGAGGTATCAACGCTGGTGCTGCCCTCGCATATGGTGCAGTCGGCAGGGATCCTCTCGCCCGCGCATATCTGTATCACGTCGCCGATATTCACCTCGGTCGCGGGCACATCGGCAAAGCTGCCGTCCGATTGTCTGACGCGTGCGCTGTCCGGACAAAGGCTGCTGAGCTCGCTTATAGCCTTGCGGGAGCGGCCCACAGCCACGGACTGGAATAGTTCTCCGACCTGGTACAGTATCATGACCGCCGCGCACTCAGGATATTCGCCGAGGCAGACCGCGCCGACCGCCGCGATCGTCATAAGCGTGTTCTCGTCAAAGAACGTGCCGTGGGCAATGCCGCGAAACGCTCTGACTATGCACATGAGTCCCGCCGCAAGTCCCGCGGCGGCAAACAGTATATCACTGCAGAGCTCCAGTTTCAGAAGCTTGCATATACCGCCGGCGGCAAACAGCGCCGCGCCGGAGGCTATTGATATAAGGCGCTTTTTCTGCGTCCTTGTAAATTTCAGTTTCTTTTTCATAAAAACTCCCGAGTTCTGCCGCACTGCGGCAAAAGCGACAGTGCGGCAGGCGGATCGCAGGTTTATTCTTCTTCGATATCGCAGTCGGGCTCAACGCTTCTGACTGCTTTTCTCGCTGCCTTGAGGATCTTGGGGAAATCCTTCTCCTCGGCTTCGATGGTCAGCTTAAGAACGAGAAAATCAACTCTTGCGCTCTTAACGCCGTCGATCGCGGCAACCGCGTCCTGCACTTTGCCCGCGCAAACGGGGCAATCAAGGTCTGTGAGTTTGAATGTTCTGATCATTTTTATATCCTCCGAAATTATTTACTCAAGAATGTGTTCCATGCCGCACTCAATTATCTCGCGCACATGGTCGTCCGCCAGCGAATAGTATACGGTCTTTCCCTCGCGGCGGAACCGCACGAGGCGCGCGCCTTTGAGGATGCGCAGCTGATGGGACACTGCCGACTGGGATACCGCAAGCATTTCGGAAATGTGCTGTACGCACATCTCGCCCGTGAAAAGAATGTACAAAATCTTTACGCGTGTCGTGTCTCCGAAAATCTTGTACAGTTCGGCGAGGTCGTAGAGAGTTTCGTCGTCCGGCATGGATCGGCGGACGTTTTCAAAATCGTCTGAATGTTCGGCGCTCATTGCACATTTTCCTTTCTCTTTGGATTCGGCAAACATATGAATAACTGTTCATGTGTTCATTATAGCAACGACTCATATATATGTCAATAGTTTTTGAGAAAAAATTTCAGAAAATTTTATGCCCGACTTATACCGCCGTTTTTCAGCGGTATAAGTCGGGCATAAATAATGAAATAATACTACAAACAAAAAGAAGCCAAATCATGGTTCCAAGCCCTCTGTGCGCATATGCCACCTTTGGGCGGAAATATACTTGGCTTCATCCGTAGTATATCACAACAGATAGCGAAAAGTCAAGAAAAATTATAAAAAAACAGAGGTTGACTCGTACCTGCCTCACGCCCGAAAGCGCTTCAGATATAAAGGAAAATGAGTCAACCTCTGTTTTTATTATATACAATGCCGAGCAAAATGTCATAAGCAGAACGATAAAAATATATTATCAAGACATCTTCGCTCAAAAAGGAGAACATACTAATGTACATTTCGGTATAAATATAACTTCCCATGGAAACAGAACAATTCGAAAAAGAAAGAATCCAAAATTGGCTGAACGCTAATAGGCTACAATTGCCGTTGCGCAGTTTCAACTTGGATTCTGACAGCAGTATAACACGACAGATAAAAATAGTCAAGTGAAACAGCCGCAATTCTCCGAAAAACCTATACGCGCAGAAAAAGCAGCGACTGTCGGCGGGCGCACCGCAGATCAAAGTTTGCACGGCGTATCCGCAAATGACAATATCGCTGCCGGTCACACTATATCAAATTCGCATTCATTTGTCAAGCCGCTCGGCGGAATACGCAGCTGCACGGATGCTATGCCGTTCCGTATATAAAATGTAATCCCCTCGCCCGCACAAGCAGCCGAGGGGATTATTACATATGGTTATACGCAGCAGGGTCAGCAGTCCGCGCAAGCTTTTGCGGACCGCTGCCGCCGCATCACTGCTTTGACATTGCGGAAATAAACTTATTGAGCCGCTCTCCGCCCTCGCCGGAGAATATTTCCTCAGGCCCGCCGGACGCGGCAATAACTCCGTCATCCATAAATATGATCTTATCCGATACCTCTCTTGCAAACGCCATTTCGTGAGTGACGATGATCATGGTGGTATTCCTGCTTGCAAGCTCCTTTATGACAGAAAGCACCTCTCCGGTAAGCTCCGGATCAAGAGCGCTCGTGGGCTCGTCAAAGCACAGTACGTCGGGAGACAGCATAAGTGCTCTTGCAATGGCGACCCTTTGCTGCTGTCCGCCCGAAAGCTGACACGGATACGCATCCCGCTTTGAGGACAGACCAACGCTTTCGAGAATTTCAAGCGCTTCTTTCTCTATTGCGGCGAACGCTTCTTTTTTGCTGCCGTAGCCGCTGTATTTTCCGTATCCAAGCTTCATTTCTTCCTTAGCGCGAAGACGCGCAGCAAGGCAGAGATTGCCGAGGACGGAATACTGCGGAAACAGGTTGAACGACTGAAAAACAAGCCCGAAGTGCAGTCGGTTTTCGCGTGCCTGCGCATCGCTGACTTTATTTTTTGCGTTTGACGAAAACAACGTCTCTCCTTTTACGGCAATTTCGCCGGAGGTGGGAGCTTCGAGAAAATTGAGACAGCGAAGCAGCGTTGTTTTTCCGCTGCCGGACGAGCCGAGGATAGTCAGCACCTCGCCTTTTTCCACACAGAAGCTTATACCCTTGAGCACTTCGGTGCGGCCGAAGCTTTTGCAAATATTTTTAACTTCAAGAACAGACATTTTCCCGCCTCCTCATGCTTTGAAATACGACAGACGCTTTTCCAGCTTTGAAAACAGCACCGTAAGCACTCCGCTGAACAAAAGATAATATATGCCCGTAAAAAACAGCGGCCATATAGCGCCCTTGATACCGTGCGAGCCCTTTGTAAACGCCTGACCCGCCCAGATTATCTCCTGAAGGGCGATTATACGCGCAAGGGACGTATCCTTTACAAGCGTTATTATCTCGTTTGACATGGGCGGAACTATACGCTTTATCATCTGCAGAAGCGTTACCTTGAAAAATATCTGCGGACCCGACATGCCGAGCACCAGTCCCGCCTCGGTCTGACCCACGGGCACGCTCTGTATGCCGCCGCGGTATATTTCCGCGAAATAGCACGCGTAGTTAAAAACAAACGCCACGCAGGACGCAAGAAAACGCCCCGCCTCTCCGCTGCCCCATATGGGATTTCCCCACACAAGACCGGGGAAATAATATATTATCAGAAGCTGAAGCATAAGCGGCGTGCCGCGCACGACCCATATGACGGCTTTGATAAGACCGCTGAGGGGCTTGAAGCGGCTCATGGAGCCGAATGATATTATAAGCCCCAGAGGAATTGCGCCGATAAGAGTTATTGAAAAGAGCTTAAGCGTCTGCAAAAAGCCTGTGTTCAACGCCGCAAATACGGTGGGAAACTGTTTTATAAAAGTTTCAAGAAAGGGAAACCATTCATATAGTGTAGCCAAAATACATATCCTGCCTTAACTTATTATAGCGCAGTATATCCCCGACGCATGTCGGGGATATGCTTTTTTATCGTGCCGCGGCACTATGTTGTCACTGAGCGATTATCGCTTCCTGAACGCCGTACTTTTCGGCAATGTTCGTCATGGAGCCGTCTGCATAGCTGTCCTTGAAGAACTTGTTCAGCTTTTCTGTAAGGTCGCTGCCCTTGCGGAAGCCTACGCCGTACTGCTCGTCGTTAAGACCCACAGTGTATGTAAGGTTCTCCCACGCGGTGCCCTCGCCTATCATTGCGCCTGCCATGAGTTTGTCGATAACGGCTGCCTCTGCGGTGCCGCCCGCAACCTCCATAAGTGCGGTCGCCTGATCCACAACGCCCGTATAGGAGTAGCCGAGGCCGTCAAGCTGACCCTGACCCGCGCTGCCGTTTTCAACCGCGAACTGAAGATCCTTGCAGGCTTCAACGGTGGCATACTGTTCCGCCTTGTCCTTGGGAACTACGACTACCTGCTGGTTGTTGCAGTATGCGTTTGAGCAGCTCATTGCGCTTGTAACGCCGTCGTCAATAGTCATGCCGTTCCATACACAGTCGATGGTCTTGCCGTCAAGCTCCATTATTTTTTCGTCCCAGTCTATAACGACGAACTCAACGTCAACTCCGAGAGAGTCTGCAAACGCGGTCGCCATATCCGCGTCAAAGCCGATCCAATTGCCGTCCTTGTCCTGGTAGTCCATAGGCTCGAAGGATGTGATGCCGACTACAAGCTTGCCCTTGCCGATAACGTATTCCGCGTCGGTGGGAGCCTTCTGCTCTGTCGTGTCCTTGCCGCCGTCGGTCTTTGTGCCGCATGATGCCATTGAGATACACAGCATAAGCGCTGCCGTAACCGCTGCGATGATTTTTGTGATTTTCATGATGATGTCCCTTTCGTGCTGCGCCTTATGCGCGTAATTGATTTGTTTTACCGCTTTAACGTGATAAAGTGGTAAACTGTGACTATATAATAACTCAAGAAGATCGGTTTGTCAATAGCCTATTTGAAAAAAATTAAATTATTTTTCGACGGGTCGAATGTGATCCTTTTTCGTTTCAGGCGTGTATTTCGGCAGCATAATTTCGCCATGCCGTGCCGCTGTCACAGATACACCGCGCAGAGCGGCGCTTGCCGCGTTTCGCGTGCCGCGCCCGCGGCATATCCGCTTCGGCGCAGCCTTACCACAGAGAGCGTGCGTTTCCCGCTTCCCGATACTGCACACCCCGCTCAGTCCTTATATATCAGCGTTTCGGGATGGGAGAAATTGAAGCGTATGTTCTTTTCGGGATTTATGAGAATGTTAAGCACGCCCGTTTCCGTCGTGCCCATTCTTGTCTGCATATTGAGCCGTCTGTACGGCTTAAAGCCGCATTTCTCCTGTACCCTTTTCGACCGGCTGTTGAAATCGTAGTACCCGCAGATGATAAAGTCATAGTTAAGCTCTCGGAAAAGATGATCTATAACCGCCGCCACTGCCTCGGTCATAAGTCCCATTCCCCAATAGCTTTTGGACAGCACATAGCCTATCTCGCGCCCGCGGTATCCGTCGAACTCCGTCAGCTTTTCCTCCATGCCGTACTCTTTAACGCCAAGCGAGCCGATGACCTTTCCGCTGTCCTTGAGACAGACGGCAAATGTCTCGTCCTCGTTTATAAACATATCAAGAATTTCCCGCGTCTCGTCTATACTTTCGTGGTGCTTCCACCCTGCAGGCTCGCCCACTCCTTCTTCGCGGGCATACTCAAAGAAATCTTCCAGATCGGCAGTTTCAAATGCTCTCAGCACAAGTCTTTCGGTCTCAATTGTTTTGCCCGATATTTTGAATTTTGCGTTCATATCATATTTCCCTTTCATTCGTCGGTTTGTCCTGCGCCCGTTCGCCGCAAGCCTCATAGATCAATTTTCGCCGCTTGCCCGGCGGCACGCCCTCTTCTTTTACAAAATACTTATAGAATGCGCTGTAGTCGCCGAAACCGGACGCTTCACTTATCTTCTCAAGAGGGTCGGAGGTCACCTCCATGAGCATTTTTGCGTTTGACAGCCGTATTTCAAGAAGATATTTAAAAGGCGTTTTTCCGTATTCTTTTTTGAAAATGTTTATAATCTGATTTTTGCTGTACCCCGCAGCTGCTCCGAGATCTGCAAGCGTTACTCTTTCACGAAAGTGCACCTGCATATCTCCTTAATGATGAAGACATGATCGCCCGGGCGAAAAAATATATTGATGCGATTGTCTCTCATCAGCAGGACGACGGCTGGCTCTGCCCCTGTACGGCGGCAGATCCGCCGTGTTCCATGTAATGAGCCCGCGTTTGCGCGCCGCTGTCATATAGGGCGCGCAATATCGCCGCACTCGAAGCCTGTCACCCCGTTTTGGTTCGGATATATACGCGTCTTGCCGGAGCATATAATCTTTTCTCCGTTAAAGCGTCCTCCACAACTTCGGAAAAATGAAAAAGCGACAATCCGCATTCGTTGTACAGACCTGCAAAGCGCTCTGCCTTCTGCCTGTCGGAGAACACATCGGGGTAGCCCTGAATTATTTCGCCGTTCGCCCCGACTGCCTCTATGCCGTACACTGTATGCACTTTTCTGTTCTCATCCTGCACTATACTTTTTCTCACACGATTTTATACCGTGCATATATAACGGCTGTTATTGTATCACCTACAACAGCTTATTTGTTTTTTTGGATTTTTTCTTGCTATACATACCCAACAAAGCAAACACTTGATCTGCCACATTTTTATTCTCTATATTGTCTTGTGCAGTAGGTGCAACATTGTATGGTGAGAATAATGAATTAGATAATCGCATCAATAGATTTGCTGCTTCAAACAATTTCTTTTTTGATGGAATACCAATTTTTATCCAAGACAATGTTTCTATGTACCCTTTTAATTCGCAAGATAGATTGCGTATTTTGTCAGACGCTTCTGAATATTCTTCTATAGCACTCATAGTAGAATGTGCTGCATCAATTATATTAGTATATATTCTTGCATAAAATGTAAGCGTAACGGCAATATCGTGTTTAATTGCTTTAAATTTTTGCAAGGGGGTCAACCAAACGGTTTGAAGGATTTCGCCTATAATATACACCAAAACACCACTTACTACGGTTATTAGAATAGCAGTTAAATTTCCCATAAATTAATCCCTTCTTAAAATCATTCCTCAACTTCTTTACTATTTACCCATGCATCAATTCCGGATAATTTAAGCTTCCGATTTTTGCCGACCTTGTGTGCCGGCATATCCTTATTTGCAATCCATTATAATGCAGGGTCACGGCTAATACCGAGATACTTACAGATAGTGGTATCCATATTCAAAATCGGTCATTCAAAACATCTCTTTGTATTTATTATTATACCATACAAATGCAGATTAGTAAAGCTAATTGTCGGTTATGGAATGGTATAGTAGTCTTGATACTGCTGTGTAAAATAACAAATAAATAGCTTTTTTCAATGATATGTATATCCGGCTATAGAATTAATGTAGTGAATACATTGTTAGATATTAAATAGTAAAGGGTTCGCAATCTTGCGAACCCTTTAGTTTAATTAGATATAAAAACAATAAATCCAAACGCATCACCCATTACAGTAACGAAGTTCGGATTTATTGTACATGGCAGGGGCACAAAGATTCGAACTCTGGACACGCGGTTTTGGAGACCGCTGCTCTACCAGCTGAGCTATACCCCTATACGGTGCCGTCCGTGACAGCTTTATTATTCTACCACAATATTCTTCGCTTTGCAATACATTTTTCAAAAAAAGTCAAAATCAGCGGCAATACGGCGCACAAATGCGCCGTATTGCCGCTTTTTTATTCATATTATTTCTTCTGTCCGCGTGCCATTATCGCGCCGCAGATTATGCCGCAGACGCCGCCGATTATATGCGTCAGCTGCGATATATTATCGGTTTTCGAAAAAAGATCGTAGATCTCCTGCCCCAGGTACAGTATAGCCACAAGGATAAGGGATACGGGAATATTTCCGCCGCGTATGCCCGATATGGAAGACAGGAATATGAGCATAAACACTATGCCGGACGCCCCCAAAAGCGAGTACGCCGGAAAGAAAATGAAATGGACTATTCCCGACACGAGCGCCGTTATAAGAATGCATATAAGCACGTTGATACTGCCGTAGCGGCTTTCAACAATGGGACCGAGCACCAGCAGCAGGCACATGTTTCCCACAAGATGCGTAAAGTCTGCGTGCCCCAGAACGTGTCCGAAAAATCTTACGTATGTAAGAGGATCGGTCATGGACGCGCGGTACACGCTGAAAAGATGGGCGTTTGCCCAGCCGTCAGAGTAAATGTTTGCTATAAGCGCCGCCACGCACAGCAGCGCAAAAGTAAGTATTACGGGTGAGTCGTACTGTATCTTCAGCACGGGTCTTTTTGTTGACATTTTCAGTTTCCTTTCCTCTGCGGCGTGCCGGGGGTTATTATGGGCGGCCGTCCCGCAGCCGACGTTATCTGCGCCACAAGCATTGACGTGCGCGACATAAGCTGTCCCACAAGCTGCGGACACCCTTTGCGGAACTCTCCCGCAACGTCCGTTTTTGACCAATCGACCTCCCCCGTCCTGCGGGGATCGAACAGCATGAGAGTGCCGAAGGTCACGGACAGGGAGTACGGCCCCTCAGGGTCAAAGTTAAGCGTTCTGTTGAACGTTATTTTAACCCCGTTTGCCATTACCTGTGCAACGACTGTGTCCTTACAGTTGAGCGAACGTTCCCCGCCGCCTGCGGGCAGCGACTCGTAGCTGATATTATCGAGAAACACGGGAGTCTCGCGGAGAAAATAGCTTGTAAAATTGTCCATGTTTTCCCCCGTCCTTACCAGTATTTTCTGTCGAGGCTGCGAAGCTGCACTGCCTCCGCTATATGAGAGGGCTGTATTTTTTCGCTGCCGTCGAGATCGGCTATAGTCCTTGCCACGCGCAGTATCCTGTCGTAGCCTCTTGCCGACATTCCCATGGAGTCAAAAGCGCCTTTGAGTATCGTTTCGCCGACCGCGTCCGTTTCGCACCATTTGCGTATCTGTCTGCTTGTGAGCTGTGCGTTGCATCTTATCTCGGGGGCGGTGTCGCCATATCGTCTGCGGGCAAAACCGCGTGCGGCTATGACCCTCTCCCGCACCGTTTCTGAGCTTTCGGCGACATCTTTGGAAGAAAGCTCGGAAAAGTCCAGCGCGGGCAGCTCGACCTGTATATCGATACGGTCAAGCAGGGGACCGCTGATCTTGGCAAGGTACTTTTTTATATCCTCTTTTTTGCACGTGCACTGCCGTGCCTTTGAGCCGTAATAACCGCACTTGCACGGATTCATAGCACAGACGAGCATAAAGCTTGACGGGAAGGTGAGCCGTCCCGCCGCTCTCGTTACGGTGACTTTGCCGTCCTCAAGAGGCTGACGCAGGCTCTCCGTCACGTTTTTCGGAAACTCCGGCAGCTCGTCAAGAAACAGCACGCCGTTATGGGCAAGGGAGATCTCGCCCGGCTTGGGTATTTTTCCGCCGCCCACAAGTGACGGCGCGGAAAGCGTATGATGCGGACTTCTGAACGGTCTGCGGCACACGAGAGATTCGCCCTCGGGCAGAATGCCCGATACGGAATGGATTTTCGTAGTCTCCAGCGCCTCCTCGAATGTCATGGGAGGCAGTATGGTGGGCAGGCGCTTTGCCAGCATGGATTTTCCGCTGCCGGGAGGACCTATCATCAGTATATTATGTCCGCCCGCGGCGGCGATCTCCATTGCCCTTTTTGCTCTTGCCTGACCTTTTACGTCAGCCATATCGAGCCCGGGCATGAAAATATTGTCAAGGTCAACGTTTGCGGGGTCAGCCGCCTTTATGGTCTCGGTGCCGTTGAGGTGCGCCGCGAGCTGCGCCGCGTCCCTGACGCCGTACACCGTAACGCCGTCCACTACGGACGCTTCTCCCGCGTTCTGCTCGGGCACGAAAATGCGCTTTTTGCCTGCGTCACGCGCGGCAAGCGTCATAGGCAGAACGCCTCTCGCACTTCTGACAGCGCCCGAAAATGAGAGCTCGCCTATAAAGCAGCAGTCCTCGCAGTCGGCTGCGGGCGTTATGCTGCCGGAGGCGCGCATGAGCGTTACAAGTATCGCAAGGTCAAAGGCGCTGCCCTCTTTCTTTATGTCGGCAGGGGCAAGGTTTACGGTGGCTTTGACCTCGGGCAGGCGCATACCGCTGTTGACAACGGCAGCCCGCACCCTCTGCTTTGCCTCGCGCACGGCGGCGTCGGGCAGGCCCACTATTTCAAGATCGGGAATATCGCAAGCAGTATCGCACTCTACGGTAACAAGGTATCCGTCTATACCGAAGATACCCGCCGAATAAGCAACAGTCAGCATTACTTTATAACTCCTTTATTTCTTAATGACATTTTATCACAAAAAATTGCGTCATACAATAGCCACGGAGCGTTTTTTATGGTATACTTATACAGTAAAATGCAGTTGGGGAGGAAAATCCAATGAAAACCAAAGAAGAATTCACCGTCCGCATAGACACGGAGCTGTACAAAAAGCTTGTATATGTTTCGTCAAAGGAGACGGGAAGTCTCAATAATCACATGCTGCATATGATCCGCTCGAACATTCAGTATTTTGAAAAGGTTCACGGAAAGATAAACACCGCAAATATATCGCTCCCGGAGGATGCATCAAATGAGTGACAGAACAAAATACGAAAGCCCGTTTTCCGCAAGATACGCCGGGGCGGATATGCAGTATCTGTTTTCGCCCGATATGAAATTTACCACATGGCGCCGCCTGTGGATCGCCCTTGCCAAAGCGGAAAAGCAGGAGGGGCTTGATATTACCGACGCACAGATCGCCGAAATGGAAGCCCATGTCAACGACATTGACTACGATGCGGCAGACAGATATGAAAAAAAGCTGCGCCACGACGTTATGGCGCACATACACGCCTGGGGAGATCAGATCCCCGCGGCGCGCCCCATAATACATCTCGGCGCGACCTCGTGCTACGTCGGCGACAATACCGACATGATAATCATGAAAAAGGCGCTTGAGCTTGTTCGCGGAAAGCTTGTTACGGTCATAAAAAATCTGCGCGGCTTTGCTCTTGAATACAAGGAGCTGCCCTGCCTTGCGTACACCCATCTTCAGCCTGCGCAGCTTACCACCGTGGGCAAACGTGCAACGCTCTGGATGTACGATCTCTGCCTTGACCTTGAGGATCTTGACTACGTGCTCTCCTCCCTGCGTCTGCTGGGTTCAAAGGGCACTACCGGCACGCAGGCAAGCTTTATGGAGCTTTTTGACAACGACGCGGACAAGGTACGCCGCGTTGAGGAAAGTATTGCGAAAGAGTTCGGCTTCTCCGGCTGCGTGCCCGTATCCGGACAGACGTATACCCGCAAGTTCGACAGCAGAGTCATGTCGGTACTCTCCGGTATAGCGCAGTCGGCATATAAGTTTTCGGGCGATATGCGCCTTGCGCAGTCGTTTATGGAGCTTGAAGAGCCCTTTGAAAAGAACCAGGTCGGATCATCCGCAATGCCCTACAAGCGCAACCCCATGCGCTGCGAGCGCATAGCGGCGCTTGCCCGCTATGTCATAGCGGACAGCATAAATCCCGCGATTACAGCCGGAACGCAGTGGTTTGAGCGCACGCTGGACGACAGCGCAAACAAGCGCATATCCATGGCTGAGGCATTTCTCGCGATCGACGGAATTCTCAACATCTACGCCAATGTCTCCGACGGCATCGTTGTAAATCCCGTTGTCATCCGCGGGCGCGTTATGGCAAACCTGCCCTATATGGCAAGTGAGAATATAATGATGGAGGCTGTAAAGCGCGGCGGAGACAGGCAGGAGCTGCACGAGCGCATCAGACAGCACTCCGTAAAGAGCGCGGAGCAGGTCAAAAAGTACGGCAGAAGCGCCGATCTCATCGAGCGCATAGAAAACGACGACGCCTTCCCTCTCACCAAAGAGGAAATAGAAGCGCACCTTCGTCCTGAGGACTATACAGGTCTCAGCGCCCATCAGGTGGACGAATTCGTAGTCGAGGCCGACAGACTTATCGCAAAAATCGGCGGAGAAGCCGTCAGCGGCTCCGAGCTTGAAGTTTGAGGTAAAAAACGCATGAAACCGCAATGCACTGAAAAGTGCATTGCGGTTTTTATCTGCTTATTTATCCGCAGCCCTGCAAAGGTTCGGCAGGACCTCTTCAAATGACATACCGTACCAGCGGCGCTCGGGATCGTTTACGGTGTGCTGTATGCAGTCCGCGGTAAAATCCACAGCCAGGGCGAGGGCTTCGTCCAATTCGCGCCCTTTTTCCGCGGCGCCCACGCAAACGGAAGCAAATATATCTCCCGTGCCGTGCAGCGGGAACGGAGACGCGATCTTTTCACGGGTATACTCAAAAAAGCTGCCGCCCCGACTGTCGTATTTCAAAACTCCGCTTCTGTCCGCCTGCGGCTCGTACCCCGTAAGCACGGCAGCTCGCGCGCCGCCGTCGCACAGGCGTTTCAGCATATCGCGCAGCTTTTCGCCGCTGACGTCTAAAGTATAGTCCTCCCCGAGAAGCGCAAACGCTTCCGTAAGATTCGGCAGTATCACATGGGCGCTGTCGCACAGCTTTTTCATTTCAATGGGAAAGCTTTTGTCAAAGCCTGCATACAGTCTTCCGAAATCTCCCATAACGGGGTCTACATATATATGCGCGCCGTCGGCGGACGCGCAGAATTTTCCGATCGTCTCAAGCTGGTCTGCCGAGGCGATATATCCGGTGTACACGGCGTCAAACGTCAGGTTTTCCTTTTTCCATACGTCGATAATGCCGTTCATGTCGCCGCCGAGATCGCGTATGGTGAAATTCTTGAATGCCGTATGGGTGGAAAGCACGGCTGTCGGCAGCACCGCGCACTCAACTCCCAGCGCCGATATTATAGGCAATGCGACGCTCAGCGAGCATTTGCCGACGCAGGATATATCCTGCACTGTCAGTATCCGTTTCATCAGTTTTCATATCCTCTTTTCCGGAGAGCCTGCAGCACTTCGCTGCATATGTCCTCAGTATCGCGCATTGCCGACTCCGGAGTGTCGGCGTGCACCCTTATGGCATCACTGTATCGTCTGAACCATGTGTTCTGCCGCTTTGAGTACCTGCGGGTGTTCGTCTTTATCTGCTGCACGACTGTATCAAGGCTCGCCCCGCCCTCAAAATACGGTATGAACTCCTTGTAGCCGATAGCCTGATACGCGGGGCTTTGGGGCGTGAGCTTTCCGTTTTCCCAAAGCGCGCGCACTTCATCCTCAAGCCCCGATGCCATCATTTTATCAACTCTCATATCAATGCGCCTGCAAAGCAGCTCGCGGGAGAGAAAGTCCAGCACAACTATGTCGGCATCGTACCCCGTGGGGCGCAGCTTTGATCTTCTGTCCCACACGGTTTTGGTGATCCCCGTAGTTTCGTATATTTCTATAGCGCGCACAACGCGGCGGATGTTGTTGCAGTGTATGGCGGCGGCTGCCTCGGGATCGACTGCCTCAAGCCTTGCGTGAAGCGCCTCGGCGCCGTTTTCGGCGGCATATTTTTCAAGATCCTTGCGAAGCGCGTCGTCCTTTACGCTTTCCGAAAAATCACCCACGGAGAGCACCGCGTCGAGATACAGTCCCGTGCCGCCGCAGAATACGGGAATATGCCCCCGCGCCGTTATATCTTCGATTATCGGGCGCACCGCGCTCGCATAGTCGGCGCACGAAAAAGGTGTACCGGGATCAACGCAGCCTATCATGTGATGGGGAACGCCGCAGATCTCCCCGTCGCTCGGCGCAGCTGTGCCTATGACCATGCCCCTGTATATCTGCATTGAATCGTTGGATATGACCTCGCCGCCGATCTTCTTGGCAAGGCAGACCGCAAGGGCGGTCTTACCCGATGCCGTGGGACCCGCTATTGCAATTATTCTGTTTTTCAAAGTCCCACTTCCCTTGACTGAATTTCGCCGCCCGCAGGCAGCCGAATGATTTCTTACTGAATAAACATAGCGTCGCCGAAACTGAAAAATCTGTACTTCTCCGAAACGGCGGTGTTGTATGCCGAAAGCATACGCTCTCTGCCCGCAAATGCGGACACAAGCATAAGCAGCGTGCTTTCCGGCAGGTGGAAGTTTGTTATAAGCGCATCAACTATTTTGAAGCGATAACCGGGATATATGAATATGCCCGTATCCGTGCTGCACGGGTGCAGCACGCCGTTATCGTCGGCGGCGCTTTCAAGGGTGCGGCACGAAGTCGTGCCCACCGCGATCACTCTGCCGCCCGCAGCACGCCTTGAATTTATTATATTGCACGCTTCTTCTGTCACACGGATATACTCCGTGTGCATTTCGTGCTCTTCTATTCTTTCTTCCTTTACGGGGCGGAACGTGCCAAGTCCCACGTGCAAAAGCACCGGAACAACGGCGCAGCCCTTTGCCCTCACAGCGTCAAGCAGCTCGGGGGTAAAGTGCAGCCCCGCCGTAGGCGCCGCCGCGCTTCCCTCTTCTCTGGAGTAAACGGTCTGGTATCTTTCCTGATCGGCAAGCTTTTCTTTTATATATGGGGGAAGCGGCATTGTGCCGAGAGTGTGCAGAGCGTCGTAGACCGTGGCGCTTCTGCTTTTGTCGCAGGCAAAGCGAACGGTCCGCACGCCGCCGTCGCCGATAGACTCAATCTCGGCTTTCAAAAGTCCGTCCCCGAAGGACAGAACGTCGCCGACCCTTGCGCGCTTGCCGGGACCCGCCAGCGCCTCCCAGACGTCGTTCTCCGTCTGTTTCAGGAGGAGCAGCTCCACCGGCGCGCTGCCGCCTGTTTCGCAGGGACCGTCGGCGGTCATTTTCACAACTCGCTCGCCGACAATGCGCGCGGGGATAACTCTGGTATCGTTTATTACCAAAGTGTCCTCGGGACGTATGTAGTCGATTATGTCTCTGAATATTTTGTGCTCAACGGTGTCCCTTTCGCGGTCTATCACCATAAGGCGGGAGGAGTCGCGCACCTCAAGGGGAGTCTGCGCTATAAGCTCCTCGGGGAGATCGTAGTAGAAATCGCTGAGCCGCAGATCTGTTTCGGGAAGTTTGTTTTTTATCATAATATAAACCTTGTTTATTTGAAAATATCGTTTTTAATATATGGCGGCGAAGCGCATATCCAGCGGCGCCGCAGAACGTTTGCGATGCAGTAAAGCGGAAAGATATCGTCTGTCTGCCTGCAAGGAGTAATGCATTTAACCATGAAGCGAAAATGCTTGCTCGCAAGGGCATTTTCGCGAGGCCGTCAATGGCACACCGTGCGGCTCTCTGCCGCACGGGCGGCGCAGCCGCCGATACTTGCCGCATGGCATCATGTGACTATTATACCACGAAGCGAAAATGCTTGCTTGCAAGGGCATTTTCGCGAGGCCGTCAATGCCGAGTCCGTGCCGCAGGCACGGTTGGGGGCAAAGCCCCCGGAGGCTGCAAAGCAGCATCCGACGAAGGCAATTATACCACGAAGCGAAAATGCTTGCTTGCAAGGGCATTTTCGCGAGGCCGTCAATGCCGAGTCCGTGCCGCAGGCACGGTTGGGGGCAAAGCCCCCGGAGGCTGCAAAGCAGCATCCGACGAAGGCAATTATACCACGAAGCGAAAATGCTTGCATGCAAGGGCATTTTCGCGAAGCCGTCAATTGCGCAGCCGCGCATTGCGCGGAAGCGGCAAAGCCGCTTGATTTTGCTTTTTAAGCAAAATCCCAAGCATTATACCATGAAGCGAAAATGCTTGCTCGCAAGGGCATTTTCGCGAAGCCGTCAATGGCACATCGTGCGGCTCTCTGCCGCACGGTCGGCGCGCGCCGCCGATACTTGCCGCATGGCAAGTATCATGTGACCATTATACCACATATTCGCGCTTTTTCAAGCGCTGCACTCATATTTTAACTTCCTCCGCCCCGCACCCACCGAATATCCGCCCATGTCAACCGCGCCAAACCGCACTCATCTCCTCAGGCAGTTCACCGAACTACGTATTACTTTTTCAGCGTATCGTCCCCATTTGCGATTACACCTTGTAAATGTGCCGAATTCATGCTAAAATATAAGCAGCAATTTTACGAGGTGCAATTATGGATAAATGGATACAGATAAAAGCTACTGCCGACTGCAAATACCTTGACGATATGAGCGCGGTCATGAGCATGGTGGACAATTCGCTGATGATCGAAGATTATTCGGACGTGGTCAAGGAGCTTGACGGTGTATACGGTGATCTTATCGACGAAGAACTTCTGCAAAAGGACAGAACAATTTCAAGCGTTTCCGTCTTTATACCGGAGATAAAAAATCCCGCAGAGTCCGTAGGCTTTATAACCTCGCGTTTTGAAACTCTCAGCATTCCCGCCAAAGTGGAATGCATCGGCGTAAGCGAAGAAGATTGGGCAGACTCGTGGAAGAAGTATTATAAGCCCATAAAGACAGGCGAAAAGCTTGTTATCGTTCCCCTTTGGGAAGAGTATGAGGCAGGCGAGGACGAGATCATAGTACTTATGGATCCCGGAATGGCGTTCGGTACGGGCACACACGAAACCACCCGTCTTTGCGCCGCCCTGCTTGAAAAGTATCTTAAGCGCGGCGACAAAATGCTTGACGTCGGCTGCGGAAGCGGGATTCTCGCCATATGCGCGTCAAAGCTCGGCGCTGCAAGCTGCTTTGCCTGCGACATTGACCCGAACGCCGTGCGCGTTGCAAAAGAAAATGTTGAGATCAACAAAACGGAAAACGTGACGGTCGCCGTGTCCGATCTTCTTGCGTGCACCGACCGTATTGACGGCGGCTATGACATATGCTGCGCCAACATTGTTGCGGACGTTATTATCCGCATGGCGCCCTCTATAGGTGATTTTATCGCCGACGACGGCGTTCTCATTGTTTCCGGAATCATTACGGAGCGCGCCGACGAAACGGTCTCCGCCCTTTCCGAAAACGGCTGGAAGCTCGTGGACGAGCGCCGCGAAAACGGCTGGTTTGCCGGCGTGCTGAAAAAAGCGTAAATTTATTGCGATTTTTCACTGTAAATTTTATGAGCATCTGAGGTGAATACTCTCTATGGGATTACTAAAGCTGTTTCACAAAATAAAAATCGCACGCATACGCAGACATGAGGTGCCTATTCCGCCGTTTTCACCGCAAAAGCAGTACGGCAGCTACGGCGAAGACGAATTTGCCTATGAAATGGAACATCTCCTTCCCGACTGCAGAATGAAACGCAACATTATAATTGAGTCCGACGACGGAGATGCGGAGATCGACTTTCTGATACTGTACCGCCGCAAGCTGTTTGCGGTTGAAGTAAAACGCTGGAGCGGTACTATCGAGGGGAATATAAATCATATCAAAAAAGAAAAGGTCGATAGATGGACAGGGGAGATATACACTGAGACACCTCTATCACCATTCGTCCAGTTGAAACGCGCCGTTTACCTTTTAAAAAAGCAGCAGAATCAGAAAGTATGGATCAACACGATCGTATTTTTTGAGGATGCCGATACTGTCAGACTTGAAGGCGATGATGTTTGGTTTACCGAAATCAAAGAACTTGCAGAGTACATAAAATGCGGCGGTGAAAGCTCATACAGCGGCGATACTGCTAAATTTTTCAACAACTGCCGCTCGGCAGACTATCTTTATACATATATCTACGGCATAGAACTGCGCTGTATAATACACGACAGTTCTTTAGTGTTTGATATATCAGGCAGAAGGCTGACACGTCGCGATATTGATCTGATTGACATTACGCACCGCAGGACATATGATATTCTGAACATTAAGGCACGGGACGGTGAGAGCTATACAGCCGAACTTGAAAACGGTTTTGTGGAAGTGACGGACAGCGGCAGACCCCGGTCGTATGCGCTCAGTAAAATTGAACGCATAAAGCTCGGTTAATCAGCTTATGCAGTATTTTAATATGACGCATCCAACTCGGTTTCATCATTTTCATGGAGTATGTAAACTAAATAAAATCGCCGATGCAGCAGCATCGGCGATTTTTTCTTTAGTTTTCTTTGAATGTTACGGTGGAATCGCTGTAAAGGTTTCGCAGCGATATATTCTTTTCGGTATGCATTATGCGCTCGCCGTCGCACCAAACGGAATAGATGCCATTCTGCGACAGCTTTTCAAGCTTGTCTGCATCAAGGTTGTCCGCGATATATACAGGCGCGATCTGCAAAAGCACATCCGCGCAGCCGTATTTTTCAGAATACGCCGCCAGAAACGGCGTTGCCGCCCGGCTGAGCCCGTCGGATACGCCGGCATACGGAAATCTGACGTCACCGTTGCCAGTAACGTAATAGTTAAGTGTGTCCGACTCCGCCACGGGAAAATCCTTCAGCACGACTGTGCTGCGGCGTCCGCCGTAACCGAGAACTGCAGCTGAATACACGGTTTTGTCAAGCCTTGCGTAGATGTTCAGCGAATATGTCTCGCCGTTCTCAGTGCCGCCGCTCATATCGCCGAGCGTTCGGCTGAAGCCGTCGTAGCTTGACAGAACGCCTTTTGTATATCCGGCATCCTCAAGAGAAGCGGCAAGATAGTCCGCGACAAACGCGTTTTTCATCCAGAAAAGACTTATATAGGTCTTGATCACGTTTTCTTCGGCAAATGTCGAATACTCATCGGAGACATGGAGTATCGCGCGGCTGTCCGAGAGAAGCTCTACGGACACCTGCTCGCTGTCGGCAGCAAATGCCGCGACATCTTTATAATACTCTTTCAGCTCGCCGTTTACAAACGGATCGAAATCAGCGGCATCGTTATCGTCCGCACTGTTGAACAGGCTTTGATAATATCCGTACACCGGTCCGAGGTAGATACCGCGGTTATCCGAAGAAGCTATCTTTTCAAGAGCTGCATACAGTTCGCTGTCTATCTCGATCGCCTCGTTCGGGTGCTTATTGAGAGAGGCGATATTGCCCACATCCGAAAATGTGCTGTCGCTGTTGAATATCCGATAAGCGTTTTCGCAAAGCTCCGTGTACGTAGAGGTCAGCTTTTTATTTTCGGCAGTTGCAGAAATTCCGCTGTCGCCCAGGTAATAATGAAAAGTGAACTCGTTTGAGCACGTGCCGTTCTCGGACGTCGTGGCAGATATGACCGCCCAGCCCGGATCGGTCGAAAGCAGCTTTACCATGCCTATGGCAAATGCAATTAATGCAATTGCCAAAAATCCGATGATCGCCGCCATTCTCAGTTTTTTGTTTTTTTCTGACAGCTCTACCTTGAGAGGCGGTCTGACGCCCGGATTGTTATCCGTATTGTGTAATCTTGTTTTTCGGCCCATATATCCGTCAGATACCTGCGAATATGAGCATTATCAGGAACAGGAATATTACGGCGCCAAGCACTCCGAAGCCGATAAGCGCGCCTTTTCTGCACGCTTTGAAATTGCGGAAGTACTTTTTCTTTTTGAATATAAGCCCCGCAATTATGCCGAGGATCGGCAGGAAGAACGAAAGCACTGTATACCACAGGCTGCCCGTATCATGCAGAGGAGTGCTTAATATCTCTGCATCGTCGAGAACTTCATCTTCGACATTTGCCGTTTCTTCCTTGGGAGCGTTCGGATCGTTAATGGCAATGGTGCGGAGAGGCTCGTTTTTTTCTCTTATCGCCTTATACTCCTCGATCTCCTTTTTATTACCGTACACGTAGTGGTTGTGTCCCACGCATACCATCTCGGGTTTATCCTCGCTGTAGTCGTGGATAGAAGGATCGTAGGTGTAAAGCACCTTGTTCTTCTCAAGCATGGGATCGGGAATCGGAATTGCGGAAATAAGGGAGCGGGTATAAGGATGCAGCGGGAAGTCAAACAGCTCCTCTGCCTCTGCTACCTCAACTATATTACCCTTGTAGATAACGCCGATGTGGTCGGAAATAAATCTGACTATGGACAAATCGTGCGCTATAAAGAGATAGGTGGTTCCCTTTTCTCTCTGGAACTTCTTCATAAGGTTGAGCACCTGAGCGCGGATGGAAACGTCCAGCGCCGAGATAGGCTCGTCCGCAACGACAAGCTCCGGCTCCATTACCATGGCGCGGGCAAGACCTATACGCTGTCTCTGTCCGCCGGAGAACTCGTGGGGGTATCTTGTAAGATGCTCGGGAAGAAGGCCTACTTCGTCCACGATCTGTTCGACCTTGCGGACTCTGTCGGCTTCGTTTTTGTAAAGGTGGAAGTTATAAAGTCCCTCGGAGATGATATAGTCCACGGTCGCGCGCTCGTTAAGAGACGCCGCGGGATCCTGGAAGACCATCTGTATATTACGGATGACCGCACGGTCGAGGGAACGGGGGATCTTGCCGGAAATGCGCACGCCTTTATAAAGGATCTCGCCGTTTGAACAGGGGTTTACGCGTATGACCGCGCGTCCGATAGTAGTTTTTCCGCTTCCGGACTCGCCCACGAGAGAAAATGTTTCGCCCTTATATATATCAAAGGAGGCGTCCTTTACGGCATAGACGGCTTTGTCGCCCTTGCCGAAGGTTATATCAACATTTCTGAGCGACAGCAGCACTTCGCGGCCGTTTTCGTCAATGGGACCGTGCTCGGGAAGCTTTGCTGCGCTGGCGCTTTTCTTTTCAGTTATCTTATCACTCACAGCGGAAATCTCCTATGTTGAAAGCTTTCATCAGTTTGCCGTGTATATCCTGTATTGCCTCGGGCTTTTCGATCTTGGGGCTTCTGGGATCGAGCAGCCATGTCTTTGCAAAGTGCGTTTCCGTCACCTTGAACATGGGGGGCTCTCTCAGAGTGTCGATCTTGAGGCAATAGGGGTTACGCGGTGCAAAAGGATCGCCGACTATCTTGTTATACAGAGACGGGGGCGTTCCAGAAATGGAATAAAGCTCCGTATTTCTCTGCGCAAGCTGAGGCAGCGACGACATGAGCGCCCATGTATACGGGTGTCTCGGGTCGTAGAATACCTCGTCCACATTACCGAGTTCCACTATCTGACCTGCGTACATGACCGCAACGCGGTCCGCGATGTTTGCAACAACGCCCAAATCATGGGTGATGAACACGATAGTATAGTTAAATTCCTTCTGCAGATCCTTGAGAAGCTTGAGTATCTGCGCCTGGATCGTAACGTCAAGCGCAGTCGTAGGCTCGTCGCATATAAGGATCTTAGGCTGGCAGGACAGCGCGATCGCTATTACGATCCTCTGTCTCATACCGCCGGAATACTGGAACGGATAGTCGTCGAAACGGTGCTCTGCGTCCGGTATACCGACCTTTTTCATAAGAACGAGCGCCTTTTCTCTTGCCTGGACCTCAGTGCAGTTCTGATGCTTGAGAATAACGGAAGTTATCTGCTTGCCTATTGTGATAATGGGGTTAAGCGAGGTCATAGGATCCTGGAACACGGTCGCGATCTTGCCGCCGCGGATCTGGCTCCAGTCCTTTGAGTATCTGATCTTTGCAAGGTTAAGAACGCAATAGCCGTACAGACGGTTTTCGTCCTCGCTCTCATAGCGGACTCTGAGCGCCACGTTATCGAACACCGCGCTTCTCGTCGCCTCGTCGAACAGATCAACGCCGAGCATCATTGCCTGCTTCAGCGCTTTGGTCAGCTTATTTATAAGCTGCATACGGTGGGTGAAATCGTAGCGGGCGACGCTCAGCCAAATTTCTTTGGCGATCTTATCGTTACGGTCAAGAACTTCTTTGGGTATTTCGCGCTGCTGCGCCTTTTCATACTCCGCTTTAAGCTCCGCTTCCTTCTTCGCGAAGTCCGCAAGATATGCCGCGTCTGCTTTTATGGCTACGCTGTGCGCGTGCGCAAGGTTTTTCTTTTCCTCAAGAAGTGCCGCAAGCTTCATCTCCGCCTCGTCTATCTCGGCGGAAATTTCTTTGATGCGATCCTTCTCCTTGGAGGGGTCAAGGGTCAGCTTTGTGTTATGAAGCTCCGATTTTTTGAACTCGAGCTCTTTTGCTCTTTCGTCGAAATCGGCTATCTCTTCGGTGCTGAGGCTGCCTTTGGACTTTTTCTCCGCCTCAAGCTCAAGCAGCTTACGGTATACGTCGGACGCTATCTCAAGCTTTGAATATGCGTTGAGTTTTGCGGTCGTGCGGCGGATAACGCTGCGCGCCATTTTATTTTTGGCAGCTGTCGTTTTTGCGAGATCCTCATCGTCAAAGACTATCGAGCCGTTGTCTATAAAGCCGTTGGAGTCAAGCATTCCGGCAAAGGTCTTTGTGAAAACGGACTTGCCGCTTCCGGACTCGCCGACGATTGCTATGGACTCGTTTTCATAAATATCAAGGGATACGCGTCTTATTGCGGTAAGAATTCTGCCGCGGACGCGGAATTTAACTTCCAGATCCTTTATGGAAAGAAGAACCTTATTGTTTTCCATCGCCGCTCCCCCTTACATATGTGTTCTGGGGTCTGAAGCGTCGCCCAGATTCTGACCGACAACATACAGCACCACGGTGATTATGGAAGCGAGCACAACGGGGCACCAGAACTCGAACTGGAATCCGGGTGTGAGCATTGAACCCTCTGCCTCGAATATAAGTTTACCCAGCGACATATCGGACATTGACAGACCGATATACGACAGGAACACTTCGTATGAAATATATGAGGGAATTTCTGTAGCCGCAATAGTTACAATTACTGATACCATGAAAGGCAGGATGTTTTTCATGGCTATACGCGGCGTTGACGTGCCGAGGCAGCGGGATGCAAGATTATACTCTCTGTCTCGTATTATGACGACCTGCGTTCGTATAAAGTATGCAATGGAAAGCCAGCCGGTTATGGTAAGTGCGAACACCATGGTCCAGAAGCTTGCGGAAAGTATCATGACGAGCACGGAAATGAGCAGGATGTAGGGCACATTTCCGATGATGTTATAAACCTCGGTCATGAAGATGTCGATACGCTTTGAGAAGCCCCATATCGCACCGACGACAACGCCTATGGTCATGTTGATAGCGGCGCAGATAAATGCAAGGGACAGGGATATGCGCGCACCGCTCCACATTGCGTCGAATGTGGACTGACCGACGCCGCCCGCACCGAATATCCAGTGGATGCTGAAGCCGTGCATTTCAATAGCCTTTGAGGGGGACAAGTGCTTAGCGCCCTCCATAAGGACCTTGCCGAACTTATCGTAACCCGAAAATACGGGATATATATATGCAAATGCGATTATTACCGCAAGAAGCACCAATATGATTACATTGAATTTCTTTTTGAAGAACACGCGCATGACGGACTGCCAGTACGAATACCGCGGAGCGGCGATCTTTTCGGAATCGAGATCGTTATGATCGACTCTTGAGAAAAGCTCGCCCTCGCCAAGTCCCAGATCAGCTACGTTTACCGATTTATCGTCCATAGTAAAATTTATATCCTTTCTCGCCATCCTGCGCCGGGGCGCACCGGAATTTCAGCACGCCTGCGCAGATGTGTTATGAAAGCGTCTCCGCTTATCTTGCCTTGGTGGAGAACGAAATTCTCGGGTCCACCATTGCCATCAGAATATCTCCCAGAATGATGGAGATTATCGACAGCGTTGCATAGAACAGCGTAAGACCTACGATAACACCGTTGTCGTAGTTGTTGATAGCGGTAGTAAGCAGGTTGCCCGCACCGGGAACAAGGTACACGCGCTCGGTTATGATCGCACCTGTAAGTGCGCCGAGCACGGAAGCGGGAATACCGTGAACAATCGGGATCGCCGCGTTTTTAAGAATGTGCTTTGAGAATATCTCTCCTTCGGAAAGTCCGCCGCTGCGGGCAAACTTTACGTAGTCGGAGTTCATCTGGTCTATCATGTAGCGGCGCAGCCACTTCATAAGGTTTGCAAGTGACGGCAGCGCCAGTGAGATTATGGGCAGTATATACATGAGCCATGTTTCACCGTCCATCTGGAAGGTGGTCGGCAGGCCCGCAAGCCCGCCCAGCGCCTTGAACATAAAGATATACGCAAGGGACGGCACCGCAAGGATGAACACGATGTATATTGTACCTATTTTATCTACAAGCTTGTCCTTCTTGCGCGCCATCAGTATTCCGAGGGGCATTGCAAGAAGATAAGAGATAAAGACTGCGATTATACCTATTACAAACGAATACCCCAGCTTGGACATATTTGCACAGTGGAGGCTGACGTTTGTGTAGTCATCAGCATATCTGTCCGAGAACAGGGGCGAAGATTCGCGTGTGCCGGAAGCATATGTTGCCGTATGAAGATCGTATGCCGCGTCCTCCGTAAGTCCCGTGGGGTAGGTAATAGTCGAAGTGACGTATTTACCCTGTGACTGCGTCATGGTGTCGAACACGTCAACTCCGGTATTTACCGAATACGAAAGACCGAGGTTTACGGTCAGAAGGTTCTGATGGATATAAGGGAACTGGTTATCGAAATAGAGCAGGTATTTATGCTTTGTTCCGTTACCGATAATGGCGGGAGAGAACTTGTCTCCGCCGTATATAGGATCATGGAGGGTAAAGGTGAGGCCTCTGTCCTCTATGTCATCTTCAACGTAATGAATATTGTCAACGCGGAATATTCCGGTAAAGTACGTCCAAAGACGCCTGATCACCGGGTAATCCTTGTAGGCAAACAGCTGCTGTTTGCCGCCCGTGTCCAGACGTGTTTTAGTAAGCATTACGGGATCAAGGCGAACCACCTCGTAGCCCTTGCCTTCGTAATACTCTGTGAATTTCTCCACATATTTCTTAACAAGCTCAGGGTCCTTATCGGCGCTTTTTGAGATCACAACAGCCTCTGATCTGGTGTCCTCATCGATTTCACCGTCGCGCTTGAGCTGCTGCAGATACTCGCTGTACGATACATAGTCTAGATAGCCGAATTTTTCCCACTGAGTATACTTGTATATAACTCTGTCGTTATTGCTTCTCTTTGTAAAAACCGAGTCTCTGGCAAAAATAACTTCTCTGCTCATCAGAGAATATATCAGGATCATAACGATCGCCACAACTATGACTACGGAAATAAGTCCGTGCAGCAAACGTTTGAGCAAATACTTTGTCACAACTACATCCTCGTTAATATTGCGATAAGAGGATGAATAAAAGAACTCATCCTCTTACCGCGATTTAATTATTCAGCTGTAAATCAAATGCTTACAGTCCGGTAGATCATCCGGTAGATCAATACAGACCTATGTTCTTGGCCATACCGCCGCCCTGAGGAAGCATTGTGTCAAGATAGGTAGCGGGATCACCGTAGTCCGGGCCCCAGCCGCAGCCGTCGAAGATGTTGTAGTTCATCTGATCGCCGGTCTCCGGATAGTAACCTGCATTGTACCAGTTCATAGTGTCGGAGCCGCCGGTCTTGATCAGAACGATCTCAACCTTGCCTTCGAGAGAAGCCTCGATGGACTGCTTCATAGCGTTAGCTCTGTTAGCGTAGATCTCGGAAATGTCAAGGTAAGGAACCTCAAGCTTTACGGGATGATCCTTGTCGATAACCATGTCGCAGCTATCGGAGAGCTCATCGATAGCAGCCTCGAGCTGCTTCTTAGCCTCTTCAACATTGTACCAGCCGTCGTAGCCTGCAGAAGAGCCTGCGCCCTCGTCAGCTGCGGGATCGTAAACCTTGATAGCGATGCCGTCAGCATCGATCTGAGCCTGCATGATAACACCGTAGTTGGTGCCTGCCTTGAACTCGGTAGCCTTGCCGTTGATCTCAACGGTAACGTCCTCGTCAAGAGATACGAAGGTACCGGGTGTGTAGGAGTTAACAAGAGAGGTGAGCTTAAGATCATCGCCTACAGTGGTTGCGTTATAAGCGCCTCTGTCAAGTGCCATGGTCAGAGCCAGACGGAAGTGCTGGTTCTCCATAGCGAGGTTAGCCTTAACCTGCTCGTTCTCGGTAAGAGTTGTAGCTGCAACGGTCTCGTCGTTGAAGTTAGCATACTGAGTACGGTAGAGGTTGAAGAATGCGGGAAAAGAGGTAGCGTCTGTTGCTGCAACGTAAGCATAGTCATCAAACAGACCGTCCTCTTTTGCCTTTGCAACAGAGTTGGTGGAAAGGCCCGCACCGGTGAGAGTGCCTTCCTTAGCGCGGTCATAAGCCTCGGTGGGGTTAGAACCGTCGTTGTAAGTCCAGGTGATCTTGTGGATGTTGATGTTGTCCTTGTTCCAGTACTGAGGGTTAGCCTCAAATACGATGGAGTTTGTTGCTGCGTAGGAGGTTACAAGGTAAGGACCGCAGTATGCGATCTTCTCGGGAGCGGTACCGTAGGTGTAAGCGTCGCTTGCCTTAGCGGTTGCGAACTCCTCAACGCCGAATGCGCCGCCGTTAGCGGTGAAGTATGCGCGGCTCATAGGAGCGAATACGCCGTAGCCGAGCATGGAAACAAAGTAAGTACAGGGAGCTTCGAGAGTGTACTCAAGAGTATACTCGTCAACAGCCTTAACGCCGACCTCAGCGAAGTCGGTGATCTCGCCTGCCATGTACTGAGCAGCATTCTTGATCTGGCAGTTGCCGCTGGTTACAAGGTACTCGAGACCGCCCTGAGCGTCAAGCATGTGCTGCATACCTGCAACAAAGCTGTCAGCCGTAAGCTTTTCGATCACGTTGCCCTGGTTATCAACCCAGTTAACACCCTCACGGAGCTTGAAGGTGTAGGTAAGGCCGTCATCGGAAACGGTGTACCCGGTAGCGAGAGCGGGCTGCTGCACGTTCTCGATATCGTACTCAAGAAGGCCGTCGTAAGTGTTAACGATAGCCTCGGAGTCTGCAGCACGGTAGGTGTTCAGTGCGTCCCAAACGGTAGGATCGGAAGTGTATCCGATAGCGTATACATCGGTGAGGGTGTAGCCCTTGTCGGTGAGATACTTCTTTACCCACTCTTCGTAGGTGCCGGTGCCCTTGACCTCTGCCCATTTAGCTTTCATCTCTTCGATTTCGCTCTTGAGCAAGAACTTCTCGCCGTTAACGGCGATTACCTGATGGAATCTGTCGGAGTCGTTGCCCCACAGAGTGGAGTTGATGGTCTTGGGAGCTACACGGGAGATAGCGTAGTTACCGCCATTGGAGGTGGAAGGAAGCATAACTCCGCTTTCAAGCAGCTTAGCCTCTGCGATTGCCATGAGAGCAAATCTCTCGGAAACGCTTTCAGCCTCAAGAGCCTTGTCATAGTATTCCTTGAACTCGCCGAGAACCTTCTCGTAGAGATCGTCGGATACTTCCTGGTGAGTTTTGCCCGCATAGGGATCTGCATATGTAGGATCTTCGGTAGAACCCTTAGTATCCTGCTTTTTACCGGTACAGCCGGCAAATGCAGCTACCACCATTACGACGCAAAGAAGCATTGCGATTACTTTGGTGAACTTCATAATCTTTCTCCTTTTTAAGTATATTACCCTTTTCGCGTATTTCCGCAAAAAGAATATAGTTAAATCACTTTTGTACGGCAAAGCCGAAATACAGACGGGCAACCTCCTATGCCGCGAAAGTATTTTAATTCTTTACTATGCAAAAGTGTACTCAACCAATGATTGAGGATATTTTATTTTAACAAACTGTCAACATTTTGTCAATGCTTATTCGTCAATTTTATATATTTTCCATATAATATACAAATTTCCTTTGCGCTTTTTTGACATGTAACCGACGGTGCGGCAAGGCAGAGCCTAATGCCAAAGCTTTTAGGCTCAACCGCGCCGTCAACCGCAGGTTGAGAAAATATACATTCAAAAACCTGCGCAGTGCCCTACTCTGCCCCGTCCTCTGCGCGCTTTTCATACAGCAGAGGAAACGCTTTCTTATCCGACCGGTAAAGCAGCGCATACAGCACAGCGGCAAGGACACCGCACGAAATAATCACTATCCAGATAAGACGGTAATTGCTGTGTGTCAGCATAAGCACGCCGCCTATAAGGTACTGCGTCATCGCAGAAAACACCGTTGACATGACGGAGGTTATGCCGCCGACGCGCCCTCTGTGAGACGCGGGGATACGGCGGGATGCATAGGGATTCGCGCCAAGCACGGATATGACCTCGCCAACGGAGAAAACGAACATCCCCAGAAACAGTGTGGCAAGCGCCGTGCCTACGGAGTACAGCGACAGCCCGCCGCAGAAAAGAAGAAGTCCCAGCGCCGCTTTGGGCAGCTCCGTCATTTTTCTGAGAAGCATGCTGAAAACGGGTGTGCATACTATAACAGTCGCGCCGTTCAGAGAACTCAGGTATCCGTATACCGTCGCCCCGTATTCTCCCATGGCCTCTTTGAGCTGCAGCGGCAGGAGTATGCCCGCCACATTGGACGGCAGCCATGCAAAGCAGCTGAGCAGCAGCCCGAAAAGCACCACTCTGCGCTCTCTCAGTATGCGCATGACAGGCGTTTTTTCGTCCATGGGCATTTCGTATTCGTTATAGACTTCGCCTGCGGTGTCCTCGTCGGCGCCCACGGCGTTTTTCATGTGTATGAATATCCATATGAGGACAGTCGATGTAAATACAGCAAGCGCATTGAGAAGAAATGCGAGCCATATATACTTCTGAAACAGAAGTCCCGAAACGGCGGCGCCGATTATAAATCCGAGATTAAAGCCGAGGTACGAAAGAGAATATGCCTTCTCCCGCTGCTCGGATGTTGAAAAGTCGGCGTTGAGCGCGTCGTACGCGGGGCTTTCTATTGTCTGAAACAGTCCTGCCAGGAATATGAGCACAGCCGTAATGTACGACGTCGGCAGTATGGCGGCAATAATATACAGCGCCACGGTCAGGCAGTCGAAAATGATGATTATGTATTTTCGGCTGAAGCGGTCGGCAAGCTTTCCGCCAAGCAACGCCGCGGGCAGCGACAGCACGGTCGCCGTAGCAATAAGCACCGTTGCGGTGCCGTCGGAAAGCCCGAGCTTTGTTGTCAGAAAGAATGTGAGCATGGGCCAGACGAACGAGCCCATTGCCGTGACAAGCTTTCCGACAAACAGAATGTAAATTTCTTTTTTAAGCCCTCTATATTGGGTTATAAGCTTTGTCATCTTTATTTCCCTTATTATAAGTGTATGTTATATCCGCACAGGTTTATGCGCCGCCTTTTTTCGGGAGCATCCCGAAGCGGCAATACCCGCGGGCAAAACATATGCGGCAAAGGCTGTCCCTGTCCGCGGCGCCGATGCGACCGCGGACGGGGACAGCCCTATATTTCAGCTGTTGGGGTCTTACTTCCCTATCTTCTCCGCTATCATGGAGTTTATCTTTTCACGTACGGACAGCACCTGCTCGTCTCCGTGAGGATACTCGTCAAAGGCAACGCTGCCTCTCTCTTCGATGACTGCCATGACCGCATCGCGCCCGCAAAGCTCTTCGCAAAGCGTGAAGGCGCGAAGATCGTCCAGCGCCGCGGTAAACCCTCTGAGGTGCAGGGTCTCATATGCGCTGCCGCCGGGTGCGGGATATACGGAGAACGCGTCGCCCGCGGGCACCCACATTCCGCCGTCGGTATAAAGATACGGGTCGCAGAATTCGCACGATTCCTGCGTGAACCAGAAGTTATAGCCCCACTGCAGAAATCCCGCGATCTTGTATTTATAGAACATCTGACCTATTATGCGGTTGCGTGCGCCCGGCATTGAGAGAAAACGGTTGGAAACCTTTTCCGACTGGCAGCAGCAGTAGTATACCCAAAGATCGGGAACTCCCGCCTCGAGATAAGGCTTTACGTGATCCTCGGACACAGCCGGATGCTCGACCACTCCTTTTTCGTAGAAGCTGAAATCGGAGAGCGCGTCCATTATCATCTGACCGTGGAGCTGATCCTTGACGACGTTCTTTGCGGCAAGGTAGCTTTCAAGCATATCTCCGCCGGGCTCGTCGGAAATATGGAACACACAGCGGTCGGCAACGCCGAGACGCTCAGTTTCGGCTATAAGACGGGGCAGCATTTCGGTAAGGAATCCGCGGTAGTCTTCTCCGCCGGCATCCGTATCCCAGCCGAACACTCTCTCATATCCGTTTTCCGTCTCTGCCATGACCTTCGGCGCGTGGTGCGCGCCCCACTGGGTGAAGAGATGTGAAAACTCAAAATATTTTACGCCGCAGTCAAGGCACATATTGACCCAGCGCTCGAGCTTTTCAAAGCCGAATGACCACTTTCCGTGCTTTCTGTAAACGTCCACAAGCTGAACCGTGGGCCGCTCGCCGCCGACGGCGGTGTCAAGCGGAGGCGTGAAAATGGGGGTCAGTATCATATTGATACCGTTGTCAACGGCGGTTTCGATAAAGTTCTTTATGACAGCCCAGTGCTCCTCGGAGAATATCTCAAGGCCGTAGTATGCCGCAAGGCAATCGGCGTGGAACCACTGTGTTACGGCTATCTTCTGCTCGGGAAGCTCGGCGGCGATAACATTGACGGTAAAAGTCGTCTCGGCAAGGATATTGCCGTCAAAGTCCTTGAACATAAAGCGAATGGGAAACTTTCCCGAGATCTTTGACGACGCGGGTATTCTTATGTCCACCCAAATCGCGGAAAGCCAGTGCATTACCGGTATTCTTGTTTTTTCGCTCATGGGTCTGAGCAGATCCGGGAAAAGTCCGGGCTCGGTGCGCAGGTAGTATCCGTCGTCAGCGCCGGGGTTCAGCGGCATGCGCACGGGCACATTATCCACGCGCTTAAGGCTTATGTACTCCGATATTTCGCTCTCTAAGGACATGAACACTATCGTTCTGTCGTGCTGCGGGCGGTCAAGCTGGATGCCCACCTGCAGACTGAAGCGCTCGCCCCAAAGCATTGAAGCACTTGTATATTCCGCTTTATCCTCAAGGCGCTCGTCAAGAAAGCAGCGCTCTGTCTGCGGGAGAGTTTTGACATTGATCTTCGGTGTTGTTTCTGACATATTTTTTCCTTTCGAGCTCCCGCGGCGTCCTTGGGACAGCAGCGGCATAAACATGATAATATATATAATCTAATATTACCACAGCAGCCCGATGTTTGCAAGTGCATATCCGTCATTTTATATAAATGACGGATATGCTCGGTTTTATTAATGCCGTCGTACGCCGATGTCAGTATATCTCATTGCACCCGCTCTCCGCCTGCCCCGCCGGGCAGCAAAAGCAAGCTCGAAGAGACGAGCTTGCTTTGTTTCGTTCTGCAGCATATTTTTTGAAACTGCTGACTTTTAGCTTCTTTGCAAAGCATTTCAAGCTTTGTCGTCAGCTTACCGAACTTAAGTAAAGGATGTGAGGGGGCTACTGTCCCGGCAGCGGACATCGTTGGCTTTCGGCTCCCGAAATCGGCAAAGCATTTCAAACTTTGTCGTCAGCTTACCGAACGTAAGTGAAAAGGACGTGAAGGGACTGCTTTTCCGTAAGCAGCCCCTTCACACATCCCCGAATCGGCTCAAGGAAGGGAACGAGAAAAAATCTCTTTCCCTTCCTTGAGAATCCAACCCTTTCACTTGATAGTGTTCGTGAGCAGAAAGGCAAAGCGAGTGCTCCAAGCCCGAGAAATTTGACAAAATGACTTCAGCGTGACTTTCAGACACGATTGAAGTTTTTCTTGCGGAAATGAGAAATGCCGCTACGACAGACAGCAAAAGCAAGCTCGAAGAGACGAGCTTGCTTTGTACTGTTTCGCTGTTG
>CAUGPT010000015.1:0-46512 GCA_959601495.1 uncultured Eubacteriales bacterium
CGGGAAACGCCTGCCTCTCCTTTCTTAGACCGATTCGGGGATGTGTGAAGGGGCTGCTTACGGGAAAGCAGTCCCTTCACGTCTTTCTCACTTACGTTCGGTAAGCTAACATCAAAGTTTGAATTGCTTTCACAATTTCGGAAAGTCGAAAACCGGCGCCCGTCCGTTGCTGCTTACGGAAAAGCAGTCCCTTCACGTCCTTTTCACTTACGTTCGGTAAGCTGACAATAAAGTTTGAAACGCTTTCCAGATTTCGAAAGGTTGAAACCTCCCATCCGTTGCTGCTTACGGAAAAGCAGTTTCTTCACGTCTTTCTTACTTACGTTCGGTAAGCTGTCGATAGAGTTTGAATTGCTTTCCCAATTTCGAAAGGTGAAACCGCACCGCTGCGGGACAGTAGCTCCCTCACATCTTTTGCTTAAGTTCGGTAAGCTGACCACAAAGTTTGAATTGCTTTGCAAAGAAACTAAAACTTTGCTGTTTCAAAACTTCGGCAGGGAGACGGACGGCGCGGGAGGAGCGGGGGACGAGGACCGGTGGGTGCGCGCAGCCTTGTTTTTTGTTTCTCTTTGCGGATCTCAAAGCTTTGAGTATCCGTAGCAGTTTATGAGCGCGTCGATCTTTTTTCCCTCGCGGCACATGGGGCATTTGTGAGAGTCGTAGCTTGCGTAGTCCGGCAGATCCTTGGGATTGAATACGGACGTTATGGGATAACCCTCGCACTCGGTCTCGGTCGAGAACACCGCCGCGATACCCGATATATTTCCGTCATAATACTTTACCGCCTCAACTGCGCCGCGGGCGGTAAATCCCGTGACAACGGAAGCGGCAAGAATGAGAACGTTCTTGCCCTTTATCATGGGCAGTATGTTTTCGCGGAATATGAGCTGGCTGCCGGAGGTGTGCTCCGGCGTGACGATATACACCGTCTGATGCAGGTTCATGTTTGCAAGCTCCATACGCGTCATCTCGTTCGCGATGCATGTGCCGATAACTTCGGTGCCGTCAAGACACAGGATCGTGTCAACGGGCGCCTTGTAGCGGTACATCTCAACAAACTCCTGCGCCAGCGCGGTCGCCTCGGAAAGGCGGGTCTTCTGCACCGTGATGTCGATATAATAATTCGTATGGCTGCGGCTTGTGGCAAAATGTCCCTTTGCAACTCGGAAATACAGATCTTTTCTGCTTGTGGGCAGCTTTACCATGTTAATGGGCATATGTCCTCCTTCGCCTCTTGGCTTGTTTTTCTAAAATTCCCGTATTGGGTCGCCGTATTCTTTCTGTATATTATTTTACATTATTGACGCGCCGTTTACAATAGCGAATGACACTTTTTTGTCGAAGCGCGAAAAATGAATATTTATTAGTTTATTCAAACCTCGAATGAATTTATGCCTTCTGCTTTTTTCAAATTAAGCTGTAATACGCCATCGCTTTTCGTATTCGTGCAACAAATCCATAAATAAGGTTCATATTTGTGCAATATATCTATTGCAATTATCGTATATTGTATGTATAATTATTTCATCAAACGGAATAAAATGCGGATTTGTATTTCCGGAGTCCGTGGGGACGGTACAAATACGGCGCAACCGTTTTGATATTTTCTCAAAATTCCGGCAGGCGTTGCCGGAGAAAGGCTTAGGTAATAAAAAATGAAAACAAAAAAGATAATTGCACTCGTGCTTGCCGCAGTGATGGCGGTACTGAGCCTTGCAGCCTGCGGCTCTGCATCTGATAAGGACAGCGGAAAAGAGGCTATAAAGATCGGCGGGATAGGCCCTCTCACGGGCGGCGCCGCGATCTACGGCAGCGCAGCAAAGAACGGTGCACAGATAGCTGTTGACGAAGTCAACGCTCTCGGCGGTCTTCAGTTCGACCTTCGCTACGAGGACGACGTACACGACCCCGAAAAATCCGGCACCGCATACAATACTCTGAAGGACTGGGGCATGCAGATCTCTCTCGGCTCTGTAACCTCCAAGCCCGCAGTTGCCACCTCCGCAGAGGCTGCAAATGACCACATCTTCTATCTCACCCCCTCCGCATCATCTACAGATGTCATCGGCGGTGTTGCGAACCCTCTCACCGGCACGGTGGAGATAGAGCGTAAGGACTGCGTGTTCCAGATGTGCTTTGTTGACCCCAACCAGGGCTCTGCGTCCGCAAAATACATTTCCGAGAAACAGCTCGGCACAAAGGTTGCCGTTATTTACAAAAATGACGATGTGTACTCCACCGGTATCTACAACAGCTTTGCGGCAGAGGCTGACAAGCTGGGTATTAACATAGTATCCGTTTCCACTTTTACGGACGATACATCAACGGACTTCTCCGTGCAGATCGCGGACGCAAAGAAAGCCGGCGCGGATCTCGTATTCCTGCCCATGTACTATGAGGCAGCCTCCATGATATTTATTCAGGCGAATGCCATAGGCTACAAGCCCATATGGTTCGGCGTTGACGGTATGGACGGTATTCTCACGCTGGAGGGCTTTGACAAATCCCTTGCCGAGGGAGTTATCCTTCTGACTCCCTTCAATGCAGATGCCGACGACGATGCAACCTCAAAGTTTGTTGCAAAATACAAAGAAAAGTACGGCGAGATTCCCAACCAGTTCGCGGCAGACGCTTACGACTGCATCTGGGCATTATATGACGCGCTCAGGGACGAGGATATCTCCACCGATATTTCCGCAAGCGAGCTCTGCGACATCCTCATGGCGAAGTTCACCTCCGCAGACTTCAAGTTTGACGGTCTGACAGGAGACGGCATGACATGGGACAATACCGGCGCGGTCTCCAAGTCCCCCAAGGGCATGGTAATCAAGAACGGTGCATACGTCGGGCTTGACTGATCGTTAAAGATCGGAAAAGACTTACATTTAAAATAAAAGAGGGCTGCTTTTCGACAACCCTCTTTTACTCATATATCGGCATAGATAAAAAAACGGGCATATACGCGCTCATGTCCCGGATACGAGGTGTTATTTTGGCTTTTCTCAATAATCTTATTAACGGTATAAGCCTCGGCAGCGTTTACGCGATAATCGCTCTCGGCTATACCATGGTGTACGGCATTGCAAAAATGCTGAACTTTGCTCACGGTGATATTATAATGGTCGGCGCGTACGTCTGCTTTTTTGCCGTGTCCGAATACGGGCTGAACCCCGCGCTCGGCATCATTATCGCAATTGCCATCTGTACGGTGCTGGGTATTATAATCGAGCGTCTGGCGTATAAGCCGCTGAGAGAGGTAACATCCCTTGCCGTGCTTATAACGGCTATCGGCGTAAGCTATTTTCTGCAGAATGCGGCGCAGCTTATGTGGACGTCCAACCCGAAGATCTTTCCCGCCATATTCGGCAGCGGCGGATTTGTGCTGTTCGACGGACAGATGACCATCCCTTATAAAACGCTTGTAACCATCGCGGCGTGCATCGTCATCATGATAGGGCTTACCCTTTTCACCGAAAAGACCAGAACGGGCAAAGCCATGCGCGCCTGCTCCGAGGATAAGGGTGCGGCACAGCTTATGGGCATAAACGTCAACAAGACTATATCAATAACGTTTGCGATAGGCTCCGCTCTTGCGGCGATAGCCGGAGTGCTGCTTTGCTCGTCGTACCCCAAGCTTATCCCCACAACAGGCTCAATGCCCGGCATAAAGGCGTTCACGGCGGCGGTGTTCGGCGGCATAGGCTCCATCCCCGGCGCGTTTCTCGGCGGTATTCTTCTCGGCATTATCGAGATATTCTCAAGCGCATATCTCTCCACAGAGCTTGCAAACGCCATAGTTTTCCTGGTGCTTATAATCATTCTTCTCGTGAAGCCTACGGGACTTCTCGGCAAGAAAGTAAACGAGAAAGTGTGAGGTTTGAATATGAAACTGTCAAAAAGTACGAAAACCTCATTTATGACATACGGCGTCGTTATCGTCATGTATGCGCTTCTCATGATACTGACCTCCGCCGGGGTCATGTCCTCCACCATGAAGGGACTGCTCGTGCCCTGCTGCGCGTACATAGTGGCCGCGCTTTCGCTTAACCTTACTGTCGGCGTTCTCGGTGAGCTTTCTCTCGGTCACGCGGGCTTTATGAGCGTTGGCGCTTTCACCGGCACGACCGTCGCAATGCTTCTCAAAGCCTCGGTAGAGCCTGTATGGGTACGTATGCTCATAGCGATCGCGGTCGGTGCGTTCTTCGCGGCGATTGCGGGCGTTATTGTGGGTATTCCCGTACTCAGACTGCGCGGCGACTACCTTGCAATAGTAACTCTTGCTTTCGGCGAAATCATAAAAACGATCGTTACAAACCTGTATGTGGGCAGCGACAACGGCGGCGTCCGCATGGGCTTTCTCAATGCCGATATAGGTCTTAAGACCGGCGGAAAAATGATACTCAACGGTCCCAACGGTATTTCCGGTATTACGAAAATTTCAACGCTCACTACCGGATTTGTACTTATAATGGTCTGCCTTGTAGTAATATTCAACCTTGTGAACAGCCGCTCCGGCAGAGCTATAATGGCGCTGAGAGATAACAGGATCGCGGCGGAGAGCGTCGGCATAAACGTTACGAAGTATAAGCTCATGGCGTTTGTGATATCCGCTGCTATGGCGGGCGCCGCGGGCGCGCTTTACGCACTGGGTCAGAACACCGTAACGGCGAACAAGTTCGATTTCAACACATCAATACTTATTCTTGTGTATGTGGTTCTCGGCGGACTGGGCAATATGCTCGGTTCCATCGTTGCGGCAACGGTGCTGTATCTCCTGCCCGAGACCGTACTCCGTCAGTTCTCCGACTACAGAATGCTCATATATGCCGTTGTTCTCATAATCATAATGCTTGTAACAAACAACGCCCGCCTCAAGAGCCTGTTTTCAAGGGCAGTTGAGCCTATCACCCGATTGTTCGGGCGAGGGAGCGACAAAGACGGCGGCGGTAAAGCCGAAAAGGAGGGCAGGTAAACAGAATGTCAAATTTCAATTTTGAAAAGGGCAAAATGGTGCCCGTACCCAGCCACTCCATTATACCCGAGCGGGACCTCGGGAAAACTCCCGTGCTGGAGTGCAGCCATCTTGGAATCGACTTCGGCGGTCTGCGCGCGGTCGACGACTTCAACTTTACCATAGGCAAAACGGAAATTGCGGGGCTTATAGGCCCCAACGGTGCAGGCAAGACTACCGTTTTCAACCTGCTCACAAAGGTGTATACCCCCACCCGCGGCATTATAATGCTCAACGGCATGGATACCTCCGGCAAAACAACGGTGCAGATAAACAAAATGGGGATTGCGCGCACCTTCCAGAACATACGCCTGTTTTCAAACCTTACCGTTGAGGATAACGTAAAGATCGGTCTGCACAACTCCATGAAGTACAGCTCCATAGAGGGCATTCTCCGTCTGCCGTCATACTGGAAGGCCGAAAAAGCCGCACATGAGCGGGCAATGGAGCTGCTTTCCATATTTAACATGGAGGATAAAGCCGACTGGCGCGCGGGCAACCTGCCTTACGGCGCGCAGCGCCGCCTTGAGATAGTGCGCGCGCTTGCCACAAATCCCTGCCTTCTGCTGCTTGACGAGCCCGCGGCGGGCATGAACCCCGCGGAGACCGCCGACCTTATGGAGACTATCGTAAAGATACGCGACACATTCCAGATCGCGGTGCTGCTTATCGAGCACGATATGAAGCTTGTCATGGGTATCTGCGAGGGCATATGCGTTCTGAACTTCGGTCAGGTCATCGCAAAGGGCACCGCCGATGAAATACGCGAAAACCCCACGGTCATCGAGGCATATCTCGGTAAAAGGGATGCCGGCTGAAACGGCGGAAATACTACGAAAGGCGCGGTTTGGAATATATGCAGACAATGCTTAAGGTTGATAATATCAACGTATACTATGATAAAATACACGCCATAAAGGACGTGTCCTTTGAGGTAAACCAGGGTGAGATCGTGGCGCTGATAGGCGCAAACGGCGTGGGCAAGACCACAACGCTGCACACGGTCACGGGGCTTATCCGCCCCCGCAGCGGCAGCATCAGCTACTACACCACCGAGATAGACCGCAGCGGCGAGGACGTTCCCATGACATACGATCTTGTAAAGACGGCGCCGCATAAAATGGTGTCCATGGGCATCGCTCATGTACCCGAGGGCAGACGCATATTTCTGCAGATGACCGTTATGGAAAATCTGGAGATGGGCGCTTTCTGCAAGGGCAAGGTCTCGAAAGAGGATCTTGACAACGTATTTGAGCGTTTTCCCCGCCTGTATGAGAGAAAAAAGCAGGAGGCGGGCACGCTTTCGGGCGGCGAGCAGCAGATGCTTGCCATGGGACGCGCCATGATGAGCCGCCCCAGACTGCTCATGCTCGACGAGCCTTCCATGGGTCTTTCCCCTCTGCTCGTAGAGGAGATATTCGATATTATAGGCGAGCTTCACCGTGCGGGCACGACGATACTCTTAGTCGAGCAGAACGCGGAAATGGCGCTTCAGATAGCCGACCGCGCGTATGTGCTTGAGTCCGGCAGAATAGTGATGACCGGCACCGGCAAAGAGCTTGCGGAAAGCGAAGAGATACGCAAGGCGTACCTCGGCGGCTGATCAGGATAAAAAGAAAACCTGCTCCGACAGTCTGTCGGAGCAGGTTTTTTCTTTGTACCGCATGAGTCACGTCAGCCGATCGACCGAGGAGGGCTGCGCCGCCCGCAGGTTTCTTTCTTTGCACTGCTCGAAGGCTTTTCTCTCTGCGCCTCCGCCATGTCAGACCTTGCGGCAGATAAACCGATAAGCAGATCATGTTTTCCTCTGCGCCCGTGTCCGTTCTCCCGAAGTCTGCATAAACGGACAACCTACGGGCGGGGAACAGTGACGGAAAAAAGCCGCGTCTCAGAGCCTCGGATAATCCGCAAGAGAGACCTCTCGCCCCGCCTCGGCGGAGTCGTAGGCACCCTGAAGGATAAGCGACGTTTTGACGGCGGAGTCGATGCCCGCGCGGGAGCGCTCTCCCGACCGCACGCAGCGGAGAAAATCGGCGATCTCCGCCTCAAACATATTGCTGTCCCCCGGCTCAAAGGTCTCGGTGACAAACTCGCCGTCCTTTTCCGTGTAGAGCTTATATCCGCCGCAATATGTAAGACGCACGCCGCCTTTTGTTCCCATTATGTCGATAAACTGCTCGTCCTCGTCAATGTTCTGCGCCCACGCGCCCATAAGTGTTATAACGGGACCCGAAGTGCGGAGCAGCGCCGTGCATGACTCTTCAACATCGTATGTTCCGCCCGGGTTGCGCGTCTCCTCGCTCCACATCTTTCTGTAATGATAGTTCGGAATGTCGCGTCCGAGACAGCCGAAGATCGCGGCGCTTACGCGAAGCGGCTCGGGGTCGCCCACAAGATACATGACCTGGTCGATACGGTGCACCCCCCAGTCTATAAGCACGCCGCCGCCGGAGAGGGCTTTCGTGGTAAACTGACCGCCGATGCCCGGGATGCAGCGAAAGCTTCTGAAAGAAACAAACACGTGATATACGTCGCCGAGCGCACCGCTCGCAATAAGGGCGCGCACTTTTCCGACGGATTCGTGAAATCTTGTAACGACGCCGATATTCAAAACAAGTCCGGTTTCGTGCTGCACGCGCTGCATTTCGAGAGCTTCCGCGTAGCAGGCAGCGGCGGGCTTTTCGCAAAGCACATGCTTGCCCGCGTGCATGGCGGCAACGGAAATTTCCCTGTGCATAAAGTTCGGTACGCAAATGCTTACGGCGTCAACGTCCTTATCGGTGAGAACAGAGCGCCAGTCGGATACCGCAGTGCCGCAGCCGAAATCTTCTGCGCACTTTTTCGCTTTTTCGAGAGAGGTGTCGCAGAAATACTTTATCTCGCACTCATCCGCGTGGGAGATAAAAGCCGGTATGTGCGCGTCTCTTGCAATGCAGCCGCAGCCGATGATCCCGATCCCGATCTTTTTCATGAATTTTTCCCGCCTTTCATTTTCTTTATATTATCATGAGGCGGGAAAAATTTCAATATGTAGTATATTTTTTATCGAAAACGGCGGATGCGGCGCATTATCTGCCGCATGACGCCGCGACGGGACGGGTGCCGCGGACGGCAGTGACACAAAAAAGTGAAAAAACCCCTTTACAAAACAGCGCAAATGTGGTACAATACTCTGGCAATATCGGTTCCCCGGACAGCGGAACGCAGGATCTTTCAGAGATGCATCACCCGCCGCCGCCTGAGAAACACGTTTTTTGCAAATAATTTAAGAGGTGACAAAAATGATTACCAAAGAAGAAAAAGCAAAGATCATCGAAGAGTACAAGACCCATGAGGGCGACACAGGTTCTCCCGAGGTCCAGATCGCGATCCTGACCTACAGAATCAAGACCCTTACCGAGCATATGAAGCAGAACAAGAAGGACCACCACTCCGGCAGAGGCCTTCTCAAGATGGTCGGCCATCGCCGCAACCTGCTTGCATATCTTCAGAAAGTTGACATCGAGCGCTACCGCGCGATCGTAGAAAAGCTCGGCCTGAGAAAGTAATTTCCAGCAAAAGAGAAATTGCCGACGGGCGCTTATTCCACGCACCCAAAACGGCTGCGGCGGTTTTCCGCCGCAGCCTGAATTTTTGTATAAGACTTCGCGAAGGATTAGCAGTTAATCGTTTTTCCCACCGGACAGTTTCGCGGTGAGAGGCGCGGTTAAGTGCTAAACCCTCCGAAGACTTTAAATATAATTTCAGGAGGATCAATAAATGTTTGAGAACTACAAAACATTCACCTACGAGCTTGCAGGCAGACCTCTCACCGTAGAGGTGGGCAAGGTTGCCGGTCTTGCAAACGGCTCATGCCTCGTACGCTACGGCGACACCGCCGTTCTTGCCTGCGCTACCGCAAGCGCACGTCCCCGCGAGGGCATCGATTTTCTTCCCCTCTCCGTAGATTTCGAGGAGAGAATGTACTCCGTGGGCAGAATCCCCGGCGGATACCTCAAGAGAGAGGGCAGACCCGGAGAAAAGGCCATCCTTACCTCCAGAGTCATCGACCGTCCCCTCCGTCCCCTTTTCCCCAAGGATCTGAGAAACGACGTTAACGTATCTCTCACAGTCATGTCCGTGGACTATGACTGCAGCCCCGAGATCACCGCGATGATAGGCGCGTCCATCGCCCTGTCCATTTCCGATATTCCGTGGAACGGACCTATCGGCGGCGTCTTCATGGGTATGACCGAGGACGGCAAGCTCATGGTAAACCCCACCAAAAAACAGCGTGAGACAAGCGTTCTCGAGCTGACCGTTGCCGCAAGCCGTGAAAAGGTCGTTATGATCGAGGCGGGCGCAAAAGAGGTCTCCGACGACGATATGTTCAACGCCATCATGCTTGCGCATGCCGTTATAAAGCAGCTGCTCGTATTCATCGACCACATCGTTGAAGAAGTCGGCAAGCCCAAGTTCACATACGAGTCCGGCGAGCTTGACCACGATATGTTCGATGAGATATTCGCATATGTTGAGGACGACGTAAAGGCAGCTCTCGACACCGACGACAAGAACGTCCGCGACGAGAGAATGGAGCCTATCCAGGACAAGGTCATGAACGCTTTCCTGGAGAAGTATCCCGATCTTGAGACCGTATACCCCGAGCTTATATATAAGATCCAGAAAAAGATCGTCCGCCATTGGCTGCTCGTAGACAAAAAGCGTGTTGACGGCAGACGTATGGATCAGATCCGTCCTCTCGCGGCAGAGGTAGGTCTCTTCAAGAGAGTTCACGGCTCAGGTCTGTTCACAAGAGGTCAGACCCAGGTCATGACCATGGCGACTCTCGGCCCCATCAGCGACGAGCAGATGCTCGACACTATCTGGGAAGAAGAGTCCAAGAGATATATGCATCACTACAACATGCCCGGCTACTCCGTAGGCGAGGCAAAGGCATCCAGAAGCCCCGGACGCCGCGAGATCGGCCACGGCGCTCTGGCAGAGCGTTCTCTCGTGCCCGTACTGCCCTCCGTTGAGGAGTTCCCCTATGCGATCCGCCTCGTTTCCGAGGTAGTATCCTCCAACGGCTCCACCTCACAGGGCTCCGTATGCGGCTCCACCCTTGCGCTTATGGACGCGGGTGTTCCGATCAAGGCTCCCGTTGCAGGTATCTCCTGCGGACTTATCACTGCGGACGACAGCGACGATTTCATGACCATGATAGATATCCAGGGTCTTGAGGACTTCTACGGCGATATGGACTTCAAGGTAGCCGGCACTCACAAGGGCATCACCTCCATCCAGATGGACCTGAAGATCGACGGACTTACCCCCGAGATCATCCGCGAGGCTCTTGAGGTCACCCACAAGGGACGCGATTACATCATCGACGAAGTGCTTCTCAAGGCTATCCCCGCACCCCGTGCGGAGGTTTCCGAGTACGCTCCCAAGATGATCTCCATGAAGATCCCCGTTGACAAGATCCGTGAGGTCATCGGCAGCGGCGGCAAGGTCATCCAGAAGATCACCGCGGATACCGGTGCCAAGATCGACATCGAGGATGACGGCAGCGTATTCATTTCCGCAGTGGATAAGAACGCCATCAACGCGGCTAAGACCATAATCGACGGCATCGTATTCGAGCCCGAAGTCGGCGCGATCTACGAGGGCGTTGTCACAAGGATAATCCCCATCGGCGCTTTCGTTGAGTTCGCTCCCGGAAAAGAGGGACTCGTGCATATTTCCAAGCTTGATACAAAGCGCACCGAAAAGGTAGAGGATATATGCGAGGTCGGCGACAAGATGAGAGTCAAGTTCCTCGGCACTGACGAAAAGGGCAGAATGAACCTTTCCAGACGTGACGCACTTATTGCGGACGCACAGTCCGGCAGCGCGGAATAATCAAAGAATAAAGCACTCAGTGACTCAGCGAGCAGGGAGTGCGGACAAAGCGAGGCGGATTCGGCGAATTCGGTGCTCGTCGGTGTACAAATGTACGACAGAGACCGAAGTCGCCGAAAGCCGATAAACGACGGGTGAGGAGCACCCGTCGTTTTCCTCATACAGCATAGCTTTCGGATGAACCCGTTTGAAACAAAGAGTTGAGTTCCAAATCATCGGCGGTCCGGCCGGTTTGACCGTGCTCAAAAGCCGGCTTTCGTTTTATAAAGAAAAAATCACTTGTGAGGTTTTATATGAATCCCAATTCTCCGAACGATCCCCGCGGCCCGCTCCCGGACGAGCCGGGCGTAAAGCGCAGATATACCCCCGAGGAGGCGGGACATGACATCCGCCGAAAGCCCGTTTCCCGCGCGCGCCGTCGCCGCCGCAAGGGAGTGAACGTAGGCGTGCTGATCGTAAGCGCGATATTTGCCGTAGTTATCGGCATAAGCCTTTTCATAATAATCAGCGGCAAAAAGCGTCCCGAGGTCATATATCCCGACACGACCGCGGCGGATGCGGCAACGGAGCCACTTGAAAGCGTTGACGACGGCCGCAGCTACTATACCGTTACGATCGCAAGCGATCAGATATATTACGGAGACCTTATCCTCGTAAACGCCGCAACGGAGTACCGCTTTCCCGCCGAGGCGGAGAACAGCATCGTAAACATCTCCGAGTATAAAAACGAGTATTACCTGATGGCGGACCCCGCCGCAAGGCTTTCAAAGAACGTTGTAGACCGTTTCAACACCCTCTGCACCGACTACTACGCATATAACGGCTTTCGCTATATGCAGGTCAACAGCGCCTACCGCAGCCGCGAGGAGCAGATAAATGTCTACAACAGCTATGCGCAGTCCAACGGCGAGGATTACGCGAAAGCGTATGTGGCGACCCCGGGATATTCCGAGCACCACACGGGACTCGCTCTTGACCTTAATATAAACCGCGGCGGCAGCATATCATATGTCGAAAGCGACGAGGGCGCCGCGTGGTTCAGGGACAACGCAAAGAATTACGGCTTTATACTGAGATACCCCTCCGACAAGGTGTACATGACGGGTATAAGCTACGAGTCTTGGCATTACAGATACGTTGGTCTGCCCCATTCGCAGATAATTTCGGATATGAATATGTGCCTTGAGGAATATGAGCAGTATCTGAAAAAATATACATACGATACAGACCTTATAGCATATTCCGCCGACACGGGTGTGATGTATGTCGACCCCGAGAGCGAGCTTTCGGCAGCGGTGCTTGTGTACTACGCCCCCTCCGACGGAGACAAAACGGAGGTAAAGGTGCCCAAGGGCTACACATACGAGATCTCCGGCAACAATACGGACGGCTTTGTTATAACCGCCACCCGAGAGGGCGAGTGAAAAGCGGCGCAGGCGGCGCATGCGGTACCGTGTCGAAAATTGCGGCGCCTCAAAAGCGTGTAAAACCCCTTGACATATTCTCAATATTGTTATACAATAAAGTGTATTGTTCGTATTCCGGCGACTGCCGGATTTATATAGATTCAACCGAATAGTATAAGTCGCGGGCAGCCTCCGTTGTATGATGCTATACAATTTTTTAAAGTCTTGATAATTTATTTCAAATTTCGAGATAAGGAGGTTTACATGCTCTACTATGTTATAACTGCAATCGTCGCATCGTTTGCAGGGCTTGCCATAGGCGTGGCAGTGGGAATCCGCTACCGCAAAAAAGTGGCAGAGGCAGCAATAGGTTCGGCAGAGCTTCAGGCAAAGAAGATCATAGCCGACGGCATGAATCAGGCAAAATCAGACGCCGCAGCCGCAAAAAAAGAAGCCCTCATAGAAGCAAAAGAAGAAATGCTTCGTGCGAAGAATGAGTTTGAACAGGAAATCA
This sequence comes from uncultured Eubacteriales bacterium, assembly GCA_959601495.1. Lineage (GTDB taxonomy): Bacteria > Bacillota > Clostridia > Oscillospirales > CAG-272 > Avispirillum. Next base: position 12,815 of record CAUGPT010000015.1, read on the forward strand.
AAGAACGCCGCAGCGAGCTTTCCCGTCAGGAGAGAAGAGTGCAGTCCAAAGAAGAAAATCTGGACCGCAAGACCGATGCTCTTGAGAAAAAGGAAGAAGCGCTCGCTAAAAAGGTTCAGGAAAACGAACAGCTCTCTGAAGATCTTCAGAATCAGAAGACAGAGGCAAGAATGGCGCTTCAGCGCATATCCGGCATGACCGCCGAGCAGGCAAGGGACAAGCTGATAGAGGATATGGTTGAGGAGGTCAAGCACGAGCAGGCCAAAAAGATGGTCGAGCTTGAGCAGGAATTCAAGGACGAAGCGGATGATAAGGCGCGCAACATCGTGGCTCTCGCCATTCAGCGCTGCGCGGCGGATCATGTCGCCGAGATCACCGTTTCCACTGTAACGCTTCCCAGTGAGGAAATGAAAGGCCGCATCATCGGTCGAGAGGGACGCAACATCCGCACCATTGAGCAGCATACCGGCGTCGATCTCATTATCGACGACACGCCGGAGGCTATCACTATTTCAAGCTTTGATCCCATACGCCGCGAGGTCGCGCGTATAGCGCTTGAAAAGCTCATATCCGACGGACGTATCCACCCCACCCGCATTGAGGAAATGGTGGAAAAGGCGCGTCACGAGGTCGAGGTGTCCGTTAAAAAGGCGGGCGAGCAGGCAACGTTTGAGACCGGCATACACGGTCTGAACGGCGAGCTTGTAAAGCTGCTCGGACGGCTGAAATACCGTACCAGCTACGGTCAGAACGTGCTTCGCCACTCTATCGAGGTGTCGTTGCTTTCCGGCATAATCGCCGATGAGCTGGGCGCGGACAGCGTGCTTGCAAAGCGCGCGGGTCTTCTCCACGACATAGGCAAGGCGCTTACTGCCGAGCAGGAGGGCAGCCATGTGCAGCTCGGTGTTGAGACTGCAAGAAAGTACAAGGAAAGCCGCGAGGTCATCCACGCGATCGAGGCGCACCACGGTGACGTTGAGCCTCAGACGCTTGTGGCAATGATCGTTCAGGCGGCGGACGCTATCTCCGCGGCACGTCCCGGAGCACGCAGAGAAAACCTTGAAAACTACATCAAGAGACTTACAAAGCTCGAGGAGATCGCTTCAAGCTTTGAGGGAGTTGAAAAGTCCTTTGCCATTCAGGCAGGCCGCGAGGTCCGCATAATGGTAAAACCCGAGGTGGTATCGGATGACAGAATGCCGCTTATCGCCAGAGATATTGTCAAGAAGATCGAGTCCGAGCTTGAATATCCCGGACAGATAAAGGTCAATATCATCCGCGAGAGCCGTTCCGTGGACTACGCAAAATAAAAATGAAAACCTCTGTCGGGCCGTGATCGGTCGGGCAGAGGTTTTTTCTTTGTCGGCATTGCCGCGGCACGCGGGGACGGTGCGAAGCGCGGCGGGCGCTTCACGCTTTCGGCAAATGCTAAATAATCCTTGAAATTATTGTATTAATGTAGTATAATGTTCACATGATACTTGCCGAATGTCAAGTATCGGCGGCATGCTGCCGCCCGTGCGACGCGGAGCGCCGCACGATGTGACATTCGACGGCAGAGCAAAAATGCCGTTGCAAGCAAGCATTTTCGCTTCGTGGTTTAATATGCTTGGGATTTTGCCTTGGGCAAAATCGGGCGGCTTTGCCGCTTTATGCGCTTTCGCGCGGCTGCGCAATTCGACGGCAGAGCAGAAATGCCCTTGCAAGCAAGCATTTTCGCTTCGTGGTTTAATATGCTTGGAATTTTGCCTTGGGCAAAATCGGGCGGCTTTGCCGCTTTTGCGCTTTCGCGCGGCTGCGCAATTGACGGCAGAGCAGGAATGCCGTTGCGGGCAGCTGCTTTTGCCTGCGGGCGGTGCTTTTGCATTTTCCGCGCGGTCTTTTGCCAACAGATCAATGTGCGTGATCGGCGGCGGGGCGCGTGTGCTGCAGGAATCCGTCATACAAAATCTTTAACGGAGGTCTTTTTCTGTGGAACGCTTACCCAAAAACAGCGGGCGCAGCGGTGCTGCCCGCCGAAGAAGACCCTTCGGCGATATACGCAGGTTCGTCTCCCGCCTTTTCGACCAGAGTCTGACTGTTTCCGCGGCTGCGGGCGTGAGAGAGTACTTCATGAAGCTGCGGCTTCGTGTCGTCGGTGTGTTTCTCATGACCTTCGGCGTGTATTCGTCTCTTATATGCATCATAACCGGGCTGTTTACGTCGCGGCAGACGGCAAGTCTCACCGATGCTGCGGTTTTCGGTGTCTTTACGGTATTTGCATCGCTTCCGCTGCTGTTTTCCGACAAAAACGTTGCGGCGTCTCTGACAGATTCCCGCGCGGGCAGTGTGGTCTGCGACTATCTGGGCATACGCCGTGAAACCCTTGACGGCAACGCGGCGCGCGGTCACGCAAGTCACGGTTTTATTGCGGGCGTTGTCTGCGGAACTCTTTCTTTCGCCCTTGCGCCGGTCAGCGTATTCGGCTTTATCCTGCTTGCGGCGGCGGTCTGCATAATAATGGCGGTCCCCGAGGCGGGGCTCATGCTCAGCGCCGTACTGCTTTTGTACTGCGGCAAGACAGTTCACTGTGTTATACTCGGCGCTACGCTTGTTTCATACCTTCTGAAGCTCATACGCGGAAAAAGAAGCTTTTCTCTGAGAAGAAGCGATGCCGCTGTCGCGGTTTTTGCGCTGTGCGTTTTGGCAAGCGGGCTTTTCTCCCTTTCCGAAGACGGCGGGGATATTGCGGTAAAGCTCATCTGCGTTTCAACATATTTTCTGGCGCTTCTTTTATACAGAAGCTGCCGCAATGTGACAAAGCTTATAACGGCGGCTGTCATATCCGGCGGTGTGCTTTCGGCGGTGTACGTTATCGGCAGAGCGCTGACAATTCTTCTGCCCGCATGGCTTGACGCATCGTATCTTGCGGATGAGATAGCCGCGCTTCCGTCTTTCGCGAACGGCTCCGCCGACATAATACTGGCAGCTCTTCTGCCGATCGCCGTGGGGCTTGCGCTGAGGCATCACAACGTGATCTCCCGCTTCACTCTCTGGATGTGCGCCGCCTGCGGCGCCGGTTGCCTTTGCATACGCGGCTCGTACGCGCATCTTGCGGCGGCGGGCGCAACGGTTGCGCTGATGCTTCTGCTGCTGGGCAGACGCAGGGTGTATCTGGGATTTTCGATTTTGTTTTCCGCCGCGGTCCTGCTTATGTACTCCGACGGCGCATGGCAGAATATATACGGCTACGTGTTTGAAAAAATACAGGCGGCATATTCCGCCGCAAACGGAATTTTCGTCGGCGGACTTACCGTTCCGTCTTCATGGTTCGGCGGCGGAGAGCCTTTGCCGCAGGGCGCGAATTTCTATCTCGGGCTTTTGTGCACTGTGGGCATATCGGGTATCGTCACATTTGCCGCGTCCCTTATGCTGACGGCGCGGGAGGCTGCGTACATGGCGTGGCGTACCGTTTCCACCGGCGCGTCCCACGGAGAGCTGCGCCGCTTCGGTGCCATAAGAAGCGCGGCGGATACACGCCTCGGCGTGCTGTCGCCCCTTGCCGCCGCCGTTACGGTGCTTTTGTGCGGCACATTCGCGAATATTTGGGAAAACGACGCAGTGTTCATGCTTTTGTGGACTATGATGGGCGTTTGCTCGGCGTATGTAAGAAACGCGGATTTCGAAATGACAAAAGCGGAAAAGGCTGCGTCCGCCGCGGACTGTGCCGAGCGCTCGTTCTGCGATATCGGAACGCCCGATCGGATCTGATCCCTCATACGTGTTTTTACAGGATATATTATCATACGATCATTCTTTGCCGCCCGGGTGTTCCGGTCATGCGGCGTCATAAAGGACGGTTAGCTGTGGAAAAGAAAAAACGAAGTTTCAATGTAATAGATGCCGTAATGATAGCGGCGGTAGTCGCCGCGCTTGCGGCGCTTGCCTACGGAATAATATCGGGACTCGGTATCGGCAGAGGATACGTGCGCATAAAGTACGTGATCGAGGTGCCGGAGATACGAAGCGAGTTCTGCCAGAAGGCAGCTGTCGGCGACGTTGTGCGCTCGTCGGACGGCTCGTCGGCGCTGGGCGAGGTGGCTGCCGTGTCATCCGTGCCTGCGCGCCATGAGGGTACCGACTCCGACGGCAACGCGGTCTCCTCCGAAATAGACGGCTACAGCATTTTGTATGTGACCGTGGAAGCTAACGCTCAGAAAACGGATACGGGCTACGTCGTCGGCGGGGAGACTTTGAGCGCGGGCAGCAGCCTTTTCGTGCGCCTGCCGTCCCTTTGCTTCGGCGGCGAGTGCGTAAGCGTTGAGACCGTAGAAAATCAGCAGTCACGCTGAGACCATGCTCCGGCGGTAAAATTCTCCGACTGTCGGTTGTCTGAAAACTCCGGTGCACCGCCGTAAGGCTGCGGCGATGCGCAAAAATACAGTATGTTCGCAGCTGCGGCAATGAGGCACACGTCCCGTTTCCGCGGCGCAAAATACGAAGCAGAGTCCTATTGCGTTTCTGTCGGGCAAAAGGCACCGAGGCGGCGCCGCGCGGCATGAGAAAGGAAGAGTAGAAAAATGAATTTTGATATGACGACATTTATTTATCTTGCCGTTGCAGTGGTATGCTCGGCGCTTGTGTCATATACTATGACGCCCCCTGTCAGACTGCTTGCGTTCCGCATCGGCGCGATCGACATCCCTCTTGACGCCCGCCGTATGCACAAAAAGCCCACGCCCCGCATAGGCGGACTTGCCATGTTCGCGGGCTTTATGGTGGCAACGTTTGTGTTCTGCGACCCTTCCTCCGAGCTGTACGCTCTCTGGATAGGCGGTGCGATCCTTGTTATCCTCGGCATCATAGACGATATCTTCCGTCTCTCCGCGTGGATAAAGCTCTTAGTGCAGCTTTGCGTTGCGGGCATTGCCGTATGCTTCGGCGTGCTCATTGACCATGTGACCCTCTTCGGATTTATGATAGAGTTCGGATATTTCTCCATTCCCATCACGATACTCTGGATAGTGGGACTTTCAAACGCGATAAACCTTATAGACGGTCTGGACGGTCTTGCCTGCGGAGTTTCCGCCATAACCGCCGTGTCCGTGTTTACGGTCATGCTCATAACCGGAGACTACACCTCGGCACTTCTCACTGCCATACTTATAGGCGCGTGCCTCGGATTTCTGCCGTACAACAGAAACCCCGCGAGAATATTCATGGGCGACACGGGCTCGCTCTTCCTGGGATATACGCTTTCCGTAATATCCGTTCAGGGACTGTTCAAGCTGCATACGGTGCTGTCGTTCCTTGTTCCGTTCTCCATCTTCGCGCTGCCCATACTTGATACGCTTGTAGCAATAGTGAGAAGACTCTGCCACGGGCAGAGTCCCTTCCACCCCGACCGCGGGCATCTGCATCACAGACTGGTAGATATGGGCTTTTCCCACAAGGAGGCCGTCCGCATACTTTATGCCATCAGCGCCCTTATGGGACTTGTGGCAGTAGTTTACACCGACGCCATGTTCGGTGAGTCTGCCATGAAGATATGGAAGACCTCTATCATGCTGGCGGTAGCGGTGATTATTTTAATTCTCATATACATCTGCATGAAAAAACCCAGCACAAGAATACTCTCCGGTCTTGCGGAGCATGTCAGCGAGATAAAGCTTGAAGAGGAAAAGCTGGAGAGAGAAGAGAAGGAAAAAGAAGAAAAGGAAGAAGAGGAGGCGGCTAAGCATGCCGCGCACTCAAAGGCAAAGGACGAGGGCGAAAAGAAAGCGGATATAAAAGCCGACAATACAGGTAAGGAGACCGTAAAGGAGTCCGAAAATGAAAACGGCAAAGACTGAAAAGCGCCGGCGCTTTGCCGCCATAGACGCGCTTATCATCATACTTCTCATGCTTTGCGTCGCGGGCATTGCCGTGCGCACGGTGACAGGCTCTGTGGGTCTGTTCTCCGGCAGCGGAAGCGGCAGCTATCTTGTATCTTATTCCGTATCGGGACTGCGCGGCGACTACAGCGAGTATTTTACAGAGGGCAAGGAGTTCTTTCTTGAGAACGGCGACAGCTTCGGCGTGCTCAGCAAGGACGCGGTGTTCACCCCCGCCCGTCTGTACGGCGAAAACTCCGACGGTGTGTATGTTGCCTCATACGCCACCGACGGCAGAGTCGACGTAAAGGGCACGGCTGTGTGCCGCGGCAAAATGACCGATAACGGTTTTATGCTCGGCGGCAAGGTCTATGCTGCGGCAAATTCACAGTTTACCGTAAGCTCGGGCGATATTAAGGTTACAATAACCGTAACGGATATTGCAAAGGCACAGTGAAATTGACCTTCGGCGAACAAAACGGTTCGCCGCGGCGAGCCGCATATCCGAAACACGCTGAAAGAGGCAGTAAAACTATGAAAAATCTGAAAAGCTTCGGGATAACTCTTGCGGTGTCCCTGGTAATACTGGCAATTGCGGCCCTGTTTGCCTGCGGTTTTGTGGCAGACACGGTATGCGGCATATTTTCCGGCGGCGGAAAGGATCTTGACCAGATACTGACGCCGGGAGAAACCACCGCCCCTGCCGACGACGGCAGCGAGCGCTTTACCAAAAAGCTGAACGGCCAGTCGTTCACATGGCTCTGGGTCGTTTCCGACTACAGACCGGACGTTTTCGACAACTATTATCCCACAAAGGCGTCGCAGATAGACGACATGAAGGATTTCGGCATACTGGGAGCTGACTACAAATTTGTCGAGGCGACCGATATCGTGCTTGTGCATGCCGATGTTGATAAAAGAGATTATACCATAATGACCGTACCCGCAGCGACCAAGGTAGAGACCCCTGCGGGTGAAATAACCCTCGGCAGGGTGTACGCGTACTACGGTGCGGCGGGTCTTGCAGAGAAGGTCTCTGCGCTGACAGGGCTTTCGATAGAGGACTATTCCGTCATACATTCCACCGATCTGGGAAAGCTTGCGGACGCTATAGGCAGCATCCCAATGACTCTGCCGGTGGATATATACACCGACGGTAAAAACTATATTTCCGCCCCCGCCGAGACTACGGGCGAGGACAGCACCGACGCTGACGCGAAGGACACAAAGGAAACAAAAAAGCCAAAGGACGACGAGGACACCACGGCGGACGCCGACGAGACCACGATAGAAAACGAGCTTGACAGATCAAGCTCGGTGAGCCTTGCCAAAAAGCTTATGCCGGCGCTGCTCTACTACGATCCCTCCGACGGCATCGACACGGAGATGACCATACTGCAAAGCTTTGCGACAGGCGTTTTCTCAAACATAAGCTCGTTCTCCGACAGAGATATGCAGAACGTGCTCAGCCGCCTGTCGAACGTGCTCGCTTCAAACACGGTCACGGGCGACGACGTCGTGCTGTGCGGAGAAACGGTGCGGGCATACACATGGCTCGATATAAAGGTCATGACCTATCCCGGCAAGTTTATCGGTCAGCGCGGCAGCACTCCCGCGTATTTCAAACCCGATGTCAACAGCGGCGTGGCGTACTTCTACGACTACCGCTGACAAAATGTATTTTGTAAAATTATCCCGAAAGGACATGAATATAAGATGGCAAGAATGAAAAACACGGAAAAGACAATGGATAAGATCGTTGCTCTCTGCAAGAACAGGGGCTTTGTGTACCCCGGCAGCGAGATCTACGGCGGACTTGCAAACACCTGGGACTACGGTCCTCTGGGTGTTGAGCTCAAGAACAACATCAAAAGAGCATGGTGGAAGAAGTTCGTTCAGGAAAACCGCTACAATGTGGGTCTTGACTCCGCGATACTGATGAACCCTCAGACATGGGTAGCCTCCGGACACCTTGGCGGATTTTCCGATCCCCTTATGGACTGCCGCGAGTGCAAGGAGCGTTTCCGTGCGGATAAGCTTATAGAGGACTGGTGCGCGGAGGAAGGCTTTGAGCTTGAAAAGCCCATCGACGCTTTCACTCAGGAGGAAATGAAGAATTTCATCGAGGAGCATAATATTCCCTGCCCCTCCTGCGGTAAGCACAACTTTACGGATATACGCCAGTTCAACCTTATGTTCAAAACGTTCCAGGGTGTTACCGAGGACGCGAAAAACACCGTATATCTCCGCCCCGAGACCGCGCAGGGCATATTTGTCGATTTCGCAAGCGTGCAGCGCACCACAAGAAAGAAAGTTCCTTTCGGCATAGGTCAGATAGGCAAATCGTTCCGTAACGAGATAACCCCCGGCAACTTTATATTCCGCGTGCGCGAGTTTGAGCAGATGGAGCTTGAGTTCTTCTGCAAGCCCGGCACCGACCTTGAGTGGTTTACATACTGGAGAGGCTTCTGCCGCGACTGGCTGCTTTCTCTCGGTATGAGAGAGGAAAATCTCCGTCTCCGCGATCACGATCCCGAGGAGCTTTGCTTCTACTCCAAGGCAACTACCGACTTTGAGTTCATGTTCCCCTTCGGCTGGGGCGAGCTCTGGGGCGTTGCCGACCGTACCGACTATGACCTCACCCAGCATCAGAACACCTCCGGCAAGGATATTTCTTACTTTGACCAGGAGGCGGGCGAGCATTATATCCCCTATGTTATCGAGCCTTCTCTCGGCGTTGAGCGCTCGTTCCTCGCATTCCTTTGCGACGCATACGACGAAGAGGTCGTTGACGCGGAGAAGAACGACGTTCGTGTAGTTCTGCACCTGCATCCCGCGCTTGCGCCCGTAAAGGCCGCAGTGCTGCCTCTTTCCAAAAAGCTTTCCGACAAAGCCGGCGAGGTTTACGCGGAGCTTTGCAAGCACTTCAACGTTGACTTCGATGACGCAGGCTCCATAGGCAAGCGCTACCGCCGTCAGGACGAAATAGGCACGCCGTTCTGCATCACCTACGATTTCGACACGGAGAACGACGGCTGCGTGACCGTGCGCGAGCGCGACTCCATGGAGCAGATAAGACTGCCCATATCCGAGCTCAGAGCCTATCTTGAAGAAAAGATCGCATTCTGAGGCGACGGACACATAAAGAGAGGAAATAACCGCATATGGAATTTGTGATCTCCAAAGGAGAAGCGAGCGCAAAATGCTCGACAAAGGGCGGCGAGCTCGTGTCCTTTGTAAAGGACGGAGTCGAGTACGTCTGGCAGGGCGATCCGCAGTTCTGGAGCGGACAGGCACCGTGCCTGTTCCCCGTGGTATGCCGCGCAAAAGAGGATCGCATTATAGTAAACGGGTCATCGTACCCCATGAAAAAGCACGGGATCGCCCGCAAGGTGGAGTATACTCCCATTGACGTGCGCCCCGACAGCATTACGATGCGCTTTTCTTCCGACGAAGAAACGAAAAGATCGTATCCTTTTTCATTCAACCTCGATATAACCCATTCCATAACCGAAAACGGTTTCAGGACCGAGTATAAGGTAACGGATACGGATACGCATCCCATGATATTCTGCGTGGGCGGTCACCCGGGCTTCAACTGCCCCATGAAAGACAGCGAAAAGTTTGAAGATTACAGTCTTGTTTTCGACAACGCCGAGGGCGCTGCCGTTCACAACACCGAGCAGGAGGGCGGATATATGTCCCCCGATATGCCCAAGCTTGATGTGATCAAAAACAATGAGCTGCCCCTGTGCTACAAGGATTTCGCGCTTGACGCGATAGTGGTGGAGAACCTGCCCGTAAAGAAAGTGAACCTTGTAAACAGAAATACGGGTCACGGCATCCGCTTTGAGTTTGATTCTTTTGACGCTATAGGATTCTGGACCCCCGTTGAGGGCGGCGCGCCGTTCATATGCCTTGAGCCGTGGAACGGTCTTCCCGGATCCACCGCGGAAACTCCGGACTTTACGTCGAAAAAGTACGCAAAGATCATCGAAGCGGGAGAAAGCTTCGTGACGGCGTACAGCGTCGGAATAATCTGAGGGCGGCGTGAATCTCTGTAATTTATCTGTTGTAAAAGAGCTTCTGGACAGATACGGACTTGCCCCCCGCAAGGGCTTCGGTCAGAACTTTCTCATAAATCCCGATATACCAGCGCGCATAGCCGGCAGCTCCGCTGCCGGCCGCGACTGCGGCCGGGGCGGAGAAGAAAGTGCGCCCGAGGGCGTATGCGCCCTTGAGATAGGTCCGGGGCTCGGCGCCATGACCCGCGAGCTGTCGCAGCTTTTTGAAAAAGTGCTTGCCGTGGAGATAGACACGGGACTCATACCGCTTCTTTCCGAAACTCTGGCGGACTGCGAAAACGTGACCGTTGTAAGCGGCGACTTTATGAAGCTGTCGCTGAGAGAGCTTCTCGCTGAGCATTTCGGCACGTCTCCCGTGCGCATATGCGCAAATCTGCCGTATTATATAACAACACCCATACTCATGTCCGTGCTTGAGGCGTACAAACCGAGCGAAGCGCCGCAGGTGCAGTCCGTGACGGTGCTCGTTCAGTCCGAGGTCGCGGACAGGCTGTGCGCTGCGGCAGGCAGCGCCGAGTACGGAGCGATAAGCGCGGCGGTGGCGCTCAGCGGAGAGGCGCGAAAGCTGTTTACGGTGCCCGCGGGCAATTTTTATCCCGCTCCCAAGGTCACAAGCGCGGTGGTGTCCATAAAGCTGTATCCGGGCGGCGTGCGCGACGCGTTTGAGGGTCTGCCCGAGGATGACGCGGAGCTTGACGCGTTTATCGCTACGGTCAAAAAAGCGGTATCGCTTGCGTTTGCCCAGAGACGAAAAACGCTTACGAACGCGCTCGGCTCAATGTTTCCGAAAGAGGAGCTTTCGGCGGCGCTCGTGTCGCTGGGTATGCGTCCGGACGTGCGCGGCGAGCGGCTTTCCGCAGCCGATTTTGTGGCGATATGCCGCGTAATGAGAGGTATATGAGGTATATATAAGGTGAGAAGCGAAGAAGAAATGTCGCTTGACATTGCCATATATGAAAAGAAAAGTACGGCGCGCGAAAAGCTCGCCGTATTTGCAAGAAAACAGAAGATCGGGCGCCGCATAACCGTCGGCGCGGCTGCTGCGTCCCTTGCCGCTCTTGCGGTCCCCATGCTGCGGGCGTATGATGCGGAGCGCGTATCGCTTTTGCTTATTCTTTTCGCGTCGTGGATAGTGTTTGCCGCCGTCGTGCGTATAGCGTGCGGCTCGCTGCTTTGCCGCTCTCTCGCGGCGTATTTCAGATGGTCGCGCCTTGCCGCAAAATTTCATACGGCTGAGGAAGTTATGAAAAAAACAGAGGAGCTCTTTGCAGAAGGCACTCTGTTTGAAAACGATCTGAAAAAAGCAGAGGACGAGCTTGTATCTCTGGCGGAAAAGATAAACTCCATGCCCACGCTAAGGTAACGGTCTTGCGGGGCTCCGCGCCCCGCACCCCGACATGAGGGATAGGAATATGTGGGGCTTCGCCCCATACCCCACTTAGGGAGCTTTTTTGGGAAAAAGCTCCCTAAGAACCCGAAAAAACCAACCTGCATAGGTTTCAGGCTATAAAATAAAGATAGCAAACAAGGCTGCCGTCGGCAGCCTTGCTTTATGTATAGCGCAAACGGTTCTTACAGTTTCTACGCGAAATTTTGAAACTAAAAGTTTGCAGTTTCAAAAAATAGTAGCGAAACGAAGCAAGCTCGTCTTTCGAGCTTGCTTTTGGTATCTATAGGAGCGGCATTCTTCACTTTCGCAAGCGAAACATCAATCGTGTCTATAGATAACGCTAAAGTTAATTCGTCGAATCTCTCGGGCTTGAAGCACTCGCTCTGATTTTACGCTCACGGGCACCATCGGGGTGGTGAGGTGAGATTTCTAAGAGAGGAGAGGCGGGATGCCCCTGCCTCTCTTCTCTTAGACCGATTCGGGGATGTGTGAAGGGGCTGCTTACGGAAAAGTAGTCCCTTCACGTCTTTTTCACTTACGTTCGGTAAGCTGCCGATAAAGTTTGAATTGCTATGCCAATTTCGAAGAGCCGAGAACCGGCGTCCGTTCGCGGCTACTTACGGAAAAGTAGTCCCTTCACGTCTTTCTCACTTACGTTCGGAAGGCTAACCACAAAGTTTGAAATGCTTTTCCAAACGAAAAAACAAGGCTGCCGACGGCAGCCTTGCTAGCTATCTGTATTTGGTATTATATACCTTGTCCAGTCCGGTTTTTTCGGGTCTCGGGGACTTTTGGGGAGAAAAGTCCTCGAGTCGGGGCATGGGGCGAAGCCCCATAAAAACCGCATCCCCTGCGGGTACCGTATGATCAGGTGCCGGAGTTCTTTTTGCCGGAGGATGCGGCTGCGAGCAGCGCGCCGCACAAAAGCACCGTTGTAACACCGAGCAGTATGTAAAGCACCGGCGGAGGGTTTGACAGCTTTGTATCTGAAGCATACGTGCTGAGCGACGAAAATGCGCTGCGCAGATCTTCGTACACCTCGTCGCAGTGCGCCTTCTCCTCATCGGGAGTGCAAAGCGCCTCGGCGGCGTCGTTCATGGCGTTTCTCAGCTTTTTGACCGATTCCTTTGTGTAACCGTCAACATTTGCATTGCTGCATTTTCTGTAATATGCGTCAAGCTCGCTCCTGTCCGCCTGAGTAACGCCGATCCTCATATCAAGTGCGCAGAGGCGGTAAAGTTCGGTGGTATCACCGTCTTTGGTATACATATCGCCGTCTTTGCTGCTTTCGCAGACCGCAAGCGAAAGCCCGCTGTCTGCCTCGGAAGCATCTGCAAACAGCACATACTCCGTATCGGCAGCCGCCTCAAAGCTGAGATCAAGCACCATGCTGCCGTAGAGCCCGGCACCGTCGACAACGGTCTCCGCTATAAGCTCCTCCGGTGTGATACCGTCGCTGTCAAGAGTATAAATACCGACACGTGTGCCTGCGGGCAGACTGCCGGACAAAGTGACGGACGTGACGCTGCCGGCGGCGGGAAGCGAAAACTTCTGATAAACGCTGCTGCCGCCGAATACTCCGCGATCCTCGCGGTCCGTAAGGCTGAAGTCATATCCTGATACGGTTTTTGAAAGACGGGAGGAAGCTCTTGAAAGTTCCTCTGCCGCTTTTTCCTTTTCCGCGCTGCCCTCGCGGCGGGCAGCCGACGCAGTGTCAAGCGCTGCCGTGAAGCGGGAAGCGGAAACGGAGGTGCATCCCTCTGTGGAAAGAAGTCCCGCATGACCGAGAGCTGCCTCAAGCTTTTGATCCGCGGCGGCGGCAGAAGCAATATTTGCCGCATCATCCGAAAGGGTGACGGTGACCTCAGAAGTACCCGCGGGGGCGGTGACAACACCCGTTTCGCCGTCAAAGCCGCACGACGCGTCCTCAATACTGCCCGCGAAAGCGCTGAGTTCAAGGCGTATCGAAGCGCTGCCGGCGGAGGATATGGAAAATTTCAAAACATTCTTATCGCAGCTTACCGTAACGGACGTATTTTTCGTGCCCGTAACGCGCGAAATGCTCATTTCATCCGCTCCGGCGAATATATTTGCGCCGAGACCCGCGCCTACGGTGAGAGTGTCGGTGTCGGAATCAAAGCAGACAAACGCTGCCGCAAGATTGTTGCCGTCCCACGCGGAATACGACGCAGCCGCGGCTGCATCCTTTGCCATGTTGCCCAAAATTCCCGTTCCCGCAACGCCGAGAGCAAGATTTTCCACATACCACCTGCTGAGCACGGAGGCGCTGCTGTCGCTGAATTCAAAGTACAGAACGCCGTCCTCGGCACCGAGTGTGCTTCTCCAGTCAACGCCGCTCTTTGTAAGACTCAGTGTGTCGGCGGCAGTCCATGTGCACGGCAGTATTTTCGCCGTGCGGTCTGCAACCGAGCTGACGCCCGCGGAAAGCTTTTCCAGAGAGACTCTGATGTCCGTATATTCGTCGCCGTTTCCGATTCCGCTGCCGAGGCGGTTTTCCGCACGCGCGATCACGGCAAGGGCGCGCGCGCCGGCGCTGAGCTCGCTCATGGCGTTTATATTTTCGTCAAAGGAATAATAGTCGGGGTCTTCTTTCTCAGAGTACAGATATTCGCCGCCGGAGCACCGTCTGATGCGGGATGCGATGGTGTTGAGCCTGTCGACAAGCTCTTCGTGTATCGCGTCGTAGCTGTAGCGTGTTGTTCTGTTCTCGGTATACTCCGTAACTAGCTGACAAAGCTCGTATGCCGTCATGCTCTCAATATCAAGCTCTTCTACGGATACTCCCGCTCTGCCTATCCGATCGGAAATGATCTTCTGATAGTACAGCGTGCGTATCTCAGCCGCGGCATCGGGAAGAGAAGCAAATATCGATGTCTCGGAAATTATGGCGTCCCAGTGATGCTTCATATGCTCCGTGTGGGCATCGAAATCAACTTCCGCAAGCTCTGCCGCGGAGGGCTCGCTGTCGGGACAGTATACAACTGCCGCAAAATCGCAGGTAACGCTTTCGCCGTCCCGTACGGTCCCGGGCACCTCTCCCATAGGCACGGCATTCTTGAATTCGGGCAGCGCTGCGTCCGCACCGGTCTCATTGGTGAATACTATGCGCGTATATACGGCAACGATGTCTGACCCGTCGGAAACCGTGTCCGCAAACTGAGTAACGGTGCAGGAAAGCCCATGTGCCGTCACGCTTTTGATAACGAACGCGGGATATATTTCGCCGTCCTCAAGACGGGAGATCGTTCCCGGCAGAATGCCGAAGGATACTCGGCTGCCGCCCGCATTTTCAAATACCGCCTCGGAATTGATCGTTACGGGAAGGCTGTCCCAGCCGATATAATTCGAAACTGACTGCACAAAATCGCTTTTCAGAACGGTCTTGCCCTCATCCCCCGCCGCAGAAACGGCGACGGCTGAGAGGACCGAAGAAAGGCACAGAAAAGCGGCGGTAAAGTATATCAAAAGCTTGCGAAAATTCATATATATTGTCACTTTCAGGTATTTTATCTGTTTTTGGGGCATATCATGTATATTATAATCGCAGGCGGCGTCTGTGTCAATCGTCGCGGAGCTTTATTTACATGTGCGACAAAAACGCGCGGAAAAAACGTTAAAAATGCACATATTTTTTTGCATATATTGACTGCATTCGGGTTGTATGCTACAATTATACATGATTTCTTATATATTCCGAAAGGAAATGAACCATGAAAAAACTTTTGTCAGTTTTGCTTTGCGCGGTTATGCTTGCGGGCACCGTGCTTGCCGCGGTACCGGGCGCGGCTCAGGTATCGGACTACAATAAGCTTACCGAAGCGCCTGCCGATCTTGCGGGTGCCGTCGGTAGTTACGACTCCTATCTTGACGCCGCAAAGATCGAGATCGCGGCGGGCGGCAGCGCAGCGTTTACGATTTCCGGCACAGGCTCGGAGGATACATACCTTATTGCAATGCTCCCCGCAGCATACGGTGCCGGGTCTGTCGGCATTACCGTCGGAGAGACAAGTGCCGCTCTTACTGCGTCGCACAAATTCACCGCCGTTTCCGTAGGCAGCGCGGACAGCATTTCCGTAAGTATTGCGGCAGGCAGCGCCGATGTTGCCGTTTACCTGTACGGAACTGCGGGAGAGAGCCGCCGCGACGAAATGCTTGCGGCAGCCAACGGCAGCCTTAATAAGTACGACGAGGAATATCTCGACCTTGACACCTACGATGTCGCACGCTATACGAAGTATTTCTGGGAGGGCGACCTTGTTTTCAACGAGTCGTTCTATCCCATCGAAGAGTCTGACGGCAGCATAAAGCCCATAACTCTCAACTACCCCGTCGACAAAGTCGTATCCGTCCGTAATTCATATCTCGATACCGAATACGTGTACGGAAAAGACTATAAGATCGAAGACGGAAAGCTTATCCTGACTCCGGATACCGCCGTCAATGTATATAAGTACACCGACGTGTACGGAAATACGCAGAAAAACTCTTCATGGAGAAAGATGCTGAACGGCGGGTATGCTTACTGCGGTCAGCACTCCATGTTCTTCTACGGGTACTGCAACATTACATATACCACTACCGGCACATGGAACGGCACAGTCCCCGAGCAGAAGGGATTTCTCCTAAGTAACGCCCTCTCAAAGCTTGAAACAAAGGGACAGAATGTAAAGCTTCTCAGCATAGGCGACTCACTTGCAGGCGGCGCGAACGCCTCCGCAGACCTTGGCGCAAAGCCCTATGCAGAGGTTTGGTGCGATATGATAGCAAGCGGACTGCGCCTGCGCTATTCCGATGCGAATATCGAGACGAGCACCATTGCGCAGGGCGGCGCTGATGCCTCCCTCTGCATTACCAAGATGGACGATATTATAGCATATGCCCCCGATCTTCTGTTTATAGAGTTCGGTACGAACGAGTGCATGCAGGGCGACAGCCCCACGGCGGAAGGCAACTATATCGACACGCTGAAACAGGCGATCGCCGCCGTTAACGAGGCGCTGCCCGAGTGCGACATCGTGATCGTTGCTCCCCCCATTACAAACCCCGTGTTCTTCCCCTCGAACTGGTTCTACGCATATGCGGATTCGCTGTACTCGATTGAGAGAGAGGGCGTGGCGATCGCAGATGTAACATCGGTATATCAGTATATGCTCACAAACAAGAGATATATCGACATGAGCGGAGACTACCTGTGCCATCCCAGCGATTTCGGCTCGAGAGTCATCGTTCAGACGCTTCTTCGCACACTTGAAAGCGGAAACGAGCAGGACTACATAAACGGTCTTTCGGGCAGAATACTCAGATACAGATACGAAAACGAGTATTACGACGAGCAGTGGCAGGAGCTTTGCGCTATGGCGCAGACGGGCAGCGAGGCGATCGCAGCCTGCACAGGCGCGTCGGCCGCCTGCAGCGAATACGCCGCTCAGATCAAAAAGCTCTCCGCGGTAAAGACTATATCCGATATTCTCGCCGAGACCGAGATCGATGCCTCTTCGCTTATATTCAACATTCCGAAAACACTTGATCTTGTAAGCGAAAGCATTAACAATAATTACAAATATGATGCCGACGAGCCTGCTCTCGTCGCAACGGCGACTCTGATAAGATCTCCGCGCTTGATCTTTGACTATACAAAAGCCGAAACTGCGGCGAACGCGGAAGATTACAGCTATGCTGTGGTGACCCTGAAGCATCCCATGTCAAACCGAACCGCAGACTCTTCATTTTTGATGACATTCAGTGTAAACGGAAACTCGGTTGAAGCAAGATCTGCAGCCATGTCCCGCAGCGACTCTTATGTTTCGTATATAGTCGACCTTACCGGCATCGACGGCTGGTCCGGTCGGATAACCGAACTTGATATGACCCTCTTCCAGCCCATAAAGGGCAGGGACACCATGTATATAAGCTCCGTTATGCTTTGTGCCGACATGACAGAGGCGCGGGACGTCGCGATCGAGCGCGCAAGGATCGCAAACAAGCTCTCCGACGGAGTTGTAACAAAGCTTATTGCGGACGAAAGCGACGCGGCACTTCTGAAGACGGACGACGCTCGCACACTGCTTTTGGGTGACGCGGACGGAGACGGAGCCCTTAACGCAAGAGATATGCTTTACCTGAGACGTTATGTCGCAGATGTTCCTGTAGGAATCGGGATTGATACGCTTGCAGCCGATATGGACGGCGACAGCGAGATCACCGCGGCAGACTGCCTGCTGCTGAGAAAAACGCTGGCAGGCGTTATCGACGAAGAAAACAAGACTCTCACGCCTCCGTCGGTAAGCTTCAGTGATGAAAAGCAGGCAGCGGCGATAGCCGTGGGCAGCGGAACGGCCGCAGTCACCGTTGATATGAGCGACGAAGGAGTGTCCGCGGACAGCTTCAGATACGTAAGCCTTTGCGCTGCGACCGCAAGCGGCAAGGCAATGAATGTGACTGTTACCGTGACAACGGAAAACGGCAGTTATACGGACACGCTGACTATCGCCGAGAGCGATAAGTTCACGGCAGATACCGCGAGATTCGCAGATGCCGCGGGGAATATCACCTCGGTAAGATTTACGTTTGACGTTTCCGAAGGCGAGACGGTATACTTTGATTCGTTCGTACTGTCTCCCACCATCACAGCCGCAAGAAATGCCGAAACGGTCCGTATCGGCGCGGCAAACCTTATATGACCACATCATAAACAAAGCGCCGCAGGCATTGCCTGCGGCGCTTTTACCGTGCGGCTCACGGCTGCGCGAAACCTTTGCTTTGTCTATTCGTCATCGTCGTCCGACGACTTTTTGTCCGCGGCCTTGATCAGAAGATCCATAAGCCGCCGGGAGCATACTGCCATGCTTTCGATATGTATACGGTCGCCCTCGGCGAAGACTGTAAACGAATCCGTGTTCTGAACGATTTTGTCTATCCGGTCAAACTCATATCTTTTTCGCTTGCCGAACATGGTTGAATACTCGAATATCTTGTCGTTCACGACCCAAATTTTCTGATTGTTGTAGCACAGAAACGCCGCCGCTGCAAGAGGCAGCAGCAGTATATCGGCTGCCGCCGCGGCATAGTATCCGGAAACTATGGCAAAAACCGTGATCGCCGCGGCCGATGCCGCAAGAAAGATCCCGAGCCCGAAGACCAAACCCGGCAGATGCATGTCAGCTTCGTCTTTTTCTCTTTTCATATTTATCCTCCGTTCTCTGCCGTCGGCAGATTTTTTATTTATATCCCCTTATCCCGCAGCAAACAGCGCGGCGGGACACGGAAAGCACTTTCCTCTTTACTCACCGCGGCAAACGGCATAGCGGCGCGCATACAGCTGACGCTTTCTGCCGTCGGGCGCGTCTATAAGCGCTTTGGGATCGTCAAACACAATTGTGATCTCCCCGGGCCTTGACTCTACGATCGTATTGTAGCCCGAGGGCGAATTTCCCCACTTGCCATAGCATTCTTCCACCATACACGGTTTGCTCCATGTGCGTCCGCCGTCGTCGGAAAACAGGAGCACGTTGTGCTCGTGCCCGGTAGTCAGCGCGAGGGTCCCATCCGCCATTTTAATGACCTTGGGCAGAACGCCCCAGGAGCATATTTCATACGGCGCCTCCCACGTTTTGCCGAAATCATACGAATGGGTGCAATACAGGGGAGAGACGACCTCGTGACCGCCCGTGCGCAGTATCATGCAGAGATGCCCGGGCTCAACCTCAATGCAGTAAGGCTCACAGTAGCCCTCGGCGTTGATGTCCGCAATGGGATATGTCTGCACATCGGCAACGGTTGAAACGAATTCCCAGCTCTCTCCTTTGTCATGGGAGACAAGAGTCCATACACGATAAAGATAGAACTTGTATCCGCAGTTTTTGTCAAAGTACGGGCACAGCGTCGTGTCGTCCTTGAACTGACCGTACATCATGGAGAGGATGTCGCCGTTTGAAAGCTCCAGAAGCTGAACGCAGCAGCCCGCGAAGGCGTTGCCGGAGTCGCCGAAGCCGAAGGACAGGCGCGGAATGTCCACCTTGCAAAAACCTGTTTCCACCCTGCCACAGGCAACGTCGTCAAAGGTCTTTGCACGGTAAACTGCGGCATAGAACGGTATTTTTTCCGCGTCGCGGTCGAAGATCGAAGTGTATACGGCGTTTTCAAAGCCCATGGCAATAAACGTGCCGTCCGAAAGGCGAATGAACGGCGGCGTGGGGCGTCCCGCGGGCAGATCGGTCTTTTCCCATGTGAGACCGTTGTCGGATGACAAAAGCGCGTGCGATCCGTCAGCAGAGCCGTAAGGGACAAAAATTCTACCGTCGCCGGAAAGAGTCTCGTTGCAGGCAAAATTGCCGAGACCGAAGCATTCTTCCGATAAAAGCTTAAGTGAGTATTTCATAATACCGTCCTCCGGTGTCAGAATGCGGTTTTGGCCGCGCCGCGGCAAAAACCAAACTTCGTTATAGCGTAATGCTATTATGACAGATCAGCGCTCTAAAGTCAATAGCGACGGCACCGAAAACCCGATTTTTTTGCCCACAGGCGCCTTTGCCCCGGCGCGGCGCAAACGCCGCAGAGTCCGCGTCAAGTGCACCGTGAATTTCCGCGCGCCATGCTCCGTGATCTCGGTGCGCCCCGCACCGCGTGATCTCGCACCACGTCCATGTAAGATCCTGCGCCCTGCGCCCGTCACGGTTGCAAGCGCCGCCGACATTTTTCCGCCGACCGCTCCCGCACGTACCTTTAACCGGCACCGCTGCCCGCACAATCGGCTGCGACTGCTCACGCACTGTCCCCGCGCACCGTATCCCGCGTGTTTCTGCGACCGTTTCCGCATCGCTGCGCCGTCCGCTCCTATCCCGTGCCTTTATTCATATCTTCAAATACGCGCGTATCTCATCCTTGCGCGGTTTTCCGCTCTGCCGACCGCTCCCGCGCCTCCTTTGCGCACCGTCTCGGGCATACCGACTGCCGCCCCCGTCGTGCTGGTGCGCTTTGCCCTGCCGCTCCGCACGTTTTTGCCCCCACCGTGAGAGTGCTGCTTCGCTCCCCGCCGCTTCTGCCGGTACCTTCACCTCGCGCCGCCGCACGGACGTCTTTATAGTTCTTCGTCCCTTCCTTTGTATTTTTTCGTGCACCGCTGCCGCACTATACGCAGCTTCACAAAAAAACAGTTGACATATGCCGCCGCTTGTGCTAAAATATATTGGCAATTTGAGATGACGCGCCTTATACAATCGGCGCGGAATATATGCGTCATATAATTTAATATCGGGGTGTGGCTCAGTTCGGTAGAGCGCTTGGTTCGGGACCAAGAGGCCGCTGGTTCAAATCCAGTCACTCCGACCAACGCAAAAACCGCTTAAATCCTTAGGTTTCAAGGGATTTGAGCGGTTTTCTTTTTCTTGTTTTTAATCAGTTTTCGCCTGTTTTTAAAGAAAAATGATGTCAAAATTGATGTCACGAATTAAGAAAAGAATCGAGCTGCTCGGCTACGTCGTCGAGGCGGCTCTCTTATGTGTGTATATACATCCGGTCACTCCGACCGAAAACCGGCAAGCGTCGCCGGATGCTTGCCGATTTTACTTATTCACTTTTCCGTGGGATGTTTACCGCGCAACAAAAAGTAATAATTGATTTTCACGCGACAAACAGTTTGTGCCATCAAAAAAAGCCTCTGCGGGCCATTAGCCTGCAGAGGCGTTTTCTTTATGCGTTGAAAATCAGTGTGGTCAGAGATTTTCTCTGGTCTTCGGTAGGCTCTTTAAGCTTACCGTTCTTCAAAAGTGCCGTAATACAATGCAACAAAAACCATCCGTCGGAGCGGAATACGAACTGCAGTTCATACTCTTCTGCCTTTTTTAGATGCTCGGGAACCGATTTCAGTACAGCCTCGGCATAAGGTGCCTTCAGCGCATCAAATTCAGCCCGATACTTTTCCTTGATTCGCTCGCCGATTGCAAGGAGTTCATTTTTTATTTCGTTATCCCGGAGAACGATTATTTTCCAATAGGTTGCGAAATTTCCGTTGTAATCTCCTTTGAAATTAATATATCCGCATTCGGAGAGCCATATGTAATCTTCTTGTGAAAGCGGAAAGTCATCTTCTTGCGCATAGAGCGAGAGAATTCGTTTCGCATCTTCGGAAAATCGAAAACTACGGTCTCTATCGCGATTTGACCACTCACTGTCGATCTGCCAAAGTATACGTTCTCCGTTTCCGCTCCACATAGGTCCGCTCCAGTTTTTCATATACACGCAGTCGTCCGGAAGCACCATATCATCCGGTACGACGGTCGCATGGCAGATGTTATGCGCACCGTCCGGGCGGATCGTAGCAGCTTCTTCAAAAGAAATGCTATCGTCCGATAATTTTTCACCGGACCAAGCGGCGATATAAGGAATAAGTGACCAAAGAAGAAAGTTTTTATCTCGTGTATAATCGGGAAGTTGATGATTGCATAAAATACGGTCATCGCACAAAATATCGCTGTTTATCAATTCATCATACAGATCGTTTGCGAACAGCTCCGCGGCACGCTTGTACATATGGTTCTGCATAGTGAGAAGTTCTGCGTTCGGCTCGCTGATGATGAAGCCCACAATGTACTTATCATTTTGTGTCCGCAGAAAGCCGTATTCCTCAAGAAATTCGGCTTCTGTTTCCACATACACGGGGGAAACACCGAGGTCATCGGCAATTTCGTTAACGGTCTTTGCCGTATTACGCACGCAGTAGCAGATATTCTGAGCCAGTGCGGAACGCAGAAACTCATCGAGAGACTTTTTACCTGAGGAACCGTTGATACCGTAGGAGTGGAATTTAATAGGGTTGAATTTGAGTTCGCTTGCTTTTCTCATCGTATCCATACCTCGTTTCAATTCTTTTTTAGCTTCAAACTAGTGCCATTTGACAGTGCCGAGAGGAATACCTAATTCCCGAGCGATATCTGCCTGCTTGCGTTTTTCAAAGTAATACGCGATCACTATTCTTCTTTGCAGCTTAGAAAGGTAAGCGATCTCACTTTGGAGACGATGGATAGCGTCACGATTGTCGTCGGTGTCCGGCTCGGAGTACGGATCTGCGATCAGCTCCGCAATCTCATCGGCAGAAACACCGACCATGCTTTTTGCGGCATCACGATAGTAGTTGCTGAGTGTGTTATGGGCAACAGCCCAGATGAACTTTCCCGTGTCCGCAATATCATCCTTGACAAGGAGCGCACGAAACGCCTTTATCGCAATCTCCTGTGAAAGATCCTCCGCGTCGTGGATGCTTTTGCACCTCTTCAGAGCAAATCCGAATATCGGCTTCAGGTATTCGGTTATGGTTTTCTCTACGTCTTGTCTGTTCACTTGTTTGTACCTCATTGAAAGCTTTCACCCATATAGACACGCAGATCCGAAAAGGTTGGAACTTTTTTGAAAAAATATTTGAAAACGAAAAGAGATAGTCGGAAGTATATTTATATACATTCCTTCTTCCGGTCGGACGGCCTGCCGCAAAAATACCGCCCGCAAAACGCAGACGGCATAAGGGATCATTTTTTTCGGCAGGAATTCGGATTTAACGGTTCTGTCAGCATAAAGGGTCGTGTCATAAACACCTCGCGCCTGATCTTTGTCAATTCAATTATAACAGAATACCCAATAGGAGTCAACGTTCTCCTCTGCCGCCGTCGGTGCGGGCAGCAGTGACGGACGCAGAGGAGAGCATTACTTTGACGGGACTCCGAAAAAATCAAAGAAAGCATTGCGTTTTTCCGTGCGGCGGGTGCTATTGATTTTTCCGTGCTTTTTATAAAATACAAAATTTGACAAATTAGATAACATCGTATATAATTATTATGGTATTATCAAATTTTGCCGCAGCTGTCAGGTTTCATGCCTTTTGGTGAAAACGATATACAGCTGCGGGTGAGCCAATAAGTGAGCTTCGGCAGCTTGCGGCTGATCAGAGCCGCGAGGCGGCACCCGGCAGAAAACAATCTATTAAACAAGGAGGACGATACAATGAGAACGTGCCCAAAGTGCGGCAATGAACTTAATGACGGCACTGAATTCTGTTATAATTGCGGTGCCGCGATTTCCAAAACATTTTTTTGTCCTGAGTGCGGCAAGCAGACAAATCCCGAGTTTGCTTTCTGCCAAAGCTGCGGAGCCTCGATTGCCAAAGCACCCGCAGAGGAAAAGCCTGCGCCGGCGCCCGTGAAAAACGCGAAAAAGAAGAAATTTCCCATAAAAGCAATTGTGTTCGGCGGGATCGGCATAGCGGTCGCTGCCGTTCTGATCATCGTGCTCTCTCTGTTACTGGGCGGCCGCGGAAAAGCCGGAAACAACTATATTCTCTATTTGAAGGACAGAGAGATCTTTTTCTCCGATCTGAAAAAGGACGGCAACGCATGGCAGCTCACCTCCCGCTTTGTTGATTCCGGCGATGTCGACAACGGGGATATGGCTGCCGTGAGTTATCGGCTCGGTCTTTTGACTTATATGAGCGAAGACGGCAAGTATATCTTCTTCCCCGATAAGGTCAACGAAGATGAAGAAGGCTTCAATCTTTACTTTAAAGAGACGGCAAGACCCGATGCCGAAGCTGTTAAGATCGACTCCGATGTTCGGTCTTATACCGTAAACACTTCCGCAACGCTTGTTACATATCTCAAGGGTGAAGAAGGCGACCTTTATCAATACAAGATCGGTGAGGACTCCAAAGAAAAGATCGCAAGCGAAGCTGCAAAGTTCAAAGCTTCCGACGACGGCGGGAAGATATGCTATATCACTTCCGAAAACAGCATCTATCTGAAATGTGCCGATAAGGACAAGGAGAAGATAGCAGGCGATGTTTCTTCACTCGCACACATAAGCGATGATTTTACCACCGTGTACTATTTAAAAGATGACTGCCTGTACAAGCAGTCTGAAGGAGCCGACAAGGAAAAGATAGCATCAGATGTTTACAGAATCATACGTATTTACGATTCGGGCGAGATCTACTACGTAACATACGGTTCGGAGGAGATCTCTCTCGCAGACTATGTTACAGACGATCTGAAAGATGCCGATGCTTCTGTTGCAAGACCCGACTATCCGACCTACCCCGATCCTCCGGAACGTCCCTCATGGGATAATTACGACACCTCTGCCGAATATTTCGAAGCCTGCGAAGCTTATGGAGACGCTTATTCGGCATGGGAGGCTGAGTGCAGCAACATAAAAGCGGAATACTCTGCCGCGCTTGACGAATGGAACGCGAAACAGTTACGTGATAAATTGAGAGCGGACCTTAAGAGAGAAATGTTTGATAAGCTGAGTTATTCTCTTTGCTTCTATAACGGTACCGAAGAAACTGTCATTACCGATCTTTTCTTTGACGGACACTATGAATCAAGCTGCAGCTGCGCATCCGACGCACCGGTTATTTCTTACGAAGCTTACGATCTGTCCGGCATTGAAAAAGTCAGGCTTTCCGAAATTGAAAGCACTTACGATGCTAAAGAATTGATTGAAGACGATCTGCTTTCCTCAAGTGAAAGATACATCGCCGCCGGAAAAAACGCAGCGCTTGTTGAGCAGGAGAAGAAAGCTTCCAACTTTAAGATAAATTCTTCCGGTACCATCATTTATTACTTCGACAACATTTCCGATAAGCAGAACCCCGGCGAGCTCCGCCGCAACTCCGTTAAGGACGGTGTTATAGGAAAATTCGAAGTATATGACAGTGATGTGTACACCGGCCCGGGCTGCAGTCAGTTTGTAAGCGACACAGAGTTTAAGTATTTCAAGGACTACAGGGACGGCAGCGGCGAGCTTTACATCGACAGGAAAAAGATCGACAGTGATGTCAGCATTTTGTTTGCGGACGTTCATTCCGACCTGGGCAAGATTTTCTACCTAACGGATTGGAGCAACAAAAATGCTAACGGAACACTAAAGGTTTATGACGGCAAGGAGTCCGTGAAGATCGCGGATGATGTATACAGCTTCTTCGCAACTCCCGTCGGCCGGGTCCTGTATCTGTGCGACTACAGCCTTAACTACTACAAAGGGGAACTGCACGAGTGGTACGGCGGTGAAACAAGAAAGATCGATGATGATGTGATCTGCATAATTCCTTATACCGATCGCGAAAACAAAGGCAGCATTTACCTCTGCGGCTGATTACGCGTATTTAGAAGACTGATCTTAATTCATACGCGCCGCCGGCAGAGCCAGACCCGGGAGATGGGTCGGGCACTGCTTTTTTGTGACAGTTTCGAATAAACTTGCGAAATCCGAATGCGAATATCAGATTGTGTATTGAATTTGTAACGGGATTATGTTATAATGTCCGCATAAAATCTTGCTGAAGCAAGATTTTTAAGCTGACGCTTTTCCGCACTTCGTGCGGATGCGGACATTGACGGCCTCGCGAAAATGTCTGTGCAAGCACACATTTTCGCTTCGTGGTTTAATACCCGCAGGAAATCTTGCTGAAGCAAGATTTTTAAGCTGACGCTTTTCCGCACTTCGTGCGGATGCGGCATTCGACGGCTGAGCGAAAATGTCCGTGCAAGCACACATTTTCGCTTCGTTGCAAAATGCCGACAGATGATTTTGTGTGCGGATACTTTTCGATTGGTACATAAGGAGTTGTAAACCATGATCCTTTTATCGGTCAGTTATAACAAGCTTTGGAAACTGCTTGTTGATAAGAAAATGAGCAAGGCGGATCTGCGCCGTGCAGCGGACATATCTCCGAACACCATGACAGAGCTCCGTCGGGACGAAGAGGTCTCCATGGACATTATCAAAAGGATATGCGAGTGCCTCGAATGCAATATCGGCGACGTGTGCGATTTTATTCCGCTCAGGCAGGCGGAGCGCTGAGAACATATGAAAATGCTGAAATACAACCGTATTCTTGACGGGCTGCCTAAGGACGACGAGCCGCCGGGCGGCACGCTCACCGTACGGCTTGAAGGAAACATCGGAGAGGACTGCCCGTCCGACATGCACAGATACGACATCCGCGTCCCTGCCGAAATCGGAGTTTATACACTGGATTTTTCGTCATACGCGCCGAAGCACGTTTATGAGCTTCGGATAAACAGTATCTGTGAAGGCATCGTCGGCATATCCTTCGGCAAGACGGAATTCACCCTGCGCGGCGGCAGAAAGCTTCTTTTCACCGACAAGAAATATCAGGCGTCCTACGACGGGCCGTGGTTTACGGGCGTGGACGAGATCGCAATTATTTATTCGAAATAAAAGGTCGTCACGGGGGACTGCTATGGGACTGTTCAAAAAGAAAATCACCGATTACGATGAGCTTTTTACAAAGCTTGCGACCGAGAATTTGTCCGCGCGGGAATTAAAAAACGCGGAAAAGGCTTTGGATGAGCTTGCAAAGTCGGGAGATGAGCGCGGTATTATCTGGCGCCCTCTCATAAATATACATCAGCATAAGATCAAATTGGCAAGCAGCGCCTTTTCGCTTGCGGAGGATCAATACGGAATCTGCGAGGAATATGTGCGTGTGCGCAGTCTGCCTGTCGTGTTTGGGCTTTTCAGCTTTTGGTATGATAAGTATCACGAGCCGGTAAGCGCCGTTTTTACGGCGCGTGCCTATGAGTACGGCTGGGGCACGGGCGCTGACCACGAAAAAGCGCTTGAGATTATACGGGACGCGGCAAAGCGGATACGGGAAGACGCGTTTGTAACGTATGCGCCGATCATTAAGAAAACATATCTTGAGATCACGGGAGAAGAGCTTCACGAATACAGTATTCCGGCGGAGAAAAGCTGCGGGGCTGCCGAAAACAGCGGTTCGGAAAACGGCTGCGGATCGGGCGGACAAAGCGGCTGCGGTCCAAAGTCGGAGGCTGATACCGCCGGCAGCGGCGGAGAAGCGGGTGTGACAGGCTGCGAAGACGAAGGCGGCAGCGGCGAAGAAGCGGAGGAGTCCGATACCGGAGACAACGTGCAGATTCGATACCAAAACGGGGATTCCTACCGCGGCGCGGCGGTCGGCGGCGTGCGCGAGGGCTTCGGTGCCTATTTTTTCGCGGACGGCGGGTTTTACCGCGGCTGCTTCCATGCGGACAACTACGAGGGCTACGGCATGCTGGACGAGGGGAACGGCAAGGTCTACAAGGGGCTTTGGAAGAACGACAAGCGCTGCGGCTACGGCGAGCAGACCTACGCAAACGGCGAGGTCTACCGCGGCTGGTGGAAGGACGACCGATTCCACGGCTTCGGACGGTATGAATTTTTGAACGGAGCGGTGGATCTCGGGGAATTTTACAACAATCTGCATGAGGGAATCTTCCTCATCCGCCGAGAAGGTCAATGGTTCGGGACCCTGTGGCAGAACGACGAGATCGTTCCGGAGCCCAACGGACCGGAGGTGATCGATATCGGCAGCGATTCCCGGTATACGGGAGAGATCGTGCGGAGGAGAAATGGGAACGTAATCACACGGGTGAAGCACGGCTACGGAAAATACCGCTTCTCTCACCGCAGCGGCGCAGACACGGTGGACGGCTACATCGGGGAGTTTGAGAACAATGCCCCCTGCGGCTCCGGAATGGTCATCCATACGGTCGGGGACTCTCCTCTGGTGCTGATCAGCTCCGATTTTCGCGGTGAAGCGATGCCCGAGGGCGAATGCCGCATGATCTCGCTGACCACGCAAGGCACCACACAGTACGCGGAATACTATGTCGGCGGATTTCATGATTCCAAATGGCGCGGCAAAGGCATGCTGTCTCTTATCGGAAATCGGGATGTCTGCGACTTCAACTGGTACGGCGGACTGTCCTCGGGCAGCATGATCCGCTGCGACAGCTTTGACGGCTTTCCCAAGGGCGATGTCACCGTTACCGACAAGGACGGCATACGGACGCAAATGCATCTGAACGGCTGATGATCGGCGCGGGTCAATTCCTACAAATGTAAGGAGAGCTTCATATGTTCAAAAAAGTTACGGTACTGCTGCTCGGCGCGGTGCTTATGACAGCGCTGATGCTTGCGGCGGGCGGCATATATCTTTTGCCGAAAAACCTGATGGGCGCATATATGTTCGCCGAGGTTTGGGACGCCGTGGGCGGGCTATTCAGCTTTGTGCTGGTGCCCGGCTTCGTTGTGGGGTACGCCGCCTGTCAGAGCCGCGTGCTCGGTGTCATATACTATATCGGATTTCTCGTTCTCGGCTTTATCGGCGGCGTGAACGCGTGGTGGATCACAACGGCGGTGTTGCTTATCCTGTCCTACATATTCTGCATCCGTGAGAATGTGGGCGCATTTGACGATCTTGACACCTATGACAGGCTATGCGTGCTCGTTCCCGCTTTCGGCGCTCTGCGGTTTATCGACCGCTTCTGTCTTGAGGGCTTTTTCGGCGTGATCGGCAAGATTCTTTCCGTGGCGGCGATCATACTTAACTTTGTTCTTATGGCAGCCCTTTGGATAGTGCCGAAGGACGCTTCGTCCGCTTTCGGCGCGGCGGTCATACACGTAAAGGACTTCGGCGCAACTCTTTTCGGCGTTGCGGTCATTTTCGTTTTTCTGCCGCTGTTTTCGGTCTACAGCGCGAAATATTCCTTTATTAAGCCCGGGCTTGCAAAGGTTCTTGCCTGCATTTTCGGCGGATATGATATCATGCGCGGCGCTTTTGTGACTATGCCGGCGCTGCTCGGTGGTCTTAATATTACTATGGACACCGCGATGGAGGGGGCAAGCCCGATCTTTAACAATATGTTCGGCATTGAAGCTTGTTTTCTTATGGCAATGCTTCTCGGCGGGATTTTGTGCGTGAAGACCGCGTTCGGAAAAAAGCTCGGTTTGGCAGCTCATTTCTGTCTGACAAAGGACGGCACGGCGTCGCTTCGCTGTCTTATGATGGCGGCACTTTCCGCCGTGCTTGTATTCGGCGCAGCGCCCGCCGCGATATTTATAATGTGGCTTGCCGCAGTTGTCGTATTGATGCTTGCGTTCCTCATGGCATATAGTGTGAGGCCGCGCTATACTTATAGAGATTTGAGAAGTATGGGCTACTCGGATTACGAGGCAAGAAAACTGCTTTATATATCCGGCGGAGAGATCAATCCTGTTTAACGGGGACAAAAATATGACAGACGACAATTTGAAACGCATCCGCGAGCTTGAAGGGGAGCTTTCCTATCTTGTTAATGACACGATGACGGCCGATCAAAAGATCAAAAGCCTCTCGGACGCTTATTGGGAGGCACACAACTCCGGCTACGGCGACGCTATGGCAAACAGGCTCATGAGCGGAGAGGAAGATGAACAGACCCGACTGTGGGAGAAAAACTGCGGACACAAATATGAGATCAATGAGCTTCTGCGGCTTCTGAAGGAGCAAAGCGCGGACGGCGAAAAGATCTGATCCGACTTTGCGGCGGCAAAACTTCGATACTCTTCAAAACAGTGCGGCAAAGGCGCCGCGGACATATATACGAAAAACGACAAAATAAGGAGACAATGCCATGGACAACACTAAGTATATTTACAGAGGCAAGGTAAAGCATTGCTGCAGATACTGCGGCATACCTGTGCGGTACAGTGAATACGAGGAGTTTGAAAGCGATTACAAAGAGGTTTCGGTGGACGAAAAGGGCTATGCCTCAAAAATGGACGGCGTTTGCGGCGATTGCAGCGTAAAGGTCGCGAAAAAGGCAGGCAAGGTCGGAAAAAAGATAGTCATATTTCTGGTGATCGCCGTCGTTGTCGCGGGCGGACTGCTGCTGTTCAAAAACGGCGTTTTCGGAAACAGCAGGCTGTACGAGTGGGCAATGAATAAAAAGCTTGACAAATACGAAAAAAGCGACAAGCTGATCGAGGACTATGTTTTGTTTGATTCCGGCGCGGATTATACACTTGAAACGCTCAGAACGAACACGGAGTCAAACGATTACAAAATGCGCCTTTACAGGAACGGCGGGTCGGCGGAAATCATAAAGTACACGCTCGGAGACGAGGTGCTTATGCAGTGGAGCTTCAAGAGCGGTTTCGGCGAGCTTTCGGATAAAACCTTTGTGTTGAGAGACGGCGTTATATACGAAAAAGGCGAGCAGAAAATATCATACGATACGGGCAGCGCAAAATACGGTGAGATCACGGAAAGTCTCAGCGCTTATCTTCCCGAAAACTGCTGCTGCAAGGGCAGCTACACCTCCGCAGACGAGCTTGACGATCCCGATCAGTTCCTTATCGCACATATTATAAAGGGCGACGGCGATACCGTTCTGTACGAGACGACCGAAGGCAAGTATTACGAAAAAACCGACGACGGATTTATCTACATAGAGATCACCGCCCCCACCGAGGGCGACTCGGTAAATATCCCCGAAAAGGGCGACTACACTGCGGCTGAGTGACTGCATAATTTTATAAAAAGGAGAACACACATGGGATTTCTCGGTATAATGTCATATGACGAGGCAATGGAAAAGCTTATAGACGGCACAGCTTCGCCATCGGTTCTGGAGAAGGCGTACAAACGGGTAAGAAAGAACGATTATAATGCGGACCTCGATAAAAGAGTGCTGCACCTTTGCTTCGGGCGGTTCTACGGCTTTGAGGAGCCCTGCGGCCACGCGGAGACAGATGTCTTCGGCTCGGTATGGCTGTCGGCGAATGATCACGGCGCATTGGACGAGGAGAACCTTGAAACGGTCAAAAGGTTTTTGGAAAAGCATCCCGATCTCAGCCGCACGGCATTTGAAACGGCTTTAAATATGAAGCCCGATGATAAAAATCTGAAATACGCGACCGCATATCTGATCTTTGCGTATCTGTACGGTGCGGGAGCGGGGCGGGATATTGAAAAAGCCGAAGAATATGCAAATAAGGCAAAAGCTCTCGGCGACGAAAAAGCCGACGTATGGAAAGACCGCATCGAAAGCATAAAAAGCGGCAGATAAATGCCGCGGCAGCGACCGAAGTGTTCGGTAGTATGCCGTGATGCTGACACAGAAAGGGAGTGAGCGCTGTGAAACCGAAGAGAACGACTGTGGGGCAAAAAGACGGCGGCTGCAGCGAAAAGCCTGCGGAGCGGTATCAGTGCTGTGCCGCCGACGAGGGAAGTACAGCGGCAATGATCTCACTTGCGGATATGTCGCTTACGGATGCCGATGTCCCTTTCTGGCAGCAGGCGGCGCGGCTTGCGGATGCCGAACACCCCGCAAGGCGGCCGAAGCCAAAGACAGTAAAGCGGCACAAAAGGCAGATGGAACGGTATATCCTTGCTGCCGAGGCGGGCGACACCGACGCCATGGGAGCGCTTGCCATGGCGTGTCATCTCGGTTATCCCGAAAAGCGCGACGACGCTCTGGCTTTTCTGTGGGCATCCCGCGCGGCGGACCGCGGCGACGGCTCCGCTATGTACCAGGCGGCATATTTTTATGAGAACGGATTCGGAACAGACAAGGATACAGACGCCGCCCTGCTGCTTTATACGGAGGCAGCCGAACAGGGAGTGCGCTCCGCGGCTGTACGGCTTTACGAAATATACACGTACGGGCTCGGGCACATTCTGCCCGACGGCAAAAAGGCGGCGCACTATCTGTTTTTGAGCGGCGAAGATCACGACTGATAAAGGAGGTCTGCGGTCAGTGAAACTCAGGATCACGGAGGAGATGTGGGGCATAAACCACCGCACGGGAGAAAGCAGCGTCAGAAAAACGGATGAAAAAAAGCTTGACTGCTCCGAAAACTCGACAGTGACCTTTGAAAAGGGGCATCGCAGCTTTTTTATCGGAGAAGTGACGGAGAACAGCGTCAGTGTAACGATCCGCTGCGCAAACGAAAGATATAACAAAACGTGGACGCTCGAAAAGGGCGAGACGGTATTCTACCGCCCGCGTTCGATGGACGGCGGGTATCAGTACAGGATCAGGGCAATGTGAGGAGACGCGGTATGGCGATCGGAATTAAAGTGAAAAAAGCGGGCAGCGGCGCCGACCCCGGCGCGAGCAGGTTTTTCGGCGATCCCGCAGTGCCTGGCGCATGGGTCGATAATTGGGCGGACGATGTGATATTTTTCTGCCAGATAAGGCTTGCGGATATAGCAGCCCTTGACGTTGACGGCCGTCTGCCTCACTCGGGATATTTATATATTTTTCTTGATACCGAGGTGTATCCGTACACTCCCATGGTGTATCTGTTCGACGGCGAGCCGGACACCGTGATCGACGGCTTCAACGAAGCGGAGCCGCGGTTCTCGCATCTTTGTGAGGCGTGGGAGATGGAGTTTTTTCGGGCGGATGACTCCGCCGACGGAACACGGCTTTTCGGCTTCCCCTCGGATTGGAGTTACGGAGAGCCGGCACCGCGGCTGTTTATGCAGTATGATCCGCTCGGCGCGGATATGGGCTTTCTCAGTGATATTGACGGCTTTGCGTATATCTTCTTCGCTGATGACGAAGAGGATACTGAAAATATGATCATGCATATAGAACGATCATAAGGTGAGGAGTTTCGGCTTTTCGGAATTGGAAAGGCAATTCAAACTTTTGCGTCAGCTTACCGAACGTAAGTAAAAAGGACGTGAAGGGACTACTTTTCCGTAAGTAGCAACGGACGGACGGCGGCTTTGATTTTCGGGAATTGGAAAGGCAATTCAAACTTTTGCGTCAGCTTACCGAACGCAAGTGAGAAAGACGTGAAGGGACTGCTTTTCCGTAAGCAGCCCCTTCACACATCCCCGAACGGTGGAGCAAATGTGTGCGAGCTGTCGCACACATTTCTCCGTGCAATGAGGGCAAGCCCTCATCTGCACCCGAAAGGAGAGGCAGGTGTTTCCCGCCTCTCCTCTCTTAGAAATCTCACCTCACCACCCCGATTGTGCTCGCGAGTGGAAAGCCAAACCGAGTGCTCCAAGCCCGAGAGATTCGACGAATTGGCTTTAGCTAAACTTTTAGCTATCCATTACGTGTATCTACAGAAACAAGAAAAGCGTAAGCGCAAGCTGCCAAAAGCAAGGCTGAAAGAGCAGCCTTGCTTTGTAAAGTATAATCGGATAAATCTCAATTTCAAAGATAAAGTTAATTTCCTGTGCAGATAAAATTTTTCACGTTAGTTTTGAACCATATCAATTCAACAACGAAACAAAACGAAGCAAGCTCGTCTTTCGAGCTTGCTTCTGCTATCTATGGGAGCAACGTTGCTTATTTTCGCAAGAAAAACGTCAATCGTGTCTGAAAGTCACGCTAAAGTCAATTCGTCGAACCTCTCGGGCTTGGAGCACTCATTTTGACCTTGCACTCGCTCCAACCGCCGAGGTGGTGAGGTGAGATTTCCAAGAGAGGCGAGGAGGGCGGGGATGTTATCATAAAACTGAACAAAAGATAAGAGGGGTGTGGTAAAATA
>CAUGPT010000016.1:0-46266 GCA_959601495.1 uncultured Eubacteriales bacterium
GGCTTGGAGCACTCGCTCTGCTTTTCAACTCACGGGCACAATCGGGGTGGTGAGGTGAGATTTCTAAGAGAGGAGAGGCGGGAAACACCTGCCTCTCCTTTCTTAGACCGATTCGGGGATGTGTGAAGGGGCTACTTACGGAAAAGTAGTCCCTTCACGTCCTTTTTACTTACGTTCGGCAAGCTAACCACAGAGTTTGAATTGCTTTCATAATTTCGGAAAACTGAAAGCCGCCGCCCGCCGCGGCTGCTTACGGGAAAGCAGTCCCTTCACGTCTTTCTCTCTTACGTTCGGCAAGCTGACTACAAAGTTTGAAATTCTTTCCCAGTTTCGGAAAGTCGAAAACCGGCGCCCGTCCGTTGCTGCTTACGGAAAAGCAGTCCCTTCACGTCTTTCTCTCTTACGTTCGGTAAGCTGACAATAAAGTTTGAAACGTTTTCCGGATTTCGAAAGGTTGAAACCTCCCGTCCGTTGCTGCTTACGGAAAAGCAGTTTCTTCACGTCTTTCTCACTTAAGTTCGGTAAGCTACAACAAAGTTTGAATTGCTTTCCCAATTTCGAAAAGCCGAAAGCCGGCGCCCATTCCGCGGCGGGCATCAGCCGACGTCAGCGGCGGTTGCCGCCTTTCTTGTGTCGGCGGCGTTTTACCCCTTTCGAAATGCATACGCCGACGCATACGAGGAGTCCTATACCGAAGACTGCAATAAGCGCTGTAAGCGGCGCGCCGCCCAGCTCGAAAAATCCTGCAAGCGACGACGCGGCAACGGAATTGCGCATTATAAACAGCAAAACTCCCGCTCCGCCTGCGAACATAAGAAGTACTCCGCACAAAAAACGCCAGTCGGAAATGGGTGTTTGCGCGGGAGTCGCGTCTTTCGGAAAGATCGACTGCACGTCAAAGCCGTCCGTGCCGTACAGAATATAGTTCGCGGAAGTGCCCAGAATATGGGCAAGCGACAAAAGATGCTCGGTGTCCGGTTCAACGTCGCCTCTCTCCCATGAGTTATAAAGCTCAGTCTCTATGTCGAGCTTTGCGCATATTTCCTGCGGCGTCATTTTTTTCTTTTTTCTCTGTGCCGCGATCCTTTCGCCGACGGTCATACTGCCATCTCCTTAATTAAATTTTAAATGTAGGTGCCGCTTTTATGAAACTCCGCGAAAGCCCTTTCCGATGATCTCGCTGCTTGTCGTGACCACGACAAACGCGTATTTGTCTATCTCGTATATCTTTTTTCTCAGCCGCATTGCCTCGGAACGGTGGCAGACCGTGTGCAGCATGGTGCTGTTATTGTGACTGTACGCGCCCTGAGAGTGCACAAGTG
Organism: uncultured Eubacteriales bacterium; assembly: GCA_959601495.1. Taxonomy (GTDB): domain Bacteria; phylum Bacillota; class Clostridia; order Oscillospirales; family CAG-272; genus Avispirillum. Next base: position 1,323 of record CAUGPT010000016.1, read on the forward strand.
TTGCACTGTGGTGCATGGATTTCGTTATGTACTCCGAAATTTCCTCCGGGTGCGTCGTGACGATGGTAAAATATTTGCAGCTGCCGATGTTCTCGATAACTCCGTCAACAAGGAACGCCTTCGCAAACAGTCCGAGCATGGAGAAAAGTCCTGCTTTTGTGCCGAATATGAAGAACGACGTGAACGCTATGAGCGAATCAACGCACAAAAGCGCTTTGCCTACGTTGAGCGGCGTGTATTTCCGAAGTATCAGTGCAAGAATGTCCGTGCCGCCGGAGGAGCCGTTCTGCCAGAATATCAGTGCGGAGCCGATAGATGTCAGAAGCATTGCGTATACAAGCTCCAGAAAAGGCTGGTCCGTAAGCGGCGCTTTTATGGGCACGGTCAGCTGCAAAAGCTCGGTAAGCCCCGAGAAAAGCAGACTGCAGTATACGGTGCGGATGCCCGTCGCGCGGCCGAGTACGATAAATCCTACTATGAGCATCAGAATATTGATTATGGTGATCCAGTTTGCCGCCGAAAGAAACGTGACCTTGCCCAGCAGTGTGCCGATACCGCTGACTCCGCCTGTCGCGAAGCCGTTGGGGATCTTGAAAAAGTATACGCCCGCGGTCATTATGACAGTGCCGAGGGTCATGTACATATATTCCTTTAGCGTTTTGAGCTTCATTGAGACAGCGCGACCTCTGCTTTCGCTTTTTTCTTGATTGTAACATATATTTCGGCAAATTTCCATATGACAGGGTATATTTTGTGCGGAAAATATTGCCCGCACCGACCGGCGGCGGAATATATGCCGATGCCTGCGTCGGAAGCGGCGGAAAATGTAAAATTATTGAAACAATTTGCGCCGAATGTGCCGTAATCCTTTGACTATTGAAGCACTTTGTGATATAATAAACTGATATTTTATTTGTTTGGAGGCGCCGCTTTGATAATACTCGGTATAGACCCCGGTATAGCCATTGTGGGATGGGGAGTCATCCGCTGCGAAAACGGCAGAATGACGCCGCTCGGATACGGCTCGATCCAGACAAAGGCGGGACTTGCGGTGGAAGAACGGCTGCGTCAGGTACACCAAACGCTTACCGATATAATCCGCCATTTCAAACCGGATGTCATGAGCGTTGAGGAGCTGTTCTGGAACACGAACCAGAAAACGGGTATAGTCGTTGCGGAGGCAAGAGGCGTCATTCTTCTGACTGCTCACGAAGAGGGCGTTCCCATATTCGAGTATACGCCGCTGCAGGTAAAGCAGGCAATAGTCGGCTACGGCAGGGCGGAGAAACGGCAGATCATCACGATGGTAACGGCGATGCTCGGACTGAAAAAACCGCCGAAGCCCGACGACACTGCGGACGCGCTGGGCCTTGCCATATGCCACGGACACTGCGCCGCGTCAAAGCTCGGACAGTACTACAATAATTGACGCACGGCGAAAGACTTAAATATGCACTGAAAACACGGAGATAATATATGTGGACAGCAGACGATTGGAAAGACTATGAGCTGCTCGATGCCGAAGGCGGAGAGCGGTTGGAGCGATGGGGAAAATATATCCTCGTTCGCCCCGACCCGCAGATAATCTGGCACGGCGAGCGCCTTGACCCCCGATGGGGCAAGGCGGACGGCATATACAGGCGCAGCCGCAGCGGCGGAGGGCGCTGGGTCGTTTCGCGCATGCCCGACGAATGGTGCATAGACTATAAGGACCTGCAGTTCAAGCTGCGCCCCATGGGATTTAAGCATACGGGGCTTTTTCCCGAGCAGGCGGTCAACTGGGACTGGTTTTCGGATCTCATACGGGAGCGGCGCCGATCGGGTCGTGAGGTTTCGGTGCTGAATTTGTTCGCGTATACGGGCGGCGCCACAGCCGCTGCCGCCGCAGCGGGAGCGGCGGTCTGTCACGTTGACGCCGCAAAAGGCATGGTGGCTGCAGCAAAGGAAAATCTGCGGCTCTCGGGGCTGGGTGAGGCTCCTGTCAGATACATTGTAGACGATTGTAAAAAATTCGTGGAAAGAGAAATAAGGCGCGGCCACCGATACGACGGCATAATCATGGACCCTCCGTCCTACGGCAGAGGTCCCTCGGGAGAAGTGTGGAAGCTGGAGGACTGTGCTGACGGACTTATAAAGCTTGCGGCTTCGCTGCTGTCGGACAGCCCGCTGTTCTTCCTTGTAAATTCATACACAACAGGGCTTTCGCCGGCGTCCATGGCATATATGGTCATGCAGGCGGCGGGGCGCAGGGGACATATCGAGGCTTCGGAAATAGGGCTTCGGGTAACGTCAACGGGGCTTTATCTGCCCTCCGGCGCAAGCGCAAGGTGGACGGCTGAATAAAACCGATATAAGGCAAATGCATAAAACGAAAGGAGAGGCTGATATGGGCGCAGTGATAAAGGCGGAGCATATAAGCTATACCTATCCCGGCGATGAAGACACCGCTCCGGTACAGGCGCTGCACGATGTGAGCCTTGAAATAGAAGAGGGCTCGTTTACCGCCATACTCGGGCATAACGGCAGCGGCAAATCAACTCTCGCAAAAATTCTTTGCATGATAATTTCCCCCGATGAGGGAACGCTCGAGATGTTTTCAAAAAATATGGCGGGCGACGACGTTACGGAAGAGGACATTTTCGACACCCGCCGAAATGTCGGCATGGTGTTTCAAAATCCCGACAACCAGCTTGTCGCCACTATCGTTGAGGAGGACGTAGCCTTCGGCTGCGAAAACCTCGGCATACCGTCTGCGGAGATACGCAGTCGGGTGGACGAAGCGCTCAAGACCGTCGGCATGACGGAGTATGCGCGCCACGCAACCCACAGACTTTCCGGCGGACAAAAGCAGAGAGTGGCAATTGCGGGTGTTCTTGCAATGCGCCGCAAGTGCATAATTTTCGACGAAAGCACGGCAATGCTCGACCCGCGCGGCCGCCGCGAGGTCATGGATACCATATGCAGGCTCAACCGCGAAGAGGGAATTACCGTTATAATGATAACCCATTACATGAACGAGGCGACGCTGGCGGACAGAGTTGTGGTCATGAGTGACGGCGGCGTTATAATGGACGGAGCCCCCAATGAGGTTTTCTGCCGCGTTGCGGAGCTTCGGGCGGCGGATCTTGACGTGCCCCAGACAACGGAGCTTTTGTGGGATCTCAAATGTGCAGGATGGGACGTAAAAACTGATATTTTCGATGCCGACGAATGTGCCGCTGAGGTCGCAAGGGCGCTCAGAGAAAAGTATCCCAATACTTCGTTCGGACAGAAAAGCGACGGCACGGCGCACGGCAAAACCGAAACGCCGTAAAAAAAGCAGCCTCACATAAGGGAATTTATGAGCGGGCTGCTCGGGTGTCGGCAGCGGCTGACACGCGCTGACCGCATATCGGCGGGCGGCAAGTGACCGCCGCACAGACCTGAAAATTCACACATCACGGCAAAACTGCGAAAGGAGCGGCGACGGTGGGAACGCTTGAAGTTAAAAACCTATCATACACATACGGTAAAGGCGCGCCGTACGAGATAAAAGCGCTTGACGACGTAAGTCTTACATTTGACGGCGGCATGATCACCGGACTTATCGGTCACACCGGCAGTGGGAAATCAACGCTCGTGCAGATGCTGAACGGACTGATGAAGCCTGACAGCGGCAAGGTCCTGCTTGACGGCTGCGACATATGGGAAAAGCCGAAGAAAATACGCGACATAAGGTTTCGCGTAGGGCTTGTGATGCAGTATCCCGAGTATCAGCTTTTTGACGAAACGGTTGAAAAGGATATAGCCTTCGGTCCGCGCAACATGGGTATGAGCGAGGCGGAGATACACGACGCCGTGCGCCGTGCGGCGCGTTTTTCGGGACTTTCGGAAAAGCATCTGAAAAAATCTCCTTTTGATCTCTCCGGCGGACAGAAGCGCCGCGCGGCGCTTGCGGGAGTAATTGCCATGAGCCCCGAGGTGCTTGTGCTTGACGAGCCCGCCGCGGGTCTTGATCCCGGCGCGCGCCGCGAAATTCTCGGCAGGATAAAGTCCTACCAGCGCGAAAGCGGTACGGCGGTGGTGATCGTGTCCCACAGCATGGAGGATATGGCGATGTACTGCGACCGCGTTGCCGTTATGGATCACGGCAGGCTTATGATGACTGGAACTCCGGCAGAGGTGTTCAGCCGTGCCGAAGAACTGTACGCCGCGGGTCTTGACGTGCCGCAGATAACAAAGGTGGCGGCGCACCTGAGAGAGCACGGCGTTGATATAGGTCTTGACGTATACACGGTGGGATACGCCGCAGAAAAGCTTATCTCTCTTGAAAAAGAGGCGGCACAGAGCCGACACAAACAGATATAAACGGAAAATCAGTATGCAATTTTTGAAAAAGGGAGGGGAGCGGACCTTATGAAAGCCGATATAGCGTTCGGGCAGTACTGCGAGGGAAACTCCTTCCTGCACAGACTTGACCCCAGGTGGAAGATAATATTTGCGATATTCTATATCGTTATAATATTTCTCGCGAAAAACATTTTCTCCTTTGCGCTGCTGCTTGTGTCAATGCTTGCGCTGGCGGCGCTGAGTAAAATACGGCCGCGCATACTTCTGCGCGGACTTCGCCCCATATTGTTTATCATTGCGTTTACGGCAATTATAAATATATTCTGGCTGAGGGGTGACACTCTTCTTGTAGACTGGCATTTTATCCACATTTATCTTGAAGGCATAATCAATGCGTTTCTGATAGTTGCAAGAGTATTATTTCTGGTTGCGGGTACGAGCATAATTCTGTCGTACACGACAACGCCTATAGCTCTTACGGACGGAATAGAGCAGCTGCTTGCGCCTCTTGCGAAAATAAAGCTTCCCGTCCATGAGTTCTCGATGATGATGACCATCGCCCTGCGCTTTATCCCCACGCTTATTGAGGAAACCGATAAGATAATGAGCGCGCAGAAGGCGCGCGGCGCGGATTTTTCCACAGGCTCGATCGTCAAAAGAGCAAAGGCGCTTGTGCCGGTGCTCGTTCCGCTGTTCGTATCGGCGTTCCGCCGCGCGGAGGAGCTGGCGCTTGCAATGGAGTGCCGCTGCTATACGGGCGGAGAGGGCAGAACGCGCATGAACGTTCTGCACTCAACATGGAGAGATGCCGTCTCTTGCGCAGTGCTTTGCGTAATGTGCGCGGCGGTCATAGTACTCAACAAATTCGGACTTGTATATAATTTGTCCGTGTAGGAGGCGGCGATGAAGCTACTTCTCAGGGTCAGATATAACGGAGCGGCATACTGCGGCTTTCAGTTTCAGAAAAACGCGGTTTCCGTGCAGGGAGTACTGACAGAGGCCGCGCAAAGAGTTTTCGGCGAGCCTTGCAGAATAACAGGCTGCTCAAGAACTGATGCGGGCGTTCACGCGCTGAATTTCTGCTGTACGGCGGAGGCGGACGGCGAGTGCCGTATACCGACAGGGAAGATCCACAAAGCATTTGAGGCGGTTCTGCCGCAGGATATATCCGTTGCGGCGGCGGCAGAGGTCCCGTCGGATTTTCACGCAAGGTACGACTGCCGCGGCAAAGAGTATGTATACCGCATATGCGACGCGCCGTTTTCCGATCCATTTGAGGTCGGGCGCAGCGAAAGATGCCTTCGCCCTATTTCGGACGAAACGGTAGATAAAATGAGCGCCGCGGCACAATGCTTTGCGGGCACGCATGATTTTGCGTCGTTTATGGCTGCGGGCTCAAAAATCACAGACACGGTCCGAACGGTGTTTAAGGCAAATGTCAAAAGAGAGACGGAAAATATTGTGACCTTCACGGTCTCCGCCGACGGATTTTTATACAACATGGTGCGCATCATGGCGGGCACGCTGCTTGATATGGCGGCGGAGCGCATACCCTTTTCGGACATGTCCGATATAATTGCCGCCCGGGACCGCAGCCGCGCTGGGCGCACGGCGTCTGCCTGCGGACTGTACCTGTCGGAGGTTTTCTACGATATTCCCATAGACTGGCGCTGCGAATGACCGACGGCAGCAAACCATATTATACAAATGCATAAAAAGCATAGATGAACATTCGGCGAAAGGAGGAATATGTCATGGCAAAAAAACGCAGAGATGAAGAGCCTTTTGAGGACGGCGGCGAGCTTATCAGCACGGGCAGAAAGAAAAAGCGCAGAGAGAAAGCGGCGCGCGCGGAGAAAAACGAAGCGCGTAGCGCCCGTGATCCGAGGGGCGGCAAAGTCAGAATAGATCTTGACGAGCAGGAGAGAGCGTACAACAAATACTATCTTGCTGTTGCAAACAGATACAGATATGCGAGATACGCCGCGTTTATCGTGCTTGTGGCGTTTCTCCTTACCATTCTCATATTCTATCGCGGCAGCATCACATATTCAAACCTCATGTATCTCATACGCGACCTTGACTCGGATACCGAGGTTTCCGTGGGCGTATATTCCGACGTAACGTATGACGAGGTCCGATCTCCCCGGTTTGCCATGTTCCGCTCAAGGATAGCGCTTGCCTCACAGAACGGGCTCAGGCTGTATTCCTCTGCGGGAGGCAGCGATCTTTCGGACGACACCCGCTTTTTCACGCCGCAGCTTGAGACGGGCGAGAAATACGCGCTTGTGTATGACGCCGGCAGTACGGGATATTGCCTGTATACTACCGTTTCGCGCGTTTTCAGCGGAAAGACGGATGAAAATATCGAGGACGGCTGCGTCGCTGACGACGGCAGCTTTGCGCTTATGACCCGCTCGGATGACGCAAAATTCGTCATAACCGTGTACGGCAGCGATTTCAAGGCGCGCACAAAATATTATAAAGACAAATACGTTATGGATATTGCTCTCTGCCCCGACGGGAGCGAGCTTTGCGCGCTTTCCGCCGACGTTTCGGCGGGCGGGGCGTCCTGCGAAATAATGCTCGGCAGCGTAGGCACCGAGGACAGCAAGACCGTAAGCGTCGACGGACTCATGCCGATCTGCGCAAGGTACTGCGGAGACGGTACGCTTATCGTCATATGCGACGGTGCGGTTCTTGGTATATCAAACGGCGAAATTCAGTGGAAAAAAGACTTTTCCGGTGCTGTGCCTATGAGCTTTGACATAAACGGCGGGCTTGTTTCGCTGTGCTGCACAAGGAATGCGGTGGGCAGTGAAAATGAGGTTTTTGTATTTGACACGGCGGGCAATATTTTATATAATGATGTAGTAAACGGAAAAATATCGTTTTTTGTGACCGACGGAGTCGGTACCGCTTATGCCGTCGGTGACGGCAGCGCGGAAAAGATAGTGCTGTCCGACGGCACAAAAAGCGACTGCGCCGTAAAAGCGTCGCCAATTGCCGCGCTTTGTCCGCCGGGCAATCTGATACTTTGCTATGTCGACGGCACGGTTTCGTATTTCACAGGCGAATGATACGCAGCCGCCCGAAATAAACTTTCAGTGTGAAAAGCCCGCAGGCGGGCAAAAATTCGGTAAGGGGATTTGGAATTATGAGTATTGTACTTGATATTGTTCTGATAGCCATCGGCGCCGGATGTATAATATGCGCGGTCCGCCGCGGTCTTTTCAAAACCGTGATGGGACTCGTTTCCGGTATTGCGGCGCTGCTTTGCGCCTATTCGTTTTCTCCCATGCTGTCGACATGGATATATAATAAATTTCTGCTCGACTCTTTCTCCGGCAGCCTGTGCACAACGTTTTCGTCTATTGCGGAGGACAGCGCGGCAGGCGCCGCGGAAAAGGTATACGACCTTACAAAGCTTTGCGAGAGCGATCAGTTTCTCGGCGTTCTTACAAGATACGGCGCCGACCGCGATAAGGTGCAGGAAGTTATCGACAGCGTAGGCGTCGGCGGAGAGGACGCGGTACGCCGCGTGTCCGATATAGTCGCGGCACCCCTTGCGACGACTGTCGCAAACATAATAGCTTTTGCGGCGGTGTTCATCGCAGCTTTTGCGGTCCTGCGCCTTTTGACATTTATTATAGGTCTTATATTCAAAATGCCCGTGCTCAGAGGGCTCGACAGAACTTTGGGACTTGTTTTCGGATGTATTGAAGCTCTGTTCTTTGTGTGGATATTCGCCATGATAGCGGCAGTTACCGTAACGGCTCTCAGCTGCGCATATCCGGCAACGTTTTCCGCCGATATACTTGAAAAGAGCATACTTCTGAAATTCTTTGCAAAATATAACGCCGTCGGAGCTGTCTCCCAGGCGTTGGGATTCTGATAAACCGAAGGGGAACTTATGAAAGCCAAGTACATTCCTAACATTTTGTCCGTTCTGCGCCTTCTCATGTCATTTGCTTTTGCGGCAGTGTTCATCTGGGCGCCCGATGAAAAGCTTTATATAGCGGTCATCATCTTTGTTGTCGCGGGCATAACCGATGTCGTGGACGGCATCCTTGCGAGACGCAACAACTGGATAACCGAGGCGGGCAAAATACTGGATCCGCTTGCGGATAAGCTGATGCAGTGCACGGCGCTCATCTGCGTTGTGGCGAGAAGGCTTGTGCCGTGGTGGATACTTATACCCATAATTCTGAAAGAGCTTACCATGGGCGTCGGCTCCGTGGTGTTCTATAAAATGTTCAAACAGATAGGCGTTGCCAAAAACTACGGCAAGGCGTATACTGTCATATTCTATGTTGTGATAGCCGCAATAATAGTATTCTACAAACCGTGGTTTCAGTATAACGAGTGGGCGATATACGCGCTGTGCATAATCACGGCCGCAGCCGGCTTTGTTGCCATAGTTCTGTATTACAAAAGCTATCTCAAAGGCAAACTGGGCAAGAAAAACAGAAAGGTTGAAAACTGATGGTAATGTGTGCAAGATGCCACAAGCGCATGGCGGTCGTTTTTATAACGAGAGTGGAAAACGGCGAGTCCAAGCAGGAGGGCATTTGTATAAAGTGCGCCAAGGAGCTGGGCATAAAGCCCGTTGACGATATAATCGCCAAAATGGGGCTCACCGACGAGGACGTTGACCGTATGTCCGACGAAATGCAGGACATTATGGACAGCGTTGAAAACGGAGAGGATCCGCTGGGGCTTTCCGGTCTTGTCTCATCCGACGACGGCATCGGAGATGAATCCGATGCCCCCGCCGTCGATCTGGCGCGAATAATGCGGGAGGGCATGGCAAATGCCGAATCCGGCGGCACGAAAAACGATAAGAAGAGCGACAAAGCCGACAAGGACGCGTCCGCTCACCGCAAGAAAGAAAAGAAATTTCTCTCGGCATACTGCCAGAATATAAACGAAAAGGCGGAGATGGGCAAGCTCGACAACATCGTCGGACGCGAGCGCGAGCTTGACCGCATAATCCAGATACTTTGCCGCAGGCAGAAAAACAATCCCTGCCTTATAGGTGAACCCGGAGTGGGCAAAACGGCTATCGCCGAGGCGCTGGCGCAGAAGATCGTGCGCGGCGACGTACCTTATAAACTGAAAAACAAGGTGCTTTACCTTGTGGATCTTACGGCTCTCGTTGCGGGCACGCAGTTCAGAGGACAGTTCGAGTCGAGAGTTCTCGGGCTTCTCAACGAAGTAAAGGCTGCCGGCAATATAATCCTTGTCATCGACGAGGTCCACAATATCGTAGGTGCCGGAGATGCCGAGGGCTCCATGAACGCCGCAAATATCATGAAGCCCGCACTTTCCCGCGGGGAAATTCAGGTGATAGGCGCCACCACCCTTGCGGAGTACCGCAAGTATATCGAAAAGGATTCCGCCCTTGAGCGGCGTTTCCAGCCGGTAACGGTAAACGAACCCGGCATCGACGAAAGCGAAAAGGTGCTTCGCGGCATAAAGCACTATTATGAAGAGTTCCACGGCATCAGGATTCCCGATAGGGTGCTCCGCTGCGCCGTAACGCTCAGCGAGCGGTATATAACCGACAGATACCTTCCCGATAAGGCAATAGACCTTATAGACGAGGCTGCGTCCCACATAGCGCTTTCAAGCCCCGAGATAAACGAGCGCTGCGAGCTTGCCGACAGGCTGAAAGAGGTCGGCGCGCTTCGCGCAGAGCTTGAGGCAAAAGCGGAAAGCGGCGAGGCTGCGGACGACGCGACGTATAAGACCCTTGCGGATCTTAAAGTCGAAGAGCTTCAGCTGAAAAGCCGTATCGGTGAGCTTAAAAAGCTCTGCGCCGATGTGGAGATGAAAGAAAGCGACCTTGCGGACGTTATAGAGATATGGACGGGCATCCCCGCATCCACCATAACAGAGGACGAATATACACGTCTTGAGGGTCTGGGAGATCGCATAAAAAGCCGCATAGTAGGGCAGGACGAAGCGGTGGACGCGGTCGTCAGAGCCGTCAGACGCTCCCGCACGGGCGTATCTCCCAAGCGCAAACCGGTTTCGTTTATATTTGCCGGTCCTACCGGAGTCGGCAAGACCGAGCTTGTAAAGGTTTTGGCAAACGATCTGTTCTCGTCTCCCGAAACGCTCATACGCCTTGACATGAGCGAGTTTATGGATAAATTTTCCGTTTCCCGCATTGTGGGAGCGCCTCCCGGATACGTGGGATACGACGACGGCGGTCAGCTGACGGAGAAGATACGCCGCAGACCCTATTCCGTGGTGCTTTTCGACGAGATAGAAAAAGCGCATCCCGATGTTATGAACATCCTTCTTCAGATACTTGACGACGGACGCATAACGGACGCTCACGGCAAGACCGTAAGCTTTGAGAATACAATACTTGTAATGACGACTAACGCCGGCAGCAGCGGCGGCAGCGCTCCCGCGGGCTTCGGCGCCGCCGAGGGCAGCCTCAGCAGAGAAAAGACCATGAAAGCGCTGGGCGAGTTCCTGCGTCCCGAGTTTATCAACCGCGTGGATGAGATAATCACATTCCGCGCTCTTGATAAAAAGGATTTCGCGCGAATCGCGAAGATCATGCTTTCCGATCTGAAAGAGGCGCTTTCCGCGCGCTTTATAAGCCTTACCTATACGGACGCGGCAGCGGAACGCATTGCCGACGAATCGTATTCCGCAAAGTTCGGCGCGAGAAATATGCGCCGCTTTATACAGACTGCAATTGAGGATAAGATTGCCGAAAAAATCGTGGCAGCCCACGGAAGTGTCAGCGCGGTCACCGTCGATGCCGACGGCAGCGGGCTGATCATCGCCGCAATATAAGCGGGCGCTGCCCGGAAAGGCGGAGCTTTTCCATATGGAACAGCATACAAGAAACTGGCACCGGATGACAAACGCCGAGCTTGAAAAGGTCCTGCACAGCGATACTGCCACCGGTCTGTCGGAGGCTGAGGCCGCGCGGCGGCTCAGACGGAAAAAGAATACCGTTTGGCGTCTGAAAGGCACAAGCGTTAAAAAATACGCGGCAAAAAGCTTTATGGAATTTACCACCGTATTGCTCATCGCCGCAGTTATCACGGGCGCCGTGTTTGACGGCGCGCTGGGAGCCGTCCTTGTCTGCGTAATGCTTTTTGCATGCAGAGCGGCAAGGATAGGCGCGTACATATGGGCGCAGCGAAAGCTTGAGAAAAATGCTGCCGAGGCGCTGCCGCGGGCGCGAGTCGTTCGGGGCGGAAGCGTCAGAAGCATCCCCGCCGACATGATAGCCCCGGGAGATGTTATAATTCTGGATACGGGAGATACCGTTCCGTGTGATATACGCCTTACGGCGGCGGACAATCTGCTTGTGTCGGAGGGAACGGTCACCGATAACGACGGCATAGTCTCCAAAAATTCCGAGCCTGTTGCCATAGGCGGCGAAGTGCCCGTGACCATGCGCTCGAATATGCTTTACGCAACAAGTGCCGTTATCAGCGGCTTTGCCGTCGGCATCGCCGTGGCGACCGGCAGGGATACGCTTGTCTGCGCGCGCGAGGGCGAAGTGGTGCTTTCGGGCGGCGACGATGTTCCCGTGCTTGCAAAGCTTGCGGACTGGAGCCGCATATGCAGCCTGAGCCTTACGGCGGCATCCCTTGTAATAACGGCGGCAGGCGTTGCCGTCGGACATAAAACTCTTGCCGAGGCATTTGTTCCCGCCGTCGCGATGGCGGCTGCCTGCCTCAGCGAATATCTCGGCGCTGTGGGCGCCGCAGCATGGGCTGCGGCTCTCAGACCGGACAGCGACGGCGCGGTCATGCGAAGCGCTGCCGCGGCTGAATGCGCCGCAAACGCGGACATACTCGTTCTGCGCTCTCCCGCAGTCATGAAAAGCGGGAAAAACACGCTTCATTCTTATTATAAAGATTCAAAGCTTACTATGATAGGCACAAAGGGCGCGGGCATTCCGTACAGGCTGCTTTCCCTTGCGTGCTACTGCACGGGCATGTCGCCGCGCGGCAGCATTGCCAAAGGCTCGTTCGGCAAAAAGACGAGACATACGGGCGTGCTCGCATACAGCGTCGTGCGCGCTTTGTGGGATGAAAACGGCGACGCGAAATACGACCCGAACTATACGGTGGTGTCCCACGTTGCCGCAGGGGAGGAAAACTCCGGCGGACTTGACAACGTTCTGCTTGCGCGGGCAAACGATATGTTCTTTGCCGCGTCGGGCAGCGTTGCGAAAATTCTGCCCCTTTGCAAAACACAGCGTATAGGCAACGAAATAGTTCCTCTTGACGCAGACGCGAGAAGACGTATATCCGAGTTTGCCGCGGGGCTTATGCAGCGCGGAGTTACGGTATGCGCCGTGGGCTTCAGACGCTCGCATTACAATAATCTCAGACGTATGTCAGTTCTGCAAAGCGATCTTTGCTTTGAGGGATTCTTCGCCGTGTCGCAGAGGCTCGGCGAGGGAGCGCTTGAAAGACTTTCCGACTTCAGAAAAAGCGGCGGCAGGGTCGTGCTGTTCTCAAATGCCGACGCTGCGGAGGAAGAGCTTTACTTCTGCCGCGCGGAGGGCATATACTCCGTAAACGATACATACATCGGCTTCGATGACAGCAAAAAAACCAACGTCCTGCCTCTTGAGGCGGGCAGCCTTACCGTAGCATGCACGGGCGGCGGCGCCGACGGCATACGCGAGCGGCTGAGATACGTTAAAATGTGCAGCGAGGCTGGTAACTGTGCCTACATAGGCTTCGGGGTTGAAGATATGTGGAGCATGCAGGCGGCGGATGTTTCGTTTGCCGTACTGTCCCCGGGCAGTGACGGCGTACCGCAGGCTCTGCGCCAGGCGGCGGACGGTATCGTATCGTCGCAGGACGGCTTTGCCGCGTGTATGCGCCTTACGGATAAGTGCAGACTTGCCCTTGTCAATATAAGGCATATCCTCAAATATCTCATAGTCTCCCATGCGGCAAGGCTTATTATAATGCTGCTCACAGCCCTTACGGGCATGATGCTGCTGTCCCCGCCGCAGCTTGTATTCTGGGGAGTTGTGATCGATCTTCTCGCTGCGCTGGCAATTGCCTTTGTGCCCTATGACCGCACAAGAAAAGGCGGCAGGGAATATGTCGGCACCGTGGGCGCCGTGCCGGATACTGCGGCGGAAGTGCTGCTTCCCACGCTATACGGTGCGCTTACAGCCGCGCTCAGCTTTGCGGTTCCGTTTATATCCCGCCTTATATGCTCAGCCGCGTCGGTGCCGCTTGAAATGAGCAGCGGCGGCATGCTTTCGTGCATATATATTTCATGTATACTCGCAATGCCCGTCGCGGCGGCGGAATTTGCGGGCGGCAACGGTCTGTTCGGCAAAAACAGCACATACGGCAAAGCGTTTATCGCGCCGTTTGCGGCAGTTGTTACAGGCGCCGCGGCAGCGCTCACCCCACTGTCGGCTTCCGCCTCCGGCACAGCATTTCCCGGCTGGATATCTCTTGCGGTCTGCTTTTTGCCGGTGCTCGTTCTTATCGGAGTAATGTCCGTGGCGCGCGCACTGAAAAATCGAAGTATATCGCAGAAAAGCGGTTCAATACTATAAATAAACACACAAAAAGCTGCTGCGCTGCCCCGGTGCACTTCATTGAGGCAGCGATTCCGCAGCAAACATTGCTTTTGTGCATAAAAGAAAGGATAGGTGACATTTATGTCCGAAAACAACGAATGCACACATGATTGCTCCTCCTGCGGAGCAGACTGCCCCTCCAAGGGCGGCGGTGCAATTGAAAAGGAAAAGCTCAATCCCGCGTCCGAGGTGCGCCATGTAATTGGCGTGGTGTCAGGCAAGGGAGGCGTGGGCAAATCCATCGTGACCTCCATGCTCGCGGTCGAAATGCGCCGCAGAGATTTCGGCGTTGCTGTGCTTGACGCGGATATTACGGGTCCTTCCGCACCCAAGGCGTTCGGCGCGGGCGCGGACGCAGGCGTTGAGGTAAGAGACGAAGTGATGCTTCCCTATATGACCAAAACGGGAATACAGCTTATGTCCGTAAACCTTCTTCTCGGCGACGAGACAAGCCCCGTAGTATGGCGCGGCCCTGTCATCGCAGGCGCGGTAAAGCAGTTCTGGACGGATGTTATCTGGAACGACGTAGACTATATGTTTGTCGATATGCCTCCCGGAACGGGCGACGTTCCGCTGACGGTGTTCCAGTCTCTGCCCCTTGACGGCATCATAATAGTAACAACGCCGCAGGACCTTGTTTCCATGATAGTGGAAAAAGCGGTGAACATGGCAAAGCTTATGAACATTCCGATCCTGGGACTTGTGGAGAATATGTCATATGCCGTATGTCCCGACTGCGGAAAGCATATTGACATATTCGGAAAAAGCCGCCTTGAGGAGACCGCCGCAAAATACGGCATAGCGCCGCTTGCCCGTATTCCTCTCGATCCCAGACTCACAGCGCTTATCGATAAGGGCGCGATCGAGCTTATGGACAACGACTACGTAAAGTCGGCGGCAGACGCCATAGAGGGACTGTAATATAGTCATATTATCGCAAATGCGGCGCGGGAAACGCATAATTTATTGCCGGTCTTGCGTCGCATTTCGGATAAAAAATGCCGATTTCACCGCGTTTTGAGTTAAAAATAGACTAAAAACCGCGTACAAGCTTACATATTTTTATATATGGGGGCAAAATTTCAGAAAATAATCAAAAGCTCTTGATTTTACCGTTTTTCTCTGTTATAATCATGAAGTAGTAAATAGCTGCCGAATTGCGGCAATTTTTATAAATCTCGGGAGTATCGGATATGATATCACGCGAAGTAACAATAAAAAACAACGTTGGCCTTCATGCAAGACCGGCTACTTTCTTTATTCAGAAAGCAAATTCGTATAAGAGCTCTATATGGGTCGAGAGAGAAGACCGCAGGATCAATGCGAAGAGCCTTCTGGGTGTTCTGTCCCTCGGCATCGTAAAGGGTATGACTATCACTCTTATTGCCGACGGTCCCGACGAAACCGAGGCTGTTGAAGGCCTTGCGGCTCTGGTCGATACCGGCTTCAACGAATAATTTACAACTTGCAAAGCAGAGCCGCCGTTTGGCGGCTTTTTGTTTAACAAATAATTCTCATATGCGAGGGGGGCGGCGTTTTGCAGTCACGGGAAACACTTGAATATCTGCGGCGCAAGGCGGCGCTGCTGCCCAAAAGCCCCGGCGTATATATTATGGAAAACGCTTGCGGCAAGGTCATCTACGTTGGAAAATCAAGAGCGCTGAAAAACCGCGTAAGCCAGTATTTTCACGGCTCTCACGATCTTAAGACCACAAAGATGGCGTCAAACGTAAACGATTTCCGCTACATCACCTGCGACACCGAAATGGAAGCGCTGGTGATGGAAAATAACCTTATAAAGCAGTATAATCCCAAGTACAATATACTCCTTAAGGATTCAAAATCGTATCCGTATATAAGAATTACGGACGGCGAATACCCGCGGGTCGTTCTTTCGAGGCGGCGCGACGAAAAAGGAATGTTTTTCGGCCCTTATTCGGGTGCGGGCGTAGTATATTCGGTGATTTCCACCCTTGAGCGCGTGCTCGGACTGCCGTCGTGCAAACGGAAATTTCCCGAGGATATAGGCAAGGGCAGACCGTGCGTTTACAGGCAGATCGGGCGCTGCTGCGGCGTTTGCGCGGGAGACGTGAGCGCTGCGGAATACGCGGAGCTTATCGGCTGCGCCGTACAGTTTCTGAAGGGCAATACCGACGCCGTTGAAAAGTCTCTGTACGACAGAATGCTCAGAGCCTCCGACGAGGAAAGATACGAGGAGGCGGCAAGATGCCGCGACGCGCTTACGTCTCTTAAAAAGCTGGGTCAGACACAGAAGACCCAGCTGCCCCGCGACACCGACTGTGACGTGGTGGCGTTTGCTTCTCACGAGGGCTGCGACTGCGCGGCTGTGATTTATATTCGCGGCGGCAAAATATGCGACAGTGAGTATTTCACCTTCGGAGCTGACGAGATCACAGGCGCTGACAATGCGCAAAGCATGGCTGACAGCACGGGGAGCATGACCGGCGAGACGGTCGGCGAGAAAAGCATGGCTGACGGCACGGGCGGTGAAGATAAAACCGCTTCTGCCGGGATCGTGCCCAATGGCGCTGCGGACGTGTACTGCGCTGAACCCGACGATGGCGGCGATGAAGAAAGTGTTGAGGAAACGCCCATGTCCGCGTTTATCGTGGGGCTTTACCGAGGGCGCGAGTATATTCCGCCGGAGATACTTCTGTCATTTGATATGCCGGAGGGTGAGAAAAACCTTATCGGCGCATATCTCGGTGAGCGCGCCGGTCATAAGGTCACTCTGCGCACGCCCAAAAGGGGAGAAGCGCGCAGCCTGTGCCTGATGGCGCAGCGTGACGCCGTGCGTCACAGCGAGACCCGCCGCAAGCGCGACGAGGACGATGAAAGGGTGCTTGTGCGCCTTGCGTCTCTTCTGTCCCTTGAGGTCGTTCCGCAAAGGATAGAGGCATACGATATATCAAATCTCGGCAGTGAGCATATAACGGCGGGCATGATAGTCGCCGACGGCGGAAAGCTTAGGAAAAGCGACTACAGAGTATTCCGTATCAAAGGTCAGGACGCGCCGGACGACTACTCGGCAATGCGGCAGACACTTATGCGCCGCATAGCCCATATAGGTGACGGCGAGGACTCCTCGCTCTCATGCGAGCCTGACCTTATCCTTTTGGACGGCGGCGCGGGGCACGTGGGCGTTGCGAGAGAGCTTTTCAGAGACGCGGACTGCCACATTCCCGTGTTCGGCATGGTAAAAGACGAGCACCATAAAACGAGAACGCTTGTCTCCGATACGAATGAAGTCAGCATTGCCCGCGAAGCGGAGGTATTTCGCTTTATATATAAGCTTCAGGAGGAGGTCCACCGCTTTACCGTTTCCCGCATGAGCGCGGCGAAGCGCAAAACCTTAAAAACATCATCTCTTGAAAAAATAAGCGGCATAGGCCCCGCAAAGGCGAAAAAGCTGATGAGCCATTTCAAAACTCTGTCGGCTCTCAAAGAGGCAAGCGAGGAAGAGATCTCCGCTGTTTCGGGCATAAGCTGTGCGGACGCCGAAGCGGTATTCGCATTTTTTAATAAAAACTCCGGCGGCAAATAAATGCGAGCGCCTGCCGATGACAAATAAGACATGCGCCTAAAACAATTCGGCGTCGAAAGGATACGATATGAGAATTATTACGGGAAGCGCAAGAGGAGTGGCTCTTGCAACCCTTGAGGGAGAAGCAACGAGACCTACGGGAGACAGAGCAAAGGAAGCCCTGTTTTCCATGATACAGTTTGATATCGAAGGGCGCCGCGTGCTGGACCTTTTCGGGGGCAGCGGGCAGCTGGGACTTGAGGCGCTGAGCCGCGGAGCGGAGCATTGCGTGTTTACGGATGAAAGCAGAGCGGCAACCGATATAATATTGGCAAATGCAAAAAAGACCAAGCTTTTTGACAAATGCAGAATATCTACGATCGGCTACGAAGCCTTTCTGAGCAGTGCTGCGGGGAGAGAAGCGTTTGATATAATTTTCCTCGATCCGCCTTATGCATCGGGGTATGTGGCGACAGCCCTCAAGATGATCGCCGACGGCGGGCTTCTGCGTGCGGGCGGACGTATTGTGTGCGAAACAGACAACGGCACGGCACCTGTGAAAAAGCGCGATCTCAAAAGAGACGAATACCACAGCGCGAGGGTATTTGAGCAGGTATTCTCCGCCGACAGTGAGCTTTCGGAGCGGTACACGGTCATAAGAACGGCTCTCTACGTCAGAACGAGAATAACTTTGCTTGAAATGAAGAAATAAAACGGATTTCAGCCTTTTGGCGGGAGGTTAACATGAAAACAGCCGTAATTTCCGGCAGCTTTGACCCCATAACTTTGGGTCATGTTGATATAATCAGAAGAGCGAGTTCCATATTTGACAAAGTCGTTGTCGCCATTGTCGCAAACGGCGACAAAAACGGCGGAATGTTCACGCCCGATCAGCGGCTGGAGCTTGCAAAAAGCGCCGTCCGCGGCATACCGGGAGTTGAGGTCGCCGTTTACGGCGGTCTTTGCTCCGAGCTTTGCGAAAAGTACGGAGCGGATGTGATAGTGCGCGGTGTTCGCGGCGCTGCCGATTTTGACTACGAGTTTTCTCTCGCTGAAATAATGAAGCATTTCGGTAAAAAGATAGAGACCGTGTTTATGCCGGCGTCTCCGTCCCTTGCTTACCTCAGTTCTTCGTATGTAAGGGAAAAGCTTCGCTTCGGCTGCGACCTTTCCGATGTTGCCGACAGCGAGACCGCCTCTCTTATGAAAGAGTTTTATGAGAAAAACAAACTTGCAGAGTAAAAAGATCCCGCAGGCATTTGCCTGCGGGATCTTTTTATGATCATATATCCATACCCTGGTTCATCTGGCGCATCAGCTTGTCGTTGAATTCTTTTGCCGTGTTGTAGCCCATGCGCTTCTGGCGGTTGTTCATGGCTGCGATCTCGAGGATGACCGCAAGATTTCGTCCGGGCTTTACGGGTACGGTCAGTGTGGGTATCTTTATGCCCAGTATTTCGACATAGTCCTCGTCAATGCCCAGCCGCTCGTACATTTTCCCTTGCTCCCAAGGCTCAAACTGAACTACAAGATCGACCTTTTCCGTTTCTTTGATAGAGCCTATGCCGAACAGACGGCGGACGTCCACGATTCCGATGCCGCGCAGCTCTATATAGTGGCGGATAAGTGCGGGAGATGTGCCGACGATCGTTTTTGCCGAAACTCTTTTCAGCTCAACGGCGTCATCCGCAATAAAGCGGTGACCGCGCTTTATAAGCTCGATCGCGGTTTCGCTTTTGCCGACGCCCGAGTCGCCGACTATAAGGATACCCTCGCCGTAGACCTCGACAAGAACGCCGTGGCGGGTGATCGTTGGCGCAAGCTGAACATTCAGATACGCTATAAGCGCCGCCATGAACTCGCTTGTGTTTTCGTCGGTGCACAGCAGCGGGATCTCATATTCTTTTGCCGCCTCGATAACGATATCGTCTATGGGGTTTTTGTGAGTATATATAAGCGCCGGCGGGCGTTTGGACAAAAGGGTGCGTATGCGGCTGCGGCGCTCATCCTCCGAGAGCTCGGTTAGATAAGCGTTTTCCGTAATTCCCACTATCTGCAGTCTGTCCGCCTCAAAACAGTCGAAAAAGCCTGTCAGCGGCAGTGCGGGACGGTTTATCTCGCTGCGCGAAATGGGGATGTTTTCGGGGTCGCACGGAGAATATATTACCTTAAGCTGCAGCTCTTTTATAACCGCGCTGAGGGCAACGGAAGGATTAGCCATGATACGGTCCTTTCTCGCTTTTCATTTTTACTTCGTATATATTGTACCACATGCGGCTGGCGAATTCAACCGTTTGCGCAAGGTATACGCAGAATAATCCTGCGTTTACTTTCAGTTAACAATTTATTAACAAAGAGTTAACAAAAATCTGATATCCTTTTTTTGTAAAACTTCAGCGCGGAGGCACCATGAATATAAAACACTATACTGATCACAGCGGCATATTGCGCGCCGCGCGGACGTTTCTGTGCGTGCTTCTCTGCGCGGCACTGCTTACGTCGTGCGCCGGTACGATGGCATCCGACAAGGACGATCTGCGCGTTGTTATGACGGTAAACGGGACCGACGTTCCGTATGAAATGTACAGATACGTCGTCATGAACCTTAAAGACGGCGGCGTATCCTCAGAGGACGAGCTGAGAGAGCAGAGCGTAAGCACGCTGAAAAGCTTTTACGCGGTGTTCTCACTTGCCGACGACTACGGTATCGACCCAGACAACGACTACATCTCCTCCCTTGTGGATTCTGCGATTGAGAACCAGATAGATGAACTGGGCGGCAGAAAAGAGTATAAAAAAATGCTCAGTGACAACCATATGAACGACAGCGTTTTCCGACTTCTCACAAAGCAGGACATGATGCGCGACGAGATCATGAAAGAGATGATCGCCGTCGGCGACATATCAAAGGACGAGGACAAGCTGCGCGCCATCATCGAGAGCGATGAATTCATATGCATAAAGCAGATACTTATAACCGACGAGGAGACGTCGTCCCTTGCCGACGGTACGTATATAGTAAACGGCACGACACATACATATGACGAGGCAAAAGCCCTTGCCGAAACTGCTCACGACCGCGCCGCGGCGGGCGAGGATTTCGACTCTCTTGTGGCGGAGTACGGTCAGTCGCTTTATATGTTCGGCAACACCGACGGTTACTACCTCTGCCGCGGTATGTGGGACGAGGTCAATGAGGAGGCGGCTTTCGCGCTTGATATGGGCGAGGTCAGCAATGTTGTCCAAAGCGACATAGGCTTCAGCATTTTCAAACGGTGCGAGAAAAAAGAAGCGTTTATTGACGCTCACTTTGAAGAAATATGCGATAACTGGTACAGCGCCTGCTACATGAACGCGCTGCAGAAGAGGATCGCGTTTTCCGAGGCTGTTACAAACGAAACGTTTGATTCGATCTCTGCCGCGGATATGAAATAGAGCGGCGCATACATTATAGATAAAATACGGGAGACGGAACATTGAAGCACTATAAAGCATATACGGCAAAAAAATTCAAGCTTCCGCGGCGTATTATATTTTTCGCGGTTGTTGCGGTCCTGATATTTGCCGTAACTGTTATAATCGGCAATGTTCTGAAAAAGCGCGTTGACAACAACGAGATAGATACGTCTGAGATAACGGAGCCTGCCGGTGACAGCACCGATTTCGTAAATAACGATACAACAGTCTCTGTGCCGCATGATGAGGCGCTTGCGTCGGTTGCTGCGGGATACCTTGATCTTTCCGGCATCAGCGACGCTGAGGGGGCAAGAGCGGCTGTTCAGGATCTGCGAAGCGCGGGATATAATGCCGCTGCGGTGGCAGTATTTGACGGTGACGGCATGCTCAGCTATGCTTCAGAGGCTGCGGAGAGCGCGTCCGGCCTCAAAGCTTCCGAAAAGCTTGTACCGTACGAGGTTCTGAAGGCGGCGGTGTCCGAGGCGGGTGATCTCGGTATACGCAGCATTGCCGTTGCGGACTGCGGCGCAAAGCTTCTCCCCGATATAGCGGCGGAGCTGTCTGCGCTGGGCTTTAACGAAATACTCCTCCGCGGCTTTGAGAGCCTTGATGCTCTGAGCGCCGATGCCGTTTCACAGATAAACGCCGCAATTTCGTCCGTTTCGGCGGAGAATATGACCGTTGGCGTATGCCTTTCTTCGGAAATATACCTTGCCGCACAAAATTCACCGTATATAGAAAAGCTGTATACAGCGGCACACTACCTTGCAATAGATCTGACTTCGGCAACTCCCGAGAGTGCGGGAGAAACTGCAGAGCGGCTGCAGGGCAGCTTTTCCGCTTATCTTCTGCGCGCCGTGCTTGACGGCAGAAATGCCGAAAATGCCGCCGCTGTAAAGAGCGCTCTTCAAAACGGCGGAGTAAAAGCATACACATATATTTCGGCGCCTCCTCATACACAGGAGACCACCGATGAGGACACCGACGGGTGAGGGGGCGATATATGCAGTATAATGTTATAAGTGAGTTTTACAGTGAGCGCCCGGTGGTCATATGCACCGGAGATTCGTGCGTTGTATGCGCAAATCCCGCGGCGTCGGCAAAGCTTCGGCACATAGCCGAGGGAGAAAAGCTTTTTGATCACATGGAGCCGCTGGACGTTTTGAAATACAGAGCCATGTCCGATGCTTGCGCTTCGGTAAAACCGTTTGTGTTCGGACTTTCCGGATACTACGGCTTCGAGCGTGCCTGTGCCGTGTTTGAACAGATAATGGGCAGACGTTTCGCAACGGTCGCTCTGTACAGAAGCGGCGAGGAGATATGCCTGCCGGAGAGCCTTTCTCAGATGGAGTCCAATACTCACAGACCGGAGGAGGTCTCACGTTTTCTTTCCTGCCTTTCGTCAGTCCCCGCGGAGATCTTCGGCGAGGATGACAGGGTGGCAATGCTTGATCTGCGCGAGACGGCAAAAAAGTGCATCTCTGAGATCATGCGCCGCAGCAGCCGCATGGACTGCACGGTAGAGTACGAGGAGAACGAAGAGCTTTCGGACTATGCGTGCTTTCCGGTTCGCGTGGGGCTGCCGAACTTTATGAAAATGACGGCGGCGCTTCTGCATGCCGCAAACGATATTTCCTATTCGGGAAAGCTGTATGTAAAGCTTTGCCGCTACGGAGAAGAGGGCGAGATCCGTATCACGACCGATACGGTCAGGCTCAGCTGCGGCGCGGACGGACTTGAAGCGATCATTGACGAGCTGCCCTCAAGCGCGGTGTATCTCACAGTCTGCGATTATATAGCGGGATGCTCCGACTGTACTCTTGACGCGGAGGTATCGGAGCGCGGCGACAGGGTGACTCTGATACTTACATTTGCGGGAAGATATCCTCACGGCGCGGACTTCAAAAGCCGCGATCAGTTTAAGTATTTCGACGCTTTGCTCGGCGAAACGCTGGAGCAGTTTGAAAGGCTGTAATTTGTTTCACAGCTTGGGCATTTTTGCGCCGGCTTTGCAAACGCGGACTGCGCATCGGAGAAACGGTGATCATTTCGTAAATACTCGGCGGACAGCTTTGCACTTTTTCAAAGCTGTCCGCCCGTTTATATGTTTTTATCCCGCGCACAGTATCAGCGCAAGCAATATCACGGTTTCGGGGTCGGGACAGCTGCTGCCCGCGATCATGAAGATCAGCGCTATGAGCAGGATCTCTTCCTTGCCGATATTTTTGAGAAAAGACGAAAAGGGAGCTTTATCCCTGCAGCCCTCATTGCGGCAGTCACCGCCGCATTCCGCGCGGTCCGTGTCGCAGCGGCAGCAGTCGGAAAGACAGCGAACGTCTTCGCGGCAGTCATCATTTTCGCACATATCGCGGACGGCGCCGCCGTCCGGGCAGTTCGCTGTATCATGATCCTTGTGATGTGTGTTATGTATGTCGCCGGGGTGCCGCCTGCCGCACGGCACTGCGGTGCAGCGGTGGTAGGGCGTATCGGGGTCACCGTACATGGGAAAAGCGTCGTCGCGTCCGTCGCTCCGTGTCTTGAAACGGCTTCCGTCGTATCCCGGCGGCGGTGTCAGGGTAAAGTTGCGATCCTCGCCGCGGATATTCATGCCGTCTTCGCGGCGGTCTGTCATGCCTTTGTTCTTAGAATACATACTTTCGGCTCCTTGTCACTTGTTGCCCGAGTTGAAATCGGAGAATGTTCCCAAAAGCCCCGTCAGCTTTTCAAGCTGCAGCATACTGTCCACGATGCGCTGCCTGTTGTCACCGAGATACGGACGGATCGCACCGAGCAGCGCGCGGCGCTGTTTGTCTTTGTCGCCGCCCCCGCCTGCCGACACGGGAAGTGCGGGACTGCCCTGGCTTTGACCGAAGCCCGTGCCTGCGTCCATGCCGGACATCATTCCCGCAAGCTTTGCGGGATCAAGTCCCATACCGGACAGCGCGGATATGACCGATGGAAGATTTTTTATTAGCTCCGGCGGGATATTTATGCCGCCCGCGCCGACCGCATTCGGCATCGTGCCGGGCGCCGCACCCGCCGCAGGCACTGCGGCGTCCGAAAGACCGGCACCCGAAAGACCGGTGATCTGCGCCGCAGCACCCGACGCAACTTCGTTTTGCGCTGTGCCGCCTGCACTGCCCGCGGCTTGCGCGGCGCCCGTGCCGCCTGCACGGTAGGCGCTATCGCCGTTTGTATTGCCGGCGCCGAAGCTTTTCAGTATACCTTCAAACTCGGGGCTGCCCATAACGGAGCGCAGGGATTCACCGAGTTTTTGCAAGTTATCGCTTTCCGACATACGCGCACCTCTATTTCTGATTTTTGAAGTTATCGAGTATTTCCACCGCTCTGGCAATATCGTCGTCTGTCAGGCTGCACAGCGCGCTACGAACCTTGTCAAGATCCGCACCCGTTACCTTGACTTCCGACAGATCAAGACCGTTTCCTGCGCAAAGCGAGCATATAACGCGCCACAGGGCGTCATCAGGCAGCGTTGAGAGCATATCTACCGTTTTTTTATCGATTTTCATATATTTTCCCCCTATAGTTTCTGATTTCAGTATATGACGGGGAAGAATATCTGCCACCATTGACACCGTGCAAAAGAAACGAAGAAATTTTTCGCACATATATAAAGGAGACGGCAATGCAAAAAAACGTCACAAAGCTTTTGGTATTTTCAGACTCCCACGGCAGAGCGGGGAAGATGTCCGCAGCATTCTCGGAGCATCCCGATGCCGACGCTGTCATATTTTTAGGCGACGGGCTTCGGGACGCCGTCCGTGTTTTCTGCGGATGCGAAAAGACGGTGGCGGCTGTATGCGGCAACTGCGACAGCAGCGGCGACATTGAAGCCGCCAAAGCTATCGGCGCCGCGCTGCCCGAGATAACTCTTGATATCGGCGGGGTGCGCGTCATGTGCGCACACGGTCACCGCTACGGCGTA
This sequence comes from uncultured Eubacteriales bacterium, assembly GCA_959601495.1. Lineage (GTDB taxonomy): Bacteria > Bacillota > Clostridia > Oscillospirales > CAG-272 > Avispirillum. The sequence goes on from CAUGPT010000016.1 coordinate 26,196, forward strand.
AAGTCAGGTCTTTCGCGCATTGCCGAGGCGGCAAAGGCGCGTGGGGCGGGGCTTGTGCTTTTCGGGCACACCCATGTGCCGACCGAGGTGCATTTGGACGGAGCGCTGCTGTTCAACCCGGGCAGCGTTGCCTCGGGAAGCTACGGCATAATTTATATACAGGACGGCGCGATCCTTTGCTCTCACGGCACGGTATAAAAAGAGGTCGGCGCAAGTTATTTTTCACTTGCGCCGACCGTTTTTATATATGGTTTTTACGGAGTAATGCCGTCGCGAAGGCTGCCCTTAGTGTAGAACTGTGTCATGGGGTTCACCGTAAAGTCAATGGATTTCGGCAGCGAATATACGGAATCATCGGGGAATATCTTCATGTCGCGGCTTTCAAGACCGTTGTACATATCGGTGTATCTCTGTTCGTACAGCGCGCGGGACGCTTCGTCGCCGTTTGTGTACATTCTGTCGTATGAGCTTGAAAGACCCAGGAAATCAAAGCAGATAAGCATTACTCTGATGCGCTCTTTCTGCTCCTCGCGCTGTGCTTTGTCGAGGGCGACGTTGAGAAGCTCTCTCATTTCCTCATAGTGCTCGTCGATATATGCATATGAGTACATATCTCCGGGGCGGTCAAAGTTTGCGACAAAGCATGTTCCGCATTCATCGCCCGCGGTGTTCTCCATGTCGAGGAACTTGAATATTTCCTCATAGCCGTTACCGTAGTACATGTAAAGATACTCTTTCATGTACTCTATGTACTTTTCAAAACTCATATCGGGCTCCCACTCCATCTTGACGGACATGTAAGCCTTCAGAGTCTCGTAGTTGTAGTTGGGGCAGCCGCCCTCGTAGTAGATACCGCGGACGTTGCACTCCTCGTAGAGGTATTTATAATCGTAATAGATGTTGTAGATGCAGGGCAGGCTTACCATGTAGTAGTTGAAAGTGACGCCGTAGTACCAGTACCACATCTCGGCGCCGGACTCCCTGCACATCTCGCCCCAGGCCTTAACGCTTTCTGCCGTGATGATATTGTTTTCCTTTTTACCCGATACCTGAACGACCTGACCGTAGTTTGTGCATTCGCCGCTGTTTATATAGTGGTTGTTGCAGCCCTGACCGCAGTAGAACACTACAACGTTTTTTGCGGGGCGTATGGTTGCGGGGATATCGTGGTTGTAGAGTATGCAGTGTACTCTGATGCCGGGGTAATACTGCTGAATATCAACGGAGGCTTTGTTTGCCATTTCAAGATACAGCGCACCGTAGCCCTCTTTGGGGACTACGACCACTCCGTCCCTGTTGATAACGCCGTTTGCTCTGCGGCCGCAGGGGCGGCAGGTGCAGTACTGTTCATTATCGCACAGAGAGAATGACATAGTCTTCTGACCGTCCTCCACAAGCTGCTTTGCCGTTGTTGTGAACGCGTAGCAGGCGTGACCCCAGCTTTCGATCATTCTCATGGTGTCAAGCATACCGGAGAAAAGCGTGTCATATACACTGTCGTCGGATGTGCAGGGTTGCCATGCTCTTCCCGGCAGAGGGGATACATCGGTCTCTTTTTTCTGCTCGCCGGAATCATACTTTGCTTTGTATCTTTCGGCAAGAGTCATGGTGCCGTCATCGGCGGGCATTGTACCCGTAGCCATTCTCCAGTAGTAGCCGTAGGAGTGAGCGTTTACAAACTGGGGACCGTACTGCAGACCGTAGCGCGCCTCCCAGTATCCGCTGACCTGCGTACCGTTCTGACGGGAGGGCATATAGTAGTTTTCGGGGCTTGCGGTAACATTCTGACCGCAGTATCTGAATTTCATTTTGGGAATGACAAACTGATTAGTGCCTTCGGGAATATCAACAATACGGGTCTTGTACTGGAAGGTGTACTCGTTGTCGTAGAAACGCAGACCGAGAAAATCTTCGAGAATTTCGTAGACCGCGTACATATTGCCGCGGTATGTACCGTAAACATTGAGGTTGCCGTCGGTCACATCGTAACGGTAGCCCTCGGCGCCGAGCTCAAGTCCCATTTCGCTGCGGGTGTCGATACGGTTGAAAACTATCGAATGCCCGCCTGCGGGTGCGCCTTTGACTATCTCAAGCTCAGTGCCGCAGGAAATCCTTGTGTATCTCTGGAAAAGCTCCGCGGCATACTGTACATTGTCGTTCCACTTAGCGTCCTCGGGGACATAGATCTTGAATTCGGAAATGTCGACACCGCCTATGGTGGACTTATACACCTGTCTGCCGTTGTCGAAGTCGGAGCCGGTCTTCAGTCCGACGAGAAGGCATCTCAGGTTATAGACATCTACGGCATCGATTTTGTCGTTGGCATCCATGTCGGCTGCCTGCCTGTCGATGTTTACGGACTCTCCGACAAGGTAGCTTCTTATTGCGTATACATCAAGCGCGTTTACTTCCTTGTCGCTTGACGCATCAACGTTGCCCACTACATAGGTCTCATCGTTGACAAAGGTCTGTGCACCTGCCGCAACGCTCAGCGCTCCCGCGAGCATAAGCACAGCAAGAACAGCCGACAATATCTTTTTCATAAAAAATCCTCCGGTCACACTTTTCCTATATAATATATAATCACATATGGACCGATCCATCAAGTGATTTTTTTGCCGATATATGCTGTAAAATTGCTGTGTTGCATTTTGCGCAGCCGCAGCAGACGCAGAACCAAACGCGTGACGTATAAAAAAGCACCGGCAAAGTATAAAACTTTGCCGATGCAATGTATTTCAGCCGCTTACGCGAGGTCAGGGCTTAACGCCGGGACGGCGGCTGCCGTTTTCATAGAACTGCGTCATGGGATTGACGGTGAAGTCTATTTTTTCGGGAAGCGTATATGTATAGGGGTCGGAGAATATACGCATTTCGCGGCTTACAAGTCCGTTGTACATATCCGTATATCTCTGCTCGTACAGTGCGCGGGACGCTTCGTCGCCGTTTGTGTACATTCTGTCATAGGAGCTTGACAGACCGAGGAAGTCGAAGCAGATTATCATAACGCGGATGCGTTCCTTCTGCTCCTCGCGCTCAGCCTTATCAAGTGCGGTGGTGAGAAGCTCTCTCATCTCCTCGTAGTGCTCATCGATATATGCATATGAGTACATATCGCCGGGGCGGTCGAAGTTGGAGACAAAGCAGGTGCCGCACTCGTTGCCTGCGGTGTTCTCCATGTCGATGAACTGATACATCTCCTCATAGCCGTTGCCGTAGTACATGTAGAGATACTCTTTCATGTATTCGATGAACTTTTCATAGCTCATGTCGGGCTCCCACTCCATTCTGGTGGAGAGGTATGACTTCAGAGTCTCGTAGTTGTAGTTCGGTCCGCCGCCTTCGTAGTAGATACCGCGGACATTGCACTCCTCGTACATGAACTTGTAGTCGTAGTAGATGTTGTAAACGCTGGGCATGCTTACCATATAATAGTGGTAAGTAACGCCGTAGTACCAGTACCACATCTCCGCGCCGGTCTCGGCACAGAAAGAGCCCCAAGCCTTAAGGCTTTCTGCTGTCTTTATGTTGTTCTCTTTGCCGAGCTGACCGAGGTTTGTGCACTCGCCGCTGTTGAGGTAGTGGTTGTTGCATCCCTGACCGCAATAGAAAACGATAACGTTTTTGTTGGGTCTTATGGTTGCGGGGATGTCGTGGTTATAGAGAATACAGTGTATTCTCATGCCGGGGTAGTACTGCTGGATATCGACTGCGGCTTTGTTTGCCATGTCAAGATACAGCGCACCGTAGCCCTCTTTGGGGACTACGACCTCTCCCTTTATATTTATAACGCCGTTTGCTTTGCGTCCGCAGAGGCGGCATTTGCAGTACTCTTCATTATCGCACAGAGAGAAGGACATGGATTTCTGACCGTCTGCCACAAGATCCTTTGCTGTGGTTGTAAATGCATAGCCTGCATTGCCCCAGTTCTCGATCCGCTTCAGTGTAAGGAGCATACCTTCAAAAAGGGTATTATATGAACTGCTGTCGGTCGCGCAGGGCTGCCAGCTGTATTCGCTCTTGAGTGTCGGGTCTTCTTCAAACTTTTTCTTGCCGTCCTCATACTTTGCTCTGTATCGTTCCTCAAGCGTCATAGAGCCGTCATCTGCGGGCATTGTACCTATTGATATCTGCCAGTAATAGCCGTATGAGTGAGCGTTTATAAACTGAGGACCGTACAGAAGGCCGAAACGCGCCTCGGCAAATCCGTTTATCTGCGTGCCGTTCTGACGTGCGGGCAGATAGTAGTTTTCGCCGCTGTCCGTAACGTTCTGACCGCAGTATCTGAATTTCATTTTGGGAATGACAAACTGATCGGTACCGTCGGGAATATCTACGACACGGGTCTTGTACTGGAATGTGTACTCGTTGTCGTAGAAACGCAGACCGAGGTAATTTTCAAGAATTTCGTAGACTGCGTACATATTGCCGCGGTATGTGCCGTAAACGTTGAGGTTGCCGTCAGTCACATCGTACTGATAGCCCTCGGCACCGAGCTTCTGACCGAGTTCGCTCTTTCTGTCCACAAGGTTGAAAATGACAGCGTGGCCGCTTTCGTAAGTGCCTTTGACGATCTCGGGAGAAACGCCGCAGGAGATCCTTGTATATCTCTGGAAAAGCTCTGCTGCGTACTGAGAGTTATCGTTCCACTCTGCGCCATCGTGTACATAGATCTTGAATTCCGAAATATCGACACCGCCTATGGTGAACTTATACACCTGTCTGCCGTTGTCAAAGTCGGAGCCGGTCTTCAGTCCGACGAGAAGGCATCTCAGGTTATAGACATCTACGGCATCGATTTTGTCGTTGGCATCCATATCGGCTGCCTGTCTGTCGATGTTTACGGACTCTCCGACAAGGTAGCTTCTTATGGCGTATACATCAAGCGCGTTTACTTCCTTGTCGCTTGATGTATCAACGTTGCCCACTACATAGGTCTCATCGTTGACAAAGGTCTGTGCGCTTGCCGCAACGCTCAGTGCTCCCGCGAGCATAAGCACTGCAAGCAGCGCGGAAATGATTTTTTTCATTTTGATCCTCCTTGATAATTTACCACGGTAATTATAGCACAATTCTCCAAATTGTTCAAGCGTTTTTTATAAATATTTGGCTTGTTTTCAGCGATTTGAAAACAGTTACAAATACACATAAGCAAAATAACCGCCGCGACCGCGGCGGTTATCTGTTTCAAATCCGAATCCGGAAAAATCGAATTACGCTTTGCCGACAGAGCCGAACAGCTCCATCTTTTCGCGTACGGTGGCTTTGATAGCCTCGGTGCCGGGAGCGAGGACCTTTCTGGGGTCGAAGCCCTTGCCGGTGAGGTCCTTGCCTGCCTCGATGTACTCACGTACAGCGGCGGTAAATGCGATCTGGCACTCGGTGTTTACATTGATCTTTGCAACGCCGAGAGAAATTGCTTTTCTGATCATGTCTGCGGGGATGCCCGTGCCGCCGTGCAGAACCAGGGGCATGTCGCCGGTCTTCTGCTGGATAGCGTCAAGAGTTTCGAAAGAAAGTCCGGGCCAGTTAGCGGGGTACTTGCCGTGGATGTTGCCGATACCTGCCGCGAGCATGGTAACGCCGAGATCCGCGATCATCTTGCACTCGTTGGGATCAGCGCACTCGCCCATGCCGACAACGCCGTCCTCTTCGCCGCCGATAGCGCCGACCTCTGCCTCAAGGGAGAGGTTTTTCTCAGCGCAGACTCTTACGAGCTCTTTGGTCTTTTCGATGTTCTCTTCGATGGGGTAGTGAGAGCCGTCGAACATGATGGATGAAAAGCCTGCATCGATGCACTTGTAGCAGTCCTCATAGGTACCGTGGTCCAGATGCAGAGCAACGGGAACGGTGATGCCCAGGGATTCTACCATAGCCTTGACCATTGCGGAAACGGTCTTGAAGCCGCACATGTACTTGCCCGCGCCTGCGGAAACGCCGAGGATAACAGGGCTTTTCAGCTCTTCGGCAGTCTGGAGAACTGCCTTGGTCCACTCAAGGTTGTTGATGTTGAACTGACCTACGGCATATTTGCCGGCTTTTGCTTTGGTCAGCATTTCCTTTGCATTTACTAACATTTTCATGCTCCTTTTTGAGATAAAAATTCTGTCAACTTATTATAAACCAAATGCGCCGAGAAAATCAAGTGTTTTCCACATAAAAGTATAAATGAATGAAATCTGAAAAAACTCAAAGAAAAAGGGGAAATTATTTGTTTGGTATGTTGACGGTGTAATAATTTTGATATATAATGTATAAAGCGAAAAATTGTTTTTGAAGGATAAAAGAGTATGAGAAGAACAAAAATCGTATGTACGCTCGGACCTGCAAGCAGCAGCGAAGAAATGATCGAAAAAATGCTTCGTGCCGGCATGAATGTGGCACGTCTCAACTTCTCCCACGGCACCCATGAGGAGCACAAAAAGACCGTTGAGACCTTTCGCGCCGTGCGCGACAGGATGGGAGTTTCCGCAGCGGTCATGCTTGATACAAAAGGTCCCGAGGTCAGAATAAAAACATTTAAGGACGGCTCCGTTTCGCTGAAGCGCGGAGATATATTCACGTTTACCGCCCGCGAGGTCGAGGGCGACGAAAAATGCGTTTCTATTTCTTATCCCGAGCTTGCGCCTCAGCTCAGCTCCGGCACCCGTCTTCTTCTGGACGACGGCAAACTTGCGTTTTCCGTTGTTGAGACAAACGACACGGACATTGTCTGCCGCGTTGAGGTGGGAGGAATACTGAAAAACAAAAAATCAATAAATATCCCCAACGTTCCCATAGATATGCCGTATATGAGCGAAAAAGACAAATCCGATATACTTTTCGGTATAGAGAACGATGTTGATTTTGTGGCGGCTTCATTCGTGCGCAGCCGCGACGACGTTGTCTCCCTCAGAAAATTTCTTGACTACAACGGCGGTCATCGCATAAAGATAATTTCAAAGATAGAAAACGTTCAGGGCGTTGAGGCGTTTGACGAGATCCTTGCCGCTTCCGACGGCATCATGGTGGCGCGCGGCGACATGGGCGTTGAGGTGGCGTTTGAAAAGCTGCCCGGCATACAGAAGCGCTTTATCCGCCGCTGTTATCAGGCGGGCAAGATCGTTATAACCGCAACGCAGATGCTTGAGTCCATGATAAGCAGCCTCACTCCTACCAGAGCAGAGATAAGCGACGTTGCGAATGCCGTTTTCGACGGTACGAGCGCCGTCATGCTGTCCGGTGAGACCGCTATGGGCATTGATCCTGCAAACGTTGTCTCCGTTATGGCGAAGATCGCCGAGCAGGCGGAAAGCGATGCTATGGGCATGAACACCTATTCCAATATAAAATACGAGGTCGACAGCAACGACACCACAAACGCCATCTGCGACGCGGCATGTACCACGGCGCGCGACCTCAGGGCAAAGGCGATAATCGCCGTTACGACCTCGGGATACACGGCGCGTCTTGTTTCAAAGTTCAGACCCAATCAGGATATAGTGGCGGCAACGCCCGAGATAAAGACGTTCCACCAGCTTTCAATGTCGTGGGGCGTTCTGCCCGTGCTGGCGCTTGATCAGAGCGACACAGACAAGCTGTTCCGCCACGCGATAGACTGCGCAAAGCAGATAGACGCCGTGGGCGTGGGCGATACCGTTGTCATAACCGGCGGCGTGCCTCTGCGCACAAACGGAACTACAAATACGCTCAAGGTCGAGACAATAAGCAAATAAAACTGCGCCCGACCGCATTCTGAAAGAAGGCATGAAATATGGAAAAGAGTATTAACGAAAAGCTGTTTGATTATATCGAAAAAAGTCCTACGGCGTATCATGCCGCGGACAATACCGCGTCGCTGCTTCGCGGCGCGGGCTGTACGGAGCTTTTTGAGGGCGGCGAATGGAAGCTTTGCGGCGGCAAGGGCTATTTTGTGCGTCGCGGCGGCTCGTCGCTGATAGCTTTCAGAATTCCCGATGATGGTGCGGCGCCGTCGTTTATGATAAGCGCCTCCCACTCCGACAGCCCCGCTTTCAAGATAAAAGAAAACGCGGAGCAGAAGGCCGCCGGCGACGCGGTGCGCCTTTCCGTCGAGAAATACGGCGGAATGCTTTCGCAGACGTGGTTTGACAGACCGCTTTCGGCGGCGGGCAGGGTAGCGGTACGCACGGAAAACGGAATGAGCGTGCGCCTTGCCGACCTTGAGGGAATGCAGGCGATAATACCGTCTCTCGCGATCCACCTTAACCGCGACTCCGGTAACGGCGCAAAGCTCAACCCGGCGGTCGATATGCTGCCGCTTTACCGCTGCGACGGGCGCGGAGAGGAGTTTTCAAAGCTTGCGGCATCGGCGGTCGGAGCAGATGCGGACGACGTTCTCTCCTGCGATATGTTTTTGTATGTGCCCGAGAGAGGGCACAGCTGGAACGGCTATATTTCCGCTCCCCGTCTTGATGACCTCCAGTGCGCGTTTGCGACTCTTGAGGCGTTTATGACGGCGGACGGCGGAGCCTCCTGCCCCGTATACTGTCTCTTTGACAACGAGGAAGTGGGCAGCGCAACGAAGCAGGGCGCGGCATCTACATTTTTGTATGACACGCTGACACGCATCTGCAGGGAAAGAGAATGCGGTGATCTTCAGCGGCTTATTTCGCAGAGCTTTATGGTCTCATGCGACAACGCGCACGCCGTGCATCCCAATCATCCCGAGCTTTGCGATCCGAATCATCAGGTAAAGATGAACGGCGGTATCGTCATAAAGTACAACGCGAATCAGCACTATACGACAGACGCTGTATCCGCAGGTATATTCCGTCTTGTGTGCGAAAAGGCAGGGGTGCCCTGTCAGATGTACGCAAACCGAGCCGATATGCCCGGCGGCGCGACGCTGGGAAGTATCGCAAACACAAAGGTCTCCGTGAATACGGTGGACATCGGTCTCGCGCAGCTTGCCATGCACTCCGCGTTTGAGACCGCGGGAGACTGCGACACCGAGTACATGGTAAAAGCACTGAAAAAGTTCTTCTCCGCGCGCATTAAGTGCGAGGGCGGAGAATTCGAAGTCTTGTTCGGCTGAGATTACATAAAACAAAGCATAAAACCGTCCTGCCGTCACATTTGTGACGGCAGGACGGTTTATTTTAAAAGCATAGCATATCCGGAGTTATGTCAAAGCCGTTCCATGGGCTTTGGGGCAGGCGGCAAATGTCGATATTTTTACCGCTGAACGGGTCTTTCCAACAAAGACGGACGCAGCACAGTCCGAGCGCGCCCTTTTGACGAGAGCCGTATTTTCCGTCGCCGAAAAGCGGCATTTTGCGGGAGGCAAACTGCACTCTTATCTGATGCGTTCTGCCCGTATGCAGCTTTATAAGCACAAGGGAGGAGCCGGCAGCTTTTGCAAGCGTCCGGTATTCGAGAAAAGCGGGCTTTGCCGAGGCGCGCGGCGCTTGTACGCAAAAGGACTTGTTTATGTGCCTGTCGTGCCAAAGCAGGTCGTGCATTTCTCCTCTGTCTGTCTCGGGCGTACCGCTTACCGCCGCAATATACAGCTTGCAGCTGTCATCTGCCGCGAGAGCCGCTGACAGCATACCCGCCGCGCGGGAGGAACGGGCATATACCATAACGCCCGCGGTGGGCGTGTCCAGCCTGTGAACGCAGTAGATCTCTCCGCCGATCTCGGCTTTCAGGAGCGCCGTCATATCGGTCTGCCCGCTTTTGTCGGGCTGAGACGGTATGCCGCTTTCCTTATATACCGCAACGCTGTTTTTGTCGCTTCTCAGTATTTCCATAGATCTCCCTGTATTATCAAAGAGCTTCTGCCCTCCTCGGGCAGAAGCTTTGATGCGGATATAGGATGTAATTTATTTCTTCAGAACTCTGATAACTCCGTCGATCGCGGAAATGTCGGCTATGTGGCTGTCGCACACATCGGCTGTGCAGTCAAGCAGAGCGCAGGCGAAGCTGCCTTTGGAGCGGCTTGCCATGTTGTCGATGTTTATGCCGTCGCCGGAGATGACCGCCGTTATGCGGCTGAGCATATCGGGCTGATTCTTATGCAGTACCACAAGACGGCACTTGCCGCTTCTGGGCATTGAGACAGCGGGGAAGTTTACGCTGTTTGTAATATTTCCGTTTTCCAGATAGTCGATAAGCTCGTGCGCTGCCATGACCGCGCAGTTGTCCTCACTCTCCTCGGTGGAGGCGCCCAGATGAGGGATAGTGATTATGCCGGGCTGATTGACCGTCTCCTCGGTGGGAAAGTCCGTAACGTATTTTGCAACCTTGCCGCTTGCCAGTGCCGCTTTCATATCCGCGGCATTTACAAGATCCGCACGGGACAGGTTTATAATGCGTACTCCGTCCTTCATAAGCGCAAGCGTCTCGGCGCATATCATGTTTTTGGTTTCGGGAGTTGCGGGCACGTGCAGTGTTATGTAGTCGGCATTCTTGTAAATGTCCTCATAGCTTGCGGCGTTCTTAACTCCGCGGCTCAGTCTCCACGCGGCGTTGACCGTCATGTACGGGTCGCAGCCCATAACGTCCATGCCAAGCTCCCGCGCGGCGTTTGCGACCATGCCGCCGATGGCGCCGAGGCCGATAACACCGAGAGTCTTGCCCTTTATCTCGCAGCCCGCGAATTTGGACTTGCCTTTTTCAACGGACTTTGCAACGTCCTCGGTCAAGGTGTTTGCCCAGTTGATGCCTGCGACGATATCGCGGGAGGCAAGCAGAAGAGCGGCGATAGCCAGCTCTTTAACGCCGTTTGCGTTTGCGCCGGGGGTGTTGAATACTACAATGCCCTCTTCGGCGCAGCGGTCGCAGGGGATATTGTTAACGCCGGCACCCGCTCTCGCGATCGCCTGAAGATCGGGGGAAAACAGCATTTCGTGCATGGCTGCGCTGCGCACCATGATCGCGTCGGGATCGGTAATACCGTCGCCGACTTCATACGCGCCGCGGTCGAACTCGTCGGTGCCGCAGGCGGCTATTTTATTAAGAAGCTGAATTTTCTTTTTCATGGATAAACTCCTCTTCGGCGGCTTACGCCTTGGGATTTTCTGCGGCGAACTTCTTCATGAACGCCACAAGCGCTTCAACGCCCTCGTAGGGCATTGCGTTGTATATGGAAGCTCTCATGCCGCCGACGGAACGGTGACCTTTGAGGTTCTTGAGTCCGGCGTCTCCCGCCTCTTTCGCAAACTTTTTGTCAAGCTCCGCGTCTCCGGTAACGAACGTAACGTTCATCATGGAGCGCCACTCGGGAACAACGGGAGCGATGTAATAGTCCTGGCTGTCGAGATAGTCGTAGAGAAGCGCGGCTTTTTTCTCGTTTCTCTTCTTCATTTCCTCAAGTCCGCCTATGGACATGAGCCAGTCGTATACAAGCTTCGCGATGTATATGGAGTAGCAGGGAGGCGTGTTGTACATGGAGCCGTTGTCAGCCATGAGCTTCCAGTCCATCATAGCGGGGGTGGTGGGACGCGCGTTGCCCAGAAGGTCCTCGCGGACTATAACAACGGTAACTCCCGCGGGAGCCATGTTTTTCTGCGCGCCGGCGTAGATAACGCCGAATTTCGAAACGTCAACGGGCTCGGACAGGATGCAGCTTGACATATCGGCAACCAGCGGAATGTCTCCGGTGTCGGGTATGTAATTGTACTTTGTGCCGTATATGGTGTTGTTGAAGCAAACGTGAACGTAGTCGGCGTCGGGACGGATGTCCTTGCGGCTTATATGGGGTATGCGCGCAAAGTTGTCATCCTTGGAGCTTGCTATCGCTGCGGCGTCGCCGTATTTCTGTGCTTCTTTGTATGCTTTTGTGGAGAACTGACCGGACAGAACGTAGTCGGCTTTTCCGGTCTTCATAAGGTTCAGGGGTACGCATGCAAACTGGGTGGAGGCGCCGCCCTGCATGAACAGCACCTTGTAGTTATCGGGGATGTTCATAAGGGTGCGAAGACCTTTTTCCGCAGCGGCAATGATCTCTTCAAAGGCGGGAGATCGATGACTCATCTCCATGACTGACATACCGGAGTCGCCGTAGCAGACGAGCTCGGAAGCGGCCTTTTCGAGAACGGGCAGGGGCAGCATAGAAGGACCTGCCGAAAAATTGTAGACTCGGTTCATAGTAACATATCCTTTCATAACCGCGGTCGCGGAATATTATTCTTAATTATATACCATAATATATGGCAAGTCAAGAAAAAAAGCGCACTAAAAAAGTATTTTTGCAATTTATAACATCATAATATTCATTTTGAGATGAATATATGCAAAAATCGCCCGTTTTGTCATAAAAAGTCGCGAAAAAAATAAGCTGTGTGACAATTGACGGGGTGCGATATTCAAAAAGCGCCGTCTAGGGGCGCTTTGCCCGAAAGTCCCCGTAAATAAAGGCGTCCGGGGGGTTGACTTTACGTTATAACGGTAGTATAATTATTATTCAATTGCATGCTGAACTATATAATATAAAGGTAACTATCGTGAAGAAAAACATCACTGCCGCGCAGGCGGCAAAAAAAGGGAAAAAGAAGCCCCTTCTCAGAGTTTTTCTGAGGGGAAGCAGGGCAATGTTTGCTTTCAGCATCATTTCCGCGGCGGTGAGCGCGCTGGCGGACATGATAAACCCGCAGATAATACGCGCCGCCGTCGACAATGCCATAGGCGGCAGGGCGGCAAGCTTTCCCGCGCCTGTAATGAAGCTCGTGGAGCGCCTTGGCGGATTTGAATATCTCGGAGCACATCTGTGGATAATGGCGCTTGCCGTGGTCATAGTCGCGCTTGTCAAGGTCGTATCGCAGTACACGTTCCGCGTATGCAACACAAAGGCGTCGGAAAAGCTTGTAAAGAACATGCGCGACTCTTTGTTTGAAAAGATCGAGCGGCTGCCGTTTTCATGGCACATGAAAAACCGCACGGGAGACATAATCCAGCGCTGCACATCCGATATAGACACGCTTAAAAACTTCATATCCGAACAGCTTACAAACATTTTGCGCATAGTGGTGCTACTTGTATTGTCCATGATATTCATGTTCGGTATGAACGTCTCTCTCACGCTTATATCTCTTGCGCCCATGCCCATAATCATACTGTACTCGCTTATGTTCCACCGCAAGATAGGCAAGGGCTTTGAGCTCTGCGACGAAAACGAGGGCAAGCTTTCCGCCATGGCGCAGGAAAACCTTACCGGTGTGCGCGTTGTGCGCGCGTTCGGCAGAGAAAAGTACGAGCGCGACAGATTTGAAGAGCATAATGAATACTATACGGGGCTTTGGGTCCGCCTCGCGCGGGTCATGAGCCGGTTCTGGAGCGTTTCGGATATTCTCTCCGGCACGCAGATACTGCTTGTCGTTGTGTTCGGCGCGGTGTTCTGCATAAACGGGTCAATGGAGCCCGGTGAGTACATAGCGTTCATCTCCTACAACTCGCTGCTCATGTGGCCCATACGCCAGCTGGGGCGTATGCTTTCGGAAATGAGTAAAGCGGGCGTCTCTCTTGAGCGTATACGCTACATAATGGATTCCGAAACGGAAGAGGACAGACCGAATGCCATCTGCCCCGACATGAGCGGAGATATCGTGTTCGACCACGTCAATTTCTCATATGAGGGCTGCCCCGAGGTTCTGCACGACATAAACTTTACCATGAAGGGAGGAACAACGCTCGGCATTCTCGGCGGCACCGGCAGCGGAAAATCCACTATGATGCTGCTGCTTGACAGGCTGTACGAGCTTTCTCCCGAATGCGGAAAGATAACGGTGGGCGGCGTTGACATCGCGGATATAAAAGCGGAATATCTCAGAAAGAATATCGGCATTGTTCTGCAGGAGCCGTACCTTTTCTCCCGCACTGTCGCAGAGAATATCGGCATAACCCGCCCCGACATTTCCATGCAGGAAATACGCAGAGCGGCGCGTGCCGCGTGCCTTGACGAGACTGTTGAGGGCTTTACGCAGGGATATGAGACGTTTGTGGGCGAGAGGGGTGTGACCCTTTCCGGCGGGCAGAAGCAGAGAGCCGCGATCGCCCGCACGCTGACGCAGAATACGCCGATCATGATATTCGACGACTCTCTTTCCGCCGTCGATACGGAAACTGACGAAAAAATAAGGCACTCTCTCGAAGAGCATTTCGGCAAGGCAAGCGTTATTATTATTTCGCACCGTATAACCACGCTTGAGGCGGCGGATAAAATTCTTGTGCTGGACGCGGGCCGCATAGCCGAGGAGGGCACGCACGAGAGCCTTTGCGCCGCGGGCGGAATTTACAGAAAGATATACGATATTCAGTCCGGCATAAAAGAAGAAGCATAAATATTGATGATGAAAAGTATGAAGCAAGATAAAAAACAAACAAAAGGGCTGCCGTTTTTCGGCATAGGCAAGATAATGCCATATGCAAGAAAATACCGACCGCTTCTTGTGATAATGGTGGGATGCGGACTTTTGTCAAGCGCCGTTGACACGGTGCTGCCATTGTATCAGAGGTACGCGCTGAACCATTTTGTAGGCGGCGGAGTGCTTGACACGCTGCCCATCTACATAGCGATATATTTTCTTACGATCGTTGCCGCAGGCGGCGTCAACTACATATCCTGCGCTCTTGCCATGCGCATTGAGGTCAGCATGAATAAGGACCTGCGCAACGCGGCGTTCAACCACCTGCAGACGCTGTCGTTCTCCTATTTCAATCAGAACAGCGTCGGATACATACACGCAAGAGTTATGAGCGATACGTCGCGAATAGGCTCGCTTGTGTCATGGTCGCTCATGGAGGGAACATGGCAGATGGCATACCTTGTGGGTGCCGTGGCGGTAATGCTTGTCATAAACGCAAAGCTTGCGCTGATGATACTTGCGATCGTTCCGCTCATCACGGTGCTTTTCTCCGTATTCCAGAAAAAGCTTGTGGCTGTCAACCGCGAAATTCGCGAGGTGAACTCGAAGATCACCTCCGACTTCAACGAGGGTATAACGGGCGCGAAAACCATAAAGACTCTTGTTATAGAGGACAGTATAACCGAGCATTTTGTTGAAGATACTTCAGAAATGCTCAGAAAAACGGTGCGCAGCGCGCACCTGCGCGGTCTGTTTGCCGCAACGATGAACCTTGCCTCCTCACTTGCGCTTGCCATAGTATTGTGGCGCGGCGGGTATATCGCTGCCGACGAGGTCGGAACGTTCTCCATGTTCATGTCTTATGCACAGGGTATGATGGAGCCTGTGCGCTGGGTCATCGACTGTATTTCCGATCTTATAACGACGCAGGTCAATATTGAGCGCTTTTCAAAGCTTATGGAGACAAAGTCGGATGTGGCGGATACTCCCGAGGTTATTGAAAAGTACGGCGACAGCTTCAACGCCAAAAGGGAAAACTGGGAAGAGCTGCACGGCGATATTGAATTCCGTGATGTAAGCTT
Source organism: uncultured Eubacteriales bacterium (assembly GCA_959601495.1). Taxonomy (GTDB): domain Bacteria; phylum Bacillota; class Clostridia; order Oscillospirales; family CAG-272; genus Avispirillum. The sequence goes on from CAUGPT010000016.1 coordinate 41,599, forward strand.
CAAGTATCCGGACGGCGACGAATACGTGCTTGAGCATTTTAACCTGAAGATACCGTTCGGCACCAATATCGCCATAGTCGGCGAAACGGGTGCGGGAAAATCAACGCTTGTAAACCTTGTGTGCCGATTCTTTGAGCCTACAAGCGGTCAGGTGCTTATAGACGGCAGAGACGCCAGAGAGCGCTCGCAGCTTTGGCTGCACAGCTCCATCGGCTATGTGCTTCAGACGCCGCATCTGTTCTCCGGCACCGTGCGTGAAAATCTTTTGTACGGAAATCCGGACGCGACTGACGAGGAGATCGCCGAGGCGCTGCGTCTCGTTTCCGCCGACGGCATTATAGAAAAGCTTGAAAACGGACTTGAAAGCGACGTGGGAGAGGGCGGAGATCTTCTCTCCACGGGCGAAAAGCAGCTTATATCCTTTGCGCGCGCGATACTCGCAAAGCCGCGCATACTTGTGCTCGATGAGGCAACGGCTTCCGTTGATACCATAACGGAGCAGAAGATACAGTCTGCCATAAATACAATAATCCACGGCAGAACGTCGCTTGTGATAGCGCACCGTCTTTCGACGGTACGCGATGCCGATCTGATACTGGTCGTGCGCGACGGAAAGATAGTGGAGCAGGGCACGCACAGCGAGCTGCTCGCCGCCCGCGGATACTATCACGCGCTGTATACACGCCAGTACGTTGACGATGCGACGGGCGCCGTGTTTGAAGCTGCCGAGGCAAAATGAATATGAAGTGCGGGGCGTTCTGCCCCGCACTTTCTGCGTTTTCGATGGTCGGATAAACGGCTTTGCAAAAGCCGCGCGGCAGAGCGGAAATGCGCGCATGCCGCAGACGGGCTTTACCGGACAGAAACATATTTTATTGAAAAAACACTCGCAGCCGTCAACGGCTGCGAGTGTTTTTATATACTTGATGGTTAAGGGGGTCGCGTCTGCGTCAGCGTATATCGATGCTGCGCGAAGCGCTTGTGTATTTTAGTTTTCACTATGCGTGAGCGTTGAGTCGATACCGTGCGAAACACCTGCATCCCTCCGCTTTCACCTCTGCACGGGTGCAGATCTGATGCTGCACGAAGCGCTTGCGTATCTCAGTTCTCGCCTCTGCGCGAGCGTTTGCGGACGATTATTACAGCTGCCGCGGCTGCCCCGCCGCCGAGAGCTACAAATACTGCCGCAAAAATGATGGGATATATACTGTCCCCGGTCTGCGGATTAGTTTCTTCGGCATCCGTGTCGTCATCGTTCGGCTTTGCGGGAGCGCTGCCTGAGTTGTTTGCAATAGTATATCCCGCGCTTGCCGCTGCAACGCCTGCGCCGCCGGAGTAAAGGGTGTATTCGCTGTCCTCGTAAAGATTGGGGGAAGAGTAGAATACAGTGCTTGCATTGTAAGGCGCAGTTCCGCTGTAGACAGTGCTGCCGGAGGAATCTCTGATTTCAAAAGCACTGTCGGCGCTCAAAAGCACGCTGCCCTGTCCCATACCGCCTGTGGGAGGCTCGCCGGGAGTGCCGCTCTGACCATCCTGACCTGCGCCGCCTGTAGGAGGCTCGCCGGGAGCGCCGCCCTGACCGTCCTGACCCGCACCGCCCGTGGGAGGCTCACCGGGTGTTCCGCTCTGTGCGCCCTGTCCCATGCCGCCCGTGGGAGGCTCACCGGGTGTTCCGCCCTGTGCGCCCTGTCCCATGCCGCCCGTTCCGGTATTGCCGAATACTACAAACGGCTGGCTTGCCTCAATGTTCATGCCCATGCCGGCGGAGCCGCCCGCGGCAAGCACCGTGCCGCCCGAGACTGTAATTGTACCGTCTGCGTCAAGGGGCTGGTTGTCGGCGGTGTTTGCAGTCCATACAGTCGTGCTGCCGCCGGATATCGTAAGCGTTCCGTTGGAGTCAATGCCGTCTCCGGAGGAGGACTCCATATACAGTGTGCCGCCGTATATGCTGAGCGAAAAGCCGTAGTCGCTAAGGTCGGAATTCGCCGCGTTAAGACAGTCGTCCTCGGAATATATCGTTATATTTCCCGAGTATATGTTGAGTTCTGCCGCTTCAAGTCCCTCGCAGCAGCTGGTTACTTTTATTGCGGGTCCCGCGGTGCCCTCCTCGCCTACATTCATTATATAGTCGCAGTGCAGGGCGTCGTCACCCGCGTCAATTGTAATGCTGCCGCTATAGATGTTCAGAAGAGCCTCGGCGTTTACCGCGTCGTTGACGCTTGCATTTATCGTAAGCGTAAGTTCCTTGATATAAAGGTATGCTTCTCCCTCTTCCTCTGTGGAAGCGCCGGATTTTATACCGTTTTTGCCCAGGGCGTTTACGGTGAGCTCACCCGTGCCGCAAATGGTCACCTTTGAGCCGTCCTTGCATTTGATGACGGCGTTTTCCGCGTTTTCGTTGTCGGGATAGTTGTCGTCGTTGTTCTTTTCGGTGTCGGTCAGCGTGTTTTTGCTGCCGGCTGCAGCTACGACAGTGACTTCGCTTGATTTGTTGCAGGCGATGGGCGCGCTGTCCTCCGACGTGAGGTCCAGTCCGTCAAGAATAAGCACAACGCCCGTTATGCCTTTTTTGACGCTGACCGATCCGTCGCTTGAAGTGCCGCTGAGGATGTATACGCCGGCGGAATTTATCGTAAGATCGCTTCCTTTTATTTTATAGCCGTCGTAATCTCCCTTGACAGCGTCAATGCCGCTGTCGGTGAATGTGAATTTCGTCGCGCCGTCCGTGTCGTATCCGCTCTCGCTCTCATCCGAAGCAAACGCTGCCGGTATCATGGCTGCCGCAGTTATAACGGATAAAAGCACCGCCGCGATTTTGTAAAGTATGGATTTTTTCATTATTGAAAGTCTCCTTTCTTTTTTCTGTGCTCATTGTACAGCCACAACCTAAAGCAAAGCTAAAGGAAACAAATTTTTTTCTTTAGCTTTGCTTTAGGTTCGTTTTTTATCATACAGGCGTAAAGAAAAGGAGGCGGAAACATGACGGATACAAAACAGCCGAAGCTCTGCTTTGAAAGATATGAAAAAAAGTATATCATAACTCCAAGACAGCAGGAGACGATACTTGCGGGTATGGCTTCCAATACCGTTCCCGATGAATACGGCAGATACACGGTCTGCAATATTTATTACGATACTCCCGACTGGCGCCTTATAAGAGCGTCGATAGGAAAGCCGGACTATAAGGAAAAGCTGCGCGTCCGCAGCTACGGTGTGCCGGAGAAGGACGGCAGGGTGTTTGCCGAGATAAAAAAGAAAAGCCTCGGCATTGTATATAAAAGAAGAATAACGACCGACGCAGAAAGCGTTGCCGAAGTGCTTGCGTGCGGCGGCGCGGGCGAGGTGTACGGGCAGACAGGCAGGGAGATAGACTGGTTTCAGCACAGCTTTAAAACCGCCCCCCGCGTTTTTATCGCCTATGACCGCATAGCCTTTGCGGGCATTGAAGACCCGGACGTGCGAATAACGTTTGACACAAACCTGCGTTGGAGAGACACGGAGCTCGACCTTCGCCTCGGTGATTTCGGTGCGCCTATCGTGCCGGACAGCGATTTTGTCCTTATGGAGATAAAGCTGCCGGGCGTGTGCCCGCTGTGGCTTGCCCGCCTTCTGTCACAGGCGCGGGCATATCCCGCTTCGTTTTCAAAATACGGTACGTGCTACACGGAGCATATAGCAAAAAACAATTACTGCAAGGAAAAGAGGGCTTAAAATGTTTGAATCCATCATCTCATCCGAACTGACACCGTCCGCGTTCTTCATATGCACGGCGGTCTCTCTCATACTCGGCATCGGCACTGCCGCCGTCGGTATGTTCAAGTCAAGATCCACACAGAGCTTTGCAATAACTCTTGCGATACTGCCCGTAACGGTTCAGCTCGTTATAATGCTCGTCAACGGAAATATAGGTGCGGGAGTTGCCGTTGCGGGCGCGTTCAGCCTTGTGAGATTCCGCTCCGCCCCGGGAAACGCAAGAGAAATATGCGCGCTGTTCTGCGCGATGGCTGTAGGTCTTGCAACAGCTATGAGGGCAGACTGCCCGATGACCCGGAGAGACTTTTCGACCGTTTTCGCCGTGCCGACGAGTCGCGCGGCGGGGAAGCGGGATTCGGCATCGGGCTTTCCCTTGCGCGCAGTATTGCGGAGGGACACGGCGGCGCGGTGCATGTGCGCTGCATCGGCGACGGGCAGATAGAGTTTACGGCAGAGCTGCGCAATATGCCGCAGGCACGCCGGGCACAGGCTCAGGCACAGGCGTAGGCGGATTTCGAGGGGCTCCGCGCCCCGCGGGGGGAGCGCTGTCGGCGGGACCGAGCGCCAAGCGGGGGAGCGCTGTCGGTGGGCTTCACGCCCCGCGCACCTGCTCGTCTCCGCACCCACCTCATACATCGCCCGCGCCGTCGCCACCGGTCTGCACCCGCATCCGCCGTCCTTTGCCCCGCCGTTCCTCCCACGTTCCCTCTGCGCACCGCACATCTGTACCGCACGCGCCCGCAACCACCGCTCGTCTTCCCGCCGAAGTTCTGAAACTGCAGGACTTTAGTTTTTATCAAAGCATTTCAAGCTTTGTGGTCAGCTTACCGAACGTAAGTGAGAAGGACGTGAAGGGACTACTTTTCCGTAAGTAGCCGCGGACGGGCGCCTGCTTTCGGCTTTCCGAAATTGGAA
>CAUGPT010000017.1:0-43302 GCA_959601495.1 uncultured Eubacteriales bacterium
GAAACAAAACGAAGCAAGCTCGTCTTTCGAGCTTGCTTCTGCTATCTATGGGAGCAACGTTATTCACTTTCGCAAGTAAAACGTCAATCATGTCTTAAAGTCACGCTAAAGCTAATTTGTCGAATCTCTCGGGCTTGGAGCAGTCGTTTTGTCCTTACACTCACCGGCACCATCAAGAGAAAGGGTGGGATACACAAGGGAGGGAAAGAGTTTTCTTTTTCCCTCCCTTGTGCCGGTCGGGGGAGTGTGAGGGCGGCTACTGCCGGAACAGTAGCCCCCTCACATCTTTTACTCAAGTTCGGCAAGCTGACGATAGAGTTTGAAACGCTTTTCCAATTTCGGAAAGCCGAAAGCAGGCGCCCGTCCGCGGCTACTTACGGAAAAGCAGTCCCTTCACGTTTTTTTCACTTACGTTCGGCAAGCTGACCACAAAGTTTGAAATTCTTTCCCAGTTTCGGAAAGCCAAAAGTCGTCGCCCGTAATCGGCTACTTACGGAAAAGTAGTCCCTTCACGTCCTTCTTACTAAAGTTCGGCAGACTGACGAAAAAGTTTGAATTACTTCGCCAATTTCGAAAAGCAGAAAGCCGGCGCCTGCAGTGCAGCCGTTCTTTCTAACGTACTCCTTGCTTCGCCGACGGCGCGCCGTCAGCGAAGCATCATATTAAGTCCCGCGATAACGACAAGAACGGCGAACACCGCCTTGAGAACGGCGGTGTTCAGCCTGTCCGTCAGGTATGCGCCGATAACGCCGCCCACGGCGGCGGGTACGGCAAGGACAAAAAACATCTCGCCGCTGAAATCTCCGCGTCCCGAGTAAGTAATTGCGGATACGGTGCACAGCGGCAGCACCGCGGCGACCACCGAGGCAAAATTGTCCCGCTCGCCTGCCTGCGTTTTGTCCGGATTTACCCTTGACAGCATCCAAAGCAGCAATATTCCGCCGCCCGCGCCGAGAAATCCGTTGACAAGCCCTGCGGCAGCCCCGGTCCCCAGCGCAAACAGCAGTACGCGCAGGCTTTTTCTGTCGGTTTTTATAAGCATATACATATCCCCCGCAAAAGGCCTGCGCCGTATCATTTCGCCGCAGCCTATATTTCGGATAAACTCTTGAATTTCGGAGCCGATACTGATATAATTATAATGAATTTTTATCGTTAGCTGTAATTATTATGCCCGTCGGTGAAAGAATTATATCGGCTCTCCCTCTCACACTGCAAGTCAGGCAGTCTGCGTTTACGACCGACGGCGGAAAGGATATGTCACAATGGCTCAGAAGAAAAGCAGCGGCAAGGCGACGGCACGCAAAAAGTCCGCCGCGCCCGCAAGCAATAGACAAAACGGCAGGAAAGGCGCCGACATACAAAAGAACAGCGAGGATCGTGAGCGCCGCCGCGCGCTTTGGTCGCAGATAGTACCGTATATACTCATAGTTGCGGCAATATTTCTGGTCATATGCTTTTTCACGGGCAGCGGGGACGAGCCCGGCGTTGTGATGAAAGCCATATACAACCTGCTGACAGGCGTTTTCGGCGGAGCGGCGTTTGTAATTCCCGCTTTCCTTGTGTTTGCGGCAATCGCGCAGCTTCTTGACCGCGGCGCCGACATCATAGGTATGCGCACGGCGTTTGCCGTAACTTCCGCGGTGCTTGTATCCGTGCTTCTGGAGATAATTTCCCCCGTCGGCTCCTTTAAGGTCGGCGAAATGTATACACGCGGCTCGTCGCTTTCCGGCGGCGGAGTCGTGGGCGGTCTTATAGGCGAGGGCTTTCTGTTCTGCTTCAAGACGGCGGGCTCCTGCGTTATAGTCATATCCGCTCTTATACTTTCCGTTCTGCTTTGCGCGGGACTTACCCCGAAATATTTGTTTGTATATTTCTCATATAAAATAAAAGAGGCAAAGGCGCGCCGCGCCGAGGCTGCGGAGGACGCAGACGATGGCGACGGAAGACCGCGCCGCGGGCGCCGCGCGGCGGATAATTTCCGCGATCCCGACGAGATCGGCGCAGACTTTTCCGTTGACGAGACTACGGGAGAAGTATACGATGAGATAGCGCCCGAGGACGACTGCGCACCCGATACGAGCTCCGAGGTCTATATACCCGACAGCGGAAAGGGACGCAGACATCACTTTGATACGGATGTGCCGCTGGACGACGAATACCCCGCAGAGGCGGAAGCCAACGGCGAAGCTGAAGAAACCGAGGAAGAAAAGCGAGAGCGGCTGAACGGCGTCATATACGAAGAAGTTATGCGCCGCTCAAAGGAGACAAAAAGCCGCGCCGAGCTTGAAGCCGAAAAGGCGCTTTTCGCCGACGGCGACTCGTCGCAGGGCACGTACCCGCAGAGCGCGGCAAACGATGCTGTGTCCGGCGCCGGCGATGCCGCAGCACCTGCCGACCCGGAGGGCGCGGAGCTTATCGACCGCATTGCGGACGCATATCTGGGAAAAGGCCGCGGAGAGTCGGGCGACGGTGCGCAGCCGCTCAGCGTGCAGCGTGAGAGCATAAGCGAGAGACCCGTGCGCGTGACGCAGGTGCCAATGGAGATACCCAAGCCGGAATATAAATTCCCGCCCATTGACCTGCTTGCAGACGTGGGGCAGCAGAAAAACGACAATATCCGCGAGGAGCTGCACGACAACGCCGCAAAGCTTGTAAACGTTCTTGCAAGCTTCAACGTGAAAACGCGCATAGTCGGCGTATCCCGCGGACCTACGATAACCCGATACGAACTTTTGCCCGAGGCGGGCATCCGCGTGCGCTCAATTGCAAATCTTGTTGACGATATCGCCCTTAATCTTGCCACGGGCGGCGTGCGCATAGAGGCGCCAATACCGGGCAAGGCGGCAGTGGGCATAGAGGTTCCCAACAAGCAGCCGGAGACAGTATATCTGCGCTCGCTCATTTCGACGGACGAGTTCAAAAACAGCAAAAGCCGCATAACCACATGTCTCGGACGCGATGTTGCAGGCGAGCCCATTATAATGGATATCAAAAAAATGCCGCATTTGCTAATTGCCGGCGCTACCGGCATGGGCAAATCCGTGTGCATAAACTGCCTGCTTGTTTCAATGCTGTATAAAGCAAAGCCGGATGAGGTAAAACTTATACTCATAGACCCCAAAAAGGTGGAATTCGGCATATACAACGGGCTGCCGCACCTTCTGGTGCCTGTGGTCAGCGATCCCAAAAAGGCGGCGGGCAGCCTTACATGGGCGGTCAACGAAATGGAGCGCCGTTTCAGCCTCATTGAGTCTGTAGGCGTGCGCGATATCGAAAGCTACAACGAGATCACGAAAAACGACCCCGAAAAGGAGTATATGCCGCAGATCGTCATCGTTATAGACGAGCTTGCAGACCTTATGTCGACCGCTCCCGATGATGTGGAGACCTCCATTGCCCGCCTTGCGGCAAAGGCGAGAGCCGCTGGCATGCATCTTGTCATCGGCACTCAGCGCCCCTCCGTGGACGTTATCACCGGAGTCATCAAGGCGAACATACCGTCGCGTATCGCGTTTACGGTAGCAAGCCAGGTGGACTCCCGCACGATAATCGACAAGAGCGGCGCGGAAAATCTTATAGGCCGCGGTGATATGCTGTACAACCCCGTGGGCTGCTCAAAGCCCATGCGTGTGCAGGGTGCGTTCGTTTCCGAAAAAGAGGTGGACGCCGTTGTGTCGTATATAAAGAAGAACGACACTGTGGGCGGCGCCGAGTACAGCGACGACGTTATGAAGCAGATAGAGGCGGAGGCAGCTATGTGCGGAGTGAAGAAGAGCGGCGGCGGAGCAATGGCTTCGGCAGGCGGCGACGGCGAGGCGGATCCTCTTATGGATCAGGCGCTGGAGGTCGCTTTCGAAAGCGGAAAGATATCAACATCGCTCCTGCAGCGCAGACTTTCCGTCGGCTACGGCAGAGCGGCGAAGATAATCGACAAAATGGAGCAGTTGGGATATGTCAGCGCTCCCGACGGGCAGAAGCCGCGCGAGCTGCTTATATCAAAGCAGGAATATATGGAGCGCTGCGCCAAGGGTGAGGAAAAATAAAACGGCAGACAGCCGGGCGGAGAATTGGTATTATGGGCAGATTTATAGTTATAGAAGGGCTTGACGGCAGCGGCAAGACAACGCAGAGCGGGCTTTTGGTGAACCGCCTGCGCGAGCAGGGCAAAAAGGTGCGCGCACTGAGCTTTCCCCGCTACGGCGAAAAAAGCTGTACTCTTGTGGAAATGTATCTGAACGGCGAGCTGTCCGGCGATCCCGACGATATAAACGGCTACGCAGCCTCGGTTTTCTATGCGGCGGACAGATATGTCAGCTATATAACCGACTGGAAAAAAGATTACGAAGACCCGGACTGCATTGTTGTTGCAACAAGATTTACAACGGCAAACGCTTATCATCAGCTTTCAAAGCTTGACAGAAGTCAGTGGGACAGCTTTCACGACTGGCTGTACGACACGGAGTTCGACAAGCTGGGACTGCCCAGACCGGATACGGTAGTGCTGCTTTCCATGGACACGGCGATCTCCTCCGAGCATGTCGAGGAGAGAAGCCACGAAACGGGGCAGAAAATGGATATACACGAGCTGGACGCGGATTATCTGCGCCGCTGCGCCGCTGCCGCGGCTTACGCCGCGAAGCGCGACGGCTGGAAGGTCGTGGAGTGCGCCCCGAACGGCAAGCTTTTGCCAAAGGAAGAGATCTTCAATAAAATACTCGGCGTGCTGGAGCTTTGAACAAAGGCACGTCCGCGCCCGGTCCCGCAGACGGCACGGGATCAGGCGCACGGACCTGCTTTATGTGTCCCCCGCCGCCCGGCGGCGGAAGCGCTTTGACGAACATATAAAAACATATATAAGCTTTTGCGTCGGCTCCCTGCATCGTAAGCGGCAGCAAAAGCAGCAGACGGAAACGGAGAATTTTATGGTATACGTATTTCTTGCAGACGGATTTGAAGAAGTTGAGGCGCTGACCCCTGTCGATCTTCTGCGCCGCGCGGGTGCCGAAGTGCGCACGGTGGGCGTAGGCTCAAAGAATATAACGGGCGCGCACGGCATAACCGTTGCCTGCAACATGAGCGAGGACGAGGCCGCGGAGTCAATAAAAGAGGCGCCCGAGGCGCTTGAAATGACGGTGCTGCCCGGCGGTATGCCCGGAACGCTCAATCTCGGCAAAAGCGAAACCGTGTCGCATTTTCTTGATGCGGCAGCAAAGCGGGGCGCGTATATAGGAGCTATCTGCGCCGCTCCTTCCGTGCTCGGTGCAAAGGGACTTCTCAGGGGACGCCGCGCCGTTTGCTATCCGGGCTTTGAAGATAAGCTTACGGGGGCGAAGATCGAAAACGCGGGAGTTGTGCGCGACGGAAATATTATCTGCGCGCGCGCCGCGGGCAGCGCGGTCGAATTTGCGCTTTGCCTTATATCCGCGCTGAAGGGAGAGCGCGCCGCAGAGGAAGTGCGGCACGCCATTATTGCGCAGTGAGTCTTAAAGAAGCAAAGGACGGTCTGCGCGCCGAGTATAAAGTAAAGCGCGCCGCTCTCGATGCGGAAATAAAGCGGCAGTGGGATGCGAAAATATGCGAGAGGGCGCTCTCTCTTGTGAGCTTTCGCTGCGCGGACTATGTTCTCATGTATGCCGCCCAGGAAAACGAGATATGCGTTGACAGCCTGGCAAAAGAGGCGCTGCGGCAGGGAAAGAAAGTCGCTTTTCCCGTCTGCGATGCCGAAAACCATACCATGAGCTATCATTTCGTATCGTCACTTTCCGAGCTTTCGGTCGGAACGTACGGCATACGCGAGCCGGACAAAGGTGCTCCGTCCTACAGCGTTGAGAGCTGCCGCGGCAGCGCAATATGCTTTGTGCCCGGGCTTGTTTTCGATACGCACGGATACCGCGTCGGCTACGGCAAAGGCTATTATGACAGATTTCTCTCCGGTTTCTGCGGCAGCAGGATCGGCATTGTATATTCGGATTTCATTCTGCCCGAGGTTCCCCGCGGACGGTATGACGAAAGGGTCGATATGCTTATCGGCGAAAAGGGTGTGAAGCTTACAAAGTGAAAGTAAAAGGAATACACGCCGCACCGGCGCTGCTTATAGTTGTTTTCGCACTGACGGCAGCCTCGGGTCGGCTTGATCTGTCAAAGCTCGGGGCGGCGACAAATCCGTATCTCACGGTCATGATACTGGAGCTGTGCTGCATAGGGCTGCCCGCCGTATTTTTCTGCCTGCTTCGGGGCGGAGAATACAAGGGCCGTCTCGGGCTGCGCCCCATGAGGCTTTCTCACATAACGGTCTCGGTATATGCGCTGCTTGTTATTGTCTGCGGCTGCATTGCCATAAGTCTTGTTATGTACAATCTGTTTCCCGAGGCGTTCGCGGCATCGGCTCCGCAAAGCATGACGGCGGCGGTATCTGAGTACAGCAAAACGGATACGCTCTATACGGCGCTTGCCTTCGGCATTCTGCCTGCGCTTCTGGAGGAGTTTCTCTTTCGGGGTATCGTATTTGCGGAATATTCGCCATGGGGCGCCTCCTGCGCCGTTATAATGTCGTCGCTTACGTTTTCAATGCTCCATTTCAATCCGGTCAGACTGCCCATATACCTTTTCTGCGGCATAGTTTTGTCGCTTCTGACGGCTGCCACCGGATCCATTATCCCCGCAATGCTCATACATACGGCGAACAATGTGTTCGTTCTGTATTTTGAATCATATATATACAAGGTTGCCGCAAAGAACAGCGGCGGACTTGTAATGCTTGCCTTTTTGGTGGTGAGCGCGCTGCTCATATTTGCGGCTCTGTTCTTCTCCGGTGCGGAAAAGCTGTATCGGGCAAAGAGCGAAAAAAACGAGCCGTCGCCTCTTGTGCGGCAGCGCGGTGCGGGAGAAGCACCGCTGTTTATACAGGCGCTTATCTCTCCCACGTTTCTTATACTTGCAGTGTTCTACGTTGTAGCGTCATTTGTCATATGATCGCGTAAAGAAAGGCTGATAACATGAACGAAAACAACAGACCCGACTTTGAAAAAGACGGAGACGAATTTATATTCGAGGGCAAACTGCGCCGCAGTGCGGCGGAGCGTGCGGCGCACGCAGATGCAAGCGGCGCCGCCCCGGGCAGAGCACCCGGGCAGGAGTGCGGACAAAGCGGCTTGGCGGGTCAGCCTCGTCCCGCGGGAGCGGAGCAGGCGCCGTCCGGCGGCGCGAGAATGCCGTCCGACGGCACGGTGCAGGGTCATTTTGCGGGTGCCGCGAGAGCATCGCAGCCAGCCCGTCGTCCCGACGGACAGGGAACCTCTGTCGACAGAGATGTCCGCCGCGCAAGCGGCGCGGGCGCCGAGAGCAGAGAGCAGCGCGGCGCTCCCCGACCCGTGCGTCCCATGTCGGCAGAGAGCGGCGCGGCGGCTCCCCGCCGCCCAATATCAGCCGAAGGCGGAGCTCCTCGCAGACCGAGTTCTTCCGCAGGCGGCGCTGCCGTGCGCGGCGGCGCGGGTGCCGACGGCGTTCGCAGAGCGCCCGCGGCAAGACCCATTGACACAGCGGCGGCGCAGGCACGCCCCGCAGACGCGGCGAATATATCCGCTTCAAAGGGTTCGGGAGTCTCTGCCGCAAGACCGGCGCAGAGCGCCCCCCTGTCCGATGCCGCAAGAGCGGCAGGTCAGAGGCAGACCGCACCGAGAGCAGAGTCTGCGGGCAGCCGTGCGGCTCAGGGCGCAAACTTTGCCCATGGCGCAGGCGCCGCGGCAAACGGTGCGCCCATGCGTGCTCCCCGCCCCCGTCCGGTCGCCCCGAACGCTTTTGCAAAGGGTGCCGTAGTTCCCTCTGACGGAACGGAACTTGAGAAGAAAGAAGCGCCGGGCGCTGCCGCATCAAAGGAAGCGGCAAAAACTCCGGCATATGCCGCGCGCAGAGCGTACACGCCGACCGAGCTGCCGTCAGGCGTTTCGGCTTCAAAGTCCTCCGGCACGGCTCCGGCGACCACTCCCAAAGGCGACAACACCCGCGCCGGCGCCGACATGATGACAAGTGTCGTCAAGGGTATTATATACATGGTGCTCGTGCTCGTTGTGTCCGTGTTCATCTCGATTTTTGCCATCCGCATCGGCAACGATGTGTTTGCGTTTGTCAAAAGCGATGAGGTCATAGATGTCACCATTCCCGAGGGAGCGACCACGTCCGAGATAGCGTCGATCCTTTCCGACAACGGAATTATAAAGTACCCCGCCATATTCAAGCTGTATGCTTCTCTCAAGCACGAAAAAGGCGAATATGTCGCCGGCAGCTATTCCGTTTCGCCGTCCATGAGCTATGATCAGCTCAGAAACAGCTTCAAAAAGCAGATAGAAACGGGTACGTGCTGGATAACCATCCCCGAGGGCTACACAACCGACGAAATTATCGATCTTATGGTTGAAAACGGCATCGGCACCAGGGAAAAATATATTGACGTTATCAACAACTACGATTTTGATTTCTGGTTTATCGACGAGCTTGAGGAGAACGGTGTAAGCCCCGACAGGTACTACCGTCTCGACGGGTATCTCTTCCCCGACTCGTATGAGTTTTACAAGGCGTCGAGCGAGGAGACGGTCATAAAAAAGCTGCTCGCCCGCTTTGACGAGGTGTTCGTCTCCGACTACAAGACGCGCGCCGCACAGCTGGGATATACAGTGGATCAGATAGTGACAATTGCGTCTCTTGTGGAAAAAGAGGCGGGCAGATCGTCCGACTTTATGTATGTTTCGTCCGTTTTCCATAACAGACTGAACGACCCGGGCAACTTCCCGCGGCTCGAAAGCGATGCCACCGTTGTATATGCGATCCAGGCGAACACGGGCGTCCGCCCCAAGGAGGTCACCCCCGAGGATCTGAAGTATGAAAGCCCCTACAACACCTATCTGAACAGCGGACTGACCCCCGGGCCTATCACGAATCCCAGCGCCAGCGCCATCAGATACGCGCTGTATCCGGCAAACACTAATTACAAATACTTCGTAAGCGCCGACAACGGTCAGACGTTCTTCGCCGCAACAAAGGGCGAACACGATGCGAACATCCAGACGGTGAAGCAGCTGAACGATCAGAAGTGATCCCCGCAGGGGATACGGACTTTGCGGGGCTGGGCGCCCCGCACCCCGACATGAGGGATAGGTATATGTGGGGCGCTGCCCCACACCCCGACCATGGGAAAAGGAATATATGCGAGGCTCCGCCTCGCGCTCCGACCGTGAACCATTATATATGGGGCTTCGCCCCATGCCCCACTCGGGGACTTTTCTCCCCAAAAGTCCCCGAGACCCGAAAAAACCAAACTGAAAAGGTTTAAGACTATCAAGCATAGATAGCAAGCAAGGCTGCCGACGGCAGCCTTGTTATTTGTTTGGCGGAAAATGATTTTATAGCCTCTCCGCCGAAGTTTAGAAACTAAAAGTCCGAAGTACTAAAATTATGCAGCAAAACAAAACGAAGCAAGCTCGTCTTTCGAGCTTGCTTCTGCTATCTATGGGAGCAACGTTATTCACTTTCGCAAGTAAAACGTCAATCATGTCTTAAAGTCACGCTAAAGCTAATTTGCCGAATCTCTCGGGCTTGAAGCACTCGCTCTGACCTTACGCTCGCTGGCACAATCAAGAAAAGGAGAGAGATTCTCAAGAGAGAGGAAAAGAGCCCGTCTTTTCCTTTCTCTTGAGCCGATTCGGGGATGTGTGAAGGGGCTACTTACGGAAAAGTAGTCCCTTCACGTTCTTTTCACGTACGTTCGGCAAACTGACTACAGAGTTTGAACTGCTTTCCCAATTTCGGGAGGTTATAACCGCCCGCTGCCGGAGCAGTAGTCCCTTCCCGTCCTTCTCACTTAAGTTCGGCAAGCTGACGATAAAGTTTGAAATGCTTTACAAAGAAACTAAAAATAAGCAGTTTCAGAATTTCGGCGGGGAGACGAGCAGGTGCGGCGAGCGCGGGGAGGAACGGCGACCACAGCTGCGCGTTTCAGCTGCAGATCCGCTGTACTGCCTGCCGTCTCTCGCCATAAGATATACGTCTTTTATCAAATGACGTTTGTCTTATGTCATTGCAATTGTTCGCCGTGTGTGATATTATATTTTCAGTCGAGCTTATCGGCAAAGCCGCGGCGCGGGCATATATTCTCCCGACGCGCGGCGCAGACATATTATAATTTTAGGATATTCAGATGGAAAAAGCACTTATCGCCATGAGCGGCGGCGTTGATTCGAGCGTTGCCGCGCTGCTTGTCAAAAATATGGGTTATGACTGCGTCGGCTGTACCATGAAGCTGTACGACAATGAGGACGCAGGCATTTCCAAAGGGCACACCTGCTGTTCCCTTGACGATGTGGAGGACGCGCGCAGCGTTGCCCGCTCTCTCGGCATGCCGTACTACGTATTCAACTTCAAGGACGGCTTTCGCGAGGCGGTCATGTCAAAATTTGCGAACTGCTATCTGCGCGGCGAGACGCCTAATCCGTGCATCGACTGCAACAGATATATGAAATTCGAAAAACTGTTTTCGCGCGCGGACATTCTGGAGTGCAAGTATATAGTCACCGGACATTACGCGAGGATAACCGAATGCGGCGGAGAATTCTTTCTGAAAAAAGCCGTTGACCCTGCAAAGGATCAGAGCTATGTGCTTTACAGTCTGACGCAGGAGCAGCTGGGACGCATATTGTTCCCTCTCGGGTCAATGACAAAGGCAGAGGCGAGAAATATCGCCGAGAAAAACGGCTTTGTAAATGCAAGAAAGCACGACAGCCAGGATATCTGCTTTGCCCCCGACGGCGACTATGCCGCGGCTGTGCGGCGCATCAGCGGCGCAGATGATACCCCCGGAGACTTTGTTCTTTGCGACGGCACCGTTGTAGGCAGACACAAGGGCATTGTCCACTATACTCTCGGTCAGCGGCGCGGGCTCGGCGTTGCAGCCGGCGCCCCGCTGTATGTTTGCGCGATACATCCTTCGGACAATACGGTCGTTCTCGGCAGCGAGGAGGATCTTATGTCGTGCGAGGCATATGTTGAGGACATAAACTGGATCTCCGGCAGGGCACCGCAGCGCCCGTTTGAGTGCTGCGTCAAAATCAGATACCGCCAAAAAGAGCAGCCCGCAGCCGTTGTGCCCGAGGAGGGCACGGGGCGCGTGCTCGTAAAATTTTCATCGCCTCAGCGCGCGGTGACCCCCGGGCAGTCCGCTGTATTCTATGACGGCGACACAGTCCTCGGCGGAGGGACCATCTGCCGCGCCGCGGATTGACTTCCGATATCCTCCGGCACGGACAGACCGCGAATGAAGTCAAAAAGGCACAGAGCCCTACGGCTCTGTGCCTTTTTCGGTCAAAAGCAACAAATTCGTCTCAAAAACCGCGCGCCGCGCTGCCCTATGACGGCTATTTTGACAAAAAAAGGGCTGCAGGGCGCTTTCGCAGAAAATACAATTGCTTTTGTGCTGCGTTTATGATATTATTAATATGTATGCGTGCGGTCTTTTGAGGATCGCAACTCTAACTGTACAGGAAAGGCGCGTGCATTATATGAGTGCTGTCATAACGGTAATAAACCTCCTTTGCGGCGTTGCACTGTTTTTGTTCGGTATGCTTCTCATGGGCGACGGACTTAAAAATGTTGCGGGCAACAAGCTTGAGGTGGTTCTGTACAAGCTGACAAACACACCTATAAAGGGCGTTCTTCTCGGAACGGGAGTTACGGCAGTGATACAGTCATCGTCGGCGACATCCATTATGGTTGTCGGATTTGTCAACTCCGGGATGATGAAGGTCCGTCAGGCTATCGGCATTATACTCGGCGCAATTCTCGGCACAAGCATTACCGGCTGGATAATCTGCCTTTCCGATGTGGGCGGCGCAGGCGCTTCAGACTGGGTTCAGATAGTTTCAACCGCAACGCTTACGGGTATAATCGCAGTCATCGGCATTTTCCTTCGTATGTTCTGCAAAAACAGAACAAAGCAGCATGTGGGCGACATACTGATGGGTTTTGCCATCCTGATGACAGGCATGAGCGCCATGAGCACCTCTGTGGATGGGCTGCGTGAAAGCCAGGCGTTTATAAACATCCTCACATCGTTTTCAAACCCCGTGCTCGGCATTCTGGCAGGCACGCTTATAACCTGCGTGCTGCAGAGCGCGTCCGCGACCGTCGGTATTCTTCAGGCGCTTTCAATGACGGGCGCTGTAAGCTTTGAGGTGGCGCTGCCTATCGTCATGGGCATTGCGATCGGCGCGGCAGTTCCCGTGCTTCTTTCGGCGCTCGGCACAAACGTTGCGGCAAAGCGGACGGCTTTTGTATATCTGCTTATAGATGTTATCGGTGCCGTTTTCTGGGCGATAGTGTTCTATGCGGCAAACGCCATATTCAAATTTGACTTTATGAGCCACACCATGAACATGGTGGATGTGGCGCTTCTGAATACCACATTCCGTCTTTTGACGGTGCTTCTGCTCTCACCGTTTATAAAGCAGCTTGAAAAGATAGTTTGCTTTATATTCAAGGAAGATCCCGAGGACGCTGAGGAGACCGCCGAGATCGACCGCCTGGAGGAGCGCTTTATAGCCCATCCCGCCATAGCGCTTGAACAGAGCAACAACGCTGTCTGTTCCATGGCGCGCAAGGCGAGAAAAAACCTTGCCCGCGCATTTGCGCTGATATATGATTACAGCGACGAAAAGTACCGGGTCATACAGAACAAGGAAGAGGTCATAGACCGCTATGAGGACAAGCTGGGTACATATCTTATAAAGCTTACGGGACGTGAGCTTACCGAAGAACAGGGACGGGAAATCTCGAAGATTCTGCACACTATAGGCGATTTTGAGCGCATCGGCGACCATGCGGTGAATTTTGCCGACATTGCCCGCGAGATCAACGAAAAGCATCTGAAATTTTCGTCTGCGGCTCAAAAGGAGCTCGACGTTATAACGTCGGCGGTCTCTGAGGTCGTTATTCTTGCAACGGACGCGTTTACCGCCGACGATACGGAGGCGGCACGCAGAGTAGAGCCGCTTGAGGAGGTCATTGACGGGCTTTGCGACGAAATGAAGCTTCGTCATGTCAAGCGCCTGCAGCTCGGCGAATGTACTCTCGATCACGGATTTGTTTACAATGATCTGCTGAACAACTATGAGAGAATAGCGGATCACTGCTCGAACATTGCCGTTGCCATGATAGAGCTTGACCGCGATCTGTTCGACACGCATGAATATCTGAACCGCGTAAAGAACAACGCCGGCGACAGCTTCCGCCGCTACTACGCCGAGTACAGCGAGCAGTATAAGATATAAGGCATATGTATATATGCGAGGCTTTGCCTCTGAACTATTATATATGGGGCTTCGCCCTATGCCCCGACTCGAGGACTTTTCTCCCCAAAAGTCCCCGAGACCCGAAAAAACCGGACTGAATAGGTTTCAGGCTATCAAGCAAAGATAGCAAACAAGGCTGCCGACGGCAGCCTTGTTTTTACGTTTGGCAAGCTGGCGACAAAGTTTGAATTGCTTTTCCAATTTCGGAAAACCGAAAGCTATCAACCGTCCGCGGCTACTTACGGAAAAGTAGTCCCTTCACGTCTTTCTCACCAACGCTCGGAAAGCTGGCGACAAAGTTTGAAATGCTTTGCAAAAAAACTGATAGTCAGCAGTTTCAAAGCTTCGGCGGGGAGACGAGCGGCGCAGGAGGAGCGGGGGACGAGGGCCGGTGGGTGCGGGCGGTGAGCGTTGAGGGCGCGGGCGGCGCCGCGGGCGCAGCGTGAAGTTAAGCGTTGCTTGCGTAAAAGCAGTCCCTTCACGTCTTTCTCACCAACGTTCGGTAAGCTGACGATAGAGTTTGAATTGCTTTGCAAAGAAACCGGGGGATCGCGGTCTCGGAGCCCCGACCGGCTTCGCCCTTACTCCTCATACGTCTGATCGCCGGAGAAGCTTATATAGTCACAGGGGTCGACAGCCTTACCGCCGACGGTCATCTCAAAATGCAGGTGCCCCTCATCGGCGATCTCCGCCAGTGCGCTCTCGCCTGCCGCTGCTATAACGTCGCCGCACTTGACCGCAGCGCCCTTTTCAATACCTGCGGGCAGCTCGTCGCACAGATTTTTGTAAACGCTTACCGCCTTGCCCGAATGCTCAACGGAAATACATTTTCCCATCATGGGATCGTCCCAAACTTCGCTAATAACGCCGTCGGCGCAGGCGCGTATATCGCTGCCCGCCGAGGCGTACAGATCAACGCCGCCGTGGGTGCGCCAGTCCTCCATGGTGAGGGAGAAAACAGGTGTCGTCCCGCTGTACTTTGTCATAATTGCGCCGTCGCAGGGCGCGGCAAACGTGGGCAGAGGATCTTCCTTGACGGTGGGCTTCTTCGGAGCCTCGGTGTCCGCGGTCGTATCGGGAGCTTTCGTTTCATCGGGGCCGTTTTTCAGCGCGTCCTTTGTATCCTTTGTGTCCTTTGCGCTGTCCGCTTCGGTGTCCTTGCCGTCTTTGCCGAAGGCGAATGCGTCCTCGTCCTTTTTGGGTTCTGCCGTTGTCTCCGCCACGTCCGGCGCGGGCTTTTTCGTGATGTTTTTGGCTACTGCTCCCGCAATTGCTACAACTACCGCCACCGACATCAGCAGCACCAAAAGAGTTACGTAAAGACTTTGAGTCTTGCTTTTTTGACTTTCGGAGTTTTTCATATAAAGAACTTCCTTTCATTTGCTTGTGCTGATATTTTTTGCCGCTGCGGGGCATTTTATGCACAAAGGGCGCAAATAGAGCGCCCGCCGGCAAAAAGCGCGAAAAAACTATTGACTTGAGGCGGCTCCTCGCATATAATTAAATTACGAAAAAAGGCGGATCTTGCTATGAAATCTACGATGCACTACATAAGCTTTTACTTTTACTGCATGTAAAAGCTTTTTTGCTGCGTGTGGAAGCCGATCCGGCGGTTAAGATCACGTGCAGACGTGATCTTTTTGTTTATATCAAAGTTTTCGGGGGAGGGCAAAAACATGTCAAACACATACGGCTCAAAATTGAGGCTTTCCGTTTTCGGCGCGTCCCACGCGCCGTTCATCGGAGCCGCAATGCAGTCGCTCCCCAAGGGATATAAAATAGATTTTGAAGAGCTTTGCCGATTTACCGCAAGGCGCGCTCCGGGCAGAAACGCTCTGTCCACCCCCAGAAAAGAGGCGGATATTCCCGTTTTCATTTCCGGTATCTCCGGCGACAGGCTGACGGGCGAGCCCCTCGAGATACGCATAAACAATACGGATACGCGCAGCGGCGACTACACCGGGTACAACGACACGCCCCGCCCGGGGCATGCCGATTTCTGCGCGAGAGTCAAGTACGGCGGCGGATATGACGTTGCCGGCGGCGGAGCGTTTTCGGGCAGGATGACCGCGCCGCTTTGCTGCGCGGGCGGCATAGCCTTGCAGCTGCTGAGAACAAAGGGCATACGCATAGGCGCGCATATCGCGTCCGTCGCGGGCATAAAGGATAGACCCTTTGATCCCGTGCGCGTGTCGGCAAGAACGTTCACCTCCGTTGCCGCAAAA
Organism: uncultured Eubacteriales bacterium; assembly: GCA_959601495.1. GTDB lineage: Bacteria > Bacillota > Clostridia > Oscillospirales > CAG-272 > Avispirillum. Next base: position 15,563 of record CAUGPT010000017.1, read on the forward strand.
GATTTTCCCGTAATAGACGGCGCGGCGGGAGAGAAAATGCAGGCAGCCATACTTTCCGCAAAAGCGGACGGCGACTCCGTGGGCGGCACGATAGAATGCGCCGCGCTCGGGCTTCCCGTGGGGCTGGGCGGGCCTCTTTTCGACGGCATGGAGGGCAGGATATCCCAGATAGTATTTGCCGTCCCCGCGGTCAAGGGTATAGAGTTCGGCGCGGGCTTTGAGGTCGCCGGTATGCGCGGCAGCGAAGATAACGATCCGTTCTGTATTGAAAAAGGCAGAGTGAGGACCGTCTCCAACAACCACGGCGGTATCCTCGGCGGGATAACGAGCGGCATGCCGCTGATATTCCGCTGCGCGGTGAAGCCGACGCCCACCATCGCAAAGGAGCAGGAAAGCGTTTCTCTTTCCCGTATGGAGCCTGCGGCGGTACGCGGACGCGGCAGGCACGATCCGTGCATCGTGCAGCGCGCAGTACCTGTCATAGAGGCGGCGGCAGCCCTTGCGATACTTGATGTTATGCTTGAAGAGGGTAAATTTTAATAATTAAAAACGGCGGATTTTACGCCGAAAGAAAAAGGAGGCGGCAGCGTGAAATGCGGACTTCTGGGAGAAAAGCTATCGCACAGCTTTTCCCCGCAAATACATTCAATGATAGATAACTACGAATACAGGCTGTACGAGGTGCCTCCGGAGGAACTCGGAGAGTTTTTGAAAAACGGTGATTTTGACGCGCTTAACGTTACCGTTCCGTACAAAAAAGCGGTGATACCCTATTTGTCGTCCATGACAGACAGAGCCGCGGCTATCGGCAGCGTCAACGTTATAACCCGCGATGCCGACGGCGGACTTGCGGGCGACAACGCCGATTACGGTGGCTTTATGAGCCTTGTAAAGAAAAGCGGTATACGCGTAAAGGGCGAAAAAGTGCTTGTTCTAGGCAGCGGCGGCGCGTCGGAGACGGTGCGCGCGGTGCTTTCTCACATGGGCGCGGGCGAGATCGTTGTTATATCCCGCAGCGGAGAAAACAACTACGGTAACATCAGCCGTCATGCGGACTGCGGCGTTATAGTAAATACTACCCCCGTGGGCATGTATCCCGACAACGGCAAAAGTCCTCTGCCGCTTGACGGCTTTCCCGACCTTTGCGGCGTTATAGACATAATCTTCAACCCGCTGAAGACAGCACTTGTTCTCGACGCGGAGGACAGAGGCATAAGGGCTGTGGGCGGACTGCACATGCTTGTGTCCCAGGCCATAGGCTCGGCGGAGATGTTCACGGGCAAAAAATACGCCCATGGGCTTTGCGGCGAAATAGAAAGGCGTATCTCGGGGCAGAATAAGAATGTGGTGCTCATAGGAATGCCGGGCTGCGGAAAGACCGTTATCGGCCGCCGCCTTGCGGCTTCTCTCGGCAGGGAATTTATAGATATAGACCGCGAGATCGAACTTGCGGCGGGCAAAACTATACCTCAGATATTTGAGGAGGACGGCGAGGAGGAGTTTCGCCGTATAGAAACGGAGTGCTGCCGCGCGGCGGGCAAAAAGTGCGGCTGCATCATATCCTGCGGCGGCGGAGTCGTTACAAGGGGCGAAAACCGCGATCCCCTCAGGCAGAACGGAACTATAGTATATCTTATACGCTCTCTTGATGCCCTTGCGACCAAAAACCGCCCGCTTTACAAGACTCATACCGCCGCGGAGCTCAGCGCCGAACGCGAGCCTTTGTACAGAGCATGGGCGGATGTGAAAATGCTGAACACAGGCATAGGCCCCACGGTTGCGAGCCTTATAAGTTTTCTGCACCTGAAAAAGTCGGACAGCAGAGAGGGCAAAGCCGAAAAATAAGGCAGGCATCACGAAAAAACCGCCGCGCTGCGGCGCATTGAGATGAAGGACGAAATAATGCTGTTTGACATACACACCCACTGTTTCCCGGATAAAATAGCCGCCCGCGCCATTGAAAAGCTGGCGTATGCCAGCGGCGGGCTTATGCCGTATTACGACGGCACGTTTTCGGGGCTGTGCCGCGCCATGAAAGACGAGGGCGCACTCGGCTTTGCCGTGCAGAATATCGCTACGAACGCGGGGCAGATGAAAAATGTAAACGATTTTGCAGCAATGCAGAAAAGGGAAGGAGTTTTTCCTTTCGGCAGTGTTTATCCGGATGCGCCGGATGTGCTTGACGAGGTTCGCCGAATAAAGGCTCTCGGGCTTCGCGGCATAAAGCTTCACCCCGACTATCAGAATTTTTTCGTGGACGACGAAAAAATGATACCCATATACAAAGAGATTTCGGCACAGGGGCTGTGCCTTTTGTTCCATGCGGGACAGGACTACGGCTTCAGGGCGCCGTTCGGCTGCACGCCGGAGCGGCTGCAAAAGGCGCTCAAATATCTTGACTGCCCTGTTATAGCCGCCCACTGGGGCGGTCTCGGCGAGGGCGAGGAGGTCATCCGCCGTCTGTGCGGGCTGCCACTGTATTTTGACACGTCCTTCGGCTGCGGAACGATGCCGCGCAGCACGGCGCTGCGCATAGTCGAGGCGCACGGAACGTCAAAGCTTCTGTTCGGCTCGGATTCTCCGTGGCACCGCCCGTCGGATGAGGTGCGGCTTCTCTCAACGCTTGAACTCAGTGCGGATGAGACGGAGGATATATGCATAAACAATGCCGCCGCTCTTCTGGGCTTTGACAAAAATGCGCTCGCCGCGGGAGGCGGATTCTGAAAAGGGGCGCACGGCGAAATATGTTTTCGTGGCAGACAAAGCTTTGCTTTGTCTGCCGTGATATAAAAAATACCGGCAAAGGCAAAAGGTGAAAAACAGAAAATGACAAAAAGAAAAACAGAAAACAAAACGGCAAAGCTTTGTGCCGCGGCACTCGGCAGCGCGCTTATAGCGGTCTGCTCATGGATAACGGTGCCGCTGCCCTCGCTTCCCATAGCGGCTCCGTTTACTATGCAGACGTTTGCGGTGTTTCTCGTATCCGCAATGCTGGGACCGTTCTGGGGCGAGCTTTCGGTTTTGGTATACATAGGGCTGGGCTGCGTGGGCGTTCCCGTATTTGCGGGCTTTAACAGCGGAGTCGGTGTTTTTGCGGGTCCCACCGGCGGATATATTCTCGGCTTTGTTTTGACGGCGCTTTGCACGGGAGCATTGTGTCAGCGCTTCGGCAGAAAGTATTTTGTATGCCTGGGGGCAATGGCGGCGGGACTTGTGCTGTGCTACGCGGTGGGTACGGTCTGGTTCGCGCTTGTGTATTCGAAGGGCAGTGCCGCCGCGGGATTTGTCAGCGCTCTTACGTACTGCGTCGTGCCGTATATCCTGCCGGACGTGCTGAAAGCAGCGCTCGCTTCGCTTATATGCCTTAAGGTCTTCCCCCGCCTCGGCTTTATGAAAACGAAAAAGTAAGAAGCATCCCCCTGCGCGGCAGCGCCGCGCAGGGGGATGCTATTCGCGGGGCTCCGCTCCCCGCAGGGGAGAGCTGTCGGCGGGGCTGGGCGCCCCGCACCCCGACATGAGGGATAGGTATATGTGGGGCGCCGCCCCACACCCCAACCACGGGAATAAGGAATATATGCGAGGCTCCGCCTCGCGCTCCGACCGTGCGGGAATTATATATGCGGGGTTTCACCCCGCACCCTGAACCGAGGTGGGATTTATCCCACCTCGCGGACTTATTTTGGGAAAAAGTCCCCGAGACCCGAAAAAACCAAACTGAAAAGGTTTAAGACTATCAAGCATAGATAGCAAGCAAGGCTGCCTTTGGCAGCCTTGTTATTTGTTTAGCGCAAAATGTACTTACAGTTTATCTGCAAAATTTTGAAACTAAAAATCCGCAGTTCAAAAAATATACCGTGAAACGAAACGAAGCAAGCTCGTCCTTCGAGCTTGCTTCTGCTGTCTATGGGAGCAGCGTTTTTCACTTTCGCAAGCAAAACGCAAATCGTGTCTATAAACTACGCTGAAGCCAATTCATCGAATCTCTCGGGCTTGGAGCAGTCGCTCAGTTCTTCTGCTCACGAGCACCATCAAGAGAAAGGGTGGGATACACAAGGGAGGGAAAGAGTTTTCTTTTTCCCTCCGGGTGCATATGAGGGCTTGCCCTCATTGCACGGGGAAAAGCGGGCGACAGCTCGACCGCTTTTGCTCCAGTGGTCGGGGGAGTGTGAGGGCGGCTACTGCCGGGACAGTAGCCACCTCACAACTTTAACATAAGTTCGGCAAGCTGACGCAAAAGGTTGAATTGCTTTTCCAATTTCGGGTAGTTATAACCGCCCGCTGCCGGGACAGCAGTCCCTTCACGTCCTTTTCGCTTAAGTTCGGTAAGCTGACATCAAAGTTTGAAATGCTGTCCCAATTCCGAAAAGCCGAAAGCCGGCGCGTCTTCGCGCCGGCTTCCGCAAAAATCGCCGCTCGGCGGCGAAAAGTCTTGCTTATCCTGAAAATTACCTGTATAATTGTTACAGTATAAGCTATAAGCGGCCATGCAGGTCCGCGCAATGCCGAAAGCCCACAGCCGACAGCACTTCTGCGCTTTACCGGCATTTTCTTATGGCGAAATCTTAAAGACAGCCGCGGCGCGTACGCGGCAAATATACTTCAGCGCATTTCGGAGGACTTTACACCATGATCACAAAGCATCTCGACGAATTTTCCGGCACGGATACGGAAAAGATCCGCGCGGCGGCTGCGTTTCTGCGTGAACATCCGCACAGCACCCTTTACATTGCTCCCGGGGTATACAATATCACCGGCGCCGACGAAAAAAAGCTGTATTTTGATATAATAGAGGCAAAGCACGGCATTGCCCCGCAGCTCTACACTATGAACAGAGATTTCAGGTATTCACGTCTTCTGGATCTTGACGGTGCCTGCCATGTAAGGGTTTTTGCGTACGGCGCGCTCTTCATGCTTGACGGTTTTTTCGAGCCTGTTACCATCCGAAACTGCCGCAATGTCGAAATTCGCGGACTCACGATAGACTGGCTGCGCAAGCCTTTCAGCCGCGCGAAAGTCATTAACTCGTATTCAGAGGACGGCGCAAACTATCTGCGCGTACGTTTCAGAGAGGATATGCCCGATACCTTCACCTGCCTGCGCACGGCGTACTGCTCCCCGCGAAACGGAGTGCTTAGCTACGACACGTTCTATGTGCGGGAGATCCTTCGGGAGAGCGGTAAAAATTTTCTCCTCAGGATCACAAACGCGCCCACTGAAAATATCGTCGGATGCGATCTGTACGTCGGGCACTTCTTCCACTCGCGCCCTGCGGTGCTCGTGCAGAACTCTGCCGACGTCGTACTGAAGGACATCTGCATAAATTCCCACCCGGGCATGGGCATCACGGCGCATCTTTCGGAAAACATCACCCTTGACGGTGTGCGAATCGTACCATCCCGCGGAGACAGGATATCCACCGACACCGATGCCACTCATTTCGTTTCGTGCAGAGGGCGGCTTGACATATACGGCTGCGTTTTCGAGGGTCAGGGGGACGACGCCGCTAATGTCCACACATACTATCACGCCTACGAGCCGCTTGGCAGCGGTAATTTCAGGCTTCGCTGCCTTGCGGCGGACGGCACGCATACGGCCGCCGTCGATCTTCCGCGCCGCGGCGACGTTATGTGCGCCGTGAGGCGCGGCACGCTCGCGCAGGAAATGTGCTTTACCGTCACAAAAAGCAGCGACAACGGTGACGGGACGTGCACCGTAAGGCTTGACGGCGGAGAGCTGCCCGACGGGGACGAATACTATCTCGCAAATATCAGTGCCTGCCCCGATCTTCTGTTTGCCGACTGCAAGGTTTCAAACAATTTTGCCAGAGGGGTGCTTATAAAAACAAAGCGTGCCGAGGTCTGCGGATGCACATTCGAAAACACTCACTCCGCTGCAGTCAGGGTCTCCGCCGAGGAAAGCTGGGGAGAAGGCATTTCGGCAGAGGACGTTCGTATTCACGACAACGTTTTCATAAACTGTGCCCGACAGGTGGGCCCCGCCTCGGCGGTCGCGGCGTTTACGGCTTCAAAGACAGGCGAGGGCGAACAGATAGGCAGCGTACGCGTATATAACAATACAGTCATCGGCAGCGGTGATGTGCCGGATTTCTATCTGAAAAATGTCAGAGAGCCACGCATTGATGACAATGTGTCCGCTTACGCGGCGAAAAAATAATATGCGGCACATCCCGCGAAAAACATAAACAAGGAGCATTTTCAAAATGGAAGATCTTTTTGAAAAGGCGCAGATGAGCGCCGAATACATAAAGGCGCACACCGCCATGCGCCCGAAGACAGCAGTGGTGCTGGGGTCGGGACTTGGCAGCCTTTGTGCGGAGTTTACGGACACGATTGAAATTCCGTACAGTGAAATCCCGCATTTTCCCGTGTCCACGGTCGCGGGGCACAAAGGCGCCCTGCTTTGCGGAAAGCTAGGCGAAAAAGAGGTCTTCGCCCTTGAGGGACGCTTTCATTTCTATGAGGGCTATACCATGAAAGAGGTCTGCTATCCCTTTTATGTCCTGAAGCTTCTGGGCGTTGAAAACGTGGTGCTGACAAATGCCTGCGGCGGCATCAACCGTGATTTCGCACCGGGCACACTTATGCTTATATCCGATTTTATAAACATGATGGGTGCAAATCCGCTTATAGGGCAAAACGATGAGCGTTTCGGTCCCCGTTTTCCCGATATGACCGAGCCGTACAGTACGGAGCTGCGTGAGCTTGCGCGGCGTGTGGCGGACGATATGGGGATCGAATATAAAGAAGGCGTTTATATGGGCTTTTCGGGTCCATGCTATGAGACCGCTGCCGAGATACGCGCATTTGCGATGATGGGGGCAGACGCCGTCGGCATGAGCACCGTGCCCGAGACCATCGTTTGCAATTATATGGGCATGAAGGTGCTGGCGGTCAGCTGCATTACGAATATGGCGACGGGAATACAAAGTGTAAAGCACAGCCACGCCCGCGTTCTGGAAATTGCAGAGCGGGCGGGCGAGACCATGAGCCGCTGGCTCGCCGCGGTCATCGAGAAAATGTGAGCGCCTCGGGTGCAGAATGTCTTGCAGCATCATATTGGAAAATATTTCAAAGCCGCGCCGACAATGAAAAGTTCCTCAGTCAATCGGGAGCGGCCGCAGCATATTGCGCACGTAAGCAAACAAAAATACAAGCCGCAGAGAAGCTTCAAGCTTCTCTGCGGCTTGTATTTTATATTCATTAGGAATCTTCTTCATTTGACACATCGGATATAGGTTCGGCAGGGGCTGCCGTTGTTTCCTCCGCCGCCTCAGTTTCCGGCGCGGTAGTTTGTTCTGTGCTGCCGCTTTCTTCGGGCTGTGCAGGAGATACGGTTGGCGCAGATGTTTCGGGCGTGTTCGGCTCGCTTTCCGTCGGAGAGCGGTCGGGTGCCGTCGTTACTGCGGGCTCATCGGTCGGCTCGGCCGTTACGGTGTCATCAGGAGTCTGAGAATTGCTGCCGCTGTCTGCAACATTGCCGACAGTGATCGTGCTGCCAGACACAAGCGTAGGCGTGCCAGCGGAAATACGGCCATTCACATCGCCCCAGATAGGTTCGATCTTTACAATTGCGGCTCCTGCCGTTTTCACGGTAAGGGTATAGCTGTCGCTTCCTATATTGACGGTATAGTACGCCGTTCCGGCAGCCTCGCCGTTTTCAAATACGGTGATGCAGCAATATCCATTCTTCGAAGTGCTGTCCTGCGCCGCATGAAAACTCAGCGTGTAGGTGCCCGGGGCAAGAGACGAAGTTGTATATCTGCCGTTTTCATCGGTGGTGAGCGCAGCGGATGCGCCGCCGTCTGCTGCAATCTGCACGTTCTCTATCGCAAAAGCTGCGGAATGCATTGTAGCGGTTCCCGTAGAGGCGGAAGCCGAAAACCATGCCCAGCTGACGCCGCAGAGGCAGACTGCGCAAATGCAGGCACCTATAACGGAGGGAGCGATTATATGCCCGAAACCGTCGGAGCGCTTTTCTTTTTTCTCTTTTGCAGGTCGGTGGTAGAGCCTGTGATACAACCGCATTACATTACGTTCGGTCACAAACGGAATGAGGCAGAGGTAGTGGCAGCGCAGCTCTCTGCGCCAGTACCGGTATCCGACGTCGCTTTCCGCTCTGTTCATTTCCGAAAGGATGTACTCCGTATCACGTCTGAATCTTTTGATAAGGTCTGCTATCTTAAAAGCTATCAGCAAAAAGGCAGATACAATCAGTATTACCGAAAGCATAACTGCAGCGCTGTCTTTATCCATAATTATTGTATCTCCTTTCTGTTTTCTGCCGACGATCAAGGGGCACAAGATGCGCTTATGCCCTTTGACCGCCTCTCCACCGGAAGGTGGAGAGGACCCGGGAAAAATTATTTGCTGTAAACTACTGTACCGTCGACGGTAACCGTACCTTCAATGATTTTGCCGTTGCCGTTGCCGTCCTTGTGCTTCAAGCCGTACAGACCCTGATAGTTTGTATTGCCTGCTTCATTAGCCGCAGCGGTTGTGTTTGCTCCTTCTTCGGTGCAGCCGTTGATAGCAACATTATACTTGTAACCTGCATAATTCATGGGTGCGTTAAGCATAACAGCACTCTTGAGGTCTTCGGTTGCGCTCATATGGAAGTCGCAGTTGTTGAATGTAACATTCTTGTCGGAATCAAGAGTTTCCTGATAAATGTAAACATTCTTGTTGGTGCCGTAGAAGTGGCAGTTTGTGAATGTCACATTGGTAGACCCGTATACCTGAGCGTTGTATTTGTCAGAAGCTCCCTGAATGAATGTGCAGTTAACGAACGCCGCATCCTTTGCATACAAAACCTGCATGCCGGTGATGGTGCAGTCCTTGTAGGTCAGCTTGCCGGTATGCTGGAAGCCCTTGTAAGTTTCGTTGGAGAACGCAACAGTCACGCCCTCAAAGCTTACAGAGGATGCTTTGTTAACTTTGCCCTCCATATCAACGACAGTGTCCTTTGTGCCGATAACGGTAACATCCTTGCCGGTGAGCTCGGGAAGCGTATAAGCGCCGTCCTTGTTGAGTTCAACAGCAACCTTCGTGGTAGGATTGCCGTTTGCATCGGTCGGGTTTGCCAGTGCAGCATCCAGTTCTTCCTGCGTGGAAGCCTGTGCATAAGCTACTTCCGGATACTGAGCGTTCTTATCGTACTGATCGTCGAAACTGTCGGACTCATAGGTGTACTGCGTAGCAGCCACACTGATACCGAATTCGATGGACGGAGCGGGTTTGTCCGTCATATGATTGGCTTCGTTGCCCACATCGGTAGGCATCCAAACAACGAGGGTCACAACTTTTGTATCACCTGAAAGCATATGATCCTCAGCGGTGTAGCCCTTGTTCAGCACAGCGCCTTCGCCTGCAGCGGTCACCAGTGTGTCGCGGTCAAAGTCGCCCTCGGTTCTGTCGCCGTCAAGTACCGCGAAGCGGATGTAGTCGGAAAGCTTGAACGCATCACCGCTCACGTTGGTGCTGCCCACTTCGTTGGCAATGTTGATGCCGAGTCTGTACTTAAGCGCCAGAGAGCCTGCATTGCTGACCTTCAGCACTGCATACTCCACGTGACCGGGCTCCCACAGAGCACCTTCTTTGAACACCGGCGTATCCTTGTCGGCCTTCTTGAATGTCTCGGTTGTGCTGTTCTTATACGACAGCTCGATGTCCAGATTGCCTGCGACAATTTTGTTAACGCCGGTAGACGCAGTATCGGTAAACCACGCAAATGTAGTGCCGATAAGCATTGAAACGCACATAAGTACAGCCAGTGCGCTTGAAATCAATGCCTGCCTGATAGATTTAGAATTTGTCATTTCATTTCTACCTCCTTATATAAATTTTAAATGACAACTAATTTTAAGTAACAGCAATAATCTACTGTCGGATCAATGCAATCAAGGGGCACAAAATATCTTATGCCCTTTGATTGCCTCTCCACCGAAAGGTGGAGAGGGATAAAACTACAAATCAGTCAGCAACAACGTTGTACCAATCGCCGGCCTGCTCTACATGGTAGCCCGCTGCAACAACAACTTCGCTGTCGCCGAGAGTCGGATGAGACGGGTCATACTTATAGAAACTGCCGCCCTTGACGGTGATAAGTGCGCTTGAACCGTCCTTGCAGTTCAGAGTGCGCTCGGGCTGAGCTGCCTTGAAGGTACCGCCGTTGATCTCGATCTGAGCACTGCCGTCAGCGTAGATCAGATCGCAGGGATCGTCTGCGGGAACGCCGACCTGTCTGAAGTCGCCGCCGTTGATAACTACCTTACTGGTTCCTGCTGCGGAAACAGCCATTGCAGCGCCGAGTCCGCCGCCCTTGGTGTAAACTGCATACAGATCTGCATCTATGGTGAACTGAGCGGTTCTCTCAGCCTGTACAACACCGAAGCGGCCGTTTGCCTGGATGTTTTCGGTTACTTCAAGAGTTTCGCTGGAAGAGGATACTGCCTTGAAATGTGTAGGAGCCTTTGCATCATACTGATCGTCGAAGCTGTCCTCTTCAACAGTTGCCTGCGTTGCAAAGACTTCAACGCCGAGACGGTATACATAGGACGCCTTTGTGCCTGCATTCGCTTCATTGCCGACATCGGTAGGCATGTAAATTACGAGTGCTATAGCGTCGGTAGTTTCGCCTTTTGCAAGAACCGGCATACCGTCGGTAAACGGCTTAAGATTTGAAATTTTGTCAGTGGTTGCTGCAACAGCTGCCCATGCCTCATCGCGGCTGGCAAGCTTTTCGCCTACAGTAGCCGTACCCATTTTAAGATAATCGCCGATGTTGTAGGTTTCGCCTGCTTTGTTAACGCCGTTTGCAAAGCCGACATTAGAATTCAGACCCATTGTGTACTTGAGAGCAAGGGTTCCGTTATTCTTTACGCGAAGGTATACAACTTCGGTAACACCGGGCTCCCACAGGGTGCTGTCGTCAAACAGCTTTGTGGAAGTAGTTGCGGTCTTCCAGTTTTCCATATCATAGCTGTATTCAAGCTCAACATCAAGATTGCCTGCCTGAATCTTGTTGACACCGGTAGATGCAGTGTCGGTAAACCATGCAAATGTTGTGCCTACAAGCATTGCAGCACACATAAGCACAGCCAGAATGCTTGCTACCAGCGCTCTTCTGGTTGCTTTACTGCTTGTCATTTTGATTCACTCTCCTAAAAAATATTATGTAAACACGGTCTCTCGTTAAAACATCGATTAAAGAATTATCGCTTTATGCAGTTTTGTGTTCTCTCCGCCCGATCGGGCGGAGAGAACACAGCATAAACCTTTGTCAGTCTGCAACAACGTTGAACCAATCGCCGTTCTGCTCAACGTGATAACCTGTGGGAACAACGATCTCACCATCGCCTACATTTGCGTTGGAAGGATCAAACTGATAGAACGAGCCGCCCTTGACTGTGATCTTAGCGTTGGTTCCGTCCTTGCAGTTCAGTGTCCACTGAGGTGTTACGCACTTGAATGTACCGCCGTTGATCTCGATCGTTGCGTCGTTATCGGCATAGATGAGATCAAAGTGGTCGTCGTGATCTGCAGGAACGCCGACCTGTCTGAAGTCGCCGCCGTTGATAACAACCTTCGCGGTCTTGTCAGCCCAAACAGCAACTGCTTCATGCCATGTTACCGTTTCACCGTTCTGAGTGGTTTCGAATTCTGCATATTCGGAATAAACATCGGCATTGATAACGGTTGTGCCTCCGCGTACTTCAACTGTGCCGTCCTTACCGGATGCCTGAACATTCTCGGTAACTTCACGGTCGGAGGAGGTGGAAATGCGGCCCATAACGGTTGCAGCATTTTCATCGTATGTATTGTCGAAGCTGTCTTCTTCAACAGTTGCCTGGGTTGCGTGAACTTCAAGTCCGAGATCATAGAGCTTGGAAGTCCATGACTTGGTCTTTGCGTTTGCCTCATTGCCTACGGATGTGGGCATGTAGATAACAACCGCAAAAGGAGCTGTGGAGTCTCCTGCGTTCAGAACGGTCCAGCCTTCAGTCAGCTGAACGCCCTTCTGCAGAGCCTTTTCGGAGCCGGAGATTGCTTTCCATGCATCCTCGCGGGCTTTAAAAGCAGCATCAACATCGGCAGTACCGATCTTGAGGTAATCGCCTACATAGTAATACTCATCGTTGACGTTTTTGCCCTTGGTAACTCTGTAGTTGTGAGCAAATTCGGTCTCATACTTGAGTGCCAGAGTGCCGTTGTTCACTATCTTGAGGTATACGACCTCGGTGTGACCGGGCTCCCAAAGAGCTGCGTCGTTGAAAAGCTGCGTCTGATCGTTCGCCTCTTTCCATGTGGTCATGTCTGTGCTGTACATAAGCTTTACATCCAAATTGCCGGCAACGATCTTGTTGACGCCTGTGGATGCAGTATCGGTAAACCACGCGAATGTGGTTCCGACGAGCATTGCGGCGCACATAAGGATAGCAAGTGCGGCGGAAATCAATGCTCTTTTAGTGGAGCTGCTGTTTGTCATTGCTTTTTATCTCCTTTTTAAATTTTTCAATGGTAAATATGTAAACGCGATTATTTTGCGCTTACCGTCCAAATGCTGCCGCTCTGCACCATTTGCAGATCATCTGCCAGGAAGTAGGATGCCGTATTATCGGTGAAGGTAACGGGGGCATCAGCGGTGATTCCCAGTTTGAAGAGAGAATAGTTATATTTCGTTTCCAATGAGTATATCGGGTTGGTAATCTCACCTTTTACAAGGTTGATCGTCGGCAGCTCTGTTTTAACACCGCTGGATTCAAACTTTATTCCCTTTACATCAGGTGTAGTTGCCGCGCTTGCAGAGCCGATGTTGATCTGCGCTTCGCCTTTTGCGTGGATCGCATAGCTGGTGCCGTATTCATCGCTTCTGCCGTCAATGGCATTTGCGAAAAGCTTGCCGCCGTTGATGTTGGAAACGGAGCCGGCATATGTATCCAATGCATACAGACCGCCGCTGATCGTACCGTCGTTGATGTTAACTGTCATGCCGTTGCTTGCTCTGATGGCGCGGCTCTCGACATGTCCTTCGGGGTTGGAAACGGTTCCGCCGTTGATATTGACAGTGCAGGCGGTTTTCTTGCTGTTGCTTATGGCAAGTGTATAGAGATTATCATTTGCATTGCTTTGTACCGTGCCGGATTCCAGCGTGAAGACAGCGTCTGCGCCCTGCAGGTCAACCGTTGCGGGAGTTGCTCTGCCGCTGTAGGTATTGGTGATTACACCTGTTGCACCGTCCGAACTGTCGGTAACGGTAACATTCGCGCCGGCGTTGAGCTGCAGCGTATACTGAGCGGTACCCGAAAGCCGGAAACCTGCAAGGTCAATCTCAAGCTCTTTATTGACAGTGATTTTGCTGCTTGTTTCAACATTCGCTCCGAGACGAATGGTTTCGCCGCCTTCAGCGGATTTGATAGCTGCGGTCAGCTCGGCTGCATCACCGACGGTGATTACTTTTTTCTCGTCATATTTCGCATTTGCATCGTAATCATCGCCGAAGCTATCTTTTTCATAGGTATACTGAGCAGCGACTACCTTAATGCCGAAATCGATAGACGGAGCGGCTTTACCGATCATATGATTGGCCTCGTTGCCCACATCGGTAGGCATCCAAACTACGAGGGTCACAACCTTTGTATCACCGGAAAGCATATGATTCTCTGCGGTGTAGCCTGCGTTCAGCGCAGCGCCTTTGCCGGCAGCGCTCACCAGTGTGTCGCGGTCAAAGTCGCCTTCGGTCCTGTCGTCATCCAGCACAGCAAAGCGGATGTAGTCGGACAGTTTGAACGCTTCACCGCCGACATTGGTGCTGCCGACTTCATTGGCAATGTTGATGCCCAGCTTGTACTTTAGTGCCAAAGAGCCTGCGTTGCTGATCTTCAGCACCACATATTCCACATGGCCCGGCTCCCACAAAGCCGTTTCATTGAACACCGGTGTATCCTTGTCGGCCTTCACAAACTTTCCTGCAGTGCTGCTGTTCTTATACGACAGCTCGATATCCAGATTGCCTGCGACAATTTTGTTGACGCCTGTGGATGCAGTATCGGTAAACCATGCAAATGTGGTTCCGACGAGCATCGCCATGCACATAAGGATTGCAAGTATACTGGAAATCAATGCTCTCTTGGTATATTTGCTGTTTGTCATTGCTTCTTATCTCCTTTTTAAATTTTTCAATAGTAATATGTAAACGCGGTTTTCCGCAATTACATCTTAGTTGCATCCGGCGAGCTGTCGTCCGTCTTGGTCTCGTCTGACTGAGACGTTTTTTCGCCGCCGTCCTTCTGCGTCATCTGCTCCTTCATCTGCATAAGCTCCTGCATCATGCGCTGTGTTTCGGCGCGCTCGGCTTCGATCTTATCCCTCTCTGCCTGCAGCTCAGCCTTTTGCTCTGCCTTATACTTGCGGAACAGCCTGATGCAGCGGATACCTTCTATCAGAATCAGTATCAGGAAAGGTACGAGAATGCAGACTATATAGCCGGGTGTCGATTTCAGAAACTGAAAGAATTTACCGACCTTCGGGAGGCTGGTTTTGTATTTACCGATAACATAAGGATAGGTGACAATTGTTTCGTCGTCGGTGTCCGTAGTCGTACCGTATGTGATAAAGCCGGGTTCTCCGTTGGCGTCCGTGGTAAGTTTGCGGATTTTATGGGTTACGGTTTCCCCATAATTCGAGGTGTTCTGCGAAGTATAGGCGATAATGTCGCCCTCTTTCAAAGTGGAGGGATCTACGTCCTTGACCAGCACCAGGTCCCCTGCGCTAAAGTCGGTCTTGCTCATTGAGTCGGACAGAACGATAAACGCCTTATAGCCGAACAGATTGCGATCGGTACGGTCAAATGTAGAGACGGAGACAACGGTAAACACCATCATACCGACGGCGATAACCACCATCAGCCACACAAACACGCTTCGTATTACTTTCAAAACTTTCATTTATAAAACTCCCAGCGGATTTATTTTGCGGTGCCGAGCCGCGCAGCAAAAGCTGCCAAATCAGCCGAACAGCCTGTTAGGATTGTTCTTGGTCTGCGTTGCCTCTGCACACATGGTGAATGTGAGATTGAGGTTCTGCGTATCATTGCCCATATTTTCCGGATAGTGGAACACTACGGAAAGATTGCGGCGCTGTCCGATCTTCAGAACATCATCGCAAGCGGCAACATTCTGCCGTGTCAGCTCGTTTGCCGTGCCGCGGTACAAAACCCTATCGCCGTCCATGATAGAAACCTCCAGCACATCGGCAAGTCCTCCCGATACATTGTCAAGGCAGAGACGGTAGTATACATCCCATGTGCTGTCGTTTTCGATGAAGAAATCCTTCACAACGGTCATGCCCGGCTCAAAAAGGAACTCGTGCTCCTGAATGACCGGCTTTCCGTCGTTGAGGTTTATCTTTACCTCGCCCGTGCCAAACAGGTTGTTCTCCACCGAAACGGAGGAATACACAAGGGCGAATGTTGTAAAGCAGAGACAGATGGCAAGGACGATGATAGCGACAATCCCGCCTGTCAGCCTTTTAGCGGTTTTGTTTTCAGCCAATTTTTTCTTCCTCCTTACGCCTGCGTACAACTATCAGGAGGATTATCATGCCGAGAGAAGCGACAGCAAGCACCGACCACAGCAGGATACCCGGGGTATCGCCTGTCTGCGGGGAATCAAGATTTCCCGTTTCCTCGACCCACCATTTGAAATCGGCAATAAGATCCTTGTTCTGATATTCGTTGCCCACGCTTGTATCAAGATAAGCCGTTATCTCATAATACAGCTCGTCCGTTACAGTTCCTTTGGAGGCGAGGTTATATGTAAGGCTCTCGGGCATATCCCGCATAAGCCCCTCGTACATCGTCTCTCCTGAAGAAAGCAGCTTTACCCGTACCTTAAGCACCTCGGCAAGCTTTTCATAGCCGGAGCGAACTGTGGCTTTATAATGTACGGTAACCTTATCGTGGTAGGAGACGCGCACGCGGAAATATTTTGTCTCGCTGTCGCCGGGAAACATATTGCCCGCCTTGAACGGCGCGTTTTCCTGCGGCTGCTTGTTGTACAACTCAATAGACGCTGCCTTTTTTGCTTCTTTTGCGTCGACTGCCGGGGCAGCAGCAATGCTGTCCCGCGTGCCTGCATCGCTTGTATCGGAGGTATCCTGAGTATCCGTGCCGGAGCCATCCGTCATCTGAGAACCGGATTCGTCCGCCGCCGAAGTATCGCTTCCGTTGGTGCCCGTATCCTCGTCCGGAGTGATAAGATTGTCGGGCACGGTTACCGTAGAGGGAGCGGACCTTGCCAGCTTGTTGTACACAAGAGTTCCGCCGAGCGCCAGAAGACTGAGCCCGAGCAGTACCGCCAGCACGATAATTACAATCTTTACTTTCTTTTTATTTTCCACCCGACTCACTCCTTTTTACAAAAAATAATGCCCGTTCGGCCGCTTGGGCACAGAACAGGCAACTGTATGACAGGAGTTATCCCTTTTTCAGGGCCTTACCCCCGTCTTACATCGGCATTTAACCGACGGCACCCGGCTGTCATAGTTCTATTAACCGTAGACCCTTTGGCTTTGTGTCCCGGCCTTTCGACCGGTTTACCTATTGTTATTGTTAAGTCTGTCTGAGCGCACATAGCTTTTGACAACGCTGAATATCAAAAAGAATGTTTTTGATACGGCAAATCCTTTCGCAGAGTTTGCCCATCTGCGTCGACAAATCGGCACTGTTCGTCACACACCAAGAAAATTATAACTCCATCGTGCCTAAAATGCAAGTAAATATTACAAATTTATTAACAATTATTTGTATTTTTCTCCGACATCTTTGTCGAAAATTGTCACAGTATAAGCAAACTCTACCGAACCGTGCAGCATTAGCAGTCAATCGGGCAGTCAGTGTCGAAAGCGGCAAATTTGCGATAAAATATACGGTGTCCCGAGGGACAGTAAAGCAAAGGAGATTATATAAAATGAAAAAAGGCGAAAACATTTTCAAGAGAAAAGACGGTCGGTGGGAAGCAAGATACATCAAAGGTCACGAAGTTTCCGGCAAGATACGGTACGGCTTCTGTTACGGCAAGACCTACAAAGAGGCCAAGGAAAAGGCGGCAAAGTGCAGAGCGGCGCTTATGGTCGGAAAGCCGCTGCCGGGCACTGCTTCCCGCCGCTTTGCTTTTTACTGCGACGGGTGGCTGCAGCTGCGCCGGACAAAAATTCGGGAATCTACCTATATTAAATATGAAAACATCCTTAAAAAGCATATCAAGCCGAGGCTCGGCAGTGCATATCCCTCCGGCATTACGACCGGGGCGGTAAATGATTTCTGCAGAGAACTTCTCGACAGAGAAAAGCTCTCTGTAAAATCCGTGCACGATATTCTGTGCGTGCTGCACGGAATTCTGAAGTACACCGCCACACAATTTCCGGGCACTTTCCCGTCAATTGAGATCTGCTATCCGAAAGAAAGCCGACGGGAAATGCGCGTGCTGTCCCGGGATGAACAAAAGCGTTTTGTTAAGTATCTGCTTGATGATACCGACGCATGCAAATTCGGCGTGCTGCTCATGCTGTTCACGGGGCTTCGGATAGGCGAAATGTGCGCGCTTAAATGGGAGGATGTTGACACCGAAGAAAACACCGTGTCGGTAAGTGCCGCCATGCAAAGACTGAGACGCGCCGATGCTGACTCGGCAGCGAAAACAAAGATCGTAATAGGCGCACCGAAAAGCGACACATCCGTGCGCACCATTCCCCTGATGGGAAACGCCGCCGAGCTTTGCCGCAGGTTTGATGTGCACTGTCCGAAGGCTTATATTCTGACAGGTACAACAGAGTTTATGGAGCCGAGACTGCTTCAATACAGGATCAAAAAATACGCAAGCAAATGCGGGCTTGACGGCGTTCACGCGCATACGCTGCGGCATACTTTCGCAACGAGAGCCGTTGAGGTCGGCTTTGAGATCAAATCGCTCTCCGAGATCCTCGGTCACGCCAACACGACCATTACCCTGGATCGCTATGTACACTCCTCACTGGAGTTAAAGCGGAGCAACATGGACAAGCTGACAGCTTTTGCAATGTGAAAACATAAGCAGTCATGATACTGTGTCACACCGACTCATTTTTTCGAAAAAGCCGCGTGGCTGCGGCGTTTTCGCAAGGATTTTGACAGATGGGCAAACTCTGCGAAAACTTACGCAGCACACCTGGCAGACCCGAATTTCCGCTCAAGAACAGTATTCCCCACTGCAATCAAAATATAAAATTGCACATTCTGAAAAGAATGCGCCTCTCCGGAATTGCCGCGATGTTTTTTGATTTTCCCCCATCATCGTGGCTTTTATTTTTTATATTCTCTGTTCGGCAGGTACTGCTTTTGATCTCTCTTGCCTGTGCGGCACCGGACATCCTGCAAAAAGCTTTTGTCTCAGGCAAAAGAGCTTTTGGTTCGCGCTCAGCTGTCCGTTTTTCTTGTTCTTCTGGGCAGCCGCGAATTCGTAGGAGCGAAAGAAAAGAGCCTCCCTCGGGAGGCTCTTTTAACATATTGATATGATTACTGTGCTGCGGTGACGATCTTGTCAAACTTTTCGGGCACAAGGGATGCGCCGCCGATAAGACCGCCGTCCACGTTGTACTTGCCGAGAAGCTCTGCCGCGTTGCCGTCGTTCATGCTGCCGCCGTACTGGATGGTAACAGCCTCGGCAACGTCCTTTCCGTAAAGCGCTGCGAGAACGCCGCGGATTATGCCGCAAGCCTCGTCCGCCTGCTCGGGTGTTGCTGTGAGTCCCGTACCTATTGCCCATACAGGCTCGTACGCGATGATGATATTCTTCATATCCTCGGCGCTGACGCCTGCAAGATCAAGCTTTGTCTGCATGGAGACGATCTCCTCGGTGATGCCGCTCTGTCTCTGTGCCAGAACCTCGCCGACGCAGAGTATGACCTTGAGGCCTGCCGCGAGAGCAGCCTTCAGTCTCTTATTGACAGTCTCGTCGGTCTCGCCGAAATACTGTCTTCTTTCGCTGTGGCCGATAATTACGTACTCGGCGCCGCACTCAAGAAGCATTGCTGCGGAAATTTCACCTGTGAAGGCACCCTTTGCCTCAAAATGTACGTTCTGCGCGCCGATCTTTACCGCCGTGCCCTTTGCAGCCTCAACTGCGGGAGCTATGTCCACGAAGGGAACGCACAGAATTACGTCGCAGCCGTTCTTGCCTGCGGTGAGCTCTGCGGTCTTTTTAACTGCGGCGACCGCCTCGGAAGGGGTCATGTTCATTTTCCAGTTGCCGGCGATAACCGCCTTGCGTGTTGCTTTATTCATATCAAAACACCTCTTTAATATTGTATCAAACATAAGGCGGACGGAGCATTGTCCGTCCGCGCAGTGTATCGGAAATTACTTGTCCTGGAGGCAAGCGATACCGGGAAGCTCCAGACCCTCGAGGAATTCGAGAGAAGCGCCGCCGCCGGTGGAAATGTGAGTCATCTTATCTGCATAGCCGAGAGCCTCAACTGCTGCAGCGGAGTCGCCGCCGCCGATGATGGAGACCGCGCCGGACTCTGCAACTGCCTTTGCAACGCTGCGTGTACCGGAAGCGAAGTTCTCCCACTCGGAAACGCCCATAGGTCCGTTCCATACAACGGTGCCTGCGCCGATGATAGTCTTGGAGAACAGCTCCTGAGTCTTTTCACCGATGTCAAGGCCCATCCAGCCGTCGGGAATGGAGTCGGAGTAGATACGCATGAAGGTGGTATCCTCTTTGTACTCACGTCCGATGATGTTATCTACGGGAAGCAGGAAGTTCACGCCCTTTGCTCTTGCCTTGTTGATAAGCTCAAGCGCGAGCTCCAGCTTGTCGTTCTCGCAGATGGAGGTGCCGATATCGTTGCCGAGAGCGCGGAAGAAGGTATATGCCATACCGCCGCCGATGATAAGTGTGTCGCACTTGTCGATGAGGTTATTGATAACACCGATCTTATCGGAGACCTTTGCGCCGCCGAGGATAGCAACGAAGGGACGTGCGGGATCAGCCAGTGCCTTGCCCATGATCTCGACCTCTTTGCGGATAAGGAAGCCGCAGACTGCGGGCAGATAATCCGCAACGCCGGCGGTGGAGGCGTGAGCGCGGTGAGCGGTGCCGAACGCGTCGTTCACGTATATCTCAGCCATGGAAGCAAGCTCTTTGGCAAAAGCGGGGTCGTTCTTTTCCTCTTCGGCGTGGAAACGAACGTTTTCGAGAAGCATAGCCTGGCCGGGCTTAAGTGCCGCTGCCTTTGCCTTTGCGTCGGGACCGATAACGTCGCTTGCAAGCTCAACGTTCTGACCGAGCAGCTCGGTAAGTCTCTTTGCTACGGGAGCAAGAGAATACTTCATATTGAATTCGCCCTTGGGTCTGCCCATGTGGGAGCAGAGGATAACTGCGGCATTATGGTCGAGCAGGTATTTTATAGTGGGAAGCGCGCCGACGATTCTCTTATCGTCCGTTATAACGCCGTCCTTCATAGGTACGTTGAAATCGCATCTGACAAGAACCTTCTTGCCCGCAACATCAATGTCTTCAACTGATTTTTTGTTGTAAGTCATTTTTTCTCATCCTTTCGTATTTACGACCGGAAAAACCGGCATTTCCTATTTAACCAATTTATAATATACCATATTATCCGCGCCTTTACAATGATTTTTTCAAAAAAATAATGCGGCACATAAAGTTCTGCGTCTCCGTGCATATTGCACGGAGACGGACGGTGATTTTTGTATGTTGCGCCGAGACGCGTTATTCTTCCGTAGGATGATATGTGGGAACTATATCCTCCACAATGGCGCGTATATCGGAGCTTTCGCTGACGGACGCCGCCTCGAGGATCGCAAGCTTTGCCTCAAACTCGCCGTCATCCATTTCGATGGGTCTGCCGATATGGATAAGCTCGTTATCCGTGGACTGCAGTCCCTCCTCGTCCATGAGCAGCTCCTCATACAGCTTTTCGCCCGGGCGCAGTCCCGTATATTCTATCATTATATCCACGTCGGGCACGTAGCCGGAAAGACGTATAAGGTTTCGCGCCATATCGTCTATGCGCACGGGGTCGCCCATGTCAAGCACGAATATCTCGCCGCCTGCGGCGTAGTACGACGCCTGAAGCACAAGAGATACCGCCTCGGGTATGGTCATAAAATAGCGGATGATATTTTTATCGGTAACGGTAACGGGGCCGCCCGCGGATATCTGCTTTTTGAACAGGGGGATGACGCTGCCGTTTGAACCGATAACGTTGCCAAATCGCACGGCGACGAAGTCGGTATCGGGGCATTTTCTGTCCATCATCTGCACTATCATCTCGCAGATGCGCTTTGTCGCGCCCATGATGTTTGTGGGGTTGACCGCCTTGTCGGTGGATATGAGCACAAACTTGGAAACGCCGTATTTTGCCGCCGCCTGCGCGGTCTTATACGTGCCGAGGGCATTGTTCTTGACTGCCTCGTTGGGGCTTTGCTCCATAAGGGGCACGTGCTTGTGCGCCGCCGCGTGGAAAACGATGTCGGGGCGGTACGTCCTCATTACGCTGTTAATGCGGTTCGTGTTGCGCACGGAGCCGATAAGCACCGTAAGGCACAGCTCGGGATGGCTGTGGCGCAGCTCCTGTTGAATGTCGTATGCATTGTTTTCGTATATGTCGAAGATAACAAGCCTTGCGGGATGCGAGCGGGCGATCTGACGGCACAGCTCGCTGCCGATAGAGCCTCCTCCGCCAGTGACAAGCACGGTCTTGCCCATTACGGAGCGGAGTATTTCGTCGTTATTGACGCTGACCTGCTCGCGGCCGAGAAGGTCGGTAAGCTCAACGTCGCGCAGCTTTGTAACGCTGACCTCTCCGTTTACGATCTGGTCAACGCCGGGGATTATCTTTACGCGGCATGATGTTTCTTTGCAGATGTGAAGAATGTCTTTTTTGGAGGCGGCGTCGATACTCGGGATAGCTATGATTATTTCGCTTATGGCATATTTTTTGACCGTCTGCGGTATAAGCTCCCTGCCGCCGACTATCGGTATGCCCTCAAGCTGCCTGCCGGCTTTGTTGGGATTGTCGTCGATAAAGCAGCAGATCATTCTGCCGTCGCGCGAGCGCTGCATTTCTTCTATAAGGGTCTGTCCGGCGCTGCCCGCGCCGATTATCATTGTATGTATGAGAGAATCGTTTCTGCTGCGCCGCCGCTCCGTAAAGAATCTGAGAAATCTGTACGAAAAGCGTATGGCGGTGGTAAGGCAGAAGGTGAGTATATATCCCACCGCATAGAACGAGCGGGGCATGGGCGCGCCGTTCTGCATGTAAAGCGCCCCGAGGACATAGAAGGGTATGAGCACAAGGTGCGCGCCTATCATTCTGTACAGCTCCGCGACGCTTGCAAGCTTCCATATGCTGTGGTACAGTCTGAAGGCAAAGAACACTGCAATGGTTATGATGATAAGATACGGCAGCGACCAGAGATAGCCTCTGAAATAGTACGGCGGTATATGACGCCAGTCAAAATCGAAGCGCACCATAAGCGCCGTAAAATATGAGAATGTCACAACGGCAGAGTCGGCGACGGCAAGCAGGAATGCCTTTATGACCCATGTCTCACCCATTTTTACAGACGAATCAGCGCCGCGGATATGCCGAATGACCGCATACCAGATAAACAGTATAAGCGCTGCACATGCAGCGGTAAGAGAGCGCGGCGGATTTGTTATCATATCCGGCAACGCGAGATAATCCGCAACGGCGGCGCTGTTGTCTGCAAGTATGTTGCCGACCGCGACGGCAGCGGACACGGCGGCGGTGATCGCCGCCGCGGCTGCGATATACAGCACTCGTTTTTTTCTGTTCATGAAACCGACCTCCCGTTTCGACCTTTTTCGCCGCAGGCGGAAAAGGAAAACTATGAGTATTGATCTTAGTATGACTTATATGTAAGCCGCAGGCGCGGCTTTGGGGTTCGGGTTTTTATGCTCACGCACCATAAGGCCAAACCCTGTCCGTGTGCCGCAGGGCAAGCTTATCTGTGCGTTACCGTTCACGGTGACGCAGGCGCTTTATCTGCACGAGCCTCAGTCCGCGCCGCGGGGGAGCGTATATATTGTACTGCCTTTAGCACACAGGCGCGGTTTGTCGATACAAACCTATCTGCGCCGCGGCGCTGTTCAGACATGAGCCCGTCAGCGCGCCTTATGCTTTATACGTCACCAAAAGCACGTTCAGGGTCTTATGATACTTTTGTCCGCGATCATCCTTTGCGGGTTTATGCCGAAGAGAAGCCTTGCGTACTGCCCGGACGTTTCGTCAGCCACGGTATCTGCCGCACCGGAGAGCCGCGGCGTGCGAAAGCGCGCGCCGTGGGCATCGCTCGCGACAACGTCGCAAAGCCGATTTGATACGATAAAGTGCGCCGCCTCCATAACATCCGCGCCGAAGCTGCCCTCAAGACTGCCTCGGTTCAGCTGTATTACGCAGCCCGCTTCTCTCAGGGCGCGCAGCGCGCCGAAAACGTCGTCCCTGACGAATTCATACCGCTCGGCGTGCGCTATGACGGGGACAAGTCCGAGAGACAGTATCTCTCCGGCAATGCGGTTTGCAAACTCAGCCTCACAGCCGAAATCAAATTCTATAAGGATGTATCTGCTGTCTGCGAGCGTTTTCGCCCTGCCCGAGGATATAAGCGACGAAATATTTTCCGCTGCGAAGTTTTCAGCCCCGTCGAAAAGGCTTACGGGGATGTGCTCGTCGTCTATCGCCCTTTGCAGGCGGCGAAAAGCATGGGTGTATTCTTCTTTTGTATATCCCTCTTCGCCGGGGACATTGAAGTGCGGTGTTGCCACAATGTTGCGCACTCCGTCGCGCGCGGCGGTGTCCGCCATTTCAAGAGCTTCGTATATATCCTCGGCGCCGTCGTCAAGCCCGGGGAGTATGTGCATATGTATATCGGTCATAGCGTTTCCTCCGCGCTGCCAAACGGTTTATCACCCTTGCCGCAGCCGCGCCGTCTGAGCGGACCTTTTCTCAGTCGGAGCGCAGCGCGCCGAAGCGCCGCATGGCGAAGCCACGGTCCGCTGTAGAATTTCCACACAAGGCTTTCGGGGGTAACGGTCTTCCCCCGCCTTACGACGGACACGGCGACACCGAAAACACAGCTTTCGGGAAAGGGACCCTCGCAAACGTTCTGCGCGTCGCCTATCATATAAAATCCGTCGTCGGTAATGCGCGATATTCTGTGCAGAATATATCTCTCGCCGCGCGCCGACGGTATGCGGCAAAATACTATGTCGCCGCAGCTGTTCGTCACCTGAATTTCAAGTATCCTCAGCTGCGCGTCTCCCACCGTTATCTCTTCTTTTGACGAAAGAACGACTATCTCATCGCTTATATCTCCGTCGATACAGTCGTCGGCGTGGATCTTCGCAACAAGCTCCGCCGCGGGGGTGCTTGAGGAGGTCACCGTAAGGGGAGCGTCGAGAGACAGGCGGGGAGATACATAGTCGGTATATCTTATGCGCCGCTGACCCTTGCCCACATTGTTGTCGCTGTCAAACGCGGCATATGTAACTATCCTTTCGCTGCCGCCCAAAAGAGCCGAACGCGACTCTATAACAAGGCTCCCGCTGACGTCTCCGTCCTTTTTGTCATAAGCGGAAACACCGCGAAGAAGCTTTTCGTCGGGGTCGGAAACACTTACTTCTATAATGTCCTTATCAAAGCTTATGACGGGGCACGAAGAGTCTCCCTCACGGCTTATATACCATCTTGCGCCGCCGTATACGGCAGCGGAGGCGAGACACAGTACAAGGAGTATAAGCGTCAGTCTTTTACCGGATTTTCTCATGATCGGATCAATAATACCTTTCCGTATTTTTCGCGTGGCAGTGCGGCAGATCGCCGCACCGCCGCGCGGCAGATGAGGCAGGACGCCGTCAGCGCGCAGCCTCAAGATCGGCGGCACTTGTCAGCCTGCCGGTTTTGTCTATGCGGTATATGAAGCTGCAATACTTCAGTATCCCTTTTCTGTGGGTGGTCAGTATGCATACTCTGTCTGGGTCGGAGTTCATCAGATTGTGCAGGACCCGAGCCTCCGTTTCGTGGTCCAGCGCCGAGGTTATCTCGTCCATGAGCAGAACGGGAGATTTTCTGAGCAGCGCCCTCGCAATTGCAATGCGCTGCGCCTGTCCCTCCGACAGCCGCAGTCCCCTTTCGCCCATTTTTGTCGACAGCCCGTCAGGCAGGGAGCGAACGAATTCTCCTATATCGGCAACGTCAAGCGCCTCCCAGAGCTCGCCCTCGGCGGCATTGGGCGCGGCAAGACGCAGATTATCTTCGATCGTGCCCGAAAACATACTGTTGCCCTGCGGCACATATGAGCACAGGCGGCGTGTGCTGTCCGACGCGGAAAGTTTTATGTCGCCGCTTTCAAAATATACGGCGCCGTCGGTAGGCTTCATAAGCCCCAGTATAAGCTTCAGAAGAGTGGTCTTTCCCTCTCCGGAGGGACCCACAAGGGCGATTATATCGCCGGACTTCGCCGTAAAGGAAGCGTCCCGCAGCACGGGAGTCTCGGCGTCGCTGTAGCAAAAGCCGACGTTCTCCGCCGTGATGCGGATGCCGCGGTCCTCGGCGTTTTTCATAAGTTCCAGAGCCGCTTTTTCGTCCGCATCGGTCTCACACTCCAGCGAGGTGATTTCCATAATGCGCCCCGCCGATGTCGCAACCGAGACGGCGCCGGGCAAAAGCCCCACCATTGCGGAAAACGACGATGTCAGCGTTGAGCATATCTGCAGAAACAACGTCATCGTACCGAAGGATATATCGCCGCTCCACAGACGGTAGACGCTCCATCCGTAGCAGGAATATGACACAAGAAGTCCTATAACGGACAGGCACATGGTCGTCAGAATAGTAAATTTGTCATGACTGAGGCGCACGCGCTTGTAGCTGTCAAGAAGCGCGCCGAACTTTGCCGCGTAGTCCCCGGTGACGCCGAACGTCTTCACCGTCTGCAGATTCTGCGCCGCCTCTTCTCCGCAGGAGAGGATACGGCCGTTGAGCTCCCGGCTCTGCGTATTGAATTTGCGGATCATGCGCATCATATAGCGCGAGGATAAAAACATGACCGGCGCGCTGACAAGCGCGATCTCCGCCATTACGGGATCGTAATACAAAACGATAATAAGCGCACCGACGAACTGCGTTATTCTTATGACGGTATTGGGCACAAGTCCCACGATGCCGCCGATCACGGAGGACACGTCGCCCTCAAGACGGTTTACAAGCTCCCCGGAATGATACGCGGATATGTCCTCGAGACGGGCGTTCATAATGTGGTCGAACACAGAGGCTCTCACCTCGCTGCCCGCCTTTGCGCCGATGACAGAGGAAGCACGGGAGGCAAGCGCCTGAAGAACTATCTGCCCCACGGCAAGAGACGCCACAAGCACGGCGCATCTCAATATCGTTCCGCTTTTGCCGATGACAGCGTCTATGAGATATTTGGAGGCAACGCCGCTGAGAAGTCACGTTGCGGCTCCGGCAAAACCGAAAAGCACGTTCAGGGCAATGCCCGCGCGGTATTTCTTTATGTATCCGAAAAGCCATGCCCACTCTCGCTTCATCTCGCGAAACAGCCTGAAGCTGAAGTGTCTGTCGCCGTTCTTTGCGTCCACTGCGGTGCCTCCTTTGCTGATTTATTACTATAATACAATATTATATCATTGTGTTAATAAAAATCAATAGTAACCGACCCAAACGCACTCCTATTCCGCGGCAGCACTTTTTGCCGCGGCACTTGGCTGCCGACGCCGCTGCAAGGGCTGCTCGCTCTCGTCGTGCACCGCCAGCGCCCTCACCACGCGCGCCCCCATCCTTCGCGCGCCACCGTCCCTCGTCCCGCGTTCCTCAGCGCCCGCATCCGCCGCGCGTTGCCCGAGGCCGAATCCGCACTGCCCGCATAATCGTACGATGCCCCACTCGCCCGCTGTTTCTCCCGCCCCGACGCCCTTCCGCACCGCATCCGCCGCCACTGCCCACGCGCCGCCTGAACCCGTCCGTCTCCTCGCCGAAGTTTTGAAACTGCGAACCTATAGTTTTTGTCAAAGCAATTCAAACTCTGTCGTCAGCTTACCGAACGTAAGCAAGGAAGACGTGAAGGGACTACTTTTCCGTAAGCAGCCCCTTCACACATCCCCGAATCGGTCTAAGAAAGGAGAGGCAGGGGGGCCCGCCTCTCCTCTCTTAGAAATCTCACCTCACCACCCCGATTGTGCCCGCGAGTTGAAAGGCAAAGCAAGTGCTCCAAGCCAGAGAGATTCGACGAATTGGCTTTAGCGTAATTTATAGACACGATTGACGTTTTACTTGTGAAAGTAAAGAACGTTGCTCCCATAGATAGCAGAAGCAAGCTCGAAAGACGAGCTTGCTTCGTTTTGTTTCGTTGTTGAATTGATATGGTTCAAGATAAGAGTTATTTAACTCTTATCAGCACAAGATATTTACTGTATCTTTGAAACAGAGATTTTCTCTGATTATACTTTACAAAGCAAGGCTGCTCTTTCAGCCTTGCTTTCAGTATCAGACGGTAAAGCTTTTTTCAATTCCGTAGATAAACGTAATGGATAGCTATAAGTTAATCTGAAGTTAATTCGTCGAATCTCTCGGGCTTGGAGCAGTCGCTTTGTTCTTACGCTCGCGGGCACAATCGGGGTG
>CAUGPT010000018.1:0-40654 GCA_959601495.1 uncultured Eubacteriales bacterium
TCACGTCTTTCTTACTTAAGTTCGGCAAGCTGACATCAAAGTTTGAAATGCTTTGATAAAAACTAAAGTCCTGCAGTTTCAGAACTTCGGCGGGAAGACGAGCGGTGGTTGCGGGCGCGTGCGGTACAGATGTGCGGTGCGCAGAGGGAACGTGGGAGGAACGGCGGGGCAAAGGACGGCGGATGCGGGTGCAGACCGGTGGCGACGGCGCGGGCGATGTATTAGGTGAGTGCGGAGACGAGCGGGCACAGGCGGTGTGCGCGGTGAAGGCGCGAACGGGCGCGGGCGATGTGTGCGCGGCGCGGCGTGCGAGCAGCGCGGCATATACCCTTCGTCATAAGCCGAGGAAATAACATCAGTGCGGCGCGTAAGAGGCACCGGTGCCTCTTACGCCTCCGTAAACCCATGCCTTGCGGGATTGTCTATAAGCTCTCCGTCCGCTTCAAAGCGCGAGCCGTGACACGGGCAGTCCCATGTGTGCTCGTATCGGTTCCACTCAAGCGCGCAGCCCATATGCGGGCATCGGGGCGTTTTCAGGCTGACAAGCCCCGAGACCGCGACGCCGAGATTTGTAAGCGCGCCGCGGCGGAATATACTCCTCGACGGCGAGTACAGCTCCTCATACCTGTTTTGCCTGCCCGCGACAAGGTCGGAAAGTATCATTGCCGACAGCATGGAGCCTGTCATGCCCCACTTGTTAAAGCCCGTTGCAACAAAAACCTTCGGCGCAAGCGGCGAATATCTGCCGATATACGGCATTTTGTCAAGCGTCATGCAGTCCTGCGTCGCCCACCTGTACCGAATCCTCGACCCCGGAAAATTTTCCGCGGCAAACAGCTCCGCCGTGTGCCAGCCTTCACTTTCGCTGCCCGTTCGCGCCGCGGCGCCGCCTATATACAATAGGTCGCCCATGCGCCTCAGCGATATCCCGTCCTCCGCGCCGATGTATATTCCTTCGACGTCGTCGCAGCCCTCGGCGGCAACGAACCAGCTTCGCTCCTGATGCATTTTCAGATAGTACATACCGTACCTGTTTATAAACGGAAAATGCGTTGCGACTATTATACTGCCCGCGCTGATCGCCGCGCCGTCGGTGTACGCCTTGCCCGTCGCGGTGATCTTTTCGATCGGCGTATGCTCATACACCTTTGCCGTCTTTGCAAGGCCCTCCATGACATCGGGCGCCGCTATCTGACCTTGATCTTTGAATTCCAGCGCACCGGCGACGGGAAAAGGCAGTGCCGTTTTCCCGACTATATCCGCATCGTATCCAAGCCTTCTCAGCGCCGCTTTTTCCACCTCAAGCGCTTCTCTGCCGCCGCGCGAATAAACATATGAGCTGACATCCTCCCACGGAAGTCCCTCTTTTTTGCAGATCCCGCGGAATTTTGCGACGGCTTCGAGGTTTGATTCAAGACAGAGCCGTGCCGTTTCTACGCCTGTGTTGTCTATAAGCTCCGCATAATAAAGCCCGTGCTGCGCGCTCACTTTTCCCGTAGTGGAGCCCGAAATGCCGCCCCCCGCGCACTCCGCCTCGCAGACAATGCAGCTGCCGCCGCTCTGCCCTATCTCATAAGCGCAGAGAAGCCCCGCCATCCCGCCTCCGATTATAAGCACGTCGCAACTTACGTCTCCCGATAGCTTTCTTTTATTCATAAAATCGCCCCGCTTAAGTAATATTATCGGCCTGCCGAAGCATTTTTTTGCAAATGTAAAATATATTGAGTGTTTCTGCATTTGCATAAAATGCGCCGGAGACCGTTTTCATAGACAATTATGCCCCGAAAGCAGTGTGAATATCCGAGAAAGCATCTGTCGGCGCTGCCTCGGCACGGATTAGCTTTATTCAGGCAGCGGAAGCCGCCGCCTGAATAAAAAGAGAGCGGGCGCCGCGGCGCCCGCTCTCTTTTTATTCAGGTTTTTTATCTGTTATATGCTTTATAAATTCTCCGAGGCGCCAAAGCTGTGACGGCTTATCGTCGCGCAGCCATGCCGCTCTGTACTCTTCAAACCACGAATCAAACTGCTCCTGCAGCTTTTCTCCGTCCTCGTATCCGACAACGCCGCGTATATGCAGCATAAGTCTGTTCATAAGCTCCGTTGCCCTCGCCGCAAGAATGAGATCGCATATTACAGTATCGCCGTCTCTGCCAAGCGAGCGCAGCCTTTCCGCCGCCTTTCGGCATATTTCGATGCCGTTTTCGGCGTCGGCATCAGAAAGCTCTCCGCTGTCATCGTAGCAAAGCTCGGTATTTTGCCCCTCAAGATAGTTTCTGCTGTGCCAGACCACAAAGCGCGACCAGTCGCAGGTGCGCTGTGCTTTTGCAAGCTCGCGCAGCATGTCCGCCATATTGAACTGCGTGATGCCGTACAAAAGCCTTGTGGCAGCCTTCTCGTAGTTCTCACCGGTCTCTGCATCAACATTCCAGCTCTTCTGCGCGCCGAAAAGCATACCGTAAAGGTTGCAGTTGAAGCTGCAGACATGGCCGAAATCGCCCCAGTTTGTATTGAGCATTCCGAGAGCGCCGTATTTTTTGCCGAGGGCTGCAAACTCGGATATATTGCCTACGGAGGTGTCAATATCCTCAAAAAATCCGTTCCAGCACGAGGTCCCCGGGCAGACTATGCTTTCATACCCGCGCTCGGCGAAAAAGCTGCCGAGCCACTGCGGTACAGTTTTGTGATAGCACCAGTTCAGCACGGTCACGGGAGATTTTACCCTCTCCTGCATAAGATCGGCGTGCGCCATGCAGACATCGCCCCACATCATGACCTTTTTACCGTGAGACTCCACCAGGTCGATAAGCGCGTTCAGATGATGAAAATACGCCTCGCCCTTGTCGCGGCCGGCATTTCTGCCGCTGCAAAGATCCATTGTTTCGTCGCAGCATATATTGAATTTATCCGATCGGAACAGTAGCATATACTGCTCTATCATGCTGCCGATGACCTTTATCGAATCGGGATTGTACGGATCGATCGTGTGATGCCACTGTTTTTCCATCCAGTAATGGGTGGTCATTTTATGATCGGGAAGCTCGCACAGGTAGTTATACCTGTCGCTCTGCAGCAGGGTGAACAGATGACCGAAGGTGGAAAGGCTGGGCACGAGCTCTATAAAATTCTGATAACAGTATTCGTCAAGCCCGATCATTTCCTCGGCGCTCATGGCCTCCTCCGCGCTTATCATTCCCTCAAATTCTTTGAAGAGAAAGGCGTCCTCTATATAAAGCTGCAGAGAATTTACCTTGTACAGGCTGAGCATGTCAACAATGTGTCTCAGCTTTTCCGGCTTATTGACCCTGCCGCGGGTGATATCCTGATAAAAGCCTCTGTACGAAAAATCCGGGCTGTCGGAAACAGAGCAGCAGGGGATCTTTGCTCCGTAGGTCGCCGTAAGCTGGCGCAGGGTCTGTATGGCGTAAAACGCGCCGCGCGCACCGGGCGCACGGATATCGACTCTGTTTTCGGTCACATCAAGTGTATAGGATTCGCAAGCCTCGTCGCCGCCGTGCGAAACCGTGATCGAGCCGTCCTTCGGTGCTCCGCAGCTCAGCGGCACAATGACACCTGCCGCCCTGCCCATCTCGCCGCACAGTATGCCCGCGGCCCGCGCAATACGGCTGTCGCAGCCGTCGCTTACATAAACGCCCGCGCCGCACACGGAAAATGTGCCGGGCAGCTCTTTGATCTCTTTCGGCGTCGGAATAATCGTTATCATACAGCGCTCCTTAAAAAAGTCGTGCGCGGCGCCGCGTCGGTGCCGCGCACAGTTCAGTTTATTGTAGCACGTATTATTTCAATAATCAACACCGAAGAGCTCTTATATGGGCATAAATTATTCAACAGTTACGGATTTTGCAAGATTACGCGGGTGATCGACGTCGCAGCCGCGAAGCAGCGCCGTTTCATAGGCGAGAAGCTGAGAGAAAACGACCGTTGCAAGAGGCGTGAAATACCTTTCCGTCTTCGGCAGGACGAAATGCGCATCGGAAAACTCCTCCGGTTCTTCAAAGTCCTCGCCGCATACAAGTATCACAAATCCCCCGCGGGAGCGCACCTCCCTGATGTTGCCGCACATTTTGTCGTAGTAGCCGCCGTCGCTTGCCAGGGCTATAACAGGCGTGCCGTCCTCGATAAGCGACAGCGTGCCGTGCTTCAGTTCTCCCGCGGCATAAGCTTCGCTGTGTATATATGAAATTTCCTTAAGCTTCAGCGAGCACTCGCTGCAAGCAGGCCAATCCGGACCGCGCCCGATAAAGTATATATCCTCGCTGTCCTTTATCATTTTCGCAAGCTCTGCGATTTCGCCGCGGCGGGCAATTATATCGGATATCGCGTCGGGCACATCCCGCGACAGCGCGCGGCACAGCTTTTTCGCCGCGTCGCCGTCTATTCTGCCATTTTCAAGCGCAAGCTTTACGGAGATGACGGCAAGCAGCGCAACCTGCGTTGTGTATCCCTTTGTCGTCGCAACGGCGATCTCGGGACCCGCGCCCTCGTATATCACATAGTCCGACTCTCTTGCCACCGCCGAGCCCACAGCGTTTACGATAGAAACGCATCGATGCCCCGTTTTCTTTGCAAGGCGCAGAGCCGCAAGGGTGTCTGCCGTCTCTCCCGACTGGGATATGGGCAGCGCCAGCGTTCGCCCCACGGTCGCGGGCGGATCGTATCTGTACTCCGACGCGGTGTTCACCGTTACGGGAACGCCCGCAAGGGATTCTATAAGAAATCTGCCCACGAGCCCCGCATGAGTCGCGGAGCCGCAGCCTATGATCGAAACGCTGTCGCACTCCCGCCAGAGCGAGTCGGGAATGCCGTCGACCGAAAAGTCGGGAAGTCCGTCCGTGTCTATTCTGTGCGAAACGGTTCTGAAAACGGCGTCGGGCTCTTCGTGGATTTCTTTCAGCATATAGAAGTCGTAGCCGTCCTTGCCCGCAGCACCGACATCAAGGGAGAAATGCTCGGTTTCGCGCTTTTCGTATTCGCCGTTTTTTGAAACGAAGTACGCGCCGTCCCGTCTGAGGCAGAACACCTCGTCCTCGCCCGGGCGTATTATCTCGCGTGAGTACGGCAGCAGCGCGGGGATATCCGACGCGGCATAAGCGCCGTCTTCCGCAATTGCCAAAATCAACGGATTATCTTTTCTGACGGCATAGACCTCATTCGGACGGTCGTTGAAAAGAACTGCCAAAGCGTACGAACCGCGAAGCTGAGCGCACGCCGAATACAGCGCCGCAGCGGGATCTCCGAGCTTTTTGTACTCTCTGTCCGTAAGGTGAGCAATGCACTCGGTGTCGGTATCGCTTACAAAAACATAGCCTTCTTTTTCAAGCTCTTCTTTTATATTTAGACAATTGTCGATAATGCCGTTGTGTACAAGGGTCAGCGTGTCGGAGGAGTGAGGGTGGGCGTTTTCCTTTGTGGGCGCTCCGTGTGTCGCCCACCTGGTATGACCTATGCCGCAGCTGCCGCTGCAGTTTTCGGCAGCGGCTTCCTTTTCAAGCTCCGACACCCTGCCTCGGCACTTTATTTTTACTGTTTTTCCGTCGGGTCCTGTTATCGCCATCCCCGCGGAGTCGTATCCTCTGTATTCAAGGGCGTAAAGCCCGTCAAGAATGATCCTTTCGGCACTTTTTGTTCCTGTGTATCCTATAATTCCGCACATTATCCTCTGTCCTCCCGATCCACGATAGTATCGGCGCCCTTCATTATGCTGTTCTCCGCAACAACCCCTCTGACCGAGGTCAGCGGATATACGCTTGTATTGCTGCCGACGATCGTTCCCGGATTGAGCACACAGCCGCAGCCTATATCCGCCCGATCGCCCAGAACGGCGCCGAATTTTTTAAGTCCCGTTTCGTATGTGGCGTCGCCGCGGACAACAACGTTTGATTTGTCCGCCTTGAGGTTTGAGCATACAGCCCCCGCGCCCATATGCGAAAGGTTGCCAAGGATCGAATCGCCGACATAGTTATAGTGCGGCACCTGCACGCCGTTCAGAAGTATGCAGTTTTTAAGCTCTGTGGAGTTGCCTATAACGCAGCCCGTGCCGGTTATGACCGCACCGCGGATAAAAGCGCCCGGGCGCACGATGCATTTTTCTCCTATAACCGCGGGGCCTTCTATTACGGCGCTGTCGTATATAACAGTGTCTCTGCCGACGATAACGTCGTCCGAAAGTTTTCTGAAGCCCTTCGGCATATTTTCGCACAGCTTTTTCGCGGTCTCGCCTATAAGCCCGAGCAGCTGCCAAGGATATTCCGCGCCGTCGAAAAGCTCTTTGAGATACGGAGTGTTGCAGGACATAAGCTCCGATAATTTAACGCATTTTTTATTCACAGCAATACCCCCGTTTTTTTATCACATCATACAGACGCGAAATGTATTTTTCGCAGTCGTCACGGTTTTCGCACTCAGCCATAATACGTATAACCGGCTCCGTGCCGCTTACGCGCAGCAGTATGCGCCCGCGGTCTCCTATCTCGCCGTTCAGCTCGTCGTACTTTTTCTTTACCTCTTCGTCCGACACGGTCGCACTCTTGTCGGATACACGGACGTTCTTCGTCACCTGAGGATACGGCACGACTGCCTCGGAAAGCTTTGAAAGCGGAGATTTTCTGTCGCGCATTTCCTCGGCGACCATGATAGCCGTCAGAAGTCCGTCGCCCGTCGTTGCGTACTTTTTGAGAATAATATGACCCGACTGCTCGCCGCCCAGACTGTAGCCGCCCTTCTCCATGCACTCGTACACAAATCTGTCGCCGACAGCCGTTTCCTCATGGTCAATGCCCGCCTCGCGAAGCGCTTTGAAAAGTCCGCTGTTTGACATGACTGTGGTGACTACCATATTGTTGTCAAGCATACCGCGCGATCTCAGCCGATTTGCAAGAACGTACATTATTCCGTCCCCGTCCACGATCTTTCCGTTTTCGTCAACGGCAATGCATCTGTCGGCGTCGCCGTCAAAAGCAAAGCCCACGTCAAGATGCTTTTCGCGCACGAGACTGCAAAGCGCTTCCATATGGGTCGAGCCGCAGTCGCTGTTCACATTAATTCCGTCGGGAGACGCGCCTATGACGTACGTCTGCGCGCCGAGAGCGTCGAAAACGGCTTTTGCTATCATCCAGGACGCGCCGTTTGCGCAGTCAAGCCCTATTTTCAGTCCCTTGTACGAATGGGAGGCAAGGGATATAAGGTAGCCCACGTAGCGGTTTCTGCCCGCAACGTAGTCCACAATGCAGCCTATTCTGTCGCGCTTTGCCAGAGGCAGATCGTCGCCCTCGATGCCGAGAGACTCAAGATCGCCGTCGAGATATGCCTCTATAAGCGCGGCGGTGCGGTCGTCAAGCTTTTCGCCGTAGCTGTTTATGACCTTTATTCCGTTGTCGTAATAAGGATTGTGCGACGCGGTTATCATTATGCCGCAGTCAAAGCCGTCCTGCCTTGTGACGAACGAAACGCTTGGCGTTGTTGTCACGTGCAGCATATACGCGTCGGCGCCGGAGGCGGTGAGCCCCGCGACGATCGAATACTCAAACATATAGCTCGAGCGGCGGGTATCCTTGCCAATAACTATGCGCGGGCGGTACGACGGAGCGTGAAAGCCGGAAAGCGGAGAGGAAAAATACCAGCCCAGGAATCTGCCCACACGGTACGCCTGGTCGGAAGTGAGCGTTATGTTCGCCTCGCCTCTGAATCCGTCAGTGCCGAAATATTTGTTGCCCTCATACGGCTGATTTATAGCAGACTTTTTGCCGGGCACGTCGCCGAAAACGTCGATGTCGTCGCGCAGCAGGCTGTCGCACGAAACGGAGAAAAGTTCGCACAGAAGCAGCACTTTGTCAATCTGCGGCACTGCCTGGTCTATCTCCCATTTGGAAACGGACTGACGGGATACCTCAAGCTTTTCCGCAAGGGTCTCCTGGGAAATGTGCGCCGCGGTCCTTAAATTGAATATTTTTTTGCCGAGTGTCATTTTTGTGTACTCCTTTCGGTCGTCGTCTCTTTGTTTCACCTCTGCCATAATACAGTATCCCCATGTATTATTCTACCAACCGGACGAGGAAATTTTTGTGCAACCGTCGGTTGCAAGCGGTGTATATTTATATTTTACTCCGACGGCTGAAAATTATCAACGCCAAATTTTATATATTGATTTTGTATTAAATTTCCTTATTTTACGGACACTCGGCGATACCGCACCGCTACCGCGCCGCACGCCGGGATCCGTTTTCTCTCCCGCAACCTGCGGCAGCACAGGCTCATATTATAACGACTTTTCCAAAATTCGCAGTACAGGGGCGCGGCATTTTTCGCGCCTCTCAGAAAAAGCTGCGCCGCATATTGCAAAATGTGAAAAAGAATGGTATTATATTAAATGAATATAAATCCCGAAGGGCACCGCGGCGGATGCGGCTGCCGACCGCAGACGCGGGCGCGCTTCGGATTTATACAATTGAATAGCTGAAAATGAAAGATACGGTTTGAAAAGTTGTACGCTGAGTAGATGAAAAGGAGATCCGGTTCGAATCCGGAGCAACCGCCATTACTGTATTTGAAAGACATATGTACACAGCCCGTGCCGAAACAAGCGGCGGCGCTGTGCGCTTTGGATGTTCATAAGTCAGGATACCTGCCATATCTTTCGGTTCAACACGGCTTTGGTGTGAAGAGTGCAACCGACCCACTCCGCTTTTCTGCGGGTCAGGCTGCGCTTTTATTTTTGCCGTGCGTCCGAACCGACGATGCTATTCGCAGAGTATTCATCCGAACATTCAAGGAGGAAAAATGAAAAAGAACGCAAAACGCTTTTTTGCCGCACTTCTCGCGGCAATACTGGCAGTGTCGGTACTGCCCGCGGCGGTCTTCGCCGACTCGCAGGCCGATCTTACCGTAAGCACCGCGGCGCAGCTGCGAAAATTTGCCGAAGATGTAAACGGCGGAAACCCGTACGAGGGCAAAACCGTAGCGCTTTCCGCCGACATTGATCTTGGCAGCGTGGAATGGACGCCTATCGGCACATCGTCGAAGGCATTCAAGGGCACGTTTGACGGCGGCTATCATATCGTAAGCGGCCTCAGCATCACTTCCGGCTCGGAAGCAGGTCTATTCGGTCTTGTAAGCTCCGGTACGATCAAAAATCTTGTGGTACGCGGCAGCGTAGAAGGCAGCAGCAGCATTGCGGGCATCGTCGGCAAGCTCTCAAACGGCAGAATCGAAAACTGCAGAAATGAAGCAGCTGTTTCCGGCGCCTCCGCGGTCGGCGGCGTTGTCGGAAACGTTGACGGCGACACTACGGTCGAAAGCTGTGTAAACAAAGGCAGCGTCAGCGGCACAACGGGATACATCGGCGGCGTTACGGGTCAGCACTGGAGAGCGGGAACGGTCGAAAACTGCTACAACTCGGGCGCGGTCAGCGGTCCCGCCACGGTCGGCGGCGTTTCCGGCGGACACAAAGCAGCGTCCCCCACACTGAAAAACTGCCTTAATACGGGCATAGTCACAGACACCGCGGCGGCTCAAAACAACATCGGCGCCGTCATCGGCGGGTGCCGCGGCGGTTCATTCTCAAACTGCTTCTACATCAAGGGCACGGGCACCGATACAAAAGCGGGTGCCGAAGAGGTTGAGACCGTCAGCGCCGACAGACTCGGCGACGCGTTTGAGGACACCGACGGCGGCGTTGCCCTCAAATGGGAAAAGAACGTTAAAGAAGATATCCCCGCAGAAACCTTCACCGAGCGCACAGAGCTTTCGGCAAAGCTTGCAAACTGCATAAAAAGCGCGATAAGCAGCAAAAAGGCCACGGCTGAAGTTGAAGGAACACTGCTGGGAGACCCATCGTACACCGCAGGCGCAAGCAGCACCGACACAGACTGGATGGCACTTGCAATGGGTCGTTTCGGTTGGCAGGACAGCACGGGCAAATATCAGTATATGTACGACGACGGTACGGGCTACGGCGACTATCTCGCCGCAATGAAAGCCTATATCGAAAAAACATATACCGAAAACAGCGGCATTCTGCACAGGGTAAAAGCCACAGAGTGGCACAGAGCGGTCGTTGCCGTCGCGGCACTTGAAGGCGATCCCGCAAACTTCGGCATATATAACGAATCGTCCATTGATCTTGTAGCCGACGGCAGCTACAACTGCGTCGTTAAAAGAGGTCCCGGCGCGCAGGGCATAAACGGCTGGATATGGGGACTTATCGCAATGGACGCAAAGCTTACCCCCGCGCCCGCGGACGCGAAGTACAGCCGCGAGACATTTATAACGGAAATACTTAAAATGCAGCTCGCGGACGGAGTCGGCGGCAACGAATACGGCGGTTGGGTGCTCGGCGGCTACGGCGCGTCCTCCGACATCGACATCACCGCAATGGCAATACAGGCTCTCGCGCCTTACTATAACGACGATACAGTCTACACCTATACAGATAAAGCAACCGGCAAAGAGGTTTCAAAAACGGTACGTCAGTGCGTAAACGAAGCATTTGACCGCCTCGGCTCAATGCAGAACGCAAACGGCGGATTTACCTCATGGAATACAGAAAACGTTGAATCGATCGCGCAGGTAGTCGTGGCTCTCTGCTCAGTGGGTATCGATCCCGCAAAGGATGGGCGCTTTGTGACCGAGAGCGGCAAAACACTGCTCGACGCAATGCTCCGTTTCAGACTTCCGAACGGGGGCTTCCGCCACACGATCGACGGTCCCTGGAACTCCATGGCAAACGACCAGGCGACATACGCCCTCGTTTCATACTGGAGATTTGAAAACAGAATGCGCGCGCTTTACGATATGCGCACCGAGCTTTCTTCCGACACGGCGGCTGCCGTAGACGCTGTCGAAAGGGCAATAAGCGCCGCGGCGGATCCCGCGTCCCCCGACTACAAAGCGCAGCTCAAAGCAGCGCTTGCGGCTTTTTGTGCGGTTGATGAGAGCGAGCGCAGATATGTCAGAAACTACTCCTCCCTCGCGGAAGCTATCGAGCTTGTAGGAGGAAAGGCGGCGCTTGATACAAACGACGCATACATCGTTTCAATATCAATCACAAAAGCTCCCCTCAAGACCGTATACACCGAGGGAGAAAAGTTTGATCCCGCAGGCATGACCGTCACCGCGACGCTCAGCGACGGCACAACACGGGAAGCTGCAAACTACAAAATCGCGACCTCCGGTGCGCTCACCCTTTCGGACAGCGCCGTATATATCACCATGGGTCCGCTCAAGGCGTCCGTTACCGTAACGGTCAACGAGCTTATGCCCTGGGACGGCAAGGGTACCGAAGAGTCTCCCTACATAATAGACACTGCCGAAAAACTTGCGGCATTTTCCGAGCGCGTCAACTCCGGCAAGAGCACCGTCGGGCAGTATTTTGCCCTGGGCGCCGACATTGATCTTGCAAATGTCACATGGACTCCAGCAGGACGTACACCCAACCGTCGGTTTATGGGAACATTTGACGGTATGGGACATTCGATAAACAATATTAATTCAAAGTTTTCCGGTCTGTTCTGCTACACCGGCAGCGGCGCCACCGTAAAGAACGTCTGCATCGCAAGCGGATCCATAGGCGCTTCAAACCTTTCGTTCATCGGCGCAGTCGTCGGCTGGAGCTACGGCAGCAACATTATAAACTGTGAAAACCGTGTTGACATCGTCTGCAGCGGCTGGAGCGGCGGCATCGTCGGAACGGTCCGCGAGGGCGGCACGTCTACGATCACCGGCTGCATCAACAAAGGCAGCGTTACCGCAAGCGACAGCACCGCGGGCGGCATCGTAGGTCACCTGGGCGCAGGCAGCAACAATGTTACCGTATCCGGCTGCTACAATGTCGGTGCAATAACCGCAAAAGACGGCGCGGGCGGTATTATCGGCAGCATTCAGGGCAGCCACACAGTCAAAAACTGCTACAACAGCGCAAAAATCACCATGACGGGCAATCCTTTCCACGGCTACGGCGCCATAGCAGGCCTTCTGTCCTCCGACACCGAACTGCAGAACTGTTTTTACAACTCCGCCCTGACAGATCGCGGCATATACAACGGCAGCGACACGGCGATCGCAAAAACAGATGACGAAATGAAATCCTCCGAAACTCTTGCGCTTCTGGGCGAGGGCTTCAAAGCAGACCGCTATGCCCTTGTAAACGGCGGCTATCCGCTGGTATACTGGCAGAAGACCGAAGACGCCGACAAAATCGATAACGTTGTATCTCTTATTGACGCTGTCGGCACTGTCACCGAAGACAGCGCAGATAAGATAAACGACGCCCGAAACGCATTTGACAATCTCGACGAGAGTCTTCACGGCTATGTTTCAAATCTGCCCGCGCTTGAGGCGGCAGAAGAGGCGCTTCGAGCCATCCGGACCCTTGCCGAGGCAAGATCCGCCGCCGTCTCCCGGCTTGAGAGCTACAAAAACAAAGAAGACTACAGAAGCGAGGAGCAGGCAGCTCTTGCCGACATGATAGAAGAGGGCAAAGCTGCGATAGGCGCGGCAAAGGATACAGAAGAAGTCGCTGCGGCGCTCAAAGCGGCAAAAGAGAAGATAGACACTCTCAAGACCGACAGCCGTCTCAGCATTGAAGAAGCTGCCGCCGACGTTCGCAAAAAGATAAGCGGCATCGGCAAGGTCACCATCGACAGCAAAGACGCGATCCTCGGCGCGAGAAGCGCATACAACGCCCTGCCCGACGAGGCAAAGGAGCTTGTCGATAACTACGACGTGCTCGAAGCCATAGAAAAGGCACTTGCCGAAATTGAAGCGGCATCAAAGCCCGCCGACCCCGACAAGGACAAGAGCGGCGACAAAAAGGACGAGAATGCAAAGACCCCCTCCGATAATACGGACAAGGTCGAGGACAAAAACAATCCCAAAACCGGCGACAGTCTGTATATCACCTCCATCGTGCTCATGGCAGCAGTCGCAATGTGCACGATAGTATTTACGCTCCGCAAAAAGGACGGCAAAAAAGCCGAGTAAGCCGCAATCTGCCGATTCTGCAAAAGACAGGCTTCCCGCACTGCAAAGGCAGCGCGGGAAGCCTTACCGTAATTCACAAAGCACAAATAACACACAGGAGACGCTTCCATGAAGACAGGAAAGCTTGCAAAAATAATATTTTGCATTTGCCTAATAGTATCGCTGTGCATTCCCGCCGCCATGCCCGCGAAGGCCGCGTCGGGTCCCACCGTTACAACAACGCTTACGGACGGCGCCGTCCAAAAGGGCAGCCGCAAAACATTTGACGTATGGGCAAAAAGCGCCTCCGGCAAGAAAATAGACTCATCGGTCACACTGAATGGTCAGCCTGTCAGCCACACATGGGACGACAGCGAAAAAACGAGCTACACCCTTGTATTTACAAAAGAGGGTGAAAACACAGTCACCGTATCCGCCGAGGACGGCGGAAAGAAAAAAGAAATAACATACCGTATCATATACAAAAAAGCCGCAGCGGGAGAAAAGATCGGCAGCGCCGTTTGGTGCGTCGAGGGCTTCACACTGGGCAGCGGCTACATAATCCCCCCGACCGAAGCGCCCGTATACGAGGGCGAGACCTCCGCGGAGCAGCTTCTGCGTCTGCTCTCGGAAAACGGTTTTAACGCATACTACGGCGGCAGTGTGAGATCCGCGTTTTATCTTGCTTATATCGCGGACGGCACGCGCACGCAGCAGAAATACAACGGATACCAAAGAAGCGCCGCGCCCGCAGCGCCGCGCTCGCTTAACATAAATGTTTCGATCCCCTCAGTGCTTTCCCCGCATCTCTCGGCGACAATGAACTATTTTGAACCGGAGGAGTACGCAGAGAACGGCGGATGCCTCGGAGAGTTTATCATCACAAACGGCTCCGGCTGGATGTACTGCGTAAATAACAATTTTCCGAACGTTGGCTTTGCCGACACATATCTTTCGGACGGCGACGTGGTCCGCGTGCAGTTCACTCTCGGCTACGGCGCGGATATAGGCGGCGCGGGCGCCATCGGCGGCACTATCCCCGGTGCGGGCGCACAGCCTGCGGGATACTACTCCGCAGCTAATAAAGATACTCTTACAAAAGCAATTTGCGCCGCGCGCGCATCAGGGCTTATGAGCCGTTCCAACGTGAAAAGCGCATATGACTCAGCGCTCGCCGCTGCCGAAAAGCTGAACGCTTCGCAAAGCGAAGCGGACTCCGCCGCGGCAGCACTTAACCGCGCTCTGCAAAACCCCTCCTCCGACACGCAGCAAAGCTCGCAGACTCCCTCGGGCAGTGCGGGCAGCGCGTCCTCCGGCAGCTCCTCCCCCGCAAGCGGCGGCAGCCAATTCAGCCAAAGCTCCGGCGGCAGCGGCGGCGCCTCCCGGGGTTCCGACACACCGACAAATGCGGGAAATGGCGGCGGCAGCACTTCGGACGGTGACAAAACGGCGCACGGCACCGACGCGTCCGAAACAAAGTCGGACGATACCTCAGACAGCAGTACCGGCAGAGAGCCCGCGGATAATCAAGACGGCGACGGCACCGACAGCGCCGAATCCGCCCGCCGCATGGCAGACGATAACGGCAGCACCGACAATGCTTCGGATGACGGCGACGAATCGGACGGCAGCAAAACGGCTGTCATTATCATATCCTGCGCCGCGGTCCTTGTTGCGGCACCCAGCGCCGCGGCAGCTTTGGTCTTTATACTGAAAAAGCTGAAGGCTGCAGAGCACGCAAAGATCGAATCTCTTTCGGAGAAAGCCGCGGCAGACACATCGGACGGCACGGAAGCGGGCAAAATTTCCGAAACGACCGATATCGGCGAAAGCCCCGAAGAAGCGAAAACTGCCGAAGAGTCGGATTCGGTCAATACAAAAAACAAAAATGAAAGCGCAAGCACCGATGAAAAAGACAGCTAAGCGTATACTTTGCGCCGTACTTTGCCTCTCTGCGCTGCTGTCGCTTCCCTGCCCCGCTCACCTTGCGGCAGGCGGTGAGCGATCCGTCTCCGCCGACGAATTCATGTCCGTGGCGCGGGGCATTGTCGACTGGAAAAAGTCCGACCTCGGCACGGACGACGGATACCTTATATGCGACAGTTTTCTCACCCTTGCCGGCACCACCCCCGGCGACTGGTATCCCATTGGTCTTGCAAGGCTCGGTATTGAGGATAACAGTGAGGCATACCTCGCCGTTATACGTGACGTAGTGGCGGAGCGCTACAAAACGCCCGAAAAGCTAAGCTCCGTAAAAGCAACCGAGTGGCACAGAATATCCCTTGCCGTTCTTGCCGCAGGGGGTGACCCCACAAATATGGGCACCGCCGACGACGGCAGCACCATAGATCTCATTGCCGACGGCACATATAACAGAGGCTATGCCGCGTCTCTCGGCAAGCAGGGCATAAACGGCTGGATATGGGGGCTTATCGCCCTTGACAGCATGCGATACGATGTCCCCGACGGCGCGTACTACACCCGTGACGATATTATAAAAGAGATCCTATGCCGTCAAAACCCCGACGGAGGTTTTTCCCTTATGGGAGAGGTCTCCGACCCCGATATTACGGCAATGGCGCTGCAGGCGCTCGCGCCGTACAAAAACAGCGAGACCGTTTACGTCTATACACTGAAAGCCTCCGGAGAAAATGCCGAAAAGACCGTGTGGGAGGTCATTAACGAAGCCATCGACTGTCTCTCTGCCCTGCAGCTTGACACCGGGGATTTCGAAAGCTGGGGCACCGAAAACGTTGAAAGCACCGATCAGGTCACGGTCGCCCTTTGCTCCCTCGGTATCGACCCTTTGAGCGACAGCCGTTTTATCAAAGGAGAAAATACTCTTTTTGACGGGATCATGCGCTACCGCATGGCGGACGGCGGCTTTGTCCACTCATATACCTATGACGAAGAAAATCCCACGTCCCTGCCGGATCAGTCGAACACGATGGCAGGCGAGCAAACGCTTTACACAATGGCGGCTCTTTGGCGCCTGTACAGCGGCAAACGCACGCTGTACGACTTTCGTCCCGAGCAGAGCGGCGCAATGCGCAGCCGCCTTTCGGAGCTTGACGTGCGTCTCGCGGGCATTACATCCGAGACGCCGAAGGACGAGCTGTATGCCATGCTTGAAAGCTACTGCTCCGTTCCCGAAAACGAGCGCAGTTATGTGAACAACTACCGCATTTTGTCAGACGCCGCAAAGACGGCGGGCATTGACATCGAAGCCGTCGACAAGGCGACCGAGACCGTTGAGAGTCCTGCCGACGAAAAAGGCGAAAGCAGTGAGATACGCTTCACCGAGTCCGACCGCGCGGCGGCTGACTCCCTGCCGGATAAGCTCTCGACAGAGCAGTATGTGCTTGTTGTAACTCTTACGGACAAGCTGCAGCGCTGCGCCGATTTTCCCGAGAAGGAATATTATATTGAAAAGCTGACCGCCGCAAAAGCGGCTATAGCATCAGTTCAGGAGGAGATTGACGGTCTGAACCGCGATATAAAGGAAAAACTGTATCCGTTTGAGGGTCTCGGTCTCAAAGACAAAAAAACGGTTGACGAAACAGTCAGCCGCTACAACGCCCTCTCCCCGTACGACCGCAAAAAGGTCGAGCGCTACGAGGACGTTATAAAATCAAAAACGAAGATAGACAACGAGCTTCGCGCCATAGTTATCTGCATAGTTCTCTGCTGTATTGCCGCAGCCTGCGCGGTATTCCTCGTGCGGCGCATAAAGCGACGCCGCAGACGGCGCGAAGCGGAATTTGAAGAGCTTTGTAAAAAATACGCCGACGAGGACGACGAATAAAGAGAAAAGGGGGGAGACGCCGCATGAGAAAGGACATTATAGCGATATTCGCCATAGTGCTTATAGTCGCCGTTGTTATAAGCGGCACGGAGATACAGTCCGTGGACGAATACTATCTTACGCACATAGACGAT
The DNA here is from genome assembly GCA_959601495.1 of uncultured Eubacteriales bacterium. Lineage (GTDB taxonomy): Bacteria > Bacillota > Clostridia > Oscillospirales > CAG-272 > Avispirillum. Next base: position 16,912 of record CAUGPT010000018.1, read on the forward strand.
ATTACACCCGACAGCGAAACCGTAACGCTCAGTATCCGCTGCGATACAGTCCTCGACAATTACGGCGATCTCGACCCCGCGCTTCGCTCCGACGAATTCGTTCCGCCGGACGGCGTTATACTTGCGCCCACAGAATATGTTCTGCGCCCGGGGGACACGGTTTTTGACATTCTCGACCGCGCCCTGAGACACAACAAAATACAGATGGAATATCAGGGCGCCGATGAAAACAGCTACGGCAGCGTGTATATTCAGGGCATACACTACCTGTATGAATTTTCCTGCGGACCGCTTTCGGGCTGGATGTACCGCGTGGACGGAGAATTTCCCAATTACGGCTGCTCGAAATACGAGCTTTCCGACGGGCAGAATATAGAATGGGTCTACACCTGCAATTTGGGCAAGGATGTCGGCTGCGAATGGACGGAGGAGGATATGCAGAGATGAAAGCTTTTGCGAATTATCATCCCGCAGTGCTTCTGGCATATTTTCTGTCCGTTATCTCTGTTGAAATGTTCGCCGTAAATCCCGTGTTTCAGCTAAGCGCCCTTCTCGGCGGCATACTGTTCTGCTGTATGCTGTCCAAAAGAAGCGAGGCGGCGGGCAGCATCGGTTTTTATATACCCATGTTTCTGCTTGTCGCAATAACAAATCCGCTGTTTTCGCACAACGGCGTCACCCCTCTGTTCTTTCTTAACGGAAACCCCGTAACGCTCGAGGCCTTTGTATACGGCGCGGCGATCGCCGTTACCGTTATCGGCGTCATGCTGTGGTGCAAATGCTTCAGCAAAATAATGACAAGCGACAAGCTTCTTTACCTTTTCGGAAAAGTCATACCGAAGCTCTCGCTGGTGCTTTCCATGGCACTGAGATTTATTCCCTTGCTGCTGCGCCGTCGCCGCAAGGTTTCCGAAGCGCAGAAGGCTATGGGAATGTATTCCGGCAAGAGCTTTACCGACAGGCTGCACAGAACTGCAGGAGTGTTCATGGCGATGATAAGCTGGTCGTTCGAAAACGCCATGGAGACCTCCGCCTCAATGAAAGCGCGAGGCTACGGGCTGCCCGGCAGAACAAGCTTTTCTCTTTTTAAATTGCGCAAGACAGACATTGTGCTTCTCGGTATCAGCACCTGCCTTATATCACTTGCCCTCGCGTCTGTCGCCGCGGGAGACAGCACGTTTTACTATTATCCGAGGATAAGCGGACTCGGCGCATCCCCTCTTGCGATCGCCGCATACTTATCATTTGCCCTACTCTCATTTTTGCCGTTCATAATCGAAACGCGGGAGGCGCTTGTATGGAAATACTTCATATCGAAGATCTGAGCTTTCGGTATCCCAAAGGCGAAAAGTACGCTCTTGAAAATATAAATCTTTCCGTTGAGAGCGGAGAATTTATCGTCATCTGCGGCAGATCCGGCTGCGGAAAAACAACGCTTCTGCGCCTTCTGAAGCGCGAGCTCTCCCCCGCGGGCGAAAAAAGCGGAAAGATCACATACCGCGGCACGGACACAGACGGGCTTTGCGAAAGGGACGCCGCAGCGGATATCGGATTTGTAATGCAGAACCCCGACAGTCAGATAGTAACGGACAAGGTCTGGCACGAGCTTGCCTTCGGGCTCGAAAATCTCGGCGTTCCCACAAAAACCGTCCGCAGACGGGTGGGAGAAATGGCAAGCTATTTCGGGATCGCCGGCTGGTTCAGAAAAAGCACCGACGAGCTCTCCGGCGGGCAAAAGCAGCTTCTTAACCTTGCATCGGTCATGGTGATGCAGCCGAAAATACTGCTGCTTGACGAGCCCACCGGACAGCTTGACCCCATTGCCGCCGCAGATTTTATTTCGACCGTGCAGAAGCTCAACCGTGAGCTTGGGCTTACGGTCATTCTCGTCGAGCACCGCCTTGAGGACGTTTTTCCCGCGGCTGACAGAGTGCTTATGCTTGAAGAAGGTCGCACTCTTCTGCTTGATACCCCCCGCGGGGCGGGCAAGCGCCTGCGCGAGCTTGACGGCGACCATCCCATGCTTTTGGGGCTTCCCGCTGCAATGCGCGTCTACGGCGCCCTTTCCGCCGACGGAGATAGCGATACCTGCCCGCTGACGGTGCGCGAGGGACGCGACTATCTTGAAAAGAACTTCGCCGGCTGCGCCGAGCCGCCGCTTGAGGGGGAATATATCCACAGCGACGAGGTTGCGGCGGAGCTTAAAAACGTATGGTTCAGATACGAAAAGGATCTTGACGACGTAATGCGCGGCACCTCTCTCAAGGTGTACCGCGGCGAGGCATACTGCATCCTCGGCGGCAACGGAACGGGAAAAACGACAACTCTATCCGTTATTGCGGGGCTGCGCCGCGCTTACCGCGGCAAGGTGCTTGTGTTCGGAAAGCCCGTGCGGGACTACCGCGGAAATTCTCTGTACAGAAACAATCTGGCGCTGCTGCCGCAGAATCCGCAGACTGTTTTCACCCGCGACACCGTGCGCGCCGATCTTTGCGAAATTCTCGAAGTGCAGGATATACAAAAAGACGAGCGCGAAGTGTACATTTCGAAAATTTCCGAAAAAATGGGCATCACGCCATTTCTTGACAGACATCCCTATGATCTCAGCGGAGGCGAAGTGCAGAAATGCGCCGTTGCGAAAATTCTGCTCACCCGCCCGCGCGTTCTGCTGCTGGACGAGCCCACAAAGGGTCTTGACGCCGCGGCAAAGAAAAGCCTTACCGCCATGCTTCGCCGACTGCGTGATGACGGCGTAACGCTTATCACCGTGACCCACGACGTTGAGTTCGCCGCGGAGTTTGCCGACCGCTGCGGACTGTTTTTCGACGGAGAGATCATATCGAGCGATGTTCCCGCTGTGTTCTTTTCGCAGAACAGCTTCTATACTACAGCGGCAAACCGCATGGCGCGCAGCCTTTTTCCTCACGCGATCACTGCCGGGTATGTTGTCAAATGCTGCAAAAACGGAGGAAAAGCGTGAAAAAACGGATAATATCGTTTATTATACTCTGCGTGCTGGTGCCCGCCGCAGTCGTCGCGGGCGCGCTGCTGTTCGACGAGCGGCGCTATGCGTGGGTCATACTGTGCGTAACGCTTCTGTCATGCCTGCCGATGTTCATAAGCTTCGAGCGCAGTTCGACAGATGCCAAACGTCTTGTAATGATAGCCGTAATGACAGCTCTCTCCGTGGCGGGACGGTTTCTTTTCGCGGCGCTGCCGGGCTTTAAGCCGGTAACAGCAATGGTCGTCATCACCGCCATGTATTTCGGCAGCGAGGCGGGATTTATGACCGGAGCGCTCAGCGCTGTCATATCGAATTTTTATTTCGGTCAGGGTCCGTGGACCCCGTTTCAGATGTTCAGTTGGGGCATTATCGGACTTTTGGCGGGGCTTTTCGCCCGCCGCCTCAGACGAAGCCGCATATGGCTCTCGGCTTTCGGAGTCCTTGCGGGCGTGCTGTACTCCATGCTTATGGATATATGGACGGTCTTTTGGGCGGACGGATATTTCAACCTCACCCGCTATATCGCCGCAGTCGGCTCCGCAGCATGGTTCACCGCCGTATACGCCGTGTCAAACGTCATATTTCTCATGCTGTTTGCAAAACCGATCGGCAAAATTCTTGACAGAATTTCCGTAAAATACGGAAGTTCGGCAAAAGACTAAAATCGTCATTGCAGTCAATGCTTTGCGCGGCTAATATTCTTGAAGCCATTGCACGTACAATGCTACCTGATATCCGTGAATTCTTTCTTTCAAAAGAAGGACAGGCTGAATTTGCGGCATGGAAAGCAGAAAAAGAAAAGAAAGACAAAAAGTGATGTGAGGGGAAAATATGGGATTGTTAAATTTAGCAAGCAGCGCTTCTGCGTGGAGAGGCTATGAATACTATAAGGGCGGTAGTGTTCTGCTAAAAAAGAAAATCACCGACCACGAATATAGCGGTACTTTGCGTGGTAGCGGAAATAAGCATTATGATGTCTTTATAGACATCGAACACCCGAGAAAATCTCACTGCAATTGTCCTCATGCCAAAGGAAAGCGCATTATTTGTAAACACCAAGTTGCACTCTACTTCCCGGTGTTTCCAAAAGAGGCTGAAAAGTATTACAAAGAAGTTCTTGAATATGAGGAGGAAGAAGAACGCCGTCAAGAAGAACTTGACAAAAAGGTTGTTGCTTATATAAAAAGCCTTTCAAAAGATGAACTGCGGCAAACCTTATATGAGGTTTTATATGACGGTGCTGACTGGGTGTTTGAACGCTTTGTCAGAGAGCATATTGATTATTAAATGAGCAAGGCGAGGGACATATCATCCCCCGCCTTTTCGTTACTATTGATAGATTAGCTCATTCAAGATAAATTCCCATACTCTGCTTTGAATACTATTCATCCGTCTGATCCATTCCATTTGATCGGAAACTTTTAACTGTTCGGTTACGCCCTCATTTTCAGCCGTTTGTCGGACTAAAGAATCAAACATATCGCTGGCATTACGGTCAATGTCGGCAAGGTAATTGTTTAGAGTTCCGTTTAGCCGCATAACATTGATGACCGTCCGATTGTTGCGGTAAAGAAAATCATAATGCATTCTGCCCCAAGCGCCGATGTTTTCAAGTTCTGTTTTCATAATAAGTAACCTCCGAATTTAATTTTTGCGTTTTGAATTAAAGTTCGGATAGTCTATAAAAATGACAAATCCGAACCCTTCACCGATTGGTATTGGGTTCGGATTTGTACTGTTTGGTGCACCTGACAGGAATCGAACCTGCACGGTTTCCCACCGGATCCTAAATCCGGCGCGTCTGCCAGTTCCGCCACAGGTGCGCAAATTTATTGTATTTTACCACACATATCCGCCGCTGTCAAGTAAGCGAACCGCCGCGACATTTTATATAAATTATTGACAAAGCGGCAAAGTTAACTTACAATGTATTACGGCATAGCGGGGACATTTTCCCCGATTTTTCCCGGAGGTCCCATGGCACTTTCAAATCTCAGATACCGTCACGGTCTGCGCGACGGATTTCCCATAGGTCTTGCATATCTTTCCGTATCCTTCGGCTTCGGCGTGAGCACTGCGGCAAAGGGTATCGGCGCGCTGTGCGCCGTCATTATATCGGCAACAAACCTGACTTCCGCAGGGCAGGTCGCCGGAACGGACGTTATTGCCGCAGGCGGCAGCATTGCCCGCATAGCTGTCGAAATGGCGCTGTGCCAGTTCATCATAAATCTGCGCTACTGCCTTATGGGACTGACGCTTACTCAAAAGCTGGACGAGCGTTTCTCCGTGCCGCAGCGCATGCTGACATCGTTTTTCATAACGGACGAGATCTTCGCCGTCGCCTCCTCGAAAGGCTCTCTCATTTCACCTGCGTATATGTACGGCATCGGCTCTCTGCCATGGGTGGGATGGACTCTCGGCACACTGCTCGGCTCTCTCGCCGGTGAGCTTCTGCCCGCCTCCGTCTCCGCAGCGCTTGGCATTGCCATATACGGAATGTTTGTCGCAATAATCGTACCTGCGGCAAAAAAGAACAAAGGTGTTCTTTTCACGGCGGCGCTCGCGGCGGCGCTTTCGTGCGCATTCCGCTATATTCCGCTCCTTTCACGCGTTTCATCGGGCTTTGCGGTCATTATCTGCGCCGTGCCCGCGGCAGCTGCCGCAGCGCTTCTTTTTCCCGTAAAGGAGGATGAGAGCCGTGACAGCTGAGCTTATTGTATGCGTTGCCGTTATGGCGGGGGTCACATATCTCATACGAATGATCCCGTTCACGCTTTTCCGAAAAAAGATAACAAACCGCTTTCTTTTGAGCTTTTTCGCATACGTTCCGTATGCAGTGCTGGGCGCAATGACTTTTCCATGGATATTCTACTCAACGGACAGCTTTATAAGCGCGGCGGTCGGCTGCGCCGCGGCGCTCGTGCTTTCGTATTTTGAGTTTTCGCTCACGACCGTCGCTCTCTGCTCCTGCGCGGCGGCTTATCTCTGCACTTTTATTGTCGGATTGTTGTGACGCACAAAGAATTTCCCGCAGAATAATAATTTTTATGTAAAAAATCATTGCGCAGCGGCGATTTTTGCGGTATAATGTATAGGTTGAATTCAAATAAACGGAGATATATTTATGGTTAGAGAAGACCTGAGAAACGTTGCGATCATAGCCCACGTTGACCACGGTAAGACAACGCTTGTTGACGAAATGCTCAAACAGTGCGGCGAATACCATGAAAACCAGGTGGTGCAGGAGAGAGTTATGGACTCCGGCGACCTCGAGCGGGAGCGCGGCATCACCATCCTTGCGAAAAACACTTCCGTAAACTACAACGGTGTTAAGATCAACATCGTCGACACCCCCGGACACGCCGATTTCGGCGGCGAGGTCGAGCGCATACTGAAGATGGTAAACGGCGTTATTCTGCTCGTAGACGCGGCGGAAGGCCCCATGCCGCAGACACGCTTTGTGCTCGGACGCGCGATGGAGCTGGGACACAGAGTCATCGTTGCGGTCAACAAAATTGACCGTCCCGACGCGAGAGTTGACGAGGTCATAGACGAAGTTCTCGAGCTGCTTATAGATCTGGGCGCTACCGACGAGCAGCTGGATTCTCCCATGCTGTTCTGCTCCGGCAGAGCGGGCACGGCGACTGTCGACCCCCACGGCGAGGGCAAGGATCTGAAGCCCCTGCTCGACACCATACTTGACTATATTCCACGCCCCGAGGGAGACCCCGACGCGCCTTTCCAGATGCTCGTATCCTCTATCGACTACAACGATTATGTGGGCAGAATAGGCATCGGACGTATTGAGCGCGGCACCATGACCGTGGGCAAAGAGGCGGTCATTGTCAACTACCACGATCCCGACGCCGCGCCCAAAAAGACGAAGATCGTATCCCTGTATCAGTATGACGGACTTGCAAAGAAAGCCGTAAACACCGCAACGGTGGGCGATATTGTGTGCTTCTCCGGCGCGGAGAGCATCACCATAGGCGACACCATAACCGCTCCCGAGGCGCCCGAAGCGCTTGAATTTGTCAAGGTCAGCGAGCCTACTCTGGAGATGACATTCTCCGTAAACGACAGCCCCTTTGCGGGCCGCGAAGGTAAGTTTGTCACCTCCCGTCAGATAAGAGAGCGCCTTTATAAGGAGACTTTGAAGGACGTTTCGCTGCGCGTTGAGGACGGCGACACCACCGACAGCTTCAAGGTAGCGGGCAGAGGCGAAATGCATCTCTCCATCCTTATCGAGACCATGCGCCGCGAGGGATTTGAGATATGCTGCTCCACTCCCCATGTGCTTTACCGCGAGATCGACGGCAGTAAGTGCGAGCCCATGGAGAGAGTTACGGTAGAGGTGCCCGAAGAATACGTCGGCACCGTTATCGAAAAGCTCGGCAGCCGCAAGGGTGAGCTGCTTGAGATGAATCTGCGCGGCAGCCGAATGAAGATCGAGTATTCCATACCCGCCCGCGGACTTTTCGGATACCGCAGCGAATTTTTGACGGATACCCGCGGCGAGGGCATAATCGCCTCCGTATTCGACGGCTATCAGCCTTTCAAGGGCGAGATAACCACACGCTTTACAGGCTCGCTTATCGCAAGCGAGACAGGCGAATCCACATCCTACGGTCTTTACAACTGCCAGGATCGCGGAGTTATGTTCATCGGCGTGCAGACCCCCGTTTACGAGGGAATGATCGTCGGCGAATGCCCCAAGCAGGTGGACATTGCGCTTAACGTATGCAAGAAAAAGCACCTTACCGCTATCCGTTCAAGCGGTGCGGACGAGGCACTGAGACTTGTTCCTCCGAGGATCATGAGCCTTGAGCAGTCTATCGAGTTTATCAGCGAGGACGAGCTTATAGAGGTCACTCCCAAAACCATCAGACTGCGCAAAAAGATACTCAACACCGAGCTTCGCCTTAAAGAAGAAGCAAAGAAAAAGAAATAATAAGCAGAGGAAAGCATCCGGCAGCTGCCGGATGCTTTTTTCATGTGCTGTAACGGCGGGGGCGGGGATCGCGGCGAGAGTGCGGCGTCCGCGGCGGGAGGCGGGATCGCAGCAGTGGGGCGGCGTCAGTGGCGGGGAGCGCGGTATCCGCGGTGAGGGCGTAGCGTCTGCGGCGGGAGGCGCGGTATCCGCAGCGGGAGGCGGGATCGCAGCGGCGCGGTATTCGCGGTGAGGGCGCGGCGTCCGCGGCGGGAGGCGCGTTATCCGCAGCGGGGCTCGGTATCCGCGGCGAGGGTGCGGCGTGTATACAACGTCACTATGTGTATAGATCCCCATGACAGCCTGCGAAAAGCTTCGGCATGGCTGTACAACGCGTAAATTGTCGTCAAAAAACCCAAACGCAGCTTACTCAAATTGTTTCAGATCATTGACATGTGTTTAAAACATTTGTATAATATTTACAGATACGTTTTCTGCAAAGCGGCATTCTGCAGAAAACCGACAAATTTTTTCTGAAAGGTGATATTAGTATGAAAAAGATTATCTCTTCTCTGCTGATCTGCTGCATGCTGGCAGCATCACTTTGCATATTCCCCGCAAACGCCGCGGACGGGGCGGATTTTGTCGATCCTGCCGAGGGCTACGAGCCGACCGCCGCAGCCAATGAGGATGCGTCTCTTGATTTGTGGTTTGACTATGCCAGCGAAAAGATCTCGCCCGACAGCACGACCTCTACCGGACGTAAAAGCGCGACTGTCTATATGGCGAAAAACGAGATCGAGGACGCGCAGTTTGTTCTCTGCACAACGGACAATACGGGCAGAGACGGGCTCAGCGCTTCTCTTTCCGGTTTTACGGACAACGCCGGAAACACTCTCGACGCAGACATCTTTATAGAGCTTTATCATGACTGCGGCACGAGCGGCAGCGTGCCCGACGCGATACCGCCCCTCTCCGCATACGGTCCTTTTTCGCTCACCGCCGGAAAAAGCCAGGCGTTTCTTATAAAGATCACGTCTAAGTCCGATACCGCGGCAGGGCTCTACTCCTCCGATCTTACCGTGACCGACGCAAGCGGCAACGCGATCAAAACCACAAAAGTTTTCGCGAAGGTATGGGATTTCGCTCTTTCCGACGAGACCGCCTGCGCCACAAGCATGAATCTTGCATACAGCTATCTTACGTCGGCATATCCGGGGCGGGACGCGAACGAGATATACAAAAACTACTATGACTATCTGCTTGAAAACAGAGTCTGCGCATACTATCTGCCCTATAATCTGTACGACACCAAAGCCCTTGATTATATGGATAACCCCAGAGTTACATCGTTCCAGGGCGACCGTTCATACACCGGCACATCCTATCAGAACGCCGTTGTAAAGCATATAAGCAGGACAGCATATAAAGGAGAAGAAAATGCTCACCGTTTTAACAAAGCGTATTATTTCTCAAACATTGTCGACGCGGCAAAGCCCGCCGATCTCGAAAAGCTGCGCGAATACTATAACAATCTGAATTCCTGGCTCAGTGCCTCAAAGCCCGACTACGCCGATGTTCCCTTCTGGTTTATTAACACCTACATAAACGATATCGACTATACCGACGCCGACGGAAACCTTATGGACCAGATCGCGTATTACGACGATTTTGTCAATCTGTGGTGCTCAAAAACCTTTGCCTATACCCGCAGCGATGAGCTCGGTACCGCAGGCGCAAAGCTTATGCAGCCGCAGAAGTGGGATTCGATTTACGGAACATTTGCCGAGCGTATGCAGAACAAGCGCGACGCGGGTCAGAAGGTATGGTGGTTCATATCATGGGATGTTGAAGCGCCCTACATAAACTACTATATGCAGACAGACGGCGTTGCACAGCGAGTTCTGTTCTGGCAGCAGTATGACAACGGCGTTCAGGGATTTCTTTATAACTTTGCGAACTTCTGGTCCGGCGATTGCTACGACCCCTATGCAAATAATATTACGAATTCAGCATATCCCAATGCGCACGGCGAGTCCATTCTGATCTATCCCGGAGCGAAATACGGTCTTGACACTCCCGTAGGCAGCCTGCGTCTTGAGGCAATGCGCGACGGCATCGAGGACTATCAGCTTTTCACTATGCTTGACGCGGCTCTCGGCGACGGTGCATCGGATGAGTACATTGACCGCATGACCACCGGTATGGTCACATATTCCGTATCGGACAGCGACTACAGCGCGGCGCGCGTCGCCCTCGGAGACGCCGTTGAAAATGCGCTCAGCACCGAAAACTGCGAGCACGACTATACCTGCGAAATTACGATACCGGCAACATGTACCGAAGCGGGCGAGGCTGTATACACCTGCGCAAAGTGCAGCAAAAGCTACACTGACGCTGTTCCCGCCGCAGGCCATACATTTACCGGCGGAAAATGCTCCGTATGCGGTGCCGACGACCCGAATGCGGTCACACTGACACTTGACGGGACCGAGACCGTATATTCCGCGGGAGACGCCGTCAAACTTGAGGCAGTAACGTTCTACAGGGAGAACTTCCTTTCATACCGTTTCACCGGTTGGAGCGGAGACGAAGACATTATCGGCAGTGATCCTAATGCCACGGCAATCGAGTTTACAATGCCCGCGAAAAACGTCTCACTTACACAGAATTATCTTATCATAGGCGATATTAACAGTGACGGAAACGTAAACGGAATAGATCTGAATCTTATGAGGCGGATGATGATAGGTCTGTACCCGCGTAATGATTCCGTCGACATCAATTATGACGACAACATGAACAGCATAGATTTGAATCTCATGAGACGAATGATGATCGGTCTGTATATTCCCACAAAATAAGGCGGACGCCGAAAATGCCCGTAATAAAAGCTCCGCAGCCAAAAGGCTGCGGAGCTTTTTAAATCGTTTCGGCTGCATGTCCGGCAAAGGCGGCTCATCATTTTTGTGTAACGGTCTCGACCTCGCAGAAAGGAAACTCGCCGTATCCCACGTACCCTATCTGACCGTCTGCCCAGCCGAGCTGACCGTCCATTGTCAGCTGCACCCACTGGTGCGTATACAGATTTTCGTTTACATGCGCCCATTTGTATCCCATGCATCCAAGCAGCATGCCGAGCGCTCTTGTTGCACCCGCACACGAATACTCGCCTTTTACAAACACGCCGTACGCCGTAGCGTAATCCGCGCCCTCCATGGTGTAGGTACACTGCAAGCAATACTGCGCTACTATCTGCGCCGCCGCATGCACCTTTTCAATATCGGTGCTGCCGGTAATGCCCGCCGCAAGCCTTTTTGCAACTGCAAGTGCCTCGTTGTACTTTGTACTTCCCGCTCCGGAGCCGTCCGAAGAGTTATAGTTATTGTTCCATGTACCTTTATCGCCGCCGGAGTTTGATCCGTTTGTCGGTGCGGGAGCAACAGCGGGCTTCGGAGCTTTTTTCGTGCGCCCGCTCACAGCCTCGCTCTGCGCGCTTGTATACTTGTCTTCTCCGACGGTGACGCATACCGTCGCCTTGTAAAACTCTTCGGTATCCTCGGAAAGCCCTTTGTGCACATACTGTGTTTCGGTTATATTTTCGGCAATCGCCTTATATTCGCCGTCAGCCTTATCGGAGCAGTACAGCGTATATGCAGCGCCTGCGCCATCCGGCAAAGTATCTTCGCAGGCGTTCCACTTCACCGTAATGCTCGACGTGTCGGACTCCTCGGCGGAAAGCCCTGTCACAGGCGACGGATTTGTTCTGACGCTCTTCTTCTCCGACATATCGCTGCGATACTCCCTGCCGTCTGCTTTGGCAACAGTGCAGGCCTCAAAAGAATACTCCGCAAGGGGAACAAGGTCTTTAATTTCATATGTTTCGGCGCCCGAAACGTTTTCGGCATTTGTCTTTATTTCCCCATTCTCATACACGGTAACTTCGTATGCGAACTCAATATCGCTGCCGTCGGAGTTTTTCTCCGTCATAGGCTCGCATGACCACATTATCATTGCGGCGCTGTCGCCCTCGGCTGCCGCCTTCTCAATTGTCGGAGCGGGCACGGTGAGCTCCGCGGTCGTGAACCGAAGCGTTTCGGAATACCTGAGGTACACTTTTTTCCCGAATATGCTGCGATACGGCGCAACGACTGCGTAGTAGTCCGTATCGGGCAAAAGCTTTGTAAGCGAAGTGCCCGCGCCGTCGCACTCTTTGCCGTCAACAAGCGTTAAAGAGTCGCTGCCTCCGTCCCTTATGCATTCGGCGATCTCGTCATCGCTCGGCTCATGGTCGGAATATACAAGCACCTCTCCGCTCGCAAAACCTTTGGTGCTCCAAGTTATCTTTGCACGGTTCCACTGCGCCGAGCCGCATTCAACGTCGACGGCGGCGCGCGCAAAGCGCAGCATATATACCGCCGCGCCGACAAAAGCCGTCACCAGCACTGCCGCGACAACGATTATCAGGAAGATCATTGTTTTTTTCTTCATTTTTTTTGCAGCTCCCTTTTCTCGCAAATAACCGCCGCGCGTTTCTATGCGTCGCGGCGTCTATCCGAAAGATCCGGATTTTACAAAAAAATCCGGATCTGCGGTATTCTTAATATTCTTTTTTGCAATACCAGTTCCATGCGGTGCTGACGATCACGTCAATGTCCGCATATTTCGGCTCCCAGCCGAGCACGCTTTTCGCTTTTGCGCGGCTGCCCACAAGAACCGCCGGATCGCCCGCTCTGCGCTGCACGGGGGTGACGGTAAAATCCCGACCGGTAACGCGTTTTACGCTGTCGATTATTTCAAGAACCGAAGTTCCCCGCTCGTTGCCGAGGTTGAGAAATACGTTTTCTCCTCCGCGCGAAAGATACTCAAGAGCGCGGACGTGCGCGTCGGCAAGATCCGTCACGTGTATGTAGTCGCGAACGCATGAGCCGTCCGGAGTGGGATAGTCGGTGCCGAAGACCTTTATGTCGCTCCTCGCGCCGGAGGCGGCATCAAGCACCAACGGGATAATATGCGTCTCCGGGTCGTGGCTCTCGCCTATCTCGCCGTCCGGGTCCGCGCCCGCGGCGTTAAAATATCTGAGCACCGCAAACTGCAGCCCGTATGCCGCGGCATAATCCTTGAAAATGCGCTCCACCATGAGCTTTGTGGCTCCGTACGGGTTTATGGGCGCCTGAGGCATATCCTCCGTAATAGGCACTCTTTCGGGCTCGCCGTAGGTAGCGCAAGTCGAAGAAAATATGATCCTGCGGCAGCCTCGGCTGCGCATTACCCGCAGAAGGTTCAGCGTATTTGCTACATTGTTGAAATAATACTTTTCGGGGTCGGTAACGCTCTCTCCCACATACGCAAACGCGGCAAAATGCACCACAGCCTCTATGGGATCGTCGCTGTCCGCCGCGTCAAACGCGGCCTCTATGTCTTCAATATTCTTAAGGTCTCCCAAAATAAAGCGGCCCCATTTGACCGCTTCCCGGTGACCGTACACCAGATTGTCGAGTACGATCGTTTTATATCCGCGCCGGTTAAGCTCTTTGTTTGTATGCGAGCCTATATAACCTGCGCCGCCGCAGACAAGAACAGACATTATTTATCCTCCCGTGCGGCATGCCGTGTTTTTTTGCGGCACACCTGTTTTTATAAGCGCCGACATCCGGCCGCGGCACAGCGGCTCAGTCCGTTTGCTTTTCGGCCTTTGCCGATACTTCGCCCTCGTTAAGCTTTTCGCCGCGCTTCTTTGTCGCGTCAGACGACGCAGAATTGCCGACGGTCTCATCTGCCGCACTGTCGGCGGCGTTCTCCGCGCCGTCATATCCCGCTTTTCCGGCAAGTGTATACGACACGGTTTTGAATATAAGCTTTATATCGACCGCGCAGGACGCATCGCGCGCATAGTCAACATCCATCTGCATACGTCTCTCAAAATCCACCTTTGAGCGCTCCGAGGTCTGCCAGTAGCAGGTAAGTCCCTGGGGCACGCCGTATCTTTCGGCATATGTATCTCCGAAGCGGCTTTGTTCTTCTTCGTATTCGTATGTAGGAAGCGGGCGCGGACCGACGATGGACATATCCCCACGCAGAATATTTATAAGCTGGGGCAGCTCGTCGATATTGGTCTTGCGGATAAATCTGCCCACTTTTGTAATGCGCGGGTCTTCGCTGTCTGCCAGCTTGAACGAAACATCGTCGCTGCCGTACTGTTTTCTCAGTTCTTCGTGAATCTTATCCGCGTCCTTTCTCATGGAGCGGAATTTGTACATATTGAATGTGCGGCGCCCTTTACCCACGCGCTTCTGTACGTAGAAAACAGGAAAGCCGTCCTCGACGGCAATAGCTATAGCTACTATGAGCATGGGCAGAAAAAGGATCACAAGCGCGACGAACGAGGCGGCAATATCCGCGCATCTTTTAAGTACGCGGTATACCGCGCCGCCTTTTCTTGCGGCGCTTTTCTTTTTTGCGTTAAACGTTTCTGCGATTTCGGTTTTATTCATCTTTTCACTTTTCCCCGACGGCAGATCCGCCGGATATGTAGATTATATAAGCTTTCTGAAATACTCTATAGTGCGGTCAAGCCCCTCGTCAAGGCATATTGCGGGACTCCAGCCGCCGAGTTCTGCGTTTGCAAGAGATATATCCGCTTTTCTTCTTGTGGGGTCGTCGCTCGGCAGGGGCATATGAATAATACCCGCGGTGCTGCCCGTTTTTGCCGTTACGAGATTTGCAAGCTCAAGCATGGTGAATTCTCCAGGGTTGCCCAGGTTTACGGGGCCCGTAAAGTCGCTGCGGCTGTACTCCATCATGCGGATGATACCCTCTATAAGGTCGTCCACATACTGGAAGGAGCGCGTCTGCGTTCCGTCACCGTAAACGGTGAGCGGCTCGTTTTTCAGAGCCTGAATTATAAAATTGGATACTACTCTGCCGTCATCGGGGTCCATTTTCGGCCCGTAGGTATTGAAAATGCGTATGACCTTTATTTTCGTGCCGAATTCTCTGTTATAGTCAAAGCAAAGGCTTTCGGCGCAGCGCTTGCCCTCGTCGTAGCAGCTTCTGATACCGTGGCAGTTGACGCAGCCTCTGTATGACTCCACCTGCGGGTGCACCTCGGGATCGCCGTACACCTCGCTTGTGGAAAACTGCATAAGCGTTGCGTTGTACTTCGTGGCAAGCTCCAGCATATTTATAACGCCGAAAATACAGGTCTTCGTCGTTTTCGTGGGGCTTTTCTGATATGCGGGCGGGCTTGCGGGGCAAGCCGCGTTGTATATTCTGTCGCACGGGATGTTTACAGGGTCGCACACATCCGCCTCGATAAATTCAAAGCGATCCGATTTCAGGCACTTTTCAAGGTTTTCCATTCTGCCTGTATACAGATTGTCCAGCGCCGTAACGTAGTTTCCCGGGTCGGCAAGAAGCCGCTCGCACAGATTGCTGCCTATAAAGCCGGCGCCGCCGGTCACAAGTATCCTTTTCATATGCAACTACACGCGGGACATTATATCGGTCTTTCCCCGCGAAACTCCTATCTGATAGTATTCAAAGCCTGCATCCTCAAGGCCGCAGTGGGAATATATATTACGTCCGTCATAGATAACGGGGCTTTTCAGAAGCCCTTTGATGCGCTCAAAGTCGGGGGCGAGAAACTCCTCCCACTCCGTAACGAGCACCAAAGCGTCGCAGCCGTCGCAGGCGCTGTATTTTTCATCGAAATATGTAACCGCGCCGTTATCCTTAAGGTAGCAGCTGCGCGCTTCTCCCGAAGCCTTGGGGTCATAGGCATGTACCTCGGCGCCGCGGCTTGTCAGCTCGTTTATTATAACGATCGACGCGGCGCAGCGCATATCGTCGGTGTTTGGCTTGAACGACAGCCCCCAGACCGCGATCTTTCTGCCGCGCAGATCTTCTCCGAAGCGCTCGGCAATTTTTTTCGGTATATACCGTTTCTGATCCGCGTTGACTTCTTCGACCGCGGTGAGTATCCGCGGCGCATAGCCCAGATCGTCGGCAGTTTTTATAAGCGCCCGAACATCCTTGGGAAAGCAGCTTCCGCCGTAGCCGCAGCCGGGATCTATGAACCGGTATCCTATACGGCTGTCGCTGCCTATACCGCGGCGAACACTGTTAACGTCCGCGCCGCAAAGCTCGCATATGCGCGCAATCTCATTTATAAAGCTGATTTTTGTAGCAAGCATACAGTTTGCCGCATACTTCGTCATTTCAGCCGAAGCGATATCCATGAAGATCAGCTTATCCTCGGAGCAGAACGTGGAATACAGCTCTCTCATTATGCGCTCGGCGCGCTCGCTCCCGCAGCCGATTATCACTCTGTCCGGGTTTCGGCAGTCTTCTATGGCGCTGCCCTCCCTGAGAAACTCGGGGTTCGAGACCACCTCAAAAGAAAGAAGACTCTCACGCCGCCCAAGCTCTTCGGAAACCGCCGTCGAAACCTTTTCGGACGTGCCGACGGGAACCGTGGATTTATCAACGATTATAAGGTCATTTTTCATTGCCGCGCCTATACTGTGCGCAACCTCGAGTACATAGTGCAGATCGGCGCTGCCGTCCTCGCCCATTGGGGTTCCGACCGCGATAAAACAGACCTCCGCCTTTCGGAGAGCGGCCTCTATATCAGTTGTAAATGTGAGCCTTGCGCGGTTTTTTTTAACCAGCTCGCGAAGCCCCGGCTCGAATATGGGAATATCCCCGGACACAAGGCGGTTTATTTTTTCGGCATTCGTATCAACGCATACTACGTTGTTTCCGGCATCTGCAAAGCAGGTTCCCGAAACAAGGCCTACGTATCCCGTACCGATAACGGCAATCTCCATAAAAGCTCCTATCGTAGAACTCCGCAAAAAAACGACAGAATTCACATTATAATTTATTATATTATATCTTTTTACCTAAAAAACATCAATATTCAAAATTTACGAAAATAAATTTAACAAATTGTGAATTATTTTGCATGTACTTTACATTGTGCACATCGCACAAAAATCATGAAAAGCCGCATCTGCGGCTTTTCATGATTTTCCAACACTCCTCAGAAGTTGTTTGCCGGAGACAGAGCGTTAAGGTCGGCGAAGGACAGAATGTCGGACAAAATGTAGTTTGAAACGAACATGCCCGCAGGCGTCAGAAAAATGCTGTCTCCCCGCTTTGCCATATAGCCTCTTTTGAGATATAAGCCCAGTTTTTCGCCGTACATTTCGGTAAAGTCGCAGCCGAAGCGGCGGCGGAACTCGCCGAGGCCTATGCCGTCGCGCAGCCTCAGCCGCAGCATTACATACTCACCCATCTGCGCTCGTCCGGTTATCTCCTCGCTGCCGACCGTAATGCCGACCCTGCTTTCAAGATCCTCAACGCCGCGCATATAAGCCTCGATGTTTCGCACAAACGAAAAACGGTTGCTGTTGAAATAAGAATATGCCGACGGTCCGAAGCCCAGATACTCGTCGCAGTTCCAGTATTTCAGATTGTGGCGGCAGGTCTTGCCCGGGCGGGCGAAGTTGCTTATCTCGTACTGACGGTAGCCGCGGCGCTCAAGCATGGCGATGGCGCCGGTGTACATGCCGTACTCCGTGTCCTCGTCGGGCAGCGTCAGACGGTCGCGTATGCGGTCAAAGGGCGTGCCCGGCTCTATCTTCAGATCGTAAAGTGAAATATGCTCGGGCGACAGCCGCGTGACATAGTCAAGGCTTCTGAAAAGGCTTTCCTTTGTCTGCAGCGGGATTCCGAACATGAGATCGACGCTTATGTTTGTGATCTTCGCGGCTCTCGCGGCACGGAAGCACTCTTCAAATTCATCTCTCGTATGTATTCTCGAAAGGGCTTTGAGCTCCGGCGCGTTCGCCGACTGAAGCCCGATGCTTACCCTGTTTACACCCGCGCGGCGCAGCTTTGTGAATTTCTTTTTATCCGCCGTTGCGGGGTTTGCCTCAATGGTGACCTCCGCACCCTTGGCAAGGCGGAAATTGTGCTTTACGGCTTTCAGTATCCGCACAAGCTGCTCCGTTGGCAAAACGGTAGGCGTGCCGCCGCCGATAAATACGCTGTCCACGACCCTGTCTGCCGCGGCCGCGCGGTAGCACTCCATGTGCTTTATTACGGCGTCGGTATACCGTTTATAAATATCTTCACCCTCGGGGACGAAAGAATAAAAGTCGCAGTATGCGCACTTGGAAAGGCAAAACGGAATATGGATATAAATTCCCAGTCTCGACGTATCGGCCTGCATATTTACCTCCGTTCCGCGGCGCGCGTGCCGCAACTTTACATACATAGTATATTATCACATTTTTGCGCGTTGTGCAAGGCTTTTGGTCGGGTAAGTTTTTTCCTTGTCGAAAAAACCGTCCCGATAAGCGCACGGCGGCACAAAAGAAACCGAAAAGACACAAATATACTCTTGAAAATCGTTATATATTGATTTATAATATAAGCTGAATATATATTAGTCCCCAAAGGCGTGAAAGGTAAAAGATCGGTTTATGAAGCAGCACATAGAGACAATATGCGTGCAGGGCGGCTGGCAGCCGAAGGGCGGCGAGGCACGAATTCTGCCCATATATCAGAGCACAACATACAAATACGACTCCGGCGAGCAGCTCGGCGCTCTTTTCGATCTGAGCGCCCCGGGGCATATGTATACGAGAATATCGAATCCCACGGTCGCCTGCGTCGAAGACAAGATCGCGGCTCTTGAGGGCGGCGTCGGCGCAATGTGCACCTCTGCGGGTCAGGCGGCAAGCCTTTGCGCCATATTCAACATCACGTCGTCGGGTCAGAACTTCGTCTGCTCCTCCTCAATATACGGCGGAACGACGAACCTTTTCGCCGTAACAATGGCGCGCATGGGCATAGAGGTCCGCTTTATAACCCCCGGCATGACAGATGACGAGATCGAGACTTTGTTCGACAGCAGCACAAGGCTTGTTTTCGGCGAGACTATTGCAAATCCCGCGCTGAGCGTATTGGATATAGAGCGCTTTGCGCACCTTGCGCACAGCCACGGCGTGCCGCTTATAGTTGACAACACTTTCGCAACACCCGTATTCTGCCGCCCCTTTGAGTTCGGCGCGGATATCGTTATTCATTCCACAACAAAATACATGGACGGCCACGCGCAGGTGGTCGGCGGCGTTATAGTGGACAGCGGCAGCTTTGACTGGGAAAAGAACGGAAAATATCCTGAGCTTTCCACACCAGACGAAAGCTATCACGGCGTTGTATACACAAAAGATTTCGGCAAGGCGGCATATATCACAAAGGCGAGAGTGCAGCTTATGCGCGATCTGGGCACGACTCCGCAGCCCATCGCCGCATATCTTCTGAATCTGGGGCTTGAGACCCTGCCGCTGCGCATGGAGCGCCATTTTGAAAATGCCCTTGCCGTTGCAAAGCATCTTGAGAGCAGCGACAAGATCGCATGGGTAAACTACCCCGCGCTCAAGTCAAGCGATCAGCACGCGCTGTGCGAAAAATATCTCGGCGGAAAGTGCTGCGGCGTTGTGTCATTCGGCGTTTGCGGCGGCAGAGACGCGGCAATGCGCTTTATGAACGCGCTCAGCCTCGCAAAAATAGTGGTCCATGTGGCGGACGCGCGCACCTGCGTGCTGCATCCCGCCTCCACCACTCACAGACAGCTCACCGACGAGCAGCTCGCAGACGCGGGCGTCCGCGCGGATCTTGTCCGTATGTCGGTGGGCATCGAAAACATCGAAGACATCATTGCCGATATAGACTCAGCGCTTGAAAGCGTCTGATACCGAAAGGAGCTTTCAGCAGAGAGATGCCTATTAAAATACCGAACGCCCTCCCCGCAACGGAGACTCTTCTGGGAGAAAACATCTTCGTTATAACGGAGACGCGCGCTATCACGCAGGACATACGTCCGCTGAAGATCGCCATACTCAACCTCATGCCCACAAAGATCGCAACGGAAACGCAGCTTGTCCGTCTGCTCGGTAACACTCCCCTTCAGGTGGAGATAGAGCTTCTGCACACGGCGACCCACAAAACGAAAAACACGTCCGAGGAGCATATGCTCTCCTTTTACAAAACCTTTGACGATGTGAAAGGCAAAAACTTCGACGGTCTTGTCATTACCGGCGCACCCGTTGAGCAGCTTGAGTTCGAAGAGGTCGAATACTGGGATGAGCTTTGCCGGATAATGGAGTGGTCAAAGACCCACGTTACCAGCACGTTCCACATTTGCTGGGGCGCGCAGGCGGGGCTGTACTACCACTACGGCATAAAGAAATATCCGCTTGAGAAAAAGCTTTCCGGAGTTTTCAGCCACCGCAAGGAAAAGAAGAATTCCATTCTGCTGCGCGGCTTTGACGATGTGTTTATGGCGCCCCATTCCCGTCATACGGGCGTGCGGCGCGACGACATCGAAGCATCCCCATCGCTTAAAATTCTCGCCTCAAGCGACAAAGCAGGGGTGTATGCCGTGTCAGATCACGGCGGCAGCCGCATTTTCATCATGGGTCACAGCGAGTACGACGGCGACACGCTGAAAAAAGAATATCTCAGGGACCTCTCAAACGGGCTTTGCCCCGATGTGCCGGAAAACTATTTTCCGATGGACGACCCCCAAAAAGAGCCGAGAGTTACATGGCGCAGCCACGCAAACCTGTTGTATTCCAACTGGCTGAACTACTTTGTATACCAGACAACACCTTACGATATATCCGAAATTTCAAAAAATCCGGATGAAAGCCTTGAAAAGCGAAAGGAGCAAGAAAAATGAGCGAACAGCCTCACGCAAAAACACAGACCTTCTCTTTGCACGAAGACAGGGATCAGGAGATGAAGAACATTCTCACCGCCGTGTATCAGGCACTCAGAGAAAAGGGCTATGACCCCATAAACCAGCTTGTGGGCTACATCCTCTCCGAGGACCCCACATACATCACCAACCACAAAAGCGCCCGCGCGCTTATCTGCCGCATAGACAGAGACGAGCTTATGGGCGCGCTCGTAAAAACCTATCTGGGACTTGACTGAAGAATAAAAACGGCGCCCCGCCCGCCGCACATTAAATGCGGCGGAGGCGAGCCGATTTTTAACTGCGGTCTTTTTTCAAAAGCAAAAGGAGTTTTACCTTGAAAGTATATAAGCTCCCCGAATGCAAAGAGACGGACGCACTGCCCGAGGGCTGCGCACTGGCGCTTGGCAATTTCGACGGGGTACACCGCGGCCATCAGAAGCTGTTTGAGGCTGCCCGCGCGGATGTCCGAGCGGGGCGCGCAAAGGCATGCGCGGCATGGACGTTCACTACCCTTGCAAAGCCCCTGTCGGCAGTGCCGTACATAACGGATATGCGCACAAAGCTTGAGCTGTTTGCCGACTACGGCCTTGACTATGCCGTTTTTGAGGATTTCGAGCGGGTGCGCGATATGAAAAGCGCGGATTTTGTCGAAAACTATCTTATCCGCCGCATGAAAGCCGCGAGTATAATATGCGGCTTCAACTTCCGTTTCGGCTGCGGCGGCATGGGAGACGCGCCCCAGCTTTCCTCGCTTCTCGCAAAGCACAGTATTCCCTGCACCGTCCTCAGCCCCGTTACGAAAAAAGGGCATATAATATCGTCCTCAAAGATACGTGAGCTGCTTATAGACGGCGATATGGACGGCGCGTACGATCTCTCGGGGCATCCGTTTACCATATGCTTTCCCGTTGTGCACGGAAAGCAGCTTGGCAGAACTATAGGCATACCCACCATAAACCAGAATTTTCCCCCGGGGCATATTATCCCGAAGCACGGCATATACGCCTGCACGGTGACGGTCGGCGACGACCTTTTTCTCGGCGTTGCGAATATCGGCACACGCCCCACCGTTTCCGACGGAAACAAGGTCAACTGCGAAACGCACATTATAGATTACAGCGGCATGCTGTACGGCAAAGAAATTAAAGTGGCTTTCTATATCCTTATCCGCGAAGAAAAGCGCTTTGACTCCGTAGAAGAGCTGCGGGAGCAGATACTCCGCGATGCCCGTGCCACAAAGGACTATTTCTATGCCATGTACGGCGGCTGATACCGACGAAAGGACAAAACCGTATGCGCAAAAAAATAATATCCCTGCTGCTTGCGGCAGTTACCCTTTTCGGCTGCGCCGCCGTGTTCACCCTCGGCACCTCCGCGCTTGAGGATCCGGAAATATCAAACGCGGCGTCCGCTTATCTTTACAATATCGAAAACTCGCAGGCAATATACGAATACAAATCCAAAGACAGTGTTTTCCCCGCGTCTACCGTCAAGATCATGGTCGGCATAATCGCCCTTGAGTCTCTGGCGGACAGGCTTGACGAAAAGGTGACAATAACCCGCGATATGCTGTCCGAGGTGTCGGGCAACAACATAAAGCTTCAGGTGGGCGAGGAGGTCAAGATCAACGATCTTATCGGCGCGCTGCTTGTGAACGGCGCAAACGACGCAGCGTATGCACTGGCATATACGGTGTCGGGAAATGTCGATAAATTCCTGCAGCTTATGAACGCAAAAGCTGCGGAAATCGGTGCAAATGCAACCAACTACAGAAACCCCACAGGTATGCACGATGATAAAATGACTACAACAGCAGAGGACACCTGCAATATCGCTCTGTACGCCTACAAAAACGTGCCGTCGTTCATGGACTACGCAAGCGCGCTGAAATGGACAATGGAAGCCACAAATATGCGCAAGGCGTACACGATCTATAACCGCAACTGCCTGCTGTCGCTGTACTACGAGGATAGCTACTACTACGATAAGGCGCGCGGTATGAACGCGGGCAGCACATACGAGGCAGGCTACTGCGTTGTTACCACCGCAAGCGGCGACGTGGGCGGAAATACGCTTACGTATCTGGCAGTCGTAATGGACGCGCAAAGCGTTAACGATACCGTTTACTCATACGTCAATGCCAAAAAACTTTTGGACTGGGCGTTTGACTCTTACATCTATGTGGACGTGCTCTCCCCCGAGCAGACCATATGCGAGCTGCCCGTAACGCTTGCGACCGGAATAGATTACGTAACCCTCGTTTCAAAAGACTCTCTCAGAATATATCTGCCCAAGGATACGAACATTGAAGAGGACATTTCTCTTACATGGTGTACCGACAACGGTGAATCCGAACTTCAAGCTCCAATAGAAAAGGGCGAAGAGGTAGGGTATGTAACAGCGGTGTATAAGGACAAATCTATAGGCAAGTCAAAGCTTATAACAACGGCGGACATAAGCCGCAGCGATCTTCTGTACGCGCTGTACAAAATACGGCAGTTTACAAAAAGTCGCGGCTTTATAGGAGCACTGATAGCGGCGATCGTTCTGTCTATCGCGTACGTGCTCGGCTCGGCATATATGCGCCAACACAGGAAGAAAGCAAGGTTCAGGTAAGGCTTCCTTTGCAAGGCTCGGATGATTCTTTCCGCCCTTCAGCCTTTCGGCACAATGATACAAGCGTCTGCAACGGATATATAAAAAACAAGGCTGCCGCACGGCAGCCTTGTTTTTTTGTTTTCGGCACGGACTGTCCGCGCCGCAACCGCCCCGATGCCCCACTCGTCTGCCGTTCGTCCCGCATCCGCCGTTCCTCCAACGCCCCCTCCGCGCACCGCGCATCTGTACCGTCCGCGCCCGCCGCGCCGCTCGCCGCTCACCCCGCCACGCTCGCTCGTTCACCCGCCGCGCCATCCGTCTCCACGCCGAAATTTTGGAACTGCAGACTTTCAGTTTTTTGCAAAGTACTTCAAACTCTGTGGTCAGCTTACCGAACGTAAGTGAGAAGGACGTGAAGGGACTACTTTTCCGT
>CAUGPT010000019.1:0-34218 GCA_959601495.1 uncultured Eubacteriales bacterium
GGCTTGGAGCAGTCATTTTGACTTTCCACTCGCTCCAACCGCCGAGGTGGTGAGGTGAGATTTCCAAGAGAGGAGAGGAGGGCGGCTCCCTCATCTCCTTTCTTGGACCGATTCGGGGATGTGTGAAGGGGCTGCTTACGGGAAAGCAGTCCCTTCACGTCCTTCTTACTTACGTTTGGTAAGCTGACCACAAAGTTTGAAATGCTTTTCCAATTTCGGAAAGCCGAAAGCCGGCGTCCGTTCGTGGCTGCTTACGGGAAAGCAGTCCCTTCACGTCCTTTTTACTTACGTTCGGCAAGCTGACGATAGAGTTTGAAATGCTTTACAAATAAACTGAAAGCAAGCAGTTACAAAACTTTGGCGGGGAGACGAGCGAGTGCGGCGGGCGCGGAGGAAACGGCGGGTGAACGAGCGAGTGCGGTGGGGACGAGCGGTAGATGCGGGAGGAATGGCGGGAGCGCGGGGCACGGTGAGCGGCGGGCGGGCTTTGAAACGTGGGAGCCCTGCGGTGGGTGCGCGGTGAGAGCGCGGGCGATGCGCGGCGGGGGCGTGGGCCGGCGCGGACGGGGCGCGGAGATTCGCGGGTATCCGTATCGCCGTGCCGCGGTTCAGCCTATGCCCCCGAAACCTTTTTCGAACAGCTCCGCAAGGCGGTCGTTGTCACCGCAAAGGTATACATACGCAAATACGCATTCAATACCCGTTGCGCGGCTGTACTGCGCGTGGGACGCGCTTTTCGGCGACGTGTGCGTGTTGTTTCTGCCGCGGCGGTAAACGTCCGCCTCGTCATCCGTAAACACGTCGGCAAGGCGCTCCGCGGCGGCGCTTTGCGCCACCGCGGTAACGTATTTCACGGCAAGCTCCTGAGGATGCGCGTGTCCTTCTTCGATCAGCTTTTTTCTGACCATAAGTTCAAGCACCGCGTCTCCCAGGTATGCAAGCTGTGCCGTTGACATTCTGTATGCTTCTTCTTTGTTCATGTATGTTTGTGCTCCGTAATTACAGTATATGGCGGATATAGCGCGCCCAAAGCCGCTTTAGGGGCGGCAGATATCTGTACGCTCCGCTTATGAGATCCGCTGTGTAACGGGCGCATATCGCCGCTTCGTCACTGCTGAGTCCGTGGCCGAAT
Organism: uncultured Eubacteriales bacterium; assembly: GCA_959601495.1. Taxonomy (GTDB): domain Bacteria; phylum Bacillota; class Clostridia; order Oscillospirales; family CAG-272; genus Avispirillum. Next base: position 1,133 of record CAUGPT010000019.1, read on the forward strand.
TCTTCCTTCTGCAAAAGGAGGATCGCTTCTTTTGCGTCCACATCGGAAAATCCGCCGAAGTCGCGGCTAATGCGCTCCGCGTATTCCTCGGTGAGCTCGCCTGTCTCCGGAGCGGCACCGATAAGTGCAAGTATTTCGCTCGTCCAGTCATTTATTTTTCGGACGGCACCGTGGCGGTCAAAGTCGCTCTTTTCATACGTTTCGGCATTGCCGACCGAGTCTATAAGGCTGAATTTTCGGCTAGTGGCATCGGCAGCCTTTTTGTATATCCTGCGCAGGACAAGATAGATTAGAAATCCTGCAAGTGCGACCGCCGCAACTACGGCAATGATGCGAAGGAACCACATAAGCTCTTCATGGAAGTTCTCCTGCACGCCGTCGGTATCGACGGTCGCGCTGCTCGCGCCGGGGATAGGTACGGCAGGGGTCGTCGAGGGCGTTGTGCTGCCAGTGCCGTCGCCGTTTTCATCTTCCGCGGGAGGTGCGTCCATCGTAGCGTCGGAGGCGCGGTACATTGCGTCCGAATGCTCTCCGGGCGTCACTTCGACCGTCACCCAGCCCATGCCGTCAATGTAAGCTTCTACCCACGAATGTGCGTTTTCCGCGTTTACATATGCTCTGCCGGATGTTCCGGTGCTTTCGGTCGATTCAAACTCGGACGCGGCATATCCTTCGGCGAACCTAGTCGGAATGCCGTATTCTCTGAGTATCTCGCATGCTGCCGTGGCAAAGTGTGTGCAGTAGCCCTCCTTGACATCTTCAAGAAACGCCTCAATAACGGGCTTTGATCCGTCGTACAGCGATTTGTCCGGTTCTTTTGTATATTTGTAGCTTTCGTTGAAATAGTTTGCGACGGCTATAGCTTTTTCAAACGTGCCGCAGCCCGCGGAGAAGCCCGCAGCGATATCCGCCGCTGCCTTTTCTATTGCGGCAGAACCGCTTTTGTTTGTATAGCTTTCGTATACATAGTCTCTGTATTCCGACTCCGTTTCAAACGAGGCGAGCACCTCCGCGCGGCCGTCGGCGGACATATAGTTGAAGAATCTGTCGCAAAGGCTCGTGCCCATATATTCAATGCCGTCGGCGGCAAGGGAAGCGTCGAAAGCGCTTGTCATGGCGGCGAGCGCGTCCGCGTCGTCCGTGTCCGCTTTGTCCGCGTTTTCAAGTATGAAATCGCGGCAGCGCATATAGTACTGCTGCGACATATCCGCGTTTGCCGCCGCGTTTTTACGGCTCATGTACTGCACATAGGATACCGTGCTGTATCCGCTGCCGTATTTATAGAAACGGGAGGAATATATGCCGTCAAAGTATATTGAATATTTGTACGGCGCGTCGGTCTCCTTGCCGTACCCGAGCAGCATATAATCCGTGTTCATCCGTGACGGGATAAAGAGCAGGCGGCTGGAGCCGCTTACGCGCCAGACGTTGACGCGCTGCTCGGAAAATCCGTACTTGTAAAACTCTCTCGGCTCAAAATCTTCAAGCTCGGCGGAGGAGGGGTATACATATTTGTAAAAAGCCGTGCCGATTTCGTCGGGGGTGAACTCTTTACCGAAGCGCGAGCGGAACTCGAGCACCGTGTCGTAGTCGGCGCCGGTCCACTTGCCCTCTTTAAGGTCAAAATCGGAGCCTATCCAGCTTCTGAGATACACGGGATCGGTCGTGCCGGCGTCTATTCTGAAAATATTGCGCGTGTCCTTGTATTCAAGGGGCTCGAACGTCAGCTCGCGGGGCGCGAGATCGTCTATGCCGTAGGCGTAAAGCTCGTTAAGGTCTATGTCGTCTCCGCGAAGGTACGCCGTAACATATGCCCGCGCGGCGGTCACTCTGCTGTCAATGGCAGGTATCCGCCTGAAATTGGCGCTGACTGCCGAAAGCGGTATCCAGACCGCGAGAAATGCGCAGAGAGCGGTTCCCGCACCGGCATATCCGCCGGCAAAGCATACTTTGCGCTGCTTTTTCGCCGCGGAGCGCTTCTTTGCGCGCATTTCCTTTTTCAGAGCCTTTTTTTCTGCCTTGCTTTGCGCCGACCTTTCGCCGCAGGCACGTTTGAGCGCGGCTTTCGCGGCGTCAGCTTCGGCTTTTCTGCCGCTTTTTCTCAGCGCCTTTATATTGTCGCTTTGTGCCTTTGCAGCTTTTCTTTCGGCTTTTTTTGCAAGCCTTTTTGCATTCTTTTCTTTGTCGGCGGCTGCTTTTTGCTGTTTTTCAACGCGTTTGCCTTCGGCGTATACCGCGCGGCGCGCCGCGTCCGCTTTATTTCTGCTTACTCCGGCGAGAAGTGCTGCGCGGTATACCGAGTCGGCTTTCTTTGCCGTTTGGCTTTGAAAAGCTGCGGCGGCACGGCGGGCAGCTTTTTTCTCCCGGAGCATTTTGCGGCGGGCGGTTTTTTTCTCAAGGCGCTTTTCGCGCCTTATGTCATAGCGGCGGTCATATATCCACATGGCGATCGCGCCGCATATGAATACAATGAGAAATGCGGTGCCGGCATTGCCGTATGGCAGATTATATGTCAGTATGGGCGCTATGACGGCTGTGCAGAACAGGGCAAGGGGCACAAGACGGACCCTTTTCTGAACTGTTGCGAAAAGGATGAGACCCACAACGCTGCAAAGAAGAAATACTCCGAAAAATCTTTGCGGGTCGTTTGCGTCATACGCCGCGTTTGCGTAGTCGTAGCCGTCCTGCACCATGTAGTTGCCCAGAGAGTAGTAGCCTTTTGACGCCACATGATACAGCGCAAAGTTGTACACTCTGACGGCGCTCTGATATGTAAAGCTTATAGGATCTCCGAACGAAGCCGCACATATGCCGAAATACGCTCCGACGTATACAAGCGGTACCGCGGCGCCGAATTTGTCGACAGCTGCGGCAATGCCGCACGCGGCGGCTGGGATAAGGGATATGAGCGCGATCGTACCCGCAGTTACGGCGTTTGAACGCCAGTCGGCTGCTTGAGTAAGTCCTGCGGCGCCGCATATGAACGCGCTGATGCCGAGGATGCCTATATATACGAGCAGCGTGCGAAGAACAAGGCCCACATACAAAGCGGGCTTTACCATGCTTTCGTCCGGTGATATGAACACGGTCTCAAGCATGCGGCGCGCAGCGCGTTTATTCTTTTTTCTTCTTTCATTGCCGCCGGGGGCGGCACTTGCTTTGTCAGTTTTTTTCAAGGATATATGCTGCCGCACCGGCGGCTCCTTTCATATTATGGATACTGCTGCTCTCTTACGAAAATCTGTCTGTCAGACGGGTGCTGCCGTCATATCCCGCGCTCTCGGTGATGTCTTTCATGACTACGCCGCTGCCTCTCAGCTGCATTCTGCATGAGTCCGCATATCTCAGCCGTGCGGCGGGCGATGTATAACGGTTTTCGGGATCTGCGGCATACAGCTCGGTGCTGCAGCCCGCGCCCGCACCGCCGAAGCGGGAGGGCAGCGAACAATATTCGCCTATGCTTCGCGGATCGAGGTTTGCGCTGACTATCTTAAAGGTTATTTCCCGCGTGTCCGGCACGGCATCGGCAAGCTCCGCTGCACGGTTTTCACAGCCCATCGGCGGCGCGCAGGAAAAGCGCGACATAACGTATTCAAAATCGGCAAATGAGGCAGCCTCGGCGTATTGCGCGGTGACCTCGCCGTTCTCGGAAGCATACCACAGCACGATACAGCGGTTGCCGCCCTTCAGCTCTTTCGCGAGCAGTGAGGCGCCGATCTCCACAACGGCGTCGGCGCAGTATTCCGGCATTTCGTCGGCGTATTCCGCAAGAGGGGTGCCGCCCCACGGGTCGTCGGCGGGCTTTTTTTCGCCGTTTGCGGATGTCCCCGCGGCGATGCTGTCTATAAGCTCGGCGATGCTGCCGTCCGTCGGCGCATTGTCTGCGGATGCGGCGCCGACAGGGGACTGCGCCGAGCCGGAATTCTTCGAAGCGGTCCCCGCGCCGTCGGCAGATCTCTCGCCGCGCGAGGCGGAAGTGCTGTTTTTGCCGCCGCCTCTGTTTTTGCGGCGCTTTGATGTTTCAAGTATCAGTTTATCGATCATTTCCGCCGCTTCAATGTTTTCTTCGCTTTCTCCGCGGGCTATGCGGCGGCGGTATCTTGATTTCGCGCGCCTGCTTTTGAGTTCGGAAATCGCTTTTGCAAAGGGCATGCGGCTTCCGGACGCATTTATTTCGCCTGTCGACGAATAGGCGGAAATATCGGCTTTATCCGCCGCGCCGCTCACGGCGCCGCCGACAGGGTCGGGCGCGGTATACGCGCTGCCGCTCTCTTCGGCGCCGTCATCAGTCCTGCGCCGTTTGAAAATACCGAACGGAAAACGGGATCTCTGCTTTTCATCCGCAGTCTGCGGTCTCGGGGTGGGCGCCGCCAGATCTATGATTATGCACGTTCTTTTGTCGTCGTTTGTGTTGAAATCGCGCACCATGAGGTCGTCGGCCTTCGCCGAAAGCTTCCAGTGTACGCTGCGAAGCTGGTCACCCATGCGGTACTCTCTTATATTTGCCGCCTCTGCCGCGTCCGGCGTCGCCGCCGCGCGGGTGAAAGGCGCGGGAGTGTCCGAGGCTGCCCGCTCCTCGTATGTGTCAAGCGGCAGCGTGCGGGGATATATCCTCACGCTTGAATAGTTATGTATGTTTTTGCGTATACGGAATATTCTGAAAGGGTCGGATACGTCAACGCTTTCAACGCCTATCTCGTAAAGCCCTCTGTACCTGAAGCTTACATCCGTTTTGACGCTGTACCCGCCGAAGGGCGGCAGCGACAGCGCAAGGCGCTGCTTTGCGCAGCGCACGCCTCCCGCCTGCGGCAGGGTAGTGACCGCGCTGGCAAACGGTATCGGCAGGGGAGACGAGTTTATGATGCGCACTTCGTATGCAATGTCCTCAAGCTTTTGCGCCACCGGCTTTTCGCAGAAAACATACACCTGTATGCACGCCGCGTTTATAAGCACTGCCGCAAATGAAACGGGCAAAATGATCACGATAAACCAGAAAAACACGGCGGATGCCGGATTTTTCAGAAGCTGCGTCATCAAGAGAGCATATAAAAACAGCGCGCCGTATACCGCGGCGCCGGGCCGCAGCGTGAGTCGGCTTTTTCGTTTTGATTTGTCTGATGAGTTCATTATGCTTATCTTCCGGTAGTTCTTGCGGTTTTGTAAGGAACCTCAATGCCGCGCGAAAGCTCGCCGAGAATATCGGAGGTGCTCTTTTTCTGCATACGCGCTTCCTGACTCAGGGCGAGTCTGTGCGCCACAACGGGTACATACAGCGCGGAAACGTCCTCGGCAAGCACATAGTCGCGGCCGCGTATGAATGCATACGCCTGGGAAAGGCGCATGAGGGCGAGAGAGGCACGGGGAGACGCGCCGAGGGTTATAAGAGGCGTGTTTCTCGTTGCGGCAACAAGCTGAACTATGTATCTTGAGATCTCGGGCGCAACGTTTACCTTTGACACTATCTGTCTCAGTGTCATTAGCGACTGCGCGTCCGTAACGGCTTTGACGCTTTCGAGAGGATTATCCAGCTTTCTCTGCAGGATGACCGATATTTCTTCGGTCTCGCTCGGGTATCCCAGTGAGAGGCGGAGAACAAAACGGTCCAGCTGCGCCTCGGGCAGGGGATATGTGCCGATGTAGCCCGTGGGGTTCTGCGTTGCGACCACCATAAACGGCTTCGGCATTTCGTAGGTGACGCCGTCAACGGTCACGGCGCCTTCCTCCATTGCCTCAAGCAGCGCGGACTGTGTCTTGGGAGAAGCACGGTTGATCTCATCCGCAAGCAGGATGTTGCACATAACAAGTCCGTTTCGGAACTCGAACTTTTCCGATGCCCTGTTGTAGATGTTGAAGCCCGTTATGTCCGACGCCATTATATCCGGCGTGAACTGCGCGCGGTTGAATTTCAGCCCCGCCGCGCGGGAGATAGCTGCGGCAAGGGTCGTTTTGCCCGTGCCGGGTACGTCTTCGATAAGCACATGGCCGCCGCAGAGAAGTGCCGCGACCAGCATGGTGATCTCGCTGTGCTTGCCGATGATGACCTTTTCCGTTTCGTTGATTATCGCCTGCACGTGCTCGTTTGCCGCAATAGCTTTGTCGGCGGTCTCGGGAGAATAGTCGTATTTGATCATTTCAGAATTACCTTTCCTGTACTGAAAGCATTTCGGTATAGGATAATAATAACATTATTTATATATAATTGCAATATATACGGTGCATTTGAAAGGGCGTGTGCCGTCATAATTAATAAAATATTAAAAATAGTTGACACGGGCGGTTGCATTGTGTAAAATAGATATAGTAATTATTCTTAATTTCGGAGGAAAATATGACACAGCAAAAAGCGGCGGTCATTGACGCCATTCGTGCCGCGGGGAGAACTCATCCTACGGCGGATACCATATATATGCTTGCCAAAGCACGCCTTCCTTCCATTGCGATAGGCACTGTTTACAGAAATCTTTCGCTTATGGAGGAGAGTGGGGAATTGCGGCGCATAACCGTGCCCGGCGGCGCCGATCATTACGATATGGCACCGGAAGAGCATTTTCACATATTCTGCACGGTTTGCGGCAAACTTTATGATGTGCCCATGGAAAACGCGCATATAGATATTGTGGGTCTGCCCGATGGCTTTGTGCTTGACAAGTCAAGCCTTGTTATGGACTGCGTCTGCGCCGAGTGCGCAAAGAAAAAGCATTGACGGAACACGATCATCCGCTGCCTCGGGCAGCCTGCCCGAAACGCGGCGCGGTGCCGTCTTTCATAAAACGCGGCTTTGCCGTATGTAAAAAGGAGTAGTATTATGGAACTCAAAGGATCCCAAACCGAAAAGAACCTTATGGCGGCTTTCGCGGGAGAGAGTCAGGCAAGAAACAAGTATACCTATTTTGCTTCAAAGGCTAAAAAGGACGGCTACGAGCAGATAGCCGCGATTTTCACCGAAACTGCCGAAAACGAAAAAGAGCACGCGAAAATGTGGTATAAGCTTCTGAACGGCGGTATAGGCACTACGGAGGAAAATCTCGAGGCTGCCGCCGCGGGAGAGAACTACGAGTGGACCGATATGTATGCCGCTTTCGCAAAAACCGCAAGAGAAGAGGGATTTGACCGGATCGCCGCGCTTTTCGAGGGCGTTGCGGAGATCGAAAGAGAGCACGAAAAGCGCTATCTTGCCCTGCTTGAAAACTGCCGCGAGGGTAAGGTCTTTTCTAAGGACGGCGACACGATTTGGCAGTGCCGCAACTGCGGACACATCTGCGTCGGCAAAAAGGCTCCGGAGGTCTGTCCGGTGTGCGCTCATCCGCAGAGCTATTTTCAGGTAAAGGCGGAAAATTATTGATCTCCTGCGGCATTGCCGCGGGCGCGCGCAGCCGCGTTTCGCGGCTGTGTTCAAAGCGGGGCGGGAAAAATTACCGCCCCGCTTTTGAGTCGAAGGCGCTATTATTAACGTGATGTTTGTTGACACGGGGCGCTCCGTGTGGTATCATTTGAGTACCGACAGCGTCGGACGATACAGTATATTTGCAACTTTGAAATTGAGGCTGTTTTAATGAAAAGGTATATCTGCCTTGCACTGCTTACGGCAGTGATAGGCGTGTCACTTGCATCCTGTGCGGCGGTCTACAACGCGTTGGGCATAAGCGGTAAGGGAAAAGAGCTCGGCACGCCGAATGAAGATCAAATGATCCCTATACCGGAGGGCTATTATCTTACGGATGAGCATGCTCTCCAGCTTGTCTATACCGGAAACGATGTCGAATGCTCATACGATGTCTACATATGCGACGCCATGAGCGGAGAAGAAAAATTTCTCGGCATGGCGTACGGACTTGACCGTGACACCGAAAAGCTTACGGTCCCCGGATACAGCGATGTCAGAATAACTCTCGGTCTCAGCTACGAGACCGACGATACGGATGAGGGAGAGCTCGTCGTAACTGACGAGAGCGCCAACGGCTACGGCGAGGCGTACGAGGGCAAGTATGCATATTTCGGTACGGAGTGGCACGCGCTTTCGGCAGATAATACGGTATATATGACGGCAGGCAAATACCGCAACGGTTCATACTGCCTGATAATCACCATTGAGGACGGCAGCATCGGCTTTGTCGTAAAGGATGCGGACGATGTAGTGCTTTTTGAAGCCGGACGCAAGCTTTCGGGCGATGTGTCGGAGGTGGCTTTTGAAAGAGGTTCGTCCACAATAAGATTTCTGAAAGGCGTTGATTCAAACGGCGCGTTTGTAGATCTTGTCGAGGTGGGCGGAGAGTCCGCTTCGGCATATGCGGGCAGATTTTACATCGTCAAGTGATCGGCAGGTCGGTATCTATTTTGGAAAAACGAGGTTTTAAGTATGGAAACATTGGGATATTATAACGGCGAGTACGGCGAGCTTTGCGATATGAAGGTGCCTATGCTGGATCGCGGCTGCTATTTCGGCGACGGCATATACGAGGTCACATACAGCAGAAACTATAAAATGTTTGCGATCGAAGAACATCTTGACCGCTTTTTCAGAAACGCGGCGGAGCTCGATCTGAATATCGCACAGCCGAGAGAAGAGCTGAAAGATATTCTTCGCGAAATGCTTTCAAAGCTTGGCTGCGGCGAGCAGATGATATACTGGCAGGCGACCCGCGGCACGGCGCCGCGCTCTCATGTTTATCCCGAGGATATGCAGGCAAACCTGTGGATCATGATGAAGCCGGGCGTTATTCAGGATAACTTCAAAAAGGTTGCGCTTATGACTGCCGAGGACACGCGCTTTCTCCACTGCAATATAAAAACGCTGAACCTTTTGCCCAGCGTCATGATAGCTACACGCACCTCGCGTGAGGGCTGCCACGAGGCGGTTTTGCACCGCGGCGGCAGAGTAACGGAGGGATCGCATTCAAATGTGCATATTATAAAGAACGGCACATTCCGCACGGCGCCTACAGATCACCTTATACTTCCCGGCATAGCAAGAGCACACCTTATAGGCATTTGCAAAAAGAACGGCATTCCCGTTGATGAAACTGCTTTTACGGTTGACGAAATGATGGAGGCGGACGAGGTCATTGTTTCCAGTTCAAGCTGCCTGTGCCGCGGAGCTTATTCGATCGACGGTACGGAAGTAGGCGGCAGAGCGCCCGAAATACTTGACCTGCTTTGCAGAGAGACGCTGAAAGAGTTCAACGGGGAAACCGATATTTGACGGAAGAAGGCTGCATGATGAATTACGAGCGATTTTATGCGCGTGTCGATCTCGGAGCAATGCGAAAAAACGTCGCTGCCGTGAGAAATAAGGTCAGAAGTGAAACGAAGATCATGGCGGTAATAAAGGCAGATGCCTACGGCCACGGCGCGTCGGCAGTTGCAAAATATCTTGACGGCTGCGTGGACGCTTTCGGCGTTGCCTGCGTGGATGAGGCTGTCGAGCTTCGGCGGGACGGCTGTAAAAAACCTCTGCTCGTTTTGGGAAATGCGGACCCGTGCGAGTATTATTCAATTGTAAAAAACAATGTCAGCCCTACGGTATTCTGCTATGACGACGCAGCCCTTCTGTCTGCGGAGGCTCAGCGGCAGGATAAGACCGTAAAAGTACATATAAAAGTAGATACCGGCATGGGTCGTATCGGCGGTGCCCCGTGTGAGGCATTTGCCGATGAAGTCGAGAAGATCAGTCATTTGCCTAATATAGAGCTTGAGGGCGTTTTTACGCATTTTGCGTGTGCCGATGAGACGGATAAGTCCAAGACCGAAGCACAGAAGAAGAAATTCGACGCGTTTATCGAAATGCTCGAGCGCCGCGGCGTAAAAATCCCTTTGCATCATGCGGATAACAGCGCGGGCATCATGGATTTTGACCATCACTATAATATGGTAAGAATGGGAATAATCCTGTACGGGCTGCGCCCCTCGGACGAGACCGACCGTGAGTGGAAGCTGTATCCCGCAATGGAGCTTATCGGAAAGATCACATATATAAAGAATATTGAAAAGGGTAGCACTGTCAGCTACGGCGGCACATTCGTCGCCGACCGCCGGATGAAGATCGCCACCGTTTCCGTCGGATATGCCGACGGGTATCCGCGCGCTCTCTCAAATCGCGGCTGCGTGCTTGTGCGCGGCGTCAGATGTCCCGTCGTCGGCAGAGTCTGCATGGACCAGATGATGATAGATGTGAGCAGCGTGCCGAATGCGCAGCGCGGCGACGATGCGGTCATTGTCGGCAAAAGCGGGGAACTGTATATTTCGGCTGACGAGGTTGCAAACGCCGCGGGATCGTTTAATTACGAATTCGTATGCGGAATATCGCGGCGCGTGGCAAGAGTGTACTTCGACGGAGACAAGTATCTGGAGACTGTGTCGTATATATTCAAATGAATACAAATGCAAAAGAACGGGATCTTTCTCGTTTTTTTGTCGTTTATTGTTTCGCTCATTTGATGGTTATGTTACACCTGCGTCGCATATGTGACTTTTGCATGGAACGATATAGAAAAATATGCACTTTTGGCTAAATTGTTTTGCGAATTCTATTGACTTTTTATGGGATTTGAGATATAATCTACGTGTATAAATTTAACTTGGAGGTTAAATCATGAAGAAAATTCTTTCGTACGTTCTTCTTGCCGCAATGCTTGTCGGTTGTATGATCCCGGCGCTTGCGATTAACGCGGCGGACGACGCGAAGATCACTGCAACAACTGCCGATCCTATGTGGCGTGACGAGACGTTCACATCGACAGTTGAGATCACGAACAACCCTGCGATTTCCTATCTTAAATTCATTATTTATTACAAGGTAGACGACATATCCGAGGTTGGACTGTCCTACAGTGATGCGCTTTTTGCCAAAGATGATGCATCTGCCACGGAACCTACTAACGGCAGCCACAAATCTGTAAAGAAATGGCTTTCTCCCGTTCTCGGCACCACTGATAACGATGAACTGGACAAATACAAGGCGGCTGTTGTTACTCTTGAAAGAACTGACGATGACGGTGAGTCTGTCAACATAACCGGGGACGGCAAACTGTTTGATGCAATATTCACAGTTAACGGCACCCCTGCAAATAACGCTGTTCTTTCCTGCGGTATTGTAATCATGGAAGCTATGAACGCAGACGGTGAAACCGTAACGATCAACCCCAATGCTGTTACGACAAATGCAACTGTTAAGCCTGACCCCTACGTTGGCATTCATGACGAACTGACAATGTTTGTGGCAGGTCCCCAGACCATTCCTTACGGAACCAAGAAGGTTTCTGTTGACATTCGTCTGGACGGAAACGATGTAGGTCTCTGGGGCGGTCAGCTCTACATTGCATACAATTCCAAATGGAATGTGGACTTTAATGCAGTCGAAAAAACCGGTACCGGTATAGTGAACGGTAACCTTTGGGCCGGTGACGGAGCTACGTCCACATATAATATAGTATCTTATGATGCCGAAAACAGCAAGCGCGCACTGGTAAGATGCAATAAGTATGATGAAGCCCGCGATATGAATGCGAACGTTATTTCCGTTCTGCTCGAAAAAGAGCCCGGAACTACCGTTGACTTTGAAGGCGGTATTGTCTTAACTGTCAACTTTGACGTTCCTGCTGATGCAAAGGTCGGTGACCAGCTCAAGATCATGCTCGCAACTGTCGGCGACTTTGTTGTTAAAGAGAATACCGGATCCGATACAGCAAAGGGAATCGATCCTAAGCTTGAGGATCTTACTATTACAATTGCTGCAGTTGCCTGCGATCACACAAGAACACATGAGAATGTAATAGAACCTACCTGTGAAAAGGACGGCGAAACACAGATCGTTTGCGACGAGTGCGGCGCAGTAATTTCTTCTACTCCCATTCCTTCACCCGGACATAATTGGGTAAAGGGCGCAACTCATGAGCCTAACTGCAAAGAAGAGGGCTACACCGAGTATACCTGCTCTGTTTGCCAGCAGACCAAGAGGGACGATATAGTTCCCGCTAACGGTCAGCACGTATGGGTCGAGGGCACACCTGTTCCTGCAACCTGCGCTGAAGACGGCTACACCCCCTGGACCTGCTCTGTATGCGGTGATGTAGAAAAGAGAGACATCGTTTCCAAGGACACCGTTGAACATACACCCGGCGAGCCTCAGACAACACCCGCTACCTGTACCGAGGACGGCAGAACCGTTATCAAGTGCAGAGTATGCGAAACTGTTCTCAGCGAAGAGACAATTCCTTCTCCCGGACATCAGTGGGTTGCGGGAGACACTGTTGAGGCTACCTGCACCGAAAAGGGTTACACCGAGTATGAGTGCTCTGTTTGCCACGAGACAAAGCAGGATAACTTCAAAGATCCTCTCGGCCATGACGAAGCTACCGAAGATAAGGAGCCTACCTGCACCGAGGACGGTTACCACAAGGTATACTGCAAGAGATGCAACGAAGTACTCACCAACGAGGTTAAACCCAAGCTCGGCCACACCGAGGCAGCTCCTGTTGTTAAGAAGCTTCCTACCTGCACTGAAGACGGCTACACCACCGTTAGCTGCGCAAGATGCGGCGCGCTTCTCCACGAGTCTTATCCCGCAAAGCTCGGACATCAGGAAAAGATTGTTATCAACGAGCCCGCTACTTATGATGCAGACGGACATATCAAGATCGTTTGCGAAAGATGCAACGAGGTTCTGAGAGATGAAGTTCTTCCCAGACTCACTGTTTCCGCAACGGTTAAGTGCGTTATCGTCAACGGCAACGATGTAACAGTTATTTCCGAGACTGCCACCGACGGTCTCTACAAGGGCGACAGCTTCAAGGCTCAGCGTCCCGAGATCCCCGGTTACACTCCCGCAGATGACGGCGCAGAGAAAGAGATCACACTCGGCGAGACCGATAACGTGATCATCTTCGAGTTCACTGCTAACACCGATATTACTTACACAGTTAAGTATGTAGACGAGAACGGCAAGGAACTTGCTCCCGCTAAGGTTGTCAAGGATCAGACCATGGCTTCCACCGTTACCGAAAAGGCTATCGAGATCAAGGGCTACACTGCAGACGCTGCAGAAAAGACTCTGACTCTCGCAGCTGACGGCAACGAGATCGTCTTTACCTACAAGGCTGATAAGGTTGATGACGGCGGCAAGGGCACTACAAATCCCGACAACAACAGCAAGCCCAACGGCAACTCTCAGACCGGCGATAACTTCATATTCGTAGTGATCGCTCTGGTTATTGCTGCCGCAGGTGCTGCAACCGTTGTTATCGTAAGAAGAAAGCGCCAGCACTGAGTTCTTTGAAACAGTCTGAAGTTTGATTTCTGAAAAGCAAATATTTCAGAGGGGCTGCCTTAGGGCAGCCCCTGTTTCTATACTTCGGGTTTTCAGATGAAGTAAGAATATCACAAAACCGCTTGATTTTTGTGTTGCGGTATATTATAATACTGCTTGTGATACGTCACACCAATTCAATAATAAGATGTTTCTTGCCTAACCATCTTATAAATAAAAAACAAGGAGATCTTACCCCAATGCAAAATTTCAAGAAATCATTCAGACGCGAAATTCGTGAACTGAAGCTGCTGTTTGCAAGCATTCCCGCTCCGATGTTTACGGCGTTTGCCGTGTCGGTCATAGTGATGAATCTGCTTGCCAACAAAAGTATAGACCTGCCGGTAAGCTGGCTTGCTCTCGATTGCGGCTTCATAGTTTCATGGATTTCTTTTTTGTCAATGGATGTGATCACCAAGCACTTCGGACCTAAAGCTGCGACACAGGTTTCCGTCGCCGCAGTGCTTACAAACCTTGCCGTCTGCCTTTTGTTTTTCGCCGCAAGCAAGATCCCCGGCGTGTGGGGCGAGTCTTATGTCGCCGGCAGTGAGAGCATTATAAACGCTGCACTTGACAACACCTTCGGCGGCACATGGTATGTGCTGCTCGGCAGCACTACTGCGTTTCTTCTGTCGGCTGTCGTAAACAATTTTCTCAATTTTGCCGTAGGCAGACTTTTCAGAAAGGATCCCGACGGCTTCGCCGCTTACGCTATGCGTACGTACATTTCAACAGCAATAGGGCAGCTTACCGATAATCTGACCTTTGCGTTCATAGTCAGCAAGGTGTTCTTCGGCTGGTCTCTTACGCAGTGCATAACCTGCTCGATCGTAGGTATGCTTGCGGAGCTTTTGTGCGAGGTCATATTCTCACCTGTAGGCTACTCCGTGTGCAGACGCTGGAAGCGCGACGGAGTCGGCAAAGCGTATTTGGATTATATAGCAAAGCGCGGCAGCGCCGCGGAGGAGGATTGATATGCGGATATTGGTTACGGGTTCATCAAACGGAATAGGCAGGGCTATATGCGAAAAGTTTCTTGACTGCGGACATACCGTTATAGGTATTGATGTGCTCGATAAAACGATTGACAACGAAAATTACAACCACTTTATTGCTGACATATTTGACGGCGACCTGCCGGAGATCGATTTTCCGGATATTCTTATCAACAATGCGGGAGTGCAGGATTCCGGACGTGATATAGACGTAAATCTCAAGGGAACTATCCGCATAACCGAGAAATACGGCATTCACCCGAGTATTAAAAGCGTATTGTTTATAGCGTCCGCCAGCGCGTCCACAGGTGCGGAATTTCCCGAGTATGCCGCGAGCAAGGGCGGTATGGTGGCGTATATGAAAAGCACGGCGCTGCGTGTCGCCGAATTCGGTGCGACATCCAACAGCCTGTCTCCCGGCGGAGTTATTACCGATCTTAACAGTCACATCATAGACGACGAGCGGCTTTGGAAGCTTGTCTTAAATGAAACAATGCTTAACCGTTGGGCGGATGTGGGGGAGATCGCCGAGTGGGCATATTTTGTGACTGCTGTAAATCGCTCCATGACTGCGCAGGACATTCTGATAGACAACGGTGAGGCTGCAAAGTCTAACTTTATTTGGTAAGTGCCGCCGCGCACTGATCGTGCGGGATAAAATATATGGGGCTTCGCCCCATGCCCCACTTAGGGTGCTTTTTTGAGAAAAAGCGCCCTAAGAACCCGAAAAAACCGAGTAAGGTGTAAAGGAAAGAGGCAAGGCGCAGCGGAGGAAAGGATGTCGTTGCAGACCTGTTGTATACACTGGCAAAGGTTTATTCGTGTCCACCCGCGCGCCGATCGTGCGGGAATATATGCGGGGATTCACCCCGCACTCCGAACCGAGGTGGGATAAATCCCACCTCGCGGACTTATTTTTTGGGAAAAAGTCCCCAAGACCCGAAAAAACCGGGTATGGAGTAAAGGGAAATGGCAAAGTGCAGCGGCAGTGCGAAGAAAGCTAAAGCCTATGTGCAGCGATACAAAGAAAGCGAAAAGCACTGCACCGATGCCAACGCTTACTGCACGAAGCGGAACATTCCGAAACTGTCAGTCAGCACATAAATAAATCAGCAGAAAAAGAGCAAGGCTTGCCGTACGACAAGCCTTGCTCTTTTGCGATTATTATATTGCTGTGCGGAACTCGTCAGTTCTTTGCTCCGCCGAGCTTTGCGCCGTTGGTGCCTTTTGCGCCGCCTCCCGAGGTGGGAGCGCCCATTGCAAATATGTTAGTGTCAAAGGAGTATGTAATATCACTTTCAAGACGCGCACGCTTCAGCGCCAGCGCTATCAGCCTGTCGAGCAGCTCGCGGTATTCCATGCCCACGGGTTTCCACAAATAGAACGCAAGAGAGCCGGGGATCGTATTGAATTCGTTGATATAAAGCTCTCCGGTGGCATTGTCTATCATAAAGTCTATACGTGATACGCCGCTGCATCCCATGTGAATAAACGCGTCACAAGCCATTTTGCGGATGCGCTCGCGCATTTCGTCGGTAAGGTCTGCGGGCACCTTTCGCGAAAGGCTTGCCATGCCGCTGCTCTCAAGTCCGCTCTTTGAGCCTGCCGCTTTTGCGGGAGAGGTTTTTGCGCCGCCTTTTGCGCCTTTTGCGCCGCCCATGTATTTATCCTCATAACTGAGTATTTCGTCGTGCATAAACGGTTCCTCACACTCGGAGGCGACAGCGCTCTCGGAGTCGCCCAGAACGGAACAGTTTATCTCGCGCAGCTCTGTAATAGCCCTCTCGCAAAGAACGTTTTCGGCATAGTTGAATGCGTCGCCGAGCGCCGTCTCAAGCGCGTCACGGTCGGCGGCTTTTGAAATACCGACGCTTGAGCCCAGATCAACGGGCTTTACAATTACGGGATAGCCTATGCGCTTTTCGATGGCGTCAATGCAGTCGGGGATGCTGCTGCGGTATTTATTGAATCTGAGACAGTCAAGAACCGGGAAGCCTCCGTCGCGAAGTACGGCCTTCATCACATATTTATCCATGCCCACGGCTGAAGAAAGCACGTCGCAGCCTACAAAGGGAACGCCCAGCGTTTTCAGATAGCCTTGAAGGGCGCCGTCCTCAACGTTTGTGCCGTGCACTATGGGGAAAGCAACGTCAATGTCGGTTATTGTATTCTTACCGAAACGCTTTGCGGGGTAACATTCAAGGTATGTTCTGCCTTTGTCCGATACGAGGATAACACGCTGCGAAGCCTTGCACATTGCGTCGAGATCCTTGTACGAGGCAGCGTCGCGCAGCGCCTCTCCGGTATACATACTGCCGTCCTTTGAGATGTAAACGGGGAATATGTCGTATTTGGCAGTGTCAAGATTCTCCATTGCCTGGAGTGCGGAAATAACCGATATTTCATGTTCAACGCTTTTGCCGCCGAACAGTACGCACAGTTTTGTTTTCATAAAAATCGCGCCTCTCTTATGCTGATATAGTATCAATAGCTATCAATAATTATCGGGAAGATCATTTTCCAAAAGGACGATCTTTGCCCCTTCGCAGCGGATGGAGTAGACTTTATCCATTGCGTCCTTTATGGTGTCAGCCACAAAAATTTTTTCGTCAGGGTACCCCGCATCGTGAAGTCCTGCAACGATCGGCACAGCCTGCCTGCGTCCCACGGGTATCACAAGGTCGCACACAGCGGCGGCTTCGCTGCCGAACTCGCGGTTAAGGCGTTCTTCCTCGCTGCCCAGCTCTACCATGCCCGGGGTAACGAGGATCTTCATGCCGTCAAAACGACTGAGAGTATCAAGCGCCGCACGGCATCCGCTGGGGTTTGAATTGTAAGCGTCATCCAGAATTATCATGCCGGGCTTCTTTATAAGCTGAAGCCTGTGAGGTACGGGGGATATGCGGCACACACCGTCGTAAATGGCTTTGTCGTCAACGTCGAGATAATGCGCCATAGCGATTGCGCCGCAAAGGTTTGTAACGTTGTGCGCACCGACCAGCTGCGTTGCGAAATCATGTACGCTGCCGTCGGGGTATCTTATGCTGAACTGCGTGCCGGAGCTTGAAACGCTTTTGAGCACTGCGCTGTATGCCGCGTCCTCGCGGGTGCCGTATGTAACGGCGCCGACGGGCATATTGTCGCGCAGATACTCATTGTCGGCGTTGATAAACGCCGCGCCGCCGGGCTGCAGATTGTTCGCGAGCTCAAGCTTGGTTTTGATAATGTTGTCAATGGACTTAAAGGTCTCAAGATGCTGAGGACCGACCGAGGTGACAATGCCGTACTTGGGTGATGCAATATCGCAGAGTTCCTTTATCTCGCCTACGCGCCTTGCGCCCATTTCGCAGATGAATATTTCGTGATAGCCCCGAAGAGAGGAGCGAACGGTCTTTACAACTCCCATGGGAGTGTTGTAATTGCCGGGTGTCATAAGTACGTTGAAGCGCTGCTTCAGTATTTCGTTGAGAAAGTATTTAACGGAGGTTTTGCCGTAGCTGCCCGTAATGCCGATAACCGTTAGATTTTGGCAGGAGCGGAGGATTTTCAGCGCGTCGTTGAGATACCACCGACGAACGGCAGCCTCTATGGGCGCGTTTATTACATTGGCAAGGAGAAGAAGCGCGGGGGACAGCGCATATGCCAGAAGCATTACAGCATAGTCTGCGCCGACGCCGCCGAGAAGCCATGCCGCGGCGCCTGCCGCCGCGCAGAGCAGCGCATATGTCACCGCCATGCGCTTGACTCTTGCGGTATATACAAGCGGGGTCTTTGCGCCTTTTTTCGGCAGCTCCGAAAGGGCAAACAGCAAAAGCGCCGCAAGAGTGATCGCGTGGAGGATCACCGCTTCGGTCGTTCCGAATTTCATAACGGCATCTCCGGCAAAGCACACAAGCGCCAGTACAAGAGAGAGTATGTTTGTCACAGCCGTGCCCATATTGCGCTTTTGCCACTTCAGATGCTCCGATGTGTTGTACGAGTTCAGCTGGAACATATGGCAGGTGCGCATAAAGCTCACCGTGCAGGCAAAGGCATAAACTGCCGTAAATATCGAAAGAATGATCGGTTTCATAAAAAAGTCCTTATATTTTCAGATATGATCTGATAATTGCGTCGAACACGGCGGGAGAGTCCAGCCAGGAAAAGTGACCCGCGCCATTTATTTCGGCAAGTCCCGCATTTGGGATCTTTTTTTCCATGATCTTTGCGTCACCGATGGGAGTCGCATCGTCCTTTGTGCCCCATATGAGCAGCGTTTCGACGGAAATCTTGCCAAGCAGAGGTTCAAGGTCTTCGTTAACTGCTTTTACAAGACAGCCTTTCATGACGGGAGAAGCATTGCGGTAGTCGCTGCTGCCGCGCTTTGCCTGCATTTTTTCAACGCCGTCGGGGGAGAGCTTTCTCATAAGAGAGGTGCTCATAAACTTTTTTGCCGCTTTGTATGCACCCACGCGCATTTTATATCCTATGCTGCGGCGGGGCATGATGCCCGCGCTGTCAACAAGGATAAGCTTTTCGATCTCAAAGGGAAGGTTGTCGCGCGCGCAGAGCTTTATCGAAATGCGGCCGCCGAAGGAGTGACCGAGAAGTATAATTTTCCGTAGCCCGAGTGCCGAGACAAATCGAACAACCATATCTGCAAAGCCGTCAACGTCCCAAACCTTTGGCGGCTCGCTGCTTTTACCGAAGCCGGGAAGATCCGGTGCTATCACCCTGTATTTTTCGGAGACGGTTGTAATGACGCGCCCGAAAGCCTCCTTGCAGGAGCCCCAGCCGTGCAGCATGACGACAGGGTCGCCGCTGCCTACGTCGGTGTACTGTATATTCGTGTTTCCGATCTGTATTTCCAAAGGCCAAGTCCCCCTGTATAAGCATACATAATAATAATATCATATACACTATTTTATGTCAAGGAAAAGGGACTTGATTTTGCGTGCTGTCACAAAGAAGTGACCCGGAATAAGATGCTATGGGGAGCTTTTCCCCCGAGAATATGAAAGGCATGGTCTGACATAATGAAGGAAAAATGCTGTCTTTCCGACATCGGACCCGGAGAATGCGCGCAGGTGTGCAGCATTGACGCCGGGAGCGGCATACGCCGCCGGCTGCTCGACATCGGAATGATAGAAAAAACCAATGTGAGGTGCGTTGGCAGAAGTCCCGCGGGGGACCCGGCGGCGTACCTTATCCGCGGAGCGGTCATAGCAATAAGAAAAGCCGACTGCCGCGGTATAACAGTTTATCGGATATAGATATACCGACCGACACATAAACGGGGAGGTATGACGCGCGTCATACCTCCCCCAACTGATTTTTAAATGTCAGAATTTTCCGTCTTCAATGATGCCGCACCACTTTTTCATGATAGCATCCTCCGAAAAATCTTTTGCAAGCTTGCGTGCCGCGTTCCCCATTGCTTTTCGCTTTTCGGGATTTTCGATAAGCCCGCAGATTCGCTCTGCGAACTCATCCTCGTCGCGCCCGTCTACAACGTAGCCGGTTTCACCGTTTTCTATAAGGGAATCAAGCCCCACGCGCACATCAAAAGCAACGGCGGGAGTACCCGTATACAGCGCCTCAAGCAGCACCATGGGAAAACCCTCGGTGACGGATGTCAGCGTGTAGCATACGGAGCGGCTCATTTCGCAAAGCAGAGTTTTATGGTCAACGGCGCCCGCGAAATCAACGCTTTCCGAAATATCAAGCGTTTTTGCGTACTCTTCAAGCTCGGCGCGAAGATCGCCCTCGCCGCAGATCTTTAATGTGTAGTCGGGATGCTTTTCGGAGACCTTTTGCCATATGCGAAGCAGCGAGTGAAAATCCTTGTCGGGATGCAGCCTGCCCGCCGCAATGACCTGCTTTTTCATCTCTGATGTTTCCGGTATCTCTTCTGCCGCGATAAAGTTCGGCATACTGATGATCTTTGTGTGAGTGTTTGCGCTCATGAATTTGCGCACTTCGTCGGCAAGCTTCGGCGTCAGCAGCAAAAACCAGTCGATATTCTTGTATCGCTTTGAAAAATCAGAAATGAGCTTTTTGTCAAAGCGGTGATCGTGATGCAGCTGCGCTATTTTAAGAACGCCGGGGCGCCCGTAGCGTGACAGGAGAACGGAGTGCTCGTTTCTGGTGGAAATGATAACTCCGTCGTCGATTTCGGAGATAGCCTTTGCCATAGAGCGCTTTTTGAGGCGCAGTATGCGAACGGCGCGCGCCGCCTCGCGTATCGTCGCGCCTATTTTCTTTGCCGAAAGCGCAGCTTTGAAGCTTTCTTTGTTGGGCAGAACGTTTGTGAGATATTTTATGCGTACACGCTCGTCAGGCGGATATGCGCAGGTGCCGAAATCGTATGTGCAGAGGATCTCAACGTCATATCCCCGCTTTACAAAGGCGTTTGCAAGGGAAGTGACCGCCATTTCAACGCCGCCGTGACGCATGTGCAGTGCCGTTATGTATATTTTTTTCATTTTGTACTCCGTGGTGATTGATGATATAAGTATACAACCGATCGGGGCGTTTTTCAAGAAAAAACGAAATATATATTGCAAAACGGCAGGATTTGTGGTAAAATTCAAGTGTTATATGCCGGTGTGTTGGAATTGGCAGACGAGGCGGATTCAAAATCCGTTGGTAGCGATACCGTGCGGGTTCGACCCCCGCCACCGGCACCATAAAGCGAAGCCGCTCCCCGAAGGGGAGGGGCTTTCGATTTATGAAAGTAACGGTACGGGGGTCGAACCCAGTCGACGCCCCCCGCCACCGGCACCATAAAGCGAAGCCGCTCCCGAAGGGGAGGGGCTTTCGATTTATGAAAGTAACGGTTCGGGGGTCGAACCCGGTCGACGTCCCCGCCACCGAGCCCATAAAGCAAGGCAGCTTCGCTTTTTGCAAACGGTTCGCTGCTTGAGGATACGTTCCGTCATCAGATACAGATATGCTGCGGCTTTGCGCAGAACTAAAAAACGCCGTATATCCGAGCTGTTGAGACTTTGAAAAAAGTTCGCAAGAGTTCTTTGCGGGGCAATTGAACGCTTTTTACTAAAGTTATATATTCATTACATGCAGGACAGCCTTTCGATTCTGCAAGACATTCGGCAGCAACGGACGCTAAATTGTCCGACCGCTATTGACAAACGGTGCAGTAATTGTTATGATTATATTAACAAATATTTTGGAGGTATTTACATATGCCAGTTTCTTCACTTTCTGTTTTTCCCGTGTTTTCAATTATCGCCGCAGTGCTTGCAGTCGGCGCAACGATTGCAGCTTTTATTTTCCTTCTGCCTGAGGCAAAGCGACCGAAGCTTAACAAGTTTCTCGGCACAGTTTCCGATATTCTTAACTTCAAGACCCTGTTTATCGAGAAAATACTGAAGGCATTGTACGTTTTTGCAACTGCCTTTGCTCTTATCTTCGGTTTTCTCATGCTGTTCTCCTTCGTTAAGGTCGGCGGATACTGGGGCACCGAGGCTACCGTTCATTGGTACGGCTACTACGGCCTCCTTATCATGATAGGCGGTCCTATTGTAATAAGACTTACATACGAAGTTATTATGCTGTTCGTTCTGCTTGTTAAGAACGTTATGGACATCAACAAAAAACTCTCTGCAGGCGCAGATTGCAGCACCTGCACCGCTGCTCCCGCAGCAAATGAAGAGCCTGAAGCTGAAGAGCCCGTTGCCGAGCCCGAGCCCGAACCGCTTTACAGATTCTGCACCGTTTGCGGCACCCGCTATGATGCAAACAAGGGCGGCTGCCCCAACGGTTGTCAGCAGCACTGAATTTGATTTTTTTGAAAAAAGAGGCGAATTCCGCCTCTTTTTTCTTGCCCTTTTTATTTCTGAAAAGCATGTCCGAAAAAGACGGAAATTTATATATAATATCGCAGCTATTGACAAAACGTCGTTTTTGGTATATAATGATAAGACAAATTATGCGAGCACTGACATTGATTGTTAAAGAACGAAAGGTGTCAGTTGTTTTTTCGTATCGGAGGCAATATGTATACCGCAAAGCTTAAAACCGTGGGAAAAATATTTCGTTTGCCCGGAACGCTTTATTCATATAACCCCATTGCAAACGGAAACATCAACAAGACCTTCAAGGTGGACTATATCCAGTCCGACGGAGATATAAAAAGCTACCTTTTCCAGATTATAAACACATATGTTTTCAAAAATCCGGGTCAGATTATGGAGAATATCGACCGGGTCACCCGGCATATAAGCAAAAAGAGCGACGGCGGCGTATGTCTGCATTTTCACCATACGGAGGACGGCGCAAACTACTACCTCTGCGGTGAAAACGAATGCTGGCGCGTTATGAACTACGTCGATTCCGTTACGTACAACAGCAGCGACGATCTGACGGTCGTCAGATACACGGGCGAGGCTTTCGGCAGGTTCCAGACTCAGCTTTCCGACTTTGACGCGTCTCTTTTGTATGAGACGATACCTGACTTTCACAACACGAAAAAGCGTCTTGATAAGCTTTTTGCCGACGCCGACGAGGATCCCGTGGGGAGAGTTGAGAGTGTCAGGGAAGAGCTTGACTACATAAAAAGTGTTGCGGAGTACGCGGAGCAGCTTACGGATATGTTTGAAAAAGGAATGTTTCCGCCCCGCGTTACCCATAACGACACCAAATCCAACAACGTGCTTTTCGACCGCCGAACAAAAAAGCCGCTTGTGGTCATAGACCTTGACACGGTCATGCCCGGCATGGCGATGTACGATTTCGGCGATGCCGTTCGCTTTGCGGCAAATACTGCGGAGGAGGATGAGCCGGATACCGACAAGGTCGGTCTTGATCTTGAAAAGTTCAGAGCGTTTGCCGAAGGGTATATTCCGTTTGTGCGCGATTCGCTGACTCCGCTTGAGGTGGACAGCATGGTGCTCGGCGCGTTTTCCATCACGATCGAGCTTGCCTCACGCTTTTTGGACGACTATATTACGGGCGACAAGTATTTCAAGACGAACTACGAGAATCACAACCTTGTAAGAACCAGGTGCCAGCTGAAGCTTGCGCGGGATATGTACGCAAAGAGTGAGCAGATGTCTGATATCCTGAGATCCATCTGAACGGCGACAGGCGCTGCGTACTTTGAAAAAGCGCTGTCTCCGACGGGCAGATAATACTCAAAAATTTAAAAGGCATCAAAGCGACAGCTTCGATGCCTTTTTGATAGGCTTTTTGATAGGAAATGTTGCCCGCACGACGGTGCGGATACGGGCACACCGGGTGAGATGACATGGAAGAGAGAAAAGAGAACAACTGCATAATAAGACCTGCCGCGGTCGGCGACCGTGCGGCGCTTTCGGCGTGCCTTGAGGCGCTTGCGGCGCACCACAACAGGGTGTCGCTGAATTTCGCGGGAGATTATCCGAGAAAGCCTTCCGACAAAGTTAAAGAAGAATTTTTCGAAAGCGTGTCGGTAGGCAGCGCCGAAGCTGTTGTAGCTGAAGTCGAAGGCTGCGCTGCGGGTTTTGCCAAAATAAGCTTTTGTGGTGACGAAGGATGGCTCGACTATCTCTTTGTACTTGAAGAATACCGCAAAAAGGGATACGGCGCCATACTTATGGATTGGGCAATGGCGGAGTTTGAGAGCCTCGGCGTCCGAAAAAAATGTTAAGGTCGTGTGCGGAAACGATGCCGTGGGGCTGTATGAGAAATACGGATTTAAGATGAACGCGTATATTCTGTCCGCGCGTCCCGACAAAAGCAGAAATTGACGGTCAGGAAGTCCGCCGGACGAAAAAATGCCCGTATGCAAAAGCATACGGGCGATTTTTATATAGTGCGCCGCAGGGCAACCCTCCGGCGCAGCCGGGGGATAATAAACTTATTTGCTCTTTTTCTTTGCGTATTCTCTGAGCACTTCCTCACAGGTGAATTCGTACTTTTTGTTGCAGAAACGGCAGACAGCCTCAATAGGCTTATCCTCGCTTACAAGCTCTTTCACGTCCCCCGCGGAAAGGCCCGCGATAGCGGAGAGATACTTTTCTCTGGAGCAGGTGCAGACATAGTCTATGTCAAACTCGTCAAAGGTCTCGTATGCTGTGCCGTCAAGAACCGCGGCAAATATTTCGTCGGCGCTCATTTTATTCTGGATCATGGCGGAAACCGATGATATCGTTGAAATGTTGCGCTCTATTGCCGAAATAACGCTTTCATCGGCGCCGGGCATCAGCTGTACGAGAAATCCGCCCGCGGCAAGCAACTTGCGGTTCTGATCGACCCTGACTCCCAGTGCGCAGACGGTCGGCGTTTGCTCGCTTACGGCGAAATATTTGGTAACATCGTCGGCGATCTCACCGTCAACAAGAGGACACGTGCCCACATACGGCTCGCCCATGCCCATATCCTTAATAACGATAAGACTGCCCTCATGTCCCACGGCACCGCCTACGTCAAGCTTTCCGCGGGCGTTCGGCATAAGCTCGACTTCGGGATTTTCGGCATAACCGCGCACATTTCCCTTGTAGTCTGATACGCAGACGATGCGCCCGGCGGGACCGTTGCCGTTTATCTGAAGAGTCAGGCTGTTGTCTTTGTCCTTAAGCAGGCAGCCCATGAGCGCCGCTGCCGTGAGAGATCTGCCGAGAACGGCTGTCATTGTCTTTGATGTGTTGTGTATGTCGGCTGCTTTCTGCACAAGCTCGGTGGTCTCGGCAAGTATCATTCTTGCGCTGCCGTCGACTGTGATAGCTCTTGTTATAAGTGACATTTTCTGTCCTTTCTCTTGCACTTCCGGGTTCTTATGCGGCATCAGGCATTGACTTTCGCGGTGCTTTATGCCGCATTGATTGATAAATACGCTTTTAAGTTAAACAGGCTGCCGCTCGGCGGCAGCCTGCTTTTTATGATTTTTAGGTGTTGCCGTCAGTCGATAACTTCGACCGTGCGGTTGTAATGAGACTTGAGCGCTGCGGTCGCCAGAGTGTGAGACAGCGCGGTCTCTTCGGGAGTGAACAGACCGAAGGGGACCTTCTCGCCTGCGTACTCAAGCATGAATGCGCCTATCTGCTGCTGGATAGCGTCAACAAATCCAAACTCGAAAATGGGACCCGTGATGGTGGGAAGCATGGGCTTGTAGCCGATGATGATACGGTTCCAGGACTGCTCCTTGCCCCATGAGGATGTATAGTAGAAAGCGTTTGCGTCGTCACTGGAGAAGCGTGCGCTGCACTCCATGCCGTAGATCTCAAAGAACCAACGGTTGGTGGAGCCGGGGCACATACGCTTTGTTTCGAGGGTCATAGGTATCTCGTCGCCGTCGGAGTTGAGCGTTGTGCAGAACAGTGTGCAGTTGTCAAACGTGTCGCAGGGAACTGTGCCGCCCTTGCCGTCGGGACGCTCTTTTACGATATTGGAGAAGTGCGCGCGAACGGTAGTGGGCTTGAAGCCGAGACGGAAGGGAACGTGCTGGGTGTGTATGCCCAAATCTCCGAGGCAGCCGTACTCGCCGTTGAATTTGACCATGCGCTTCCAGTTGATGGGCTTGTTGAGGTCCATGTCGCTGCAGTGGTTGAATCCTGCATGGATCTCAAGAACCTTGCCGAACTTGCCCTCTCTGTACCAATTTATCATGGTCTGCATAGCGGGGTAGTAGGGGAACTCGCTGCAGCAGCGTACAAACGCGCCGGGAGTCTCATGATATGCTTTGAGTATATTGTCGTTTGCCTTTTTGTCGATACCGAAGGGCTTTTCGCCGAGAAGCGCTTTGCCGCTCTTTATAATGTCGATATAGAACTGCTCGTGCAGGTTGTGGGGGACCGCGCAGTATATAGCTTCGATCTCGTCCTTGTCAAGAAGCTCTTTGTAGTCGGAAACGCAGTATTTTATATCGGGAAAATTCTTTTTGAACCACTCCATTTCCGCGGGAACGACGGAGCATATGCCGACGATCTCGGGGCGCGGAATATCCTGAGTGAAATGGCACCAGCGTGCGGCGGCGGAAGCGAACTCTCTTGCCATAAGGCCGCAGCCTACAAGACCGAATTTTACAGTTTTCATTTCTATAAATTCCTTTGTTTGAGTTTTATAAATTACAGCCAAACGGCGGCTGCCGTTTGGCTGTTTCTTTTAAGCGTTTCGGGTCGGCAATCAATAACCGAAGTGCTTTTCGGTTTCCGCAACTGCCTCTTCGATGATGTCAAGACCCTTGAGTGCTACCTCGTCGTCGAGGATCATGGGAGGAGACATTCTGAGTATATGACCGGAGGGAACCCATGCAAGACCCTTTTCAAATGCCTTCTTGTAGATCATCTGACCTGCCTCAACGAAGGGCTCCTTGGTGTTTCTGTCTTTAACGATCTCTATTGCCTGGAGGCAGCCGATAGCGCGGACATCGCCGATGATGGGATGCTCTGCCATCATGTCCTTCATCTTTGCAAGCATGATGTTGCCCAGATGCTCACTTCTCTCGTTGAGGTTTTCCTCTTCGATGACCTTGATGGACTCAAGTGCTGCTGCGCATGCCATGGGGTTTCCGCCGTAGCTGGAGGAAGCGGAGATCTTTTCGATAGCGGGCGCGAGCTTTTCGGAAACCGCAAGGCAGGTAACGGGGAAACCGTTGCCGAAGCCCTTACCGAGAGTGGTAAGATCGGCGGTAACATTCCAATGATCCATAGCAAGCCACTTACCGGTTCTTGCCATGCAGTTAAGAACCTCGTCCGCGAAGAGGAGGATCCCTCTTTCGTCGCAGAGCTTGCGTAGCGCGGGCATATAGTCCGGAGGAGGAACAACGGAGCCGCCCCAGCCCTGGATAGGCTCAAGTACGATAGCAGCAACGTTGTTGCCGCCGCTTGCGCACTCGTTGTCGAGAATGCCTTTCAGCATATTTATGTAGGGGGTGGAATCCTTCCATGCCTCTTCGGGAGTTCTGCCGAAGACGTCACGGTACGGATTGGGTCTGGGAGCGAGCATAAAGCCGGGCGCTCTCATATGTGTATCCGCGCCAACGACTGCAAGGGAGTTGGAGCCCAGGGACTTACCGTGGAAATCTCTCCAGAAGGAGATGAACTCCTGCTTGCCGGAGGCAGCTCTTGCACATCTCAGACCTGCTTCGACAGCGGTTGTACCGGAATCGTAGAACTGGAAGCCCGCAAAACGGCCGCCGGTGATCTCGTGAAGCTTTTCAACAAGCTCCATCTTTACCTTTGTGGTAAAGTCGTGGCAGTTCATAAGCTTCTTTGCCTGCTCTGCAACTGCCTCGCTGATCTTCGGATGGCAGTGACCGAGGCCGGTTACGTATATACCGGAGGAAAAGTCGATATAGGTGTTGCCGTCAACGTCGGTAAGTGTGTAGCCGAAGCCGGATTCAAATGCCACGGGGAACAGTCTTACCTGGCTGGAATATCCCTTCATGTACTTTGCGCATCTTGCGTGATACTCCTGCGACTTGGGGCCGGGTATCTGAGCTGTAACAAGATGGGGGACGGAAGCGGGATCTACGCTTGCCCAGTTCTTACTCATTTGTGTATAACCTCTTTTCAAAAATAATATACCTTAAAATGCAAACCGTTTTTGCACAATTATATTATAGTGGATTTTCGGAATATGTCAACAGTTTTTCCGAAATACGGAAGTTCGGCACGGCATTTTTGTGCAATGTTTCTGCAGCTTCTTCTTTTGCCGATCGTCGGTGTCCGCCGTCACCCGTTTTCACCGTCTTTGCCGGATGAGGCGGGCGTGCCGCCCGGAGCGGAGGACGTGTCTGTACTGTCTGCGTCGGCGGTAACATCCGCACCTCCCGCGCCATGTGCCGAGCCTGACGCGGGAGGTGCGCCGCCTCCCGCGCAAGGTCTGAGCTTCAGGTGCGCAAGGGGATTATGCTCCATTGCCTTTTCCATTCCCACGTCGGAAACATGGGTGTATATCTGCGTTGTGTTCAGTTGCTCGTGTCCCAGAATATCTTTGAGCACTCTTATGTCCACGTCGCCCGACTGATACATGAGCGTTGCGGCTGTGTGGCGCAGCTTATGCGTTGAATAGTGTTTGTATTCAAGCCCCGCTTCTCCGAGGTATTTTTTTACCATCCACTGCACGGTCTTTACGCTTATGCGCTTGCCGAGACGGGAGATGAACAGTGCGGTTTCTCCCGGCTTTACGTTTGCCGCCGCCAGGCGCACGGGCATATACATTTCAAGAGACGCGCGCGCCGCGCTGTTAAGATATATAACTCTTTCCTTTGCGCCCTTTCCCAGAACGCGCATGGAGGTCATAGTACGGTCAATGTCGCCGAGGCTTATGCCGCACAGCTCCGAAAGACGCATACCGCAGTTGAGAAACAGGGTCAGTATGCAATAGTCGCGCTCGCGGGTGTTTGACGACGTGTCGTTCAGAACGCTTGTGAGCAGCTCCGTGCATTCGTCAACGCTCAGATGCTTCGGCAGCTGTTTTTTCTTTTTCGGGGAGTCTATGCCGACGGTGGGGTCGTTGTCGATAAGGTGCATTTTGACCGTCAGATACTTATAGAAGCTGCGCAGGGCGGAGAGCTTGCGCGATCTTGCGGCACTGCCGTTTTCGCGGGTGCCCACGGCGTAGTTTATAAAGCCGTATATGTCGTCCGATTTGATGCTGTCAAAAAACTTCATGTCAAGAGCGGAAATATCCGCCTCGGTAAAGCTTTCTCCCTCAAGAGGCTTGCCGCCGCGCACCGCCGTCATGTATCGGCAGAACGTGCGAAGATCGCACAGATATTCCGTAACCGTGCGCACCGAGCAGTTCTGCACGGTCAGCTTGTACGACGCAAACCGTCTGACGGGCTCGGGAAACGCGGAAAGATCGTTCAAATCTATCATGGTCCGGCCTCCTTTTCTTTCATTTTAGCACATTGATGGTACAAATCAAAGATATTTTGTAAACTTTTTTTCAAGCGTATTGCAAACGGCGCGGCAGTATACTAAAATTGTTACATAAAGTCGAAGCGATGTTTTTTCGACAATAACCGACAAAGGCAGGGATCACAAATGGGCACTTCGCTCGGAGAGGGCAGAAAATACGGTCTCCCCGCGAAAAAACTGATACTCAACCATTTCGGCGCGGCGCTGCTCGGCATAATGCTCACCTCCGCTTGCGGAATGAATATGTTTCTCAATGTTGCGACAAGCGTACTTGCCGTGATCTTTTACATGATCATAGACTACAACGCCATGTGGGATATAGGCGCGAAGAACCGCGCAAAGGCGGAGACCGGCAGATTTGTTGATGACCGCTTCTACGGCATAAAGGCGGCGCTTATAGGCAATATCCCCAATTTTGCGCTGGCGTTTCTGTGCACGGCGTTCACGGCGATCGGCGCTTTCGCAAACGTCGGATTTTTTGCGAACGCGGCGTACATAACAAATACGGCGGCGCGCTTCTGGGACGGTATGTATACGGGCATTCTTGTGGCGATCATACCTCATACCGCCGAGGGCGCTCTGGTGGAGCTTACTGAAACGCAGTCCGTTCTCTATATGCTTTTGTATTTCGCGATAACGATCCCTTCGCTCATAATCTGCCCCCTTGCGTACGAAGCGGGGTACAAGGGCTTTCGCATTATTCCCGACCGCAAAAAAGAAAAAACGGAAAAATGAAAAATGAAAAATGCGCGACCGTGCCGGGCCTTCGGCACGGTCGCGCATTTTTGCGCCGCAGGGTATATTTTTTGCGAAAAAGTGCTTGACAAAGCTGCGGCGGGGTGATATAATACTTTCGCAAAAAGGAAGAAGAACGCTCCGTTCTCACCGTGCCGCATGGGCGCGTACGGTATAATAAAGACACCGCTTTACGGCGGTACTTTGTGCGGAGTTTCTTTCGCACATTTTTTGTTTTTAAAATCCACATTCAAAAAGGGGTGCTTTGCTATAAGCGCAAAAGAGCTTTTTATCAATGACGATATTCACGCAAAAGAGGTCCGTCTTCTTGACGAAAACGGAGATCAGCTGGGTATCAAGTCTCTCAGCGAGGCTAAAGACTACGCATACGACCGCGGTGTCGATCTTGTTTGTATCGCTCCTCAGGCTCAGCCGCCCGTCTGCCGTGCCATGGACTACGGTAAGTACCGTTATGAGCAGGACAAGAGGGAAAAAGAGCAGAAGAAAAAGCAGCAGACCGTTGAAGTCAAAGAAGTTCAGCTTTCCTGCCGCATCGACAAGCATGACTTTGACACTAAGGCTCAGCGCGCCATAAAGTTCCTTAAAGAGGGCAACAAGGTCAGAGTATGCCTGCGCTTCAAGGGCAGAGAAATGGCTCACCAGGATCTGGGCCGTGAAATGATACAGCGTTTCCGCGAGGCGTGCGCAGAAGTCTCCACCATGGATAAAAAGCCGGCACTTGAGGGCAGACAGATGATAATGTTCCTTATGCCCATCAAGAACACAACGCCGAAGAAAGCTGCAAAGCCGCAGGAGGCTCCTGCGGAGAAGGCGCCCGAAACAGCCGGAGATGCGGCTGCTGAGTAAGCTATCGTAAAGATAAAATACAGTACCGAAAGGAATTATGAAAAATGGGTAAGATCAAAACACATAAGGCCTCCGCTAAGCGTTTTTCCGTAACCGGCAGCGGCAAGGTCAAGATCCATCACAGCTCTCACCGTCACAACCTGAGCACCAACAAGACTCAGAAGCAGAAGAGACGTCTGCGCGGCGCTGACATCCTCAGCCCCGCTATGGAAGCAAACGTCAAGAGACTGATAATGAAGTAATAAAGCGAAGGGAGAGACAGAAAGATGGCAAGAGTTAAAGGCGCAATGATGACGCGCAAGAGAAGAAACAGAGTTCTGAAAGCAGCTAAGGGTTACTGGGGCTCCAAGTCCAAGCACTTCAAGATGGCTAAACAGGCCGTAATGAAGAGCGGTAACTATGCATACATCGGCAGAAAGCAGAAAAAGAGAGAGTTCAGACGCCTTTGGATCGCACGTATCAGCGCGCAGGCAAAGGTTTGCGGCATGAACTATTCTACCTTTATGAACGGTCTGAAGAAGGCAGGCATCGACCTCAACCGTAAGATGCTTTCCGAGATTGCGGTTTCCGATAAGGAAGCTTTTGCGGCACTTGCAGAAAAGGCAAAGGCTGCGCTTTAATCAGCAATTTCAAAAAGAACCCCTCGGGTGCGCCCGTGCGGGTTCTTTTAATTGGATCTTTTCGATGCGCCGCAGCACTTTTGGCTGACGGCGACAGCGGCTGACGGCGGCGAGACGGACAGAACGATCACGTCCGACAGCCCGGCGCGGCGGCAGCTTGCGGCGAGAGCCGAGGCAGGCGGCGCAAAAACGGCACGGACAGAACGATCGTGCCCTGCGCGTGTGGGACGACTGTGCAGCGGGACAGCAAACTGCGCACGGGCGATACGGCTTGCGCTCCATTGAGCGCGGCGACAGCCGCGCGGCTTTGAGCGGATACATCGGAAATTATACGGTACGGTCAGAATGGAACGGCGGCGCTTTTGTGCCGCGGAAAATACAGTGCGGGAGAGAGTGCAGATGGATCGGGAATATACATACATATCTTCAAGGCAGAATCCGACGGTTCAGCGCTTTGCCGCGCTGTCCTCGCGCAAGAGGCGCGAGGAGGAGAGGCTCTTTTGCGCCGACGGCGTAAAGCTGTGCCGCGAGGCGCTCGGAAACTGCAGCGTGGCATATGCCGCGGTCATGGAGAGCCGCGTCGGAGACGGCGAGATAATGCGGCTTTGCCGTGAGTGCGGCGGAGAGATAATAGTGCTGTCAGACAGCGCCTTTGCAAAACTCAGCGCCGACAGCACCCCCGACGGACTTATGTTCGTGTGCCGTATGCCGGACGGCGACGGCAGCATAGGAGAGAACGAGAGCGTTATAATGCTTGAGGCAGTGCGCGACCCGGGAAATGTGGGCACTATCATCCGCAGCGCGGCGGCTTTCGGATATGACAGGGTCATCCTTGCCGACTGCGCCGACATATACAATCCCAAAACGCTTAGAGCCTCAATGGGTGCAGCGTTCAAACTGAAATTTACGGTGTGCTCCGACACGGCAAGTGCGGCAGAAATGCTGCACGCTCAGAACAGACTTTTGATAGGCGCCGCTCTCGGCGACGAATCCATGGTCTGCGGCGGCGACCCCGTCGGCGCGCGCGACTGCATTGTTATAGGCAACGAGGGACACGGACTGTCGGAAGCGGCGCTTGGCGCGTGCGACAGGATCATCAAAATACCCATGAGTTCAAGGACCGAGAGCCTTAATGCGGCGGCAGCCGCTGCGGTGCTCATGTGGGAGTACGGAAAATGCGGACGCACGTCTCTCGGATAATTAAAGGGTGCGGATCATACCTCGGACTTCTTTTGAAAACGATAGAATAAAAACTTGATGAAAGGTCAGGTCCGATAAAATGCGTAGAAAGGACAAACGTGTATACTGGCTGTGGCTGTCTCACGCCTGCGGACAGGGTTCTGCCTGCGCCGTTGAGCTTGTCAGAAATTTCGGCGACGCCGAGGCGGTCTTCGATGCCGACGCGGACGAGCTGGACTCCTGCGGTGTAAAGATAGAAAAGCGCACGATGTCAAAGCTGTGTCTCAAAGATACCGAAGAGGTTGAGGAAATACTTGAATGGTGCGACAATCTCGGCGTGCGCGTGCTTTATCCAGGGAGTGACGGCTATCCCAAGGGGCTTTTGTCGCTGAGGGACGCGC
Source organism: uncultured Eubacteriales bacterium (assembly GCA_959601495.1). GTDB lineage: Bacteria > Bacillota > Clostridia > Oscillospirales > CAG-272 > Avispirillum. The sequence continues at coordinate 34,073 of CAUGPT010000019.1, forward strand.
CTATGGTGCTGTACTGCATAGGTGATTTGCCCGATTTTGACAAAACGTTTTCCTGCGCTGTGGTGGGAACACGCAGCATGAGCGCCTACGGCAGAGATGTATCCTATGCGCTCGGCGCGGGTCTTGCGGATTGCGGCGCCTGCGTT
>CAUGPT010000020.1:0-32239 GCA_959601495.1 uncultured Eubacteriales bacterium
CTAAAATGGAAATCCTCGATGATTATTATGCCGGCAATTACGGAATTAAATTTATTAACATCAATAAAATGAATATCGGGATTATGACCGATAGCGGTAACCGCTGCCGTCTTTCATCCTTTGAACTGAAGGGGTGGGGCAATAAAGTGACCTATCACGAAAGACTTAAAAGCTCTTACTATATATTGCAGAGCATTTGGAATAAAGAGGTGTCGCCGTGAGAGTAGAAATAATGCTGTATGTCTATTTGTTTGTCTGCGGAGCAATGATTATTTTCAATATAGTCACTGCGGTTTTATTCCGCAAAAGCGAACGAAGGACAGAAAAGGTCAGCAAAAATCTGCGCTATGAGGTTATGCTCCGGCTTAAAGCTGCGGAGGCAGGCTCCCCTATTGACAAAAATCATAAGCTATATCTGAGCCGGAAATTACGAAAAGTCGGGAATATGATAGCCTTTGACAAAATGTTGACGGCTGAATATATAAGCCACCCGCAGGAAATTCGCAATTATTTGCATAGTCTTGACGAGGTTTTTATATCACTTATGGCATATTATATGAAGCGAAACAGAATTGAAGCCGCCTATTTCCCATATATTATAAAAAAATACCGAGTAATTGCACACCGTTCCTTTTATAGCCTTGAGGGGGCTTTACTTGAGCTTTTGAACGAACCGAGCATTTACTGCCGTGAAAATGCTATGCAGGCGCTTTACACTACGGGCGATGTTGACTGTATTATAAAAGCTATTAAAACAATTGACCGTAGTGATTTATTCTATCACCGAAAGCTGTTATCCGACGGTCTTTTGAATTTTGCCGGCAGCAGTAATACCTTGGGCAAAAAAATCGTTGAAATTTTTTTTGATTTTTCAGTAGGAATGCAAGTGACATTACTTGATTATTTGCGCTTTTCAGGCAGTGAGTACCAAAAGTTTGCATTATCGCTTTTGATAAACGAAGATTTGAATGATGAAATACGCTATGCGGCAATCCGATATCTCGGCAAATATCCGTTTTCAAAAGCGTATGAAGCGCTGTGCGGTTTTGCTGAGGAGAACTCAGAGCAAAAGTGGGAATATGCCGCTGTTGCTTCAACCGCTCTCGGTTCATATCCGTGTGAAAACACCGTACATATTTTAAAGAAAAATCTGTATAGCCGAAACTGGTATGTACGGCTCAATTCGGCGGCGAGCTTGAAAAATCTCGGAATTACATATTCGGAATTAAGCGATATTATAGACGGAAACGACCGCTATGCTTCGGAAATTATCAGGTATTGTCTGCAACGGGATTATTCGGGTGAAAAGGAGGCGGTTCATATATGATAGAAGCAATAGATATATTCCTAAAAGCCGTCGGTGTGTTTTTTATTATTTATTTGATTGGTTATTCAACCTTTTTGTTTCTGTCTGTTTTGGTAGGATCTTCTGAGCTTTACAAAACACATCGCCGAAAATGCCTTAAAAATTTTTTTCCGAGCGATTATTTTGTGCCGATTACCATTGTAGTCCCTGCTTATAACGAAGAAATAACCGTCGTGGAAACGGTTAAGTCCCTGCTTGAGCTTGATTATCGGTCTTACGAAATCATTGTAGTTGACGACGGTTCACGCGACGAAACCGCAAAAAAGGTTATTGACGCATTTTCAATGCACCGTGTTTCACGTCCGATTCGCAGACAAATCGAATGTCAGCCCGAGGAATTTATTTATGAAACAAGGGATACCCGTGTGCCGCTTACTGTTATACGAAAGAAAAACGGAGGAAAAGCCGACGCACTGAATATGGGTATAAACGCCGCTAATTATCCTTATTTTATCTGTATGGACGCAGACTCGGTACTTCAGTATGATTCACTTAAAAACATCTCTCAGCCTATTTTAGAAAAACCGAATGTTGTTGCAGTCGGAGGGTTGATAAGGCTGTCAAATGATGTTGAGCTTGAGAATTGCAGAGTGAAAAAATATCAACTTCCAAAAAATATCATTGCCTGTATGCAAGTGCTTGAATATGACCGGTCATTTTTAGCGTCACGCATTATGTTCGATAAATTCAACGGCTCGCTTATTATTTCAGGTGCATTCGGTTTGTTTAAAAAGGATGTTGTAATTGCCGCCGGAGGTTACAATAACAAAACAATGGGTGAGGATATGGAGCTTGTAGTAAAGCTGCATGAATACTGTACGGTCAATAATATGAAATACACTATCTGCTATGCAACCGACGCCATTTGTTGGACGCAGGCTCCCGAAAAGCTGAGCGACTTAAAAAAGCAGCGTAAGCGCTGGCACCTTGGACTGTTTCAAAGTATGATTAAACACAGAAAAATGCTTTTCAACCCCAAATTCGGTGCGGTAGGTTATATTTCATATTTATATTTTCTGATTTATGAATTGCTTTCGCCTTTTATAGAAATATTCGGAGTTCTGACAATGCTTTTGGCTTTTGCGATGGATTTGATTAACATTCCGTTTATGGTACTGTTTTTCCTTATCTATGCAGTATTTGGAAGTGTGTTGTCGCTTACGGCGTTTTTCTCAAGAATTTATACTTCGGATTTGAAAGTAACATTTTCAGACGCGGTTAAAGCCTGCCTTTTGTGTGTTTTTGAAATCACATGTCTTAGGTTTGTTTTGGCTTGGGTCAGGGCAACGGCTTTTTTCGGTTATCGCAAGAAAAAACTGCAATGGGGTCGAATTGAACGCAAAAAAATCAACTTTAAATAAGAGGAGAAAAATATATGGAACTTAAGGATTTAAGAACCGCATTGTTCGGATTTAATAAAAACGATGTTTGCGAATACATTTCACAGTTAAACTATATCTATGAACAAAAGGAAGCGCAAAAAATCAAAGAGCAGAAAGATATATTAGAGGAACTGAATAAAAAGAATGAGGAACTAAATGATTATAATTCCCGTTTAAATCAAGAAAACACCGATCTTAAAAGAATTAACGATGAATTACAGAAAAAATTTGAATTATCCGACAAAAGGTCAAGCGAATTGGAAAACCAAATTGAAGAAATTCGCAAAGTGACCGTTTCAGTGCTTGAGGAAGTTAAAGAACAGCTAAACTCGGCCGAAAAAAGAATTTCGGATCTGCAAACGGAGAAAGGGTATGAATAACTGCCGAAAGTTTTATAAAAGCTTATTTATATGCATTTTTTCTATTGCGATGATATTGAATATCGGGTTGCCTGTTTATGCCGCTGTTTATACAGTGCCAAGCGACAGCGGTGAGGCGGACACCGTTTATGTTGCCGGAAATCCAAATGCTTATCCGCTTGAATATTACAGTAAGGAAGATAAAGCTTTTTGCGGTGTTTTCCCCGATATGCTGAAGGTTGTATCCGAAAAAACAGGCATTTCATTTACCTATATTTCAGCTTCTTCCGAAAATCGGCAGAAAGAGCTTTCCCGCAACAATCAGGTTGAATTGTTGACAGTACTCTCCGATAAACAGGACGAGTGCAAAGTGGATGAACTGTTACCGGTTTTAGAGTTTTATTCTAAAGGGGAAAATACAACTTATTGCATAGGCTTTACCGAAATTGCCTCTCCTGAACTTATCGGGAAAATAAGAAATGCATTTTTGGAAATATCCGAAGAGGAAAAAATGGGATTTTTACTCGCAAATTCAAATAATAATCCTGATGTGAGCAACAAGAACCGTTTAATAAAAATAATAATTTTGTCAATTTCTTTTCTTATTGTCATTTGCGGTTTTCTTGCCGTCATTGCCGTCAAAAGAAAAAAACACAGCAATCAAGATTCGATGATTGACGAATTGACGGGTATAGGCAATGCAGAATATTATAATTATGCCTTTGAACAGTTGCTATCCCGTCAATCTAAAAATCTTTATGCTGTTGTTTATTTGGCATATAAAGTTGAAAAAATAAGCATTGAATGCGGAGAAAAAACAATCAAGGAAATTGAGAGTTATGCTGCTGCACACTTAAATTCAAAAATTGCCTCTGCCGAATACCTAGCAAGGATAAATGACGGAGTTTTTGTAATGCTTATACAGGCACCTACAGAAAAAGAATGTGCAAGCAAAATATTCGAGATTGTTGACAGCTTAAACCTATATTTGCAGGAATTTTATCCAAATATGGCAAATGCTTTCAGAGCAGGAGTCTCAAGGCTTTGCGAACATCCTGATTGCAATGCCGAAACAGCATTTTATAATGCAAAGCAGGGTTATTTTGCAGCTCTAAGGAGCAATACTTCTGTAGTGATAACCTGTGAAAACCACTTGACACAAAGCAGAAGACAGGAAAAATTGCGAAAGGATGTTGCCAATGCGGTTACCGATGGCGAATTCCGGGTGTATTTACAGTTTATCAATGAAAATAAATCCAAAAAAATTTGCGGTGCGGAAGCTCTGTCACGCTGGCAAAATAAAGAATACGGTCTATTGCGTCCACACGAATATATTGACGTTTTGAAAGAAACCGAACAAATAATAGCACACGATTACAAAATGTTTTCTGCTGTATGCCGACAACTTGAGGCTTGGTGTGCTGAACCGTATAAGCAACTTTTTTTAACCTGCAATTTCACAAGGACTTCGCTCAGTCAAAATGATTTTTTCGACCGCATATCCGAAATTTCTTCCGATTACAAATTTGATCGTAGCCGACTTGTACTTGAAATAACCGAAGATTCAATTGCTGAGAATTCAAAGGCAGTTTCGGAAAATATCAGCAAATGCCGCAGAGCAGGATTTAAAATAGCGATTGACGATATAGGTGCGGGATTTTCGTCTTTTGCCGACTTATATGATAATGAAATTGATTTAGTAAAAATCGATGGAGAATTTATTGCCTCTTGCACATCTGAAAGGCGGCAAACTATGCTTTCAAATATAATAACACTTGTGCATGAGTCCGGAGCAAAGGTTCTTTGTGAGGGAGTTGAAAATTTGGGACAAGCGGATTTTCTCGACAAAATAAATTGTGATATGATGCAGGGATTTTATTTTTCAAAGATCCTCCCACTGGTTGAATGTGAAAAATTTCTTAAAAATGAAAATATCACAGAAGGAAAAAATTTTTAAAACTAACACAGAAAATGTTTGCAGAGTATATTAAGGACAGATTTTTGCACAATCACTTTCAACAAAGGATTATTCCGCCTATTTGGTCTGACAAGTATGGTATTTACTGTGAAGAAAATGCAGAAAAAATATTAATGCCGATTATGGACGAGCTGTTGACTGCTTTGAAAGAAATCTCACGTCAGGCTATGAAACTTGATTTTTACAAAGCCGAAAAGAGCGAAGCCGATTTGTTTTACTTGTTTGGCGTGCTTGCTTTTTCATACGCAAATTCAAAATACTGCTCGCTTCCGTATCCATTGTTCAAAAAGAGATTTGATGGAAATGAGTGGTCATATATTGGAAATATGGAGACCGGCAAACACAAAAAAGTGGAAATCGGCGTTCAGCATAGTGCTAATTTGGGAAGCCGCGGCTGTTGTTCGCATAAAGTATTCAATTCAATAAGCGGCATTGCATTTCGTCCTATGATGTATGATAATTACATCAATGTGTGTCAGGATATTATATTTGACGGCAAAACTGACGACATTGAATCCCTTGCAAATGCCATAAAAGACGGATATATCATCAAACGGGACGATGGAAGCCTCTTTGTAACGTCTCCCACATTTACTATAGATCAGACTGAAAGCTTCAACAAAATTGCGGAAACCTATTTGATTCCTCATATTGACAAATATGCTGCTCTTGTATATAAGTTTGTCGATGGATACAAAAATCTATTCCCGAAGCATCTTCACGACGATGCCGATCGTATGTGCCGGAATATGTTTTTAGGGATGTATTCGGTTATTGTTGAATATGCGCAAAGAACTGAGCAAATAAAAATGCCGTCAAAAAATTGCTACTGTGACGTTATTCAGCAATTCAAATAAGATTCAATTGTGCCGCCCCTGTGTTAAGCGGGCGGCATTTTTCTACAAGTTATCCAACCGACGGTTGGATGAAATGTGAATTTATCAAACCGACAAGTCATTGCTTTTTGAGCTGCATATCCGTAAAATATAATTGCAGCTGCAAAAATCAAATGTGAGGTGCATGTATGACCGCAATTAAAATCAATGAACAGATCTCCTTTCTCAGAAAGCAGAAAGGGCTTACGCAAGAAGAACTGGCCGGCGCGCTCGGCGTAACCAATCAGGCAGTCTCCAAATGGGAGTCGATGCAATGCTGTCCGGACATTCAGCTTCTTCCCGATATCGCTAAGTTCTTTGACGTTTCGGTGGATGAACTGCTAGGGTATACTCCCGTTTGTACAACAGAAGATATTGTTCTTGCTATTCGCAAGCGCATAGAGTCCTTACCTAAGGGCGAAGATTTTGACTTTACTTTCAGAATGGCCGCAGCCCTCCACACTATTATCTTTTCCAAGGGAATGACCGAAGACAATATGAATTCCGGATGGGATACGGAAGATGCTATCGAGCATGCCGAAAATGCCGAATGGGGCTATTCTTGCTGTAGTATTCCGGAGACGACAACGATGATGAGACACGGCGCCGTGTTCTTTTCAAATAACATGAACATAACTTTGCTGAATACTGATATTCGCCGGATCGCAGCAGTGATCAAACCGTTCAGTGACGCAAAGAACCTGATGATAGCCGCTGCACTTTATCGGTTGACTGTTCATTCCGAAGACACCTACGCAGCCGTTTCTCAGATCGGTGACAAGTCCGGGGTATCTCCCGAAAAAGTAAAGGACTGCCTTGAAGGAGATTTGTCACAATTTATTCTTGAAAAAGAAGGTCCGGAAGGTAGGTTCAGATTTAAAGGAATGTATATGAAAATCTTTCCGATCGTCTCTCTTTTCGATTTCAAATAATAAATAATCCACCCTTTTCAGATTCACGTGTCTATATATAAAAGCTCCCGTACAGACAAAGACAGCCCTGCGGCTTTGCCGCAGGGCTGCTCTTATAATTGAAGGTCAATCCCTGAGGGACAAAAGAAATTTTACAAGAGCGACAATTAGTGAAATTACGAACTCAAGGGCATATAAGCCGAAGCTTATCGTTGTAATAATAATAAAATCCGATTTCCTCGCTCATGATCAGTATCGCCCTTCTTATTTTACCTCTGCGATAGCAGAGATAATTTTTAAAGCAGTTTGCAACTGCTCCGCAGACACTTTGAACGATGTTCAAAGCGCGAGACATTTCACTTTCTTTCGGCAGTCGGAAAACTTCGCGCCGTACCTATATCGAAAGCATCGTTTTTCCGCTGTATCTCACATTACAGTCTTCTCCGGCAAAGCGGCGCCGCTTTTCTATACTGGTGCACGTGACCGAATTCTCCGGGCGTGCACAAAAGAAGCACCTCGGCGCAGCTGACGAGATATAATACGACATAATTGTAGCACTGATTACAAATTCTGTCAAGGATATAAAAAGTATAAAGTGTCGATATGGACACAGCCACGGATATCGGGTTCCGAATGATCGGGTCGGAGGGGGCAAGAGAGAGAATCCCTCCGCAAAACTTCCGCAAGCCGGCAGCGAAAGTCTGCCGCAGTCAAAAAACGGAATATATTCCGCGCGGCGAGAGAGGTCCATACAAAATATCAGAGAGTACTCAGGTCATCGCGATAAGCCTCCCGTTCCCCATGCGTCACAGGGTTCGGGCGGTTTTTATACCTTCGGTCTGCCTGATCATGCGGTTTTTTAAAAAAGCTGCCGAAAAACGCTTGACGGTTTCACATAGTTCTGGTATACTTATCAAAGTACGGTAATTTGGTGCAGAAACCAAAGGCGCACGGAGCGCAGCCGTACTTTTTTATTTCGGCAGAGCGGCTGCTCTGTAAGTCGGCGCAAGATTCTGCCGCCGAAGCCGCGTATTTCTTGCGGCTGACGAACAACATATTGCGGTGGACTTTTTCAAAAGCGGGTGATATAATTGATCTTGACCGGTCGGCACTGCGGAAATCTTTTGCAAAACACGTCAGAAAGCAAACTTCGGGCGATGTTCGCGCTTTATAAAGCAGCTTTCGGAGGAAAGATCGTATGGATAACAGAAACCGTTTTGACGGAAAAGGTGAAATATATGCCAAAGCGAGACCAAAGTACGCCGAGGCGCTGTTTGATTATCTGAAAAATGTGCTGAACGTGCCCTTTGACAGCGTGTTTGCCGACATCGGCTCCGGCACGGGGATATTTACGGAGCAGCTGCTTGACTGCTGGCGCAAGGTATACGCGGTGGAGCCGGACGCGGATATGCGAAGAAAAGCGGAGGAGAGGCTTTCTCGCATTGAAGGCTTTATCTCTGTAGACGGCAGTGACGCCGACACAAAGCTGCCCGACGGCAGTGTCGACTTTGTGACCGCCGCACAGACGTTTCACTGGTTCGACGCCGAAGCGTTCGGAAAGGAATGCCGCCGCATTCTGAGGCCCGGCGGAAAAGTGATGATAATTTACAATTTCAGAGATCCGAATGCCGCCTGCACAAAAGCGCTTGCCGAGCTGCGGCACAGATACAGCCCCGAATTCCAAGGCTTTTCAAACGGCATAAATGACGAAAAATGCAAAGCCTTCTTTGTCAGAGAATGCACGGTTTTCCGTGCCGACAACACTCAGTACTACGATAAGCAGGGCTACATCGACCGCGTGCTGTCGTCCTCCTATTCGACGCGCGAGAGCGACGGAAGATATTCCGAATATCTGACAGATATCGGACGCGTCTTCGACAGCTTTTCGGCGGACGGCATTATAGCAGTACCGACAAAAACCGCCGCGTATATCGGGAAGGTCTGACGGCGTATACGGCGTCGGACGATCCCGTCTGTTTAGAGGAGATGATCAGCATGATAAGAAAGCTGCGGCAAGGAGACATCGACAGGGTCGCCGATATTTGGTTAAGCGGAAATCTCACGGCGCACGCCTTTATCCCCGCAGAATACTGGAAAAGCAATTCGGAAGCGGTGAAAGAGATGCTGCCGCACTCAGAGGTCTATGTGTATGAGCAAGACGGAAATATCCAAGGTTTTGCGGGGCTTTCCGGTGAGTACATTGAAGGCATTTTCGTGTCCGAAGGAATGCGCTCGCACGGGATAGGCAAGCAGCTTTTGGACAGTATCAAAGCAAAAAAGCCTGTATTGCGTCTGAATGTATACCGAAAGAACACGCGCGCCGTACGCTTTTATGAGCGTGAAGGCTTTGAGATACAGTGCGGGGGCACGGACGGCGCCACCGGTGAGAAAGATCTTCTTATGGTATGGCGCCGCGGTATATGAGCGGAGAGGGCGGCATGACCGCGGGGCAAAGATTTAGGGAGGAAATTATTTATGATCTTATATTTTTCCGGCACAGGCAACAGCCGGTTCATTGCAAAGAAAATTTCGGAGGCGCTGCGGGACGGTATCACAGACCTTAACACAAGGATAAAAGCGGGTGATACTTCGCCGATACAGACGGGGCGGGATGTGATAGTTGTCACCCCGACATATGCGTGGCGCATACCGCGGGCAGTATCGGAACACATTCTGAAAACAGAGCTTTGCGGAGCAGAGCGCATATGGTTCGTGATGGACTGCGGCGGCGAGATCGGCAACGCGGCAAAGTATAACGATCTGCTTGCGGCACAGAAAGATCTGTGCTGTATGGGCACCCTGCAGGTGATCATGCCCGAAAACTATATTGCCATGTTCAACGCGCCGCACGCGGAAAAAGCCGAAGAGATCGTGGAGAAGGCTTTGCCCGATATAGAAAGCGCCGTTTCATACATCCGTGAGGGCAAAGCCTTCCCCACTCCCCGAAACAACCTTTATGACCGCTTTATGAGCGGGCCGATAAACCCCTTGTTCTATCGGATATTTGTAAAAGCAGACGCATTTCGCGCTGCTGAGAGCTGCGTCGGATGCGGACAGTGCGCCAAGCGGTGTCCTCTGAACAACATTCGGCTCGAAGGCGGAAGACCCGTATGGGGCAAAAACTGCACCCATTGCATGGCCTGTATCTGCTATTGTCCCCAAGAAGCGATAGAATACGGAAAAAAGAGTGTCGGAAAGCCGCGCTATCACTTTGAACAGTTGAATATCAAATAGAATACGCACGTCTGCGCGCAAATCGGATAACTTCGGCGCCGCAGATCCGGCATCCGTTCACATCCCTTATGCTCTCTTTTTGTCGGTTTTCGGTTGTAATGAGCGAAAAAATATGATACAATAATACAAATATTATCGGTATTTAAAATATATCCGCCGCGATCCGAAACGGACACCTGCGGGCAAATAAACATCGGAGGACAGCTTTTTGAACGAACGGCCTCACATACAATATTTTGACGGACTGCGCATCATTGCCGCGCTGGGAGTTGTTTTTATGCACACGGCAGCTGACAGGCTGCGCGCGGGCGTCGACGCCGAATGGCATGTGCTGAATGTACTGACTTCCCTGGCATTTACGGCGGTGCCGTTGTTTTTCATGATGTCGGGATACCTGCTTATGACGAGTTCCAAAACCACGGATCTGTCCGTGCTGTTTCGCCACAGGCTGCCGCGCCTTGTAATACCGCTTGCGGGCTGGACGGTCGTTGCCGTGCTGTGGAACGCGTTCCGCTCGTTTGATCTGACCCCGGGCGGAGTATGGACAAGGCTTGTATCTTCGCTGTATTCTCCGGCGATGTCTCACCTTTGGTATATGTACATGCTGATAGTGCTGTATCTTATATCCCCCATACTTTACGGCGGTATTCAGGCACTGTCAAAACAAAAATACGGCAATGTATTTCTTTTCGTTCTGGTGGCGCTGGTCTCTCTGCACACGGTGCTCATGGCTGTGCTGCCGGAAGCCGCAAAGCCGTATATCAATCTGAACCTTTTCTCAAGGCTTAAGATACTTGACGGTCATTTGGCGACGTTTTTGCTCGGCTATCTGCTGGGCAGCTGCAAAAAGAAGATACCCAATGTGCTGCTCGCGCTGGGTGCCGCCGCAACGCTTGCGGCGATTGCTGCCGGCACATGGGTGCTGACAGCGCGCACGGGCGAGTATAATCAGCGGTTCCAGTATCAGGCGTCGGGATATGTAGTCGTACTCTCAGCGTTTGTTTTCCTTTTGTTCAAGCAGAACTACAGAACGCCGCCCGCTGCTGTGAAAGCACTGTCACGACCCATAGTGGCGCTTTCCATGCCAATATATTTCATGCACAATATTTTTCTCAGCATGCTGAACTACAAGGGCATAAAAGCGCAGTCTCTCGCAAGCGTACTTCTCATAACGCTTTTGGCGTTTGCCGTAAGCTTTATAGTTACAAAGACCGTGGCAACAATAAAACCCATATGCTACATAGCAACGGGTATGACCTACAAGGACGCCTGCAAAAGCTGCAACTGGGTCCATACATTCAAAAAACTTTTCAGACGCGGCGCGGCTGAAGAACAATAAAAAAGGCAGCCGGAGAAAACTCCGGCTGTCTATTTCGGTTAACTTTCCGGCAAGACAGTGCCATTTGTTCGGAGCGCGACCGCGCCGCCCGTCACTGACGCTTCATCTGCCGCAGAAAGAATACGACCGCAAGTATGAGAAACACCGCCGTATATCCTGCGACCCACCATATATGCGGCAGCATGCCCGCGGCGTTGCCCGAAAGCACCGCTCTGCCCGCCTCAACGGAATGAACGAACGGCAGCGCGTACGCGATCTTTTTGAAAACGCCGCCCACAAGGTCAAGATCGAACCATGTACCGGACATCCATGCGCTGAGGTTTGTAAACAGCGCGCCGCACAGTCCGCTCGCCTGCTTTACGCCGAGAACGCTGCCGCAGAAGATACCGAATGCTACGAAAAACAGTGACTGAGGCACGCTGAAAAGCACCGCCCACAGTATATTTACTGTAGGGGTAAGCCCGAGAATGCACGCCGTTATATAGCAGACGATGCTCTGCGCCGCCGCGATGGGCAGTATGGGAAGTATGTATCCGAAAATGAAATCACCGGCGCGAAGCGGCGTTGTATACAGTCTTTGCAGAAAAGCGCTTTCTCTGTCCTTTGCCACAAGCATTGCGGAAAACAAAGTGAGAAACGACATACCGAACACGTTTATGCCGGGCACAAGATTTTCAATTTCGAAAATATCTACCGGTATATTTGCCTGGATCGCGCTGAGAAGCAGCAGCAATACGACGGGGAACCCGAGTCCGAAGCATATATTGATGGGATCGCGCATTATCTCCTTTGCGACGCGTCCGGAAAAACTCATAAGCTTCATTTTGCCGCCCCCTTTACTATTGCCACAAAAGCATCCTCAAATTTTTCCCTGCCCGCAAGCGCCTTCAGCTCATCCGCCGTGCCGACGGCAAGAAGCTTTGAATCCTTCATGATGCCTATGCGGTCGGAGAGCTCCTCCGCCTCTTCCATATAATGAGTTGTAAGAATTACCGTTACCTTGCCCCGAAGCTCGCGCACGGTGTCCCACAGATCCGCGCGGGCGAGCACGTCAAGACCGAGCGTCGGCTCGTCGAGAAACAGCACCTGAACGTCCCCCACAAGCGCCATGGCTATACTGAGTCTGCGCTGCCAGCCGCCGGAAAGCTTTGCCGCCTTGCGCTTTTCCACCTCGCCGAGCTTGAATCTCTCCAAAAGCTCTGCGGTCTTTGCCTTTGCCTCGGAGCGCGGCAGACCGTGAACACCGCTCATAAGCTCAAGATTTTCGCGAACGCTAAGATTCGGCGCGACCGCCGTCTCCTGCGGGGATACGCCGATTATCCTTTTGACCCCGGCGCTTTCCTTTACTATGCTTTTCCCCATTACGAACGCGTCGCCCGAGGTGGGGGCGGCAAGGCAGGAAAGCATTTTCACGGTCGTGGTCTTGCCTGCGCCGTTCACGCCCAGCAGCGCAAACAGCTCGCCTTCATATACCGTAAGATCAAGCGAGTCGACGGCGCAAAGAGAGCCGTACTTCTTGCAAAGCTTCTCTGTTTTTATCGCCGCACCGCGGTTTTTATTTTCCCCTGTCATTGTCTGTATTCTCCTTTTTCTCAAATCGCTCTCTGAGACCCATATAGCAGTCTGTGACGGCGCCGCTTACAAAATCCATATCCCAGTCCAGAAATCCAGTAGCGATCATCGCCGCAATGCCGTGGACGTATATCCATGTTTCAATATGAAACATATATGCGTTCTCTCCGGAAAGGCCCGTGTTTTCGCGGACGATGTCCACTATTTTTTCCAGATCCTCGCCGCTCTCGTCAGGCTTGCCGTCGCGGTCCTTCATGTAAAGCAACTTGAAAAGCTCTTTTTCCTCTTTTGCAAAGCGGACGTACGCCATGCCCGTGCATTTATATACGGGATACTTTCCGCGGCGTATCTCTTCTTCCGTTTTTTCTCTGAAAATCTTTGCGGCTGCGTCCGCCACGCTTTTCTGCACCTCTTCCATATTCTCGAAAAGTCCGAATATGGGCTTTGGGGAGCAGCCCAGCTCTGCCGCAAGAGAGCGCGCAGTAAGCCCCTGTGCACCGCTGCGGCGCACGACCTCTACAGCGGCAGCTGTTATTTCTTCTTTTGTGAATTTGTTTTTCGGCGGCATTGTATCACCTCGCTATGCGCAACTGTCGTTGCGCAACTTATGTTTCTTATTATACTCCGTTTTCACCGTCTGTCAAGACAAATTTTAAAAATTCACGGTTTTTCTATTGACTTGGCGTTCGCAATATGATATACTTACATACGATCTTTAAGCAAGGTGCTGTGACGCCGGCAAGATTATAAACGACACTGTGTCTATAGTATTGTTTTGCCTGTGCGCCTGCTTTGCTTAAAGCAGGCGTTTATTTTTTTCGGAGATTATGTATTATGAAATTTGATTTTCTGCAAGATACCGTTTCAAGATACAAGGGCGGAGTGTTCGTAAGAGAAAAGCTTACTTCTTTCGACATTCCCGCAGATACTTCTCCCGTTTGTGTTTCGGATATAAAAAATACAGTTATCCTCCCGGCTTTCTGTGATGTACACGTACATTTCAGAGAACCGGGATTTTCTTATAAAGAAAGCATTAAAACAGGCTCCCTTGCGGCGGCGCACGGCGGATATACCGACGTTTGCACCATGCCGAACCTCGATCCGGTGCCCGACTGCCGAGCGGCGCTTGAAAAGCAGCTTGAAATTATAGAGCGGGACGCCGCGGTGCGAGTGCACCCGTACGGAGCGCTCACCGTGGGCGAAAAAGGCGAGGCACTTGCCGATCTTTCGGCAATGGCGGCGGACTGCTGCGCCTTTTCCGACGATGGGCGCGGCGTGCAGTCGGAAGAGCTTATGAGAGAGGCAATGCTTAAAGCAAAGGTTCTCGGCAAAATCGTCGCGGCGCACTGCGAGGACTCTTCCCTGATACGCGGCGGATACATAAACGACGGCGAATATGCCCGCCGGCACGGTCACGCGGGAATATGCCGCGAGAGCGAATGGCGCCCCATTGAAAGAGATCTCAGACTTTGCGAGGAGACAGGCTGCGCCTATCACGTCTGCCACGTTTCGTGCGCCGAAAGCGTTGAGCTTATACGGCGCGCAAAGCGGCGCGGCGTAAACGTCACCTGCGAGACGGCGCCGCACTATCTGGTGCTTGACGATGACGGCCTCCGTGAGGACGGGCGTTTCAAAATGAATCCTCCGCTGAGAAGAAAAGAGGACCGCGCAGCCCTTATCGAGGGCATACGGGACGGAACGATAGACATGATAGCCACCGACCACGCGCCCCACTCCGTCGAGGAGAAATCGAGGGGGCTGCGGGACAGCCTCATGGGAGTTTCGGGACTTGAAGCGGCGTTTCCCGTGCTTTACACAAATCTTGTTCTCGGCGGCTCAATAAGCCTTGAAAAGCTCACCGAGCTTATGTCGGTAAACCCGCGCAGACGCTTCGGCATAAAGGAATGCGGCGACATATGCGTCTGGGACCTTGGAGCGCAGGGCACGATCTCCGGCGAAAGCTTTCTGTCCATGGGAAAAAGCACGCCTTTTGAAGGCGAAACGGTATACGGAAAAAATCTATTAACGGTCTGCGGAGGTAAGGCAGTATGGAAAATATGAAAAAACGAAAGCTTGTTTTCGAGGACGGCAGCGAATACTGCGGATACGGCTTCGGCTACGACGGTGACCGCGTGTGCGAGGTCGTTTTCAACACCTCCATGGTGGGATACCAGGAGATAATCTCCGACCCGTCATACACCGACCAGGCGGTCGTTATGACATACCCGCTCATCGGCAACTACGGCACTGCGGACGAAGACTACGAAACAAAAACTCCCACCATAAGCGGGCTTATCGTCAGGGAGTATAACGACCTGCCCTCGAATTTCAGATACACAAAGACCCTTGCCGAGGTCATGGAGGAATACCGTATCGCGGGCATATGCGGCATCGACACCAGAAAGCTTGCACGCAGCATACGTGACTTCGGCAGCCGCCGCGCGCTGATAACCGACGCTGATACGCCCACAAATAAAGCGCTGGCAATGCTTTGCCTCGCGCCGATCCCCCACGACGCGGTCACGCGGGTGAGCTGCAAAAAGCGCTGGTACTCGCGCACTGCAAACGCGCGCCTCAACGTTGTCGCTATCGACTGCGGCATAAAGCTCAACATAATCCGCTCGCTCAACGCCCGCGGCTGCAATGTGACGGTAATGCCGTACAACACAACGGCAGAGGAAGTTATAAAAATGAAGCCGGACGGCATATTTCTTTCAAACGGCCCCGGCGACCCGCAGGACGTTTCTCCGGTCATTGAGCTTGTCCGAGAGCTGCGCGGAAAATATCCCATATTCGGTATATGTCTGGGGCACCAGATAATATCCCTTGCCTGCGGCGCCGAGACCTATAAGCTGAAGTTCGGTCATCGCGGTGGAAATCACCCCGTAAAGGAGCTTTCAAGCGGCAGAGTGGAGATAACCTCGCAGAACCACAGCTACGCCGTTCGCGAAGAAAGCCTCGTCGGAACGGGACTTGAGGTGACGCATGTCAATCTGCTTGACGGAACGGTAGAGGGCGTGCATGATACGCAAAACAGAATGTTCAGCGTGCAGTACCACCCCGAAAGCGCGCCCGGCCCGCAGGACAGCGCATATCTTTTTGACAGATTTATCGCCCTTATGGAGGAAAAATAATGCCTAAGAGAACTGATATTTCAAAAATACTCGTTATAGGTTCCGGTCCTATCGTTATCGGACAGGCGGCGGAATTCGACTATGCAGGAACGCAGGCGTGTCTTGCCCTGCGTGAGGAAGGCTACGAAGTCGTTCTCTGCAACTCGAACCCCGCCACAATTATGACGGATACCTCCGTTGCCGACAAGGTGTATATGGAGCCTCTCAATCTTGAATATCTTGCGAAGATCATAAGATATGAGCGTCCGGACGCCATTGTGCCGGGCATCGGCGGACAGACGGGACTAAACCTTGCGATGCAGCTTGAATCCAAAGGGATACTCCGTGAATGCGGCGCAGAGCTTCTCGGCACGAGCAGCAGAAGCATTGAGCGTGCCGAGGACCGAGAGCTTTTCAAAGAGCTTTGTCAGGAGCTCGGCGAGCCCGTGCTGCCATCCGTCATTGCCGAAAGCATGGAAGAAGGACTTGCAGCCGCAGAAAAAATAGGCTATCCCGTTGTGCTGCGCCCCGCCTTTACCCTTGGCGGCACAGGCGGCGGCTTTGCCGACAACGAGGAGGAATGCGCCGAGCTTCTGCGCGGTGCGCTAGAGCTCTCCCCCGTGCATCAGGTTCTGGTGGAAAAGAGTATAAAAGGCTATAAGGAGATCGAATACGAGGTCATCCGCGACGCAAACGACACCGCCATAACTGTCTGCAACATGGAAAATATCGACCCCGTAGGCATACACACAGGCGACTCCATCGTGGTCTGCCCCTCTCAGACACTGACAAACAAAGAATATCATATGCTGCGCGACAGCGCGCTGAAGATAATACGCGCGCTGAAAATTGAAGGCGGCTGCAACGTTCAGTTTGCCCTTGACCCTCTGTCGTTCAGCTACTACCTTATAGAGGTCAACCCCAGAGTTTCCCGCTCCTCCGCCCTTGCGAGCAAAGCGAGCGGATACCCCATCGCAAGAGTCAGCGCAAAGATCGCCGTGGGTATGCATCTGGACGAGATCATGCTTGCGAACACCCCCGCGGCGTTTGAGCCCTCTCTCGACTATGTGGTCACAAAAATGCCGCGCTTCCCCTTTGACAAATTCTCCAGCGCAAACAACAAGCTGTCAACTCAGATGAAAGCCACGGGAGAGGTCATGAGCATAGGCAGGACTATAGAAGAAAGCCTTCTCAAAGCCGTGCGCTCCCTTGAGATCGGCGCGGATCACATATACATGAAGAAGTTTGACACCTTCACCGAGGATGAGCTGCTCTCCTATATCGCCGACGGCACGGACGACCGCATATATGCCGCATCCGAGCTTATGCGCCGCGGAGCCGATCTCGGCATGATATGCGATGCGACAAAGATCGACATGCTGTTCCTTGAAAAGATACACAATATCGTGAGCGAAGAATTCCGCCTTCGTGACAGGGCATTCAGCACGGATGAGCTGAAGACCGCAAAGAAAATGGGCTTTTCGGACGAATATATCGGAAAGCTGTGGGGCACAACGGGCGAGGAAATATTCGCGCTCCGCGAAGAGCACGATATCTTCCCCGTTTACAAAATGATAGACACCTGCGCCTCTGAATTTGAAAGCTATATCCCCTACTTCTACTCCACATACGAGGAAGAGAACGAATCCGCAGTATCCGACAGGGAGAAAATAATCGTGCTGGGCTCCGGCCCCATACGCATAGGTCAGGGCGTTGAGTTCGACTACTCCACGGTGCACGCCGTGAAGACCATAAAGGCGTCCGGCAGAGAGGCGATAATCATCAACAACAACCCCGAGACAGTTTCAACGGACTACACCTGCTCCGACAAGCTGTACTTTGAGCCGCTGTGCGAGGAGGATGTCATGAACATCATCCACCTTGAAAAGCCCATGGGCGTTATAGCCTCTCTCGGCGGTCAGACAGCCATAAATCTCTCCGGCGGGCTGCACCGCCGCGGGGTGAACATCATCGGCACGGACTGCGACGCAATAGACCGCGCGGAAAACCGCGATCTGTTTGAAAAGGTGCTGCACGAGCTCGCGATCCCGCAGCCCCGCGGACGCGCCGTGACCGACATTGAAGAAGGAATACGCGCCGCCGCCGAGATCGGCTACCCGGTGCTTGTCCGCCCGTCATTCGTGCTCGGCGGACGCGCCATGCAGATAGTCGCAGACGAGACGCAGCTGCGCAAGTATCTCAGAAGTGCTGTCGAGATCGACAAGGACAAACCGGTGCTCGTTGACAAGTATATTGCGGGAAAAGAGCTTGAGGTGGACGCCATCTGCGACGGCAAAGACGTTTTCGTGCCCGGCATTATGGAACTTGTGGAGCGTACGGGCATACACAGCGGCGACTCCATAAGCGTTTATCCCACATTCAGCATAAGCCAAAAAACAAAGGATACGATCCTTGACTACACAAAGCGTCTCGGACTCGGAATCGGCATCGTGGGGCTGTACAACATCCAGTTTATAGTCGACAAAAGCGAAAACGTGTACATCATCGAGGTAAACCCACGCTCGTCGCGCACGGTTCCCTTTCTCTCAAAGGCGACTGGCTACAGTCTTGCGGATATAGCAACACTTGTGATACTCGGTCACTCCCTGAAAGAACAGGGCTTTGACAAAATTTATCCCGAGGAGAAAAAGCGCTGGTACGTAAAAGCGCCCGCTTTCTCATTCTCAAAGCTGCGCGGACTTGACGCATATCTCTCCCCCGAGATGAAATCCACCGGCGAGGCGATAGGATACGACGCAAAGCTTACAAGAGCGCTTTATAAAGCGCTGAAAGCAAGCGGTATGAGCGTTATGAACTACGGAACGGTGCTTGTGACCGTCACCGACAACGACAAGGAGGAAGCTCTGCCCCTCGTGCGCCGCTTCTACAACATGGGCTTCAACATCCAGGCGACCGAGGGCACGGCAAAATTCCTTAAAGAAAACGGTATACGCACCCACGCACTGAAAAAGATCAGCGAGGGCAGCACCGAAATTCCCGACGCCATACGCCAGGGATACGTGACATATGTTATAAACACGCGCGACATGAACTCCTCCGACGTTCTCTCCGACGGACATGAGATCCGCCGCTGCGCTGTCGAAAACAATGTTACCATGTTCACCTCCCTCGACACGGTAGCAGTGCTTCTGGATGTGCTCGAAGAAACGACCCTCGGCATATCCACTATTGATGCCTGACTTCTCTTGCGAAAGGAATACTTTATATGAAACAGGGGATCTTTGAGATCACATCGAACCGAATGATTGCGCCGTCGGTACTGAAAATGACCCTCGCGGGCGACACGTCGGAAATCAGTGCCCCGGGACAGTTTGTCAACATAAAGATCGACGGACTGTTTCTGCGCCGCCCCATATCCGTGTACGATTGGGACGAAAACACACTTACGATAATCTACAAAGTCGTAGGGCGCGGAACGGCAGATATGCAAAAAATGCAGTCCGGCAAAAAGCTTGACGTGCTGACGGGGCTCGGCAACGGCTACGACACCGCCCCTGCGGGAGACACTCCCTTGCTTGTCGGCGGCGGAGTGGGCGTGCCTCCGCTGTACGCCCTCTGCAAAAAGCTTACAGGCGAGGGACGGCACCCCTCGGTGATACTGGGCTTCAACACGGCGGGCGAGGTCTTTTGCGAAAAAGAGTTCCGCGACCTCGGTGCCAACGTTATACTCACCACCGCGGACGGCTCGTACGGACTGCGCGGCTTTGCGAGCGCCGCAATGGACAAAGTAAATTACAGCTATATATACACCTGCGGACCCGAGCCCATGCTTCGCGCCGTATACGACGCAGCGCGAGACGGCGTCGGCGGGCAGTTCAGCTTTGAAGAGCGCATGGGCTGCGGCTTCGGCGCTTGTATGGGCTGCACCTGCAAAACAAAATACGGCGCAAAGCGCATATGCAAGGACGGCCCCGTACTTACAAAGGAGGAGATCGTATGGTAGACACAAAAGTTCGTCTGTGCGGCACAGAGCTTGACAACCCAGTTATCCCCGCAAGCGGCACGTTCGGCTACGGGTGGGAGTTTGCAGAGCTGTACGACATAAACTGCCTCGGCTCCATATCTTTCAAGGGTACCACCGCAGAGGCGCGCTTCGGCAATCCAACGCCGAGGATCGCGGAATGCGACGGCGGTATGCTGAACTCCGTAGGGCTTCAGAATCCCGGGGTCGAGGCGGTGCGTACCGTTGAATTGCCGAAGCTCAGAAAATGCTTTGCAAAGCATGTGATGGCGAATATCGGCGGCTTTTCTCCCGAGGAATACGTCAATAATATAAAAGCTCTTGACGGTGAGGACTGCATCGGCTGGTTTGAGGTCAACATATCGTGCCCCAACGTGCACGGCGGAGGACTCGCCTTCGGCACCAGCGCCGAGGGCGCCGCGAAAATCACAAAAGCGGTGCGCGCCGCTACGAAAAAGCCCGTAATAATAAAGCTTTCTCCCAATGTCACCGACATTGCGGAAATCGCAAAATCCTGCGAAGCGGAGGGCGCCGACGGACTGTCGCTTATAAACACGCTGCTCGGCATGAGAATAGACCTTCGGAGCCGCCGCCCCGTGCTTGCGAATAAAGCGGGCGGATACTCGGGACCCGCGGTAAAGCCCGTCGCGCTTCGCATGGTCTATCAGGTGTACGAGGCGGTTGCAATACCCATCGTCGGCATGGGCGGCATTTGCTGCGCCGAGGACGTTATAGAATTTATGCTTGCGGGTGCCTGCGCCGTCGAAGTGGGTGCGGCGAACCTTACAGAGCCCTTTGCCTGCAAAAACATTATCGACGCACTGCCTGCGGCAATGGAAAAATACGGTATAAAAAATCTCAGAGATATAATAGGAGGAGCACACTGATGGCAAAAGACGTTATTATCGCCTGCGACTTTGCGGGGGAGGCGCAGACCCTTGAATTTCTTGACAGGTTCAAGTCAAGAAAGCCCTTTGTAAAGATAGGCATGGAGCTGTTCTATGCGGCGGGTCCGAGCATTGTCAGAAGCATAAAGGAGCGTGGACATAAAATTTTTCTCGATCTTAAGCTGCACGACATTCCCAACACCGTAAAGAAAACAATGGCGGTGCTCTCAAAAATGGATGTGGATATGTGCAATCTGCACGCCGCAGGCACCTCCGCCATGATGGAGGCAGCCCTTGAAGGGCTGACCCGACCGGACGGTACACGTCCCCTGCTTATTGCCGTGACCCAGCTTACCTCCACCAGCGAAGAGCGCATGAGAAACGAGCTCCTCATAGACAGACCCATAGAATATGTTGTTGAAAGCTATGCCGAAAACGCAAAGCGCGCGGGGCTTGACGGCGTTGTGTGCTCTCCCCTGGAGGCTTCCCTTGTGCATGAAAAGTGCGGCGCCGACTTTCTGTGCGTGACCCCGGGAATACGCTTTGCGGGCGGCGACGTGGGGGACCAGTCCCGCGTGACAACCCCCGCAAAGGCAAGGGAGATCGGCAGCGACTATATCGTTGTAGGCAGACCCATTACCGCAGCGGACGATCCCGTGGCGGCATATGAGCGCTGTGTACGCGACTTTACGGGCTGTGCTGACTGAGCCGTATCAAATATCCGAATAACAGAAAGGAACATAAATTATGGAAACAAGAAAGCTTATCGCCGCAGACCTTCTGAAGATAAAAGCGGTATTTCTGAGCCCCGAGGAGCCGTTTACATGGGCGAGCGGCATAAAGAGCCCCGTGTACTGCGACAACCGCCTCACCCTTACGGCGCCCGAAGTGCGCGACGATGTTGAGAACGCCATTGCGGAGACCGTGAAAAAGCACTACCCCGATGCAGAAGTGCTTATGGGCACATCCACCGCGGGCATTGCCCACGCAGCGATCGCGGCGCACATACTGCATATGCCCATGGGATATGTACGCTCAGGCAGCAAGGATCACGGCAGGCGCAACCGCATTGAGGGCAGGCTAGAAAAGGGGCAGAAGGTCGTTATCATCGAGGACCTTATATCCACGGGCGGCAGCGTTATCGACGTTGCCGACGCCCTGCGCGAGGCGGGCGCCGAGGTTTTGGGCATTGTATCCATATTTACCTACGGCATGAAAAAAGGCATAGAACGTCTCAGCGCCGCAAAACTCAAGAACATAAGCCTTACCGACTTTGACTGCATAGCGGAAGCGGCAGCCGAGATGGGATATATAAAGCCCGAGGATATAAAGCGGCTCATCGCTTTCCGCAACGATCCGAGCGACGAAAGCTGGATCGGAGGCGCAAAATGAGAAGCCTTATTGACATATCGGAGCTGAGCTGCGAAGAGATCGAAAAGCTTATCTCCACCGCAAACGACATAATCGCCAATCCCGAAAAATACAGGGAGAAGTGCCAAAACAAAAAGCTTGCCACCCTGTTTTTCGAGCCGTCGACAAGAACAAGGCTCAGCTTTGAGGCGGCAATGTACGAGCTTGGCGGAAGCGTCATCGGCTTTTCGGAGGCGCAAAGCTCCTCCGCTTCAAAGGGAGAAAGCGTTTCCGACACGGCAAAGGTCATATCCTGCTATGCGGACATAATCGCCATGCGCCATCCCAAGGAGGGCGCGCCGCTCGTGGCGGCAAAGGCGGCGTCCATACCCGTTATAAACGCGGGGGACGGCGGACACTGCCACCCCACGCAGACCCTTGCGGATCTTCTGACAATACAGCGCGAAAAGGGTCGGCTCTGTGATCTGACCGTAGGCTTCTGCGGGGACCTGAAATTCGGGCGCACGGTGCACTCTCTCATATCGGCGCTGTCGCGCTATTCCGGTATCAGCTTTGTGCTTATCTCCCCCGCAGAGCTCACACTGCCCGGATACGTCAGGGACACACTTGACAAAAGCGGTATTCCCTACGAGGAAACGCGCAGCCTTGAAGACTCGCTCGGAAAGCTTGACATACTGTATATGACACGGGTCCAGCGCGAGCGCTTTTTCAACGAAGAGGACTATCTGCGCCTGCGCGACAGCTATATACTGACGCCCGAAAAAATGCGCCTCGCACCGAAGGATATGTGCGTTATGCACCCGCTGCCGAGGGTGAACGAAATAAGCGTCGCCGTGGACGATGACCCGCGCGCGTGCTATTTCAAGCAGGTGCTGTACGGCAAATATATGCGGATGGCGCTTATCATGATGCTTTTGGGGGTGCAGTGACATGAACATAGATTCTATAAAAAACGGTATCGTTATCGATCACATAACCGCGGGGCTCGGCATGAAGATCTACCGTCTGCTCGGGCTTGACACGCTGGACTGCTCCGTAGCGCTTATAACAAACGCGCAAAGCACGAAAACGGGCATAAAGGATATTATAAAGATCGACTCCGACTTTGACGTGAACACGGATATCCTCGGCTATGTGGACCCGGGAGTCACGGTCAATATAATAAGAAACTCAAAGCTGTGCGAAAAGAAAACTGTGGAGCTGCCCGAAACGCTTGTAAATGTGCTGAAATGCACAAATCCCCGCTGCATTTCATCCACGGAGCAGGAGCTCGACCATGTATTCCGCCTTACAAACAAAGAAGAGCGGGTGTACCGCTGCATATACTGCGAGGCGCGCGCAAAGCAGTGAGCGCAAAATATTGCCGCGCCCGAAGTTTTTCGGGCGCGGCATAGCTTTGCAGAACACGCATCGAATTTACGCGGACGGTGTTGATTTTGCGCCGCTTTTCTGCTAAAATAAAAAAGGAGATACGCCGTGCGGCGCATCCCGAAAATTTTACGGAGGTGTTCAATATGAAAAAATGGAGATGTCTCGTTTGCGGCGAGATCGTTGAGTCTGAGGAAAGACCGGCGCAGTGCCCTCTTTGCAAAGCTCCCGGAGAAAAATTTGTAGAGGTAGTTGAGGACGAAGGCATGACCTGGGCGTGCGAGCACGTTATCGGCGTTGCCAAGGACGCTCCCGCAGAGATCGTTGAGGGACTCAGAGCGAACTTCAACGGCGAATGTACCGAGGTCGGTATGTATCTGGCAATGTCCAGAGCGGCTGCCCGCGAGGGATACCCCGAGATCGCCGAATACTGGAAGACCGCTGCATTTGAAGAAGCTGAGCACGCAGCAAAGTTTGCCGAGCTTCTCGGAGAGTGCGTAAGCGAGTCCACCGAAGAGAACCTCGAAGTGAGAGTTGAAGCCGAGAACGGCGCTACCGCCGGCAAGTTTGAGCTTGCAAAGCTCGCAAAGCAGCACGGCCTTGACGCAATTCACGATACAGTGCACGAAATGGCAAAGGACGAAGCCCGTCACGGCAAGGCTTTCGAGGGACTTTTGAAAAGATATTTCGGTAAATAATATGGAAAACTATCTGATTTGTAAATGTAAAAAAGTCTCGTATGCCGATGTCGAAGATGCGCTTCACAAAGCAAAGACCTTTGAAAGCGTTGAAAAATCTTTTGAAGACGTGCAAAAGATTACACACTGTTCGACCGGCTGCGGAGGCTGTCACGACAAAATAATGGACGTTATCTCTCAGATAATGAACCGATGAAAGGATGTTTTAAATATGACTTATGTATGTCCGTGCGGATATGTTTATGACCCTGCTGTCGGTGATCCCGATAACGGAATAGCTCCCGGCACCGCTTGGGAGGATGTTCCCGAAGAATGGGTTTGCCCCATTTGCGGTCTCTCCAAAGATGCTTTTGAGGAGCAATAAAATATGAAAAAAGCCGCCACGGAGCAGTGCTCCGCGGCGGCTTTTTTCATATTTTATCTTTTCGCGCAAGCGTCAGATCAAAGCTTATGTTCAGAAGAAACTCAACGTCCTCACGTTCGGCACGGTCCAATATAACGGAAAGCCAATGCCGCTTGTTCATGTGATAAGCGGGGATGATGCTTCTGCCGTTGACAAGAGACGCTCCCACCTCGGGATCGCATTTGACGTTGAGAACATCGGCAAAGCCGCCGCGCCGTCCGCTCTCAAGGCTGAGCCTGTCCTCGGCAACATTCATTATAAGTCCGAACCACTTGCCGCTTGCGGGGTGCCGCAGCACCATGGTGTCGAAATCCTCGTCAAATGGGCTGTCCGGGCGAACGTCAAATTGACGCAGCGCGTATTCAAGCACTTCTTCTCTTGTCACGCTATTACACCTCCGTCACATCTTTTACCTGATTATACCACCCGCGGGCAAAAAATACAAGCACGTTTTTCGTTGACTTTATCCGCGCTATGATATATAATTGACTTGGAACAAATGATGATAAAACGCACGTTTTTTATAGGAAGTACAATGAACAGCATTGAAAGAGTCAAGCTTCCCATAGGGTTTATGGACTCGGGTCTCGGCGGACTGAGCGTTCTGAAAGAGGCTGTATCCATACTTCCCTGCGAGGATTTTATATATTACGGCGATTCCGCAAACGCGCCATACGGCACGAAAAGCACGCGGGAGATACAGACGCTTACCTTCGGCGTTGTGGAAAATCTGATGCGGCAAGGCATAAAAGGGCTTGTAGTCGCCTGCAACACAGCCACGGCTGCCGCGGTCAGGCTGCTGCGCGAGAAATATCCGGAAATGCCCATAGTCGGCATTGAACCTGCAATAAAACCCGCCTGCGAAGCAAGCCGCGGCGGTGAGATACTTGTGCTTGCCACGCCTATGACGCTCAGGCAGGAAAAGTTTCAAAGCCTTTTGAATAAGTACGGCAGCACGTCCCGTGTGCGCGCCGTTCCCTGCGAGGGGCTTATGGAATTTGTGGAAAACTGCGAGCTTTCAGGCGCGGTGCTTGACGCCTATTTCAAAGAGCACATTCAGCCGTATATCACCGACGACACGGAAACTATCGTTCTCGGCTGCACGCACTACCCTTTCCTGCGTCCCCATCTGAGAGAGTATCTGAAGAACAAAAACATAAATATAATAGACGGCAGCCGCGGAACGGCGGCGGAGCTCCGCCGCAGGCTTTGTGCCGCGGGGCTTCTGCGCACGGATGACGGTCACACCGGTCACATTACAGTAGAGAATTCCGCGGGAGATGAAATGATTCGGCGCAGCTACCGTATGCTCACGCTCCCCACGGAATAAGAACGCCGTCTTTTAAAGATCGCACGCCGATATCACGGCTTTCGGCGCAAAGCGCCGCAGCCGTACCGCAAAACAGCAAAAGGACAGACTATGAGAAACACTATTGAGAACAAAACATTCGATGAAGAGCGCGCGCTCTACAACCTTTGCGACACCGATGTTAAGGACTGCGTTTTTGCCGGTCCCGCCGACGGCGAATCGGTGCTGAAGGAAGCACGCAACATAGGAGTTGAGGATTGCAGCTTCTCTCTGAGATATCCTCTCTGGCACGTTAAAAAGTTCAATATGAAAGACAGCACCATGGACGAAAAAACGCGCGCCGCCATATGGTACGCGACGGACGGCGTCATAGAGGACAGCAATCTGCACGGTATAAAAGCCGTTCGCGAATGCGGCAATATACATATTTCCTCCTGCGACATATGCTCACCGGAATTCGGCTGGAAATGCAGCGGTCTGTCTCTCAAAGGCACCTCAATTGAGGCGGAATACGCATTTTTCGACAGCAGCGACGTACATCTTGAAGATGTCAGACTGCACGGAAAATACTCTTTTCAGTATGTGCACGGGCTGACTGTCTCTGACTGTATCCTTGACACCAAAGACGCCTTTTGGCACAGCACGAATATAACGGTGCGCGACAGCGTTGTGAAAGGCGAATATCTCGGCTGGTTTTCCGACGGTCTCACGCTAATAAACTGCAAGATCTCCGGCACGCAGCCGCTTTGCTACTGCAAAAATTTGAAGCTTATAAACTGCACCATGGAGGACACGGACCTTTCGTTTGAGTACTCCGACGTAGATGCGGATGTGGTCGGCAGCATCATGTCCGTTAAAAACCCCCGCTCGGGAGTCATCGTCTGCGACGGCGTGGGCGAGATCATATCCGAGGACCCCGTTATGGAGTGCAGCTGCAAGGTCGTTATCCGAGAGAAATAGTTCATAATGTGATCTCCCGCCGCGGGCGGGAGATCTTTGTTTTTTCGCCCGCGGAGCCCGAATGCGCAGCAAAAAAAGAGGCTGACTGTCGTCATCCTCTTTTGATTTGCCGCTCGCCTTTTACGGAGTTACGCCGTCTCGACGGCTTCCGTTATGATAGAACTGCGTCATGGGGTTTACGGTGAAGTCGCACTTTGCGGGGATTGTATATGTTACCGGATCAGAAAAGATAGTCATATTATTATCCTTCAGATAGTTGTAGAATGCCGTGTAGCGCTCCTCGTAAAGCGCACGGGACTCCGCATTGCCGTTTGTATACATATCGTCGTATGCGCTTGAGAGTCCGAGAAAATCAAAGCAACATATAAGTGTTTCTATGCGGCTCTGTCTGTCAGCTCTATCGGCTTTTTCAAGTGCCGTTGTCAGAAGCGATCTCATATACTCGTAGTGCTCTGCAATATATGCGTATGAGTACATATCGCCGGGTCTGTCGAAGTTGGAGATAAAGCAGGTTCCGCACTCGTCTCCCGCGGTATTCTCCATTTCGATAAACTCGTATATTTCCTCATATCCGTCGCCGTAGTACATATACAGGTATTCTTTCATATGACCGATAAACTCGTCGTAGGTCATGGTGGGATCCCACTGGAGTCTGGTCGAAAGATATGCCTTCAGCGTTTCGAAGTTGTAGCTGCGTCCGCCGCCCTCGTAGTTGATGCCGCGGCAGCCGATACTGTACAGGAATTGATAGTCGTAGTAAAGGTTGAATATGCAGGGCAGGCCTACAAGATAGTAATGATACGTTACGCCGTAGTACCAGAACCAAAGCTCAGCGCCGGTCTCCTGACACAGCTGACCCCACGCTCTGAGAGACGCGTTGGTGATCACGTTATTCTCTTTTTTCAGCTGACCCATGCAGGTCCCGCATTCGTCGCTGCCGAGGACGTGGTTGTTGCAGCCCTGACCGCAATAGTAAACGATAAGGTTTTTATCGGGTTTTACAGTTGCGGGGATAGCGTGGTTATAAAGGATCGAATGGACGCGCAGACCGGGATAATACTCCTGCAGATCGACGCTTGCTTTGTTTGCGAGATTTATATACAGACCGGAGAATCCCTCGGCGGGCTTCAGCACTACGCCGTCTTTGTTCGTTACACCATTTGCAAAGCGTGAGCAGGGACGGCAGGTGCAGTACTTCTCATTATCGCACAGCGAGAACGACATACTTGCCTGGCGGGAACGGACATAGTCCGTCATGCTTCCGTCACTGTTCTTGAAATCGTAGTACCATGCAAAGCCCTCCCACGATTCCATTCTGGCTATGGTATCAAGCATTCCTTTGAAAAGCAGTTCGTATGTACTCTCGTCGCTTGCGCAGGGCTGCCAATCCAGCTCGTTCTGCTGGAAACCGGTTTCGTACTGGCGGTTATAACGATCCGCCGCAGTAGGATACGAGGGGTCATTATCTGCGGGGCGTGTTCCCGTCGCCATTCTCCAATAAAGTCCGAAGGAATGGGCGTTGCAGAACTGGTGACCGTAAAAGGTACCGTGTTTGGGATCGGAAGTAGCGGGGTCGCTTCTGGTACCGTTCATGCGTGAGGGCAGATAGTATGTATCAAGCGCGCCGACGTTCTGACCGGTGTGTCTGAATCGCATATATGGTTTGAAAAACACATCGGTCCCGTCGGGGATATTGACAAATCTTGTTTTATACAGAAATGTATAATTTCCGTCAAAGAAGCGGTAGCCGAGATATTTTTCGATTATCTCAAACGCAGCGTACATATTGCCGCGGTATGTTCCGTAAAGTTCAAGGTTGCCGTTCTTGACGGTATATTTATAGTTTTCGTTTTCAAGCTCCAGTCCAAGTTCACTCCAGCGGTCGACTTCGTGGATGATTATTGAGTGCTCGCTCACGCTCGCTCCGCGAACTATTCTCAAACGGCTGCCGGTCGCCTCCAGAATATACTTCTGCAGCGTCTCGGCAGTATACATGCCGTTGGTTTCGTCCGATGTATAATCGGGAAGGCTGATATCAAATTCAGATATATCCGTTCCGCCTATCTGCAGAGTGTATATCTGCTTTCCGTTATCGAAATCCGAAATGTCGTATTGTGATACAAGAATGCATCTGAGCAGATAAACGTCAACGGTGTCGACCTTGCCGTCGCCGTTAATATCGGCGGCGTTCAGATCGGCATTGACTTCATAGCCGGTAATATATGACCTAATACAATAGACGTCGATCGCGTTGACACTTCCGTCTTCAGAGCGGTCAATATTACCGATCTCATACGTGTCATCACAGAGAAACTCCTGCGCCGCGGCAAATACACTGAACACGCTCAGAAGCATTACCGTTGCAAGAATAGCGGATAGAACTTTTCTCATTTTACGTTTAGCCTTTCGTACGATTATAATTCATATTAGCATTATAAATAATATATGCTATCATAGCACAATATTACCACTGTTCGTGGGAAAATTCAATAACATTTTGTAAACTATGCCGATTTCGGCATCGAAATTGCCGCTAAAGCGCCGATGCATTGGCAAAAAAAGTGCCGCCCGCAGGCGGCACCGTCAAATATTATGCGAATATTGAGAGAAACGATATAAAACCGTAGCTTGCGCATATCATGATTACTCCGGCGCAAAGCACGCCGCAGGCGATAGAAACGAGAGAATATTTCATTCTCATATCAAAAAGCGAAGCTACAAGCGCGCCGGTCCATGCTCCGGTTCCGGGGATAGGGATCGCGACAAACAGAAACAGTCCGAAGGTTGCATATTTCATGACCTTGACAGAGTGCTTCTGTGCTTTTTTTTCAAGCCAGAGAGCTATTTTGCAAAGCCCCTTTACACCTTTCATCCAATGAAGTATACCACGGATGAAAAGCAGTATAAAGGGCACAGGCAAAAGGTTTCCGCAAACGCTGACTATATAGTTCAGCCACCAAGGCAGGTCCATCGCCGCGCCGACAACTATAGAGCCTCGCAGCTCAAACACAGGCAGCATTGACATACCGAAAACCTTCAGCACGTCCAAAAAATCTATCATACGTTCTCTCCAAGCAAAAATCTATGTATATTTTACATATTTTACCGCTGAAAATCAAGTACAATTTGTAAATTAGGGTCGAAGACTTTGCCGACCGACTGATGTCATATATTTATCTCGCCGCCGAGAACAAGGACAAATACGGCGATGCAGGCAGCGATGAGTACAAGCGCAGCAACAGTTACAGCTATTGTAAGCCTTGTGCGGCTGAGCTTTGAGCGATTCTTTTCTTCTGCGCCGCTCTCGCCGCGTGCCGCCTCTTCATTCGCGGCGGGTGACCGACGTTGGGGCTCTGCGGACGCAAGACCTGTTTTTCTGAGCGCCGTAGTCAGTGGCTTATAAAGCAGCAGCACGATAGCGGCGTTGAGAACTGTTTTTGTAAAATTGAACGGAAGAAGAAGCGTAGGAATGAGCTTTGCGACATCGGTAGTCGAAACGCCCATATACAACGGAGTTATAAGCAGGTTTGCACCCATCATAACGGCTGTAGTCAGCACGACGGAGGTAAGCAGCCCCATTATTGCACCGGACATTTTTCTTCTGTATTTATATACAAGTGCGGCGCTGCAGGAAAAGACTGCGCTTGAAATGACGTTCATTAGCATGCCCCAAGGACCTGTTGTGCTTACAGTTACCATCTCTATAAGGGATGTAACGACCGACATTATCAGTCCCGACACGGGACCGAGAAGCATTGCGCCGATGGCGATAACTGCGTCTTTCGGGTTAAAGGACAGGAACTGGACCTTTATGGGTGAAACGAGGACGCACACATATGCCAGTGCCGTAAACAGCGCGAGAGTGCATATCTTTTTAATATTTTTTGCAGAATTATTCATAGTAGGTGTACCCTTTCCGGGGGACGGACGGCACAAAAAAATCCCTGCCAAAGCAGGGAACGACAAATGTACCGTTTATCTTTTCTCATCCGGACTTTACCGTCGGTGCAGGAATTTCACCTGCTCGATCCCGCACGCGGGATTCGCGGACTATACCGCCGGTATGGAATTTCACCATTCCCCAAAGATAAATATATATAATTTTTCGGCGGGGACGCGAAGCGTCCCCGCCATATGATTTCTGAGATTACAGATTACTCAATGATCTCGGAAACGACGCCGGAACCAACGGTTCTGCCACCCTCACGGATAGCGAAACGAAGACCCTTCTCGATAGCGATAGGGGTGATCAGCTCGACAGTCATATCAACGTGGTCGCCGGGGCGGCACATGTCAACGTCTGCGGGAAGACCGATAGTACCGGTAACGTCGGTAGTTCTGAAGTAGAACTGAGGTCTGTAGCCTGCGAAGAAGGGCTTCTGACGACCGCCCTCTTTCTCGGTAAGAACGTAAACCTGACCAACGAACTTGGTGTGAGGATGAACGGAACCGGGCTTGCAGAGGACCTGACCTCTTTCAACCTCGTTCTTAGCGATACCACGGAGCAGAGCACCGATGTTGTCGCCTGCCTCTGCCTGGTCAAGCAGCTTGTGGAACATCTCAACGCCGGTAACGACGGTGGACTTTCTCTCATCGGTCAGACCGATGATCTCAACAGTATCGGAAACCTTAACGGTACCTCTCTCAACTCTACCGGTAGCAACAGTGCCGCGGCCGGAGATAGAGAATACGTCCTCGACAGGCATAAGGAAGTCAAGGTCAGCCTTTCTCTCGGGAGTAGGAATGTATTCGTCTACTGCATCCATAAGCTCTTTGATAGGAGCGTATGCGGGATCGGAAGGATCGTTGGGAGCCTCAAGAGCCGCACGAGCGGAACCTCTGATGATCGGAATCTCGTCACCGGGGAAGTCGTACTCGCTGAGAAGCTCACGGATCTCCATCTCTACGAGCTCGAGGAGCTCCTCGTCGTCAACGAGGTCGGTCTTGTTCATGAATACAACGATTGCGGGAACGCCAACCTGACGAGCGAGCAGAATGTGCTCACGGGTCTGCTGCATAGGACCGTCGGAAGCTGCAACAACGAGGATCGCGCCGTCCATCTGTGCTGCACCGGTGATCATGTTCTTGACATAGTCAGCGTGTCCGGGGCAGTCAACGTGAGCGTAGTGACG
>CAUGPT010000021.1:0-31651 GCA_959601495.1 uncultured Eubacteriales bacterium
AGCCGTTTATCTTTAATCCCCCTTATTTTTTGTTCAGTTTATTGACAAAGTCCCAAAGACGGTCTCTTTTCCTCTCTCTTGAGAATCTCTCACCTTATCTTGATTGTGCCCGTGAGTTTAGGGGCAAAGTGACTGCTCCAAGCCCGAGAAATTCGACGAATTGACTTCAGCGTGACTTTCAGACACGATTGATGTTTTTCTTGCGGAAATGGGAAACGCTGCCCCGCCGGGCAGCAAAAGCAAGCTCGAAGAGACGAGCTTGCTTTGCACTGTTTCGCTGTTTAGCTTTTGTTTGTGCAGAACATAGGTTTATAAACGTTTTTTTGCGCATCAAATTCTATACTTTTCCGTCCCGGCATTCCGATTTGGTTATATCAGCACAGGAAATATATGTTATATATGATATTAAATCATTTTAGCAACTATACTTCACAAAGCAAGGCTGTCCTTTCAGCCTTGCTTTCAGCAGCTTACGCTAAAGCTTTTCTTACTTCCGTAGATAAACGTAATGGATAGCTATAAGTTAATCTGAAGTTAATTCGTCGAATCTCTCGGGCTTGGAGCACTCGCTTTGCTTTTCAGCTCGCGGGCGCAAATCAGAGAAAGGGCGGGATACACAAGGGAGGGAAAGAGTTTTCTTTTTCCCTTCCTTGTGCCGGTCGGGGGAGTGTGAGGGCGGCTACTGCCGGGACAGTAGCCCCCTCACATCTTTTTCTTACGTTCGGTAAATTGACGACAAAGTTTGAAATGCTTTTTTAAACGCAAAAACAAGGCTGTCGTCGGCAGCCTTGTTTGCTATCTTTATTTGATAGTTTAAAACCTATGCAGCTCGGTTTTTTCGGGTTCTTAGGGAGCTTTTTCCCAAAAAAGTCCTCGAGTGGGGTATGGGGCGGAGCCCCATAAAAACCTTCCCTCATGTCGGGGTGCGGGGCGCGGAGCCCCGCTATACCGTTTCCCTTGCGGGGCGCCCAGCCCCGCTATACCGTTTCCCTTGCGGGGCGCACTCCGCGTTTACAGCTTCAGCTTCAGGCGCGGGCGCAGGCGCTTGAGGTATGCCGATATAAACACCGTCATTGCAATATCGATAAATATAAACATTGCGTTTGCAATCCCGTAGACTGCAGCGTTGAAGCCTGCCCAGCTTTCGTCTATTGCCAGTACAAATTTTGCAATTGCCAAACATCCCGTAAGCGCCGCATTAAAGTACACAAGCTTTACAGCCCACGCCGCAGGCTTCGGCAGCCGCTCGGAATACGATTTTATTATGGGATAAACGCCGCCGAGAACTACGTATTCAAGGGCGGCAAACTTATCCGGCAGGAGAAGAAGGCAAAGCGCGGAACAAACGGCGGCGCACAGCCACGGCCACGCGCCGCCGAGCTCAATAACGACGAACGCCGTGCAGACGGCGCCGAGCACCGCTCCGCACAAGTCTCCCACACCCATAAGCGTTCCCAAATACATGACCGCAAAGCTCAATGCGCACAGCATGGCGGCAACGCATAGCCTGAGTGCGGAATTTTTCGGTGAAGTGCGGCGTGCGCCGCCCTTCCTGTCAGCACCACTCATACAAAATCCTCCGTCACTCAGCAGCAGCGTATAAGATCGCCGCCCATGCACTCACAGCAGCAGTCCATGCACCACAGCGTCTGGCATACCGTGCAGATGTCGCAGTCGGAATTGGACGATGTCGTATTGTATGCGCGGTTGTACGACGAGCCGTAGCCGCCCGCCCGTGCGTTCATCTGATCGCGCATGTTGCGGTACTCCTCATTGTCGGGATCCATATAGCATGCGGTTTCAATATATCGCTGCGCGTCAAAGAAATGCCCGCGCTGCACAAGCACACACGCCTTGAGAAAATTCCACTCTGCTCCCCTGTCAGTATTAGACATGGAGTCAAGCCTCATCTCCGCCTCTGAATACCTGCGCTGATTTATAAGGCTGCGTATATCCGCAAACCTCGGGTCCGCGGACGTGCCGCCGCCGTAGCTTCTGCCTGACCGGGTCTTTCCGCTGCGCTGAGCCTGTATGGTATCGTACGCCTCGTTTATCTCCTTCATCTTTTCTCCCGCCATTTCGGCAAGATCTGAATCACGGTAGTTATCCGGATGGTACTTTCTCGCAAGCTCTCTGTATGCTTTTTTTACTTCATCATCAGTTGCATTCGGCGATATTCCGAGCACCTTATAAGGATCTGTCATTCTGTTTTATGCCTCACTTTTTTGCATTTGTCTATAATTTCGTCAATACGCCGCGGCAGCCCCTCGTAGAGGATATTTCTGATTATCTCTCCTATCTCCGGGACAGCCGAATAATCCGCAAGCTCCGCAGCCGCGGCAGCGTCCGCAAGCTCAAGTCTTACCGCCGCGCGCAGCGCATCGTCCGCAGCGGGCGAAATGTTCAGCGGATTGTAGTTTCCACTTTTCGCGTCCGCCTCCATGTCCTCTATGGCGTCGGCAACATATATATATTTTCCGACCCCGCGGCCCACCGCGGCGGCAATTTTTTCCTCATTTCCCGAAAGACCGTGCGAAAATACGGCGCCGAGAAGCTCTCCGAAGGTATCGGCAACGGTATCGACCGAGGGACAGCCTTCTGCCTCGAGGCGAGAAAGCTCTTCAAGCGACGAATATACCGCGTCGCGCTCGGCACCGAAGCGCAGCGCACGCTTTTCCATACGTGCCGCCGCAGGAATAAGCAGCCGTGCCGACAGGCGCCGCACACCGCGCGCGTCGCGCACATCATCCGCAAGCTTTGCCCTGCAAAGCACTGCCGAGCACGCCGCGCTGTACTTTAGCGCGTCACTGCTTTCGACGGCGGGACGCTTTTTCAGCGGATGCACAAAGCATCTGTGTGCGCGCACCTTGATTTCGTCTTTGCAAAGCGCCGTGCGCAGGGCTGCGAGAAACACAAAATCGTAGCTGAGAGTAAAGCGCGAAAGGCAGCCGGTACACTTGCCCATTGAGCGGCAAAGTCCGCAGTACAGCGCGCGGTACATTTCGTTTTCCCGGACTCTGAGATCCGGCACGTACGGTTTCACGTATCCGAACATATCCGCGCCCCCTTTTTAAGCCGTATACCTTTCGCCGACTGTATTTTCTAAGTATATAATACAGTGTAAGTAATTAAATTACAATAGATTTTCTGTAAATATTGTCACATGCCGCCGCAGGCACACTTCGGCACCGCAGCG
Source organism: uncultured Eubacteriales bacterium (assembly GCA_959601495.1). Classification (GTDB taxonomy): domain Bacteria; phylum Bacillota; class Clostridia; order Oscillospirales; family CAG-272; genus Avispirillum. Next base: position 3,197 of record CAUGPT010000021.1, read on the forward strand.
GGAAAAATTTCGAAAAAGCTATTGACATTTAATCCCCTCTGTGATAACATATTAAAGCTGACTTTTATATGCGGGTGTAACTCAATGGTAGAGTTCCAGCCTTCCAAGCTGGCTACGTGGGTTCGATTCCCATCACCCGCTCCACAGGGGGAAACTTCCTCGGTTTCCGGGCAGATCGGTCAAGTGCCGCGTCCGTCCGGCAATTCTGTTTATTCGCATGTGCCTTTAGCTCAGTCGGATAGAGCAACTGCCTTCTAAGCAGTAGGTCGTGGGTTCGAATCCCCCAAGGCACGCCATACGGTGGGTGTAGCTCAGTTGGTTAGAGCGTCAGGTTGTGGCCCTGAAGGCCGTGGGTTCGACCCCCATCACTCACCCCATGAAAAAGCACTTGCCAAAAGCAAGTGCTTTTTCAGTTATATTCGCCGGGCGGCAAGTGATATAGCCGAGCGGTGATATTCGGCACTTGACAGGGTGATATTCGCCGCGCGGGTTTCCGGTGCGAATATAATTTCACTGTGCCGAAGGTGCAATATCACTTTTGCCGAAGGCAAAAATATCACGCCGAACAAAGTGAGGCATATCACTCATCTATCTGCAAGCTCGATCTCTTTTAACTTCCGCAGACAAACGGTTTTTCGGTTATATTCGCCCTGCGGCAAGTGTTACCGCGGAATTATCATACCGGATATCGTATGCGTCTTTACACATGCTCCATAAGCGCGCAGCCGCATCTGTATTGGGGCGCCTCGCTTTGCATTTTTCCCGAAACTCCGCAATTGCCGCCGCACTTCCCCCCTTTTTCATTGACAATTTGAATACTTTGTGATAGTATATTATATATTTATATTTTAAGGCGGTGACATCATGAACAGGGTCCTTATTTCAAGTATCCACAAGGACGCCGAAGCTTTCAGCGGCAAGAAAATAACCGTTGCCGGTTGGGTAAGAAGCATTCGCGCATCAAACGAATTCGGCTTTGCCGATATCAACGACGGCTCGGGTTTTCTGGGTTTGCAGGTCGTGCTGGAAAATTCCAAGCTTGCAAATTACAGTGAAATTGCGGCTCTCAATGTGGGTAGCGCCCTGGTTATCACCGGCACGCTCGTACTGACCCCCGAAGCAAAGCAGCCCTTTGAGCTTAAAGCGGAAAGCGTTGAGGTCGAGGGCGTCTCCGGTCCCGACTATCCTCTGCAGAAAAAGCGCCACTCCGTTGAGTATCTGCGCGAGATAGCTTATCTCAGACCGCGCACGAACCTTTTCTCCGCGGTGTTCCGTGTTCGCAGCGAGGCGGCTTTTGCCATCCATTCGTTTTTCCATCAGAGAGGCTTTGTGTATGTTCATACGCCCCTTATAACCGGCAGCGACTGCGAGGGCGCGGGCGAGATGTTCAGAGTTACCACTCTTGACATAAACGACCCGCCGAGAAACGAAGACGGCAGCGTCGACTACACTCAGGATTTCTTCAAAAAGACTACGGGTCTTACAGTTTCCGGTCAGCTTGAGGGCGAGACATTTGCGCAGGCTTTCGGCAGTATATACACCTTCGGTCCCACCTTCCGTGCGGAAAACTCCAACACCGCGCGCCACGCCGCGGAGTTCTGGATGATAGAGCCCGAAATTGCCTTTGCCGATCTGCATGACGACATGGTGCTCGCATGGGACATGATCAAGTATATAATCAACCATGTTATGGACACCTGTCCCGACGAGCTGAACTTCTTCAACAGCTTTGTTGACAAGGGACTTATCGAGCGTCTCAGCGCGCTTCGCGATGCCGACTACAAGACCGTTACCTACACCGAGGCTGTAAAGCTTCTGGAAGAGAGCGGTGAGAACTTCAAATATCCCGTAAGCTGGGGCTGCGATCTGCAGACCGAGCATGAGAGATACCTCACCGAAAAGGTATTCGGCGCGCCCGTATTCGTTACGGACTATCCCAAGGAGATCAAATCCTTCTACATGCGTCTCAACGACGACGGAAAGACTGTTGCCGCAATGGATCTGCTTGTCCCCGGTGTCGGCGAGATCATCGGCGGCAGCCAGAGAGAGGAGCGCCTCGATGTGCTGCTCGAGCGTATGAAGGAGCTCAACATGAAAGAGGAAGACTACTACTGGTACGTCAACCTGCGCCGCTGGGGTTCTACAAAGCACGCGGGCTACGGCCTCGGCTTTGAGCGTATCATCATGTACCTCACAGGCGTGTCAAACATCCGCGACGTTATCCCCTACCCCAGAACGACCGGCACCGCCGAGTTCTGATTTTTCAGGCAAAACAAAAGAGCAAAAATCCCTTTCGGAATTTTTGCTCTTTTTTCTTTCGGATTTCCGAACGGCAAAGCCGCTGCGCGGCTTACGTCCGAGCATCACATCACGCCGACGGCTGCACCTTTACCATTTTAGACATCTGTCTTTGCGCCATGACGAGTTCGTAGTACAGTCCTTTTTTCTTCATAAGCTCCATGTGCGTTCCCACCTCGGCAACGGTTCCCTTATCAAGCACCACAAGTCTTGTGGCGTTGCGCAGGGTGGAAAGTCTGTGGGCTATTGCAATGGTGGTTCTGCCCGCAATAAGCTTTTGCAGCGCGTCCTGAATGTCTTTTTCCGTCTCCGTATCAAGGGCGCTTGTCGCCTCGTCGAGAATAAGTATGCGCGGGTCGTGCAGAAGCGCCCTTGCAATGGCGACCCTCTGCCGCTCTCCGCCGGAGAGCGTATAGCCCTTTTCGCCGATTACGGTATCGTACCCATCGCTGAGCCGAACCGCAAATTTGTGCACGCCTGCAAGCTTTGCGGCGTTTATGACCTCCCCGGCGCTCGCCCCCGGCTTTGCATAGGCGATATTCTCATACAGCGTTCCGCCGAACAGCATGGTCTCCTGAAGCACAACTCCCATATGATGCCGCAGGGATTCCTGTTTTATATCCCTTATGTCAACACCGCCTATGCGTATCGCTCCTTCGTCGGGGTCGTACAGACGCATTATGAGATTTATAAGCGTCGATTTGCCGACACCAGAGCGGCCTACTATGCCTATCATCTCGCCGGGGCGGATCGTAAGGTTTACGTTTTTCAACACCTCTGCGGCGCCGTCGTATCCGAAGCTTACGTTATCTATTTCAATTTCTCCGCAAGCGTCGGTATCCACAGCACCCGCTTTGTCCGAAACGTCGCTTTCCTCGTCGATAACGTCAAAGACCTTTGCAACGGACGTCATGGTATAGCTCAGCCGCCTCGTAAGTCCCGACATCCAGCGCAGAGGGCCGTATATCATGGATACATAGATGGAAAACTGCTGCATTTCTCCGAGAGTCATTGTGCCGTCAAGAATTTTGTTTCCCACAAAATACAAAAGGAAAAACTCTCCGAGTCCCATAAAAAAGCTTGTAACCGGCCATGTAAGCGCAAAAAACGTTTCATTGGAAGTCTGTGTTTTGCGCTCTTCCGATATGGCGCTGTCGTAACGCTCTTTCTCATACTCCTCCGTGCCGAAGGATTTTACCACACGTATGCCCGAAAAAGCATTGTGCAGAACGGTGCTTGCACGTGACCTGAGCATCCACTGCCTACCGTAGCGTTTACCGAGATATTCCCACATAAGCCTGTGCGAAAGCATGACAAGCGGGGCAGGCAGCAGCACCATGAGCGCAAGCCGCCAGTCATATGTAATAAGCAGCACGGTTATGCCGACAAGCATGAGTATATTCTCGGCAGAGCTGCCTATTTCACTTGATATAAACTGCTGTATCTGTCCCGTGTCACCTGTGACTCTGTTTATAAGCTCGCCGGAGGTGCGCTTTGATATGCGGGAAAGGGACATGCTTTCTATTTTTTCAAATGTCACCGACCGAAGCATTACTATAACTTTGCTTGCAGACAGGGTCTGCAGGTATGAGCGCAGCATTGTAAGAAGGCGCGCCGCCACCTGAACCGTGAGCAGCATTGCAACGACAATTATATACTGCGCCGGAACGGGCATGGTATCAGCCTTGATGTAGTCGTCCACCAGGATACGGTTGACGTACGGATGCAGCATTTGAAGCCCTGCTATTATAAAATACAGTACTACCGAGGAATATATATATCCGTGGTACGGCTTTGCCATTTTCCACAAACGCCTTAAATACTGTTTCTTCGGCGCGCATTTCGGGCAGACCGTGCTGCCCGGCGGCAGCGGACGGCGGCATTTCGGGCAGATACGCCCTGCACCGACGGAGTCGGCATCGCCGCAGGCGGCGGTGCTCGCGGCTGAGTCCGAAGCAGAGCCGCACTTTGCCTCCGAATCTGCAGTTTCAGCCGCGGCTGTCTCGCATGATCTCTGCTTCAAATAAGCGTTCATACTTCTTTGGCATCTGCAGAAATTATCGAGATATTCCATTGTGCCGCGGCAGATAAGTATATAACCGCCGTTTGTTACAGCTTCAAGGGAAACGCAGCCGATCCCTCGGTTTATACGGTATGATACGGCACGTGAAGTGTCCAGTACAAGAGCCTCACCGCTTGTTTTTATCTCCGCCCGATCGCCGTACAGTACAGCCGTGCCGCGCAGCGGTGTTTTGCCGCAGCCGCGGTCAAGATCGAAGTCGGTTTTTGCAATTACGGTTTCATTTCTGTTTTTCATTATTACAAATAAATTTCAAGCTTTCTCATGCTTTTTTTGTCAAGTGCCGAAATCGGGGATATTTCATATCTGTTTCCGTTCGCATCGACAATGACAGCTTTGTCGCCGTCTATTACCGATATGCTGCGCGAGGTGTCCTGAAGCGTAAACTCAAGCTCTCCCGCATCGGTATCGCACTTCCAGAACGACGTGCCGTGCATTTCCTTAAGCGAGTGTATTTTCGTAATTCTCGGGGTGTAATACTTGCGGTCGAGTTCGCGCCTTATGATCTCCCGCTGCTCAGGCGGAAAATCGTCAACGCGGCGTATAAGTCCTATCTCCTCGCCGTCACAGTCCTGTACGGATATATACTCCCACGGCAGCTTATACGGAAACGAGCGGTGAAACCACACTCTGTCATATTCTTTTGCGTCTCCCTCCGGGGACAGCTTTGCGCCCGTGAAATCTCCGCGCTTTTCAAAGCGACAGTTTTCGGGTGTGAGAAAGCTTATGCCCGCCGCCTCCGACAGCGCAACAGTCGCCTGTGCCGATACTTTTTCATTTGCTGAATCCATTATTTCAATCACTCCTCTACTCCCGCGTTTTTCAGCGCCTCATACTGAAGCGTATACAATTTGAAATATATTCCCTTCTGTCTTATGAGCTGTGCGTGTGTTCCGCTTTCGGCAACGCTGCCGTGCTCTATAACATACAGCTTTTCGCAGTCGCGCAGAGTCGACAGACGGTGCGCTATCATAATAGTCGTTCGCCCGCGGCAGAGCTTTTCAAGAGACGCCTGTATTGCGCGCTCTGTACGCGTGTCCATAGCGCTTGTAGCTTCGTCAAGTATAAGTATCTTCGGGTCTCTGAGGATAGCACGGGCAATAGATATACGCTGGCGCTCTCCGCCGGAAAGCTCCTTATGTCCCCAGCCCAGCTTTGTCATATACCCATCCGGAAGCTTTACTATAAACTCGTGCGCGCCGGCAGCTTTCGCCGCGCTGACAACGTCGTCTACCGTCGCCTCAGGAGCGGCATATCGGATATTGTCAAGTACGGTACCCGGGATAAGATGCGACTCCTGAGAAACTATGGCGATATTTTTATGCAGCGTGTCAAAGGACAGTTCCCTGAGATCATGGCCGTCTATAAGTATCCGTCCCTTGTCGGGATCGTACAGGCGCATGAGAAGATTGGCAATTGTCGATTTTCCGGCACCCGTATGCCCTACGATACCGATCTTCGAGCCCGCGGGGGCATCAATTGACACGTCGTTTATAACACTGCGGCTTTTATCGTAGCCGAAGGTGACATTTTCAAAGCATACGCTGCCGCCGACATTTTCAAGTTCTATCGGCTTTTCGCACTCTTTGACCTCAGGCTCTGCATCCATTACCTCCATAAGGCGGTATGTGGCATTAAAGCAGCTTGTCATGGACTGAGTTATATCCACAAAGAACACAAGCGGAGAATACAGCATGGAAGTGTACGCGAGAAAAGACAAAAGCTTTCCGTATGTAAGGCTGCCGTCTATTACAAGCCAGCCGCCGACTCCTGTCACAAGCACCGAGCTTATAACAAAGATAAACGTAACGCACGGAAACATAACAGACTCAAAGCCGTTTGAGCGTCTGTCCGCCAGCGCAAAATCGCTGCTTTTCACATTAAAGCGCGAGATCTCTTCCTTCTCTCTGGAAAATGCCTTTACAACTCTCGCACCGCCGAGCACATCGGACAGAAGTCCGGACATGGAACGCGATGCGGAGTAGCTTTTGGCGCGCAGCTTATGCATTACGCCGAAAAGCCATTTTACAGCCAGCATCGCCAGCGGGCAGAACGCCACGGCTATAAGCGACAGCCGCCAGTCTATCACGAACATTATGACCGCGACCGCAACGGTCTGAATAAAATTTACAATGAAGTAAGGCAGTCCGTCAACGAAAAACCAATATATGGTGTTTGCGTCAGAGTCCACCTGATTCATCAGCGCGCCGGTATGACGGTTTGTAAAGTACGAAAGTGAAAGCCTTTCGATGGAATTGAATATGGTCTTTTTCAGATCGTATACGATTTTCGGCACTACTTTTGCGGTTATAACGCTTGAAAGCATTTCGACAAGAAGCGACAGTATCCGCAGCGCAGCGATCATGAAAATAACAAGCAGCACCTGCCCGTAAAACTCGCCGCCCACGCTCAGCACCTGATCATAGAAAAACTGGGAGCTGATATACGGAGATATGACGCCGAGAGCCGCTGTCAGCCCCATGGTAAAAAGCGTTGCAAGCACACTCATGCGGTACTTTTTGGCAAAGCTCATAAGCTTTGCCATAACGCTCATACGTTTAACACAGTGCGGGCACAGCCTTGTGTTCGGATCGGGATATTTTCTTCCGCATTTCGGGCAGTACAGTCCGTCGTCCGACTCTTCATCGTCTCCGCCGCCGGGACCCCCGCCGGGTCCGCCGCGCCCCATAGGAGCACCGCCCGCGCGGTGCTTTTTCTCATGCTCGTTTCCCGTTTTTTCGCCGCCGTTCAGAAAGGCGCACAGCTTTTCCATGCTTTTCTCCTTGTCGCGGGTGAGAAAAGTTATGATCTCGCTGTTTCCCGTTTCGCTGCTGCGTGCACTCAGCGTGCAGCCGGACATTATAATATCCACTCTGTAGTCGGAAAGCTTTGTACGGTCTACATGCTTTGCCGAGACCTTTGTAAACTTTACCGTAAGGCGGCGCGGGTCGCCCATGCGCCGCCGTGTTTTGGGAACGACCGCCTGAATACCGCCCACAAGCACGATCTCTCTGTCCGTTACAAGTATCCAGTTATCGCAATATGTGCCGTCCGCGTCCCTGTCCGATGCTGCTGCCGCGACTATATCGCCTCTCGGCACACCGAATTTTTCAACTTCGGCAAAAACTTCTTCGGGTATTCTTCCAAACTCTCTCAAAGTACACCTCTGCAATTTTTGAAAAAGCCTCCGCAAAAAGCCGGCAGCAGCCGGTTTTTGCGGAGGCAAACCGTCATGTGGTTATGGGGAGATCAAAGGCTCTTAAGCTCGTCGGGCTTTTCGCACATCTCAAGCGGGAGATCGGGAGCCTCGGGGAATGTGAAGCCGTTCTTCTTGAAGGTCTCGTAGTCGAAGTTGTCAAGTTCGTCATATGCAAACTTGTGGAACTCGTAGAAATTGGGCCACCACTCGTAGCCGTCGCCGAGATTGTGGTAAAGGTAAGCGTCCGCGATGTCGATGCCCATGCCCTTACCTATCCATGTGCCGCCCATGGCGAGAACGTTTACGTTGTTGCCGGTGATGGCGCGAAGAGCCGCGTGGGGGCTTTCAACCACTGCTGCGTGTACGTGGGGGCACTTGGACGCTGCAATATGTATGCCCATACCCGTGCCGCAAAACAGAAGCGCGCGCTCAAACTCGCCCTCTGCGATCTTTGCGCCGACGCGCAGACCGATACGGTGGAACATTTCGGGGTTCTTTTCGTCAACGGTTTTAACGCCGATGTCGGTAACGGTCCAACCGTTCTTCTCAAGATGCTCAACTACTGCGTTTTTCAGTTCAACGCCTGCAAAATCGGCTGCTACAAGTACCTGTCTGTCTTTAATAGTTTTCATTTTTGCCTTTTCTCCTGATTAATTTTCTATAAAACGGTCATAAAACAGTACAACCTATTAATGTAATTATAATTACTTGACACATGATTGTCAAGCTATTATAATTATAAAAAATGTAAACATAGGGAGGCAGTCTCATGAACAGGCACGTCAAAACTCTTGTAAAATCAGCTATGCTTGCGGCGCTTTGCTGCGCGGCAACGCTTATATCCATCCCACTGCCGGGGAACGGGTATGCAAACCTCGGTGACGCGCTTGTCATGTGCACCGCGTTCTTTGCAGGTCCCCTTTGGGGAGCGCTTGCTGCCGCTGTCGGCTCGGCGCTGTCCGACGTTATCCTCTCGTATGTCGTATACGCCCCCGCCACCTTTATCATCAAAGGACTTGTGGCGCTGTGCTTCGGACTTCTTATGCGCTGCTTCGTAAATAAAAAGGCCATTGTCAGAACAGTCATGACCGTTGTATGCGCCATTGCTTCCGAAACAGTTATGGTCGGCGGATACTTTGTTTTCGAGTGGATTTTGTACGACCGCGGAGTTGCCGTCGCGGATCTGCCGGGAAACGGACTGCAGGCAGCGGTCGCAATAGTTCTCGCCGCGGTGCTTATCTCGATTTTCTCATCAAACAAACGTATCCGCAAATACTCTCCGCTTATAAGTGCGGCAAAGGACTGAATATAACTCAAAGCGGCATACGCGAAACGCTTCGTGTATGCCGCTTTTATATACGCGCAAAAAAGCTCCGGCAGCCGCCGGAGCTTTTACTTTTCCCTTTTGGATTACTTAAGCAGTTCCGCGATCTCGGAACCGAAGTTATCCTCTTTCTTTTCAAGGCCTTCACCCATCTCGTAGAGAACAAAGCTGTCAACGGAGATGTTTCCGCCGAACTCTTTTGCACAGTTGGCAATGTACTTGCCTACGGTGATAGCGTCGTCCTTGACGTATGCCTGGTCAACAAGGCAAACTCTCTCATAGAACTTGCCGATCTTGCCCTGTACCATCTTTTCAAGGATAGCCTCGGGCTTGTTCGCGTTCTTGGGATCGTTCTTTATAGTGTTGAGTATGACCTGCTTCTCCTCTTCAACAGCGGAAGCGGGAACCTCGTCACGGGTAACGTAAGAGGGGGGATTGCCTGCCGCGATCTGAAGAGCGATGTTCTTTGCGAACTCTGCGAAGCCCGCATTGGACTTTGCAGCGTCGTCTGCGTTGAACTTAACGATAACGCCTGCGGCGCCGCCGCCGTGAACGTAAGTGGCGGTAGTGCCCTCTATAAGAGCGAAACGGCGGATGCTCATGTTCTCGCGGATAACGGAACCGATCATCTCCTTGAGCTTTTCGTCTATGGTAAGACCGGGCTCAAAATCAAGAGCAAGAAGTGCGTCAACATCAGCGGGCTTGTTTGCTATGATAGCCTTTTCAACGCCGGTGACGAATTCCTTGAATACTTCGTTCTTTGTAGCAAAGTCTGTCTCGGTATTGACCTCGATGATAACAGCCTTGTCGCCGTCTACCATAATGTCAACAATACCCTCTGCTGCGATTCTGCCTGCCTTCTTTGCAGCGCCTGCAAGTCCTCTCTCGCGGAGGATCTTTGCTGCCTCGTCAAAGTCGCCGTTTGCCTCGGAGAGAGCCTTTTTGCACTCCATCATGCCGGCATTGGTCTTTGCGCGGAGCTCGGAAACCATTTTTGCTGTAATAGCTGCCATTTTATATAATCTCCTTATCTGTTAAATCAAGATGCGGCCGCTTATATGTGCCGTCCGCGGCTGTGCCGGAATTACTCGGCAGCTGCCTCTTCTTCCTCAGCCTCGGTCTTTTCTGCCTCAGCGTCCTCGGTAAGCTGCTCGCCCTGCTTGCCCTCGATAACTGCGTCGGCAAGTACGGAGGAGATAAGACGGATAGCGCGGATAGCGTCGTCGTTGCCGGGGATAACGTAGTCAGCATCATCGGGGTCGCAGTTGGTATCTACGATAGCAACAACGGGAATGCCGAGCTTCTTTGCCTCAAGAACGGCATTGTGCTCTTTTCTGGGGTCAACGATAAATACCGCATCGGGAAGACCGCCCATTTCCTTGATACCGCCGAGGTTGCGCTCGAGAGTGAGCATTTCCTTCTGGAGAGCGGCAACTTCCTTCTTGGGAAGCATATCGAATGTGCCGTCTGCCTGCATCTTTTCAAGGTTCTGAAGTCTTGCGATGCTGGTCTTGATGGTCTTGTAGTTGGTGAGCATACCGCCGAGCCAACGAACGTTTACAAAGTACTGACCGCAGCGCTCAGCCTCCTCGCGGATAGCGTCGCTTGCCTGCTTTTTGGTACCTACGAACAGGATCTTGCCGCCTGCGGCAGCAGTGTCGCGAACGAACATATACGCTTCTTCGAACTTCTTGATGGTCTTCTGAAGGTCGATGATGTAGATGCCGTTACGCTCGGTGAAGATGTACTCAGCCATCTTAGGGTTCCAGCGTCTTGTGTGGTGACCGAAATGTACGCCCGCCTCAAGAAGCTGTTTGATTGAAACAACAGACATTTTTATGTCCTCCTTCGGTTTTTCCACCATACGGGAAAGCGCTGCAGCCGCATTGCGGCACCGGCAGCGGTCAAGCCGTATGTGTGTTATATCGCGCACTGCGCGTGCTAATTATTCTACCATATAATACAGGCTATTGCAATAGCGTATTCTGCGTTCATAAAAAGTTTACATTTAAGTTTTCAGTGCCACAGCTCCGTATCGGACAAGGCTATAACGTAGCAGCTTCTGTATTCCCACGCCTGAATGTAAAAGATCTTTGTGGGTACGCGGTCGCCGATCCTGTCCGAGCGCTGCATTATGCCGTCGTAGACCTGAGCGTAGTCCTTCTTCGAGACTTTTATAAAGCCGTACTCGCCGCCGTGTTCGGAGACGGACGCCATGAGTTTATCTATGTTTTCCGCATCCTCACCGACCGCGGCGCTTTTGATATTCTTGTAAAGCAGATCTTCGGTACACACGGGGGCAATATAGTCATAGTCAAATTTCGCGCGTGTGTACTCGTCCGAAAATCCGAATCCGTAATAAAAATCTTCCGCCCTCTGCGTGTCCTCATAGTGACAGTCGCACGTCGGGTCGGCGTTGTACCAGACGCCGTCGGCGCAAAAGCTGAGCCATGTATGGTCGTATGTGGTCTTTTCCGCGCATTCGATGCCGGCGATCCTGTACATGAGCGCCAAAGCGTTCGAAAATCCGTCGCACTGGCTGCGGTGTTTTACAAGTGTATCATACAGACCGTCTTCCTGAGTGAAATAATCCGTCTCATATGTAATATCGGAGCAAAGCGCCTTGTAAAGGTGCTCCGCAAGCTCCAGCTGAGTCGGGAACTGCGGCGCGGCATCGACATATGCCCGGGCAGCCTTTACGCTTTCATCGATCTTCTCCTGCGAATTGCCGGCATATGACCACATGACCGTCGAGCGGTAGCCTTTCTTTTCCACGGTGATGTCGCCGTAGTTTTCATCTTCATATACCACCTCGATTTTGTCCGAGGTCGCGGCGCCGCCCGCTCCGAACGCCAGATTCTGTACTATTACGGCGCTGTCAAGGGTAAGACACCGTGCCGCCCTTACGTAATCCGCCGAAGAATCTACGGCATTGTTATCGACAAATACGCAGTACATACGGTTGTCGGCTGCATATTCGTACGCCTTATAAAGAAGCTGTTCATCGGGCGAGAGCTTGTTATAATACCAATAATCGTTGTAGTCGGCGTTTTCGGAAACATAAGCCGCAATATCCGCCGCCGAAACGACCTCTTCGTATCCGTTGCAGCCGTCGGTCTCGGTTTTCGCAAATGCGAAAACGCCCTGCCTGTGATACTCCTCCGCCGTCGCTTTGTAGTTCGCGAGAGTTTGGAGAAGATCCTGCTGCTCAAGGTAAAAACGGTACTGCTTTGCGTACACGGACAGTCTCGAGTACAGGACCACACCCGCAGCGGAAGCAAGACTCATCATAAGGACGGCAGCTGCCAGAAGGACTGTCACTGTCGCCCGTACACTCATGCGTTTTCCGCGGTTTTCTTTTTTCACGTTGTCCTCCTCAAAATGTCTGCCGTATTTCAGCGTATTCTGACCTTTTCAAGCTTTTTCAGCATAAGCGCCGCAGCCGTGCCGACGATTATGCCCGCAAGCGTTCCGGCAACGGCAAGCACCGGCATATACCAGCTGAGCTCTTTTACTCCCGTTACGGCTACTGCAACCGCAAGCTGCGCCGCATTATGGCTGACGCCGCCCGCAATGCTTACGCCCAGCGGAGAAAACCTGTCCGTTTTTTTCAAAAGCAGCATTACCGCAAGGCTCAGCGCCGCGCCCGCGGCACTGTACCAGAGGCTCAGAATGCTGCCGAACAAAAGTGCCGTAAGGGTGCAGCGCACAAGCGATACCGTGGCGGCGTATCCCGCGCCCATTCTGTACAGAATGAATATCACAAATATATTGGCAAGCCCCGGCTTTATGCCCGCAAGCCCGAAGTGTATAAAGCTTTCCGCATACGAAAGCATCATTGCCGCAGCCACCGTCATTCCGAGCACGCACAGGGCGCGGGGGGTGAGACGAGCGGGCTTTACGCTCTTATTGACCGGAATATTCATGAAAACATCACCCCGCAATATCGACTACGGACTCTTTTTCGGACACTATGCGCACGGACATCCTGTTTGGCAGGCAGACGATACTCTCCCCGCCGCGGCTTACGGAATGTGTCTTTTCGCATATCTTATCAGGGCACGAGGCGTCTTTGACAAAGACCTCGCCGTCTTTTATGACCACGGTGTTTTCTCCGTACTTTGTCTTAACTTCGATCTCCGCGTCCTTTTCAAGAGAACAGCTGCCGTACTCCGCGCCGTCTACGTATATGACCGCTTTTGTGCCGTCGGAAGAGACAAGCCGCATTACAAGCGCCGCCGTTCCGCATATCGAAAGCAGCGACAGAGCAAGAATTATGTCTCTGAAAAGCTTTTTGTTTTTCATTCGGCTTTACTTTTCATTTATTCTGTGCTTTCCGGAGTAGTCCGCGGTCTTTATGCAGCCCACGGGACATACCTCGGCACACTTACCGCAGTCGGTGCACTTATCGTAGTCGATCTCGGCAAGGTTGCCGCTCACCGCGATGGCACCCGTAGGACAATTTTTCTCGCATTTGCCGCAGGCTATGCAGGCGGCGGTGCATTTCTTTCTTGCGACGGCGCCCTTTTCCCTGTTCGAGCAAACAACTACCTGACGTTTCACGTCCGGCATCATGCTGATTATCTTCTGCGGGCACGCCGTGGCGCAAAGTCCGCAGCCGATGCACTTTCTGAAATCCACACGCGCGAGCCCGTCTTCGACGCATATGGCGCCCTCGGGACAGACTCTCGCGCAGTCGCCCCTGCCCAGGCAGCCGAAGGAGCACATGCCGTCTCCGCCGTAAAGCATTTTTACGGCTTCGCAGGTGTCTATGCCGTGATACTCAAGCTTTTTGCCCGTGTGACCGCAGTCGCCGCCGCAGCGCACCGTTGCGACCTGCTCCACCGTATCCTCAAAGGCTTTTCCGAGCATATCGGATATATCCTTTGAGACCTTGTCGCCGCCGGGGATGCACAGATTTGTTTTTACGTCAGGATCGCTTGCGAGCGCCTTTGCGTATCCGTCGCAGCCGGAATATCCGCAGGCGCCGCAGTTGGCGCCGGGCAGACATTCGCGTATCTTTTTTTCAAGCTCGTTTTCCTTAACGCTCATAAACTTCGCCGCGGCAACGAGCACCGCCGCGCATATGAGTCCTATGCCCGTAACCGCGAGGGCGGGTATGAGAATAGCTTCAAGCATTTTTCACCCTCCCTTACGCAAACAGATTTTCGATAATGCCCTGAAATCCGTAGAACGTCAGAGCTACAATGGAAGCCGAAACAAGGGTTATGGGCATGCCTCTGAAGCATTTGGGCGGGTTTGCCGCCTCGACGCGCATACGCACACCGGCGAACAGCACCATTGCCAGAAGGAATCCCAGTCCGCAGCCCAGAGATGACGCCATTGCCTCCATAAAATTATAGCCGTCGGTTATATTGTTGGAGGCAACGCCCAGAACGGCGCAGTTTGTGGTTATAAGCGGCAGATATATACCAAGCGAGCGATGCAGCGCGGGCATATATTTTTTGAGGATTATCTCCACAAGCTGTACAAGCGAGGCGATAACGAGGATGAACACTATCGTCTCAAGATACTCAAGCTCGAAGCGCGCAAGCAGATAGTAGTATATGGGATATGTCGCCGCGGTCGCGAGCAGCATTACGAACGTTACCGCAATGCCCATGCCGCAGGCGGGACCGACCTTTTTGGAAACTCCGAGAAACGGGCATATGCCCAGAAACTTTGTGAGCACATAGTTGTCAACGATTATGGAGGTCAGTATTATCACAATAAGTCCTTTGAACATATTATTTTCCCTCCTCCTCTCTCGGCGTTACATCGTTTTTGCGGCAGAGCGCCGCGCCGGGACAGCCCGCGCAGCCGCCCGCAGCGGCGGGCTTTTTGCGCTTTGTCAGTTTATTCACTACGGCGATGAGCACGCCGAACACGAAGAATCCGCCGGGGGACATTACGAGAATGGACACGGTGTGATCCTTTATAAAAGGTATCTCCATACCCATCCACGAGCCCGCGCCGAACACTTCTCTTATGCTCGCCATGCAGAAAAGAGCAAGCGTAAAGCCCACGCCCATGCCGACCGCGTCCACCGCGGAGTCAAAGACCTTGTTTTTGGAAGCGTACATTTCGGCACGGCCGAGGATTATGCAGTTTACGACAATAAGCGACAGAAACACGCCCATTGCCTCGTACAAATCGGGGAGATATGCATGCATCACCATTTCAACAACGGTCACAAAGCCCGCGATGAGCACTATATAGCACGGTATGCGCACTTTGTCGGGGATGACGTTTCTCAGCGCCGATATTGCCATGTTGGAGCAGATGAGAACGACAGTCGCCGCGATGCCCATGCCGAACGCCTTGGAAACGCTGTCCGTCATGGCAAGAGTGGGGCACGTGCCGAGTATCAGCACAAGGGTGGGGTTTTCTTTTATAACGCCCTTTATAAAGTTTTTCCAAACAGACATTATTTTCCCGCCTCCTCTGCAAGCTTTACCGCGTCAAGCGCGCCTTTGACGGCATTTCGGAACGCGGTGGACGAATATGTCACTCCCGATACAAGATCAACGTCCTCGGCGCTGTCGGCGTCGACGCCGATATAGCTTTCGGGATACTCCGCGCCGAAGTCTTTTGTTTCGGAGTAGTTCGTCATAACGATGCCGGTCACCTTACCGTCGGTGCCGACGCCGAGAGTAAATGTCATAGGTGCGCCGGAATATGCAGATGTCGTTGAGATCGTCACGGCGTATCCCGCGCCGCCGCTTTCCTTATATATACCGGTAACGCACTCCGCCGCGTCTGACGGTATATCCGCTTCTTCAAAATCCTTTGCTCCCGGCAGCACCTCTGCCAGAGAAGCGTTTTCTTTGAGAAAAGCGTTCTTTTCGATTATGGGCTTTGTAACGTAGTTTATAGCCGCGAGAAGTGCCGATACCACAAGGCATATAGCCGTCAGCACTATTATGCTTTTGAGATTGTCTTTTTTCATGCTGCGGCACCTCCGAATATTTTTCTCGCCGTGAGCTTTGTTATATACGGCGTAAGGAGGTTCATAAACAGTATGGCAAAGGAAACGCCCTCGGGATAGCTGCCGAAGCGACGTATGGCAAAGGTGATAAGTCCGCAGCCGACGCCGAAAATGACTTTGCCCCACTTTGTGGGCGGCGTTGTGCTGTAATCCGTCGCCATGAATATTGCGCCCAGCAGAAGTCCGCCGCCGAGCACCTGATATACGGCGTCCGTAATATCAAAGCCGGTCGTGAACAGCGTGAGCAAGAATACCGTTCCCACAAACATAACGGGCGTGTGCCAGGTTATGACGCGGCGGCAGAGCAGATAGGCAAAGCCCGCAATAAGCGCTATGGCGCAGGTCTCGCCAAGCGAGCCGCTTCTCTGCCCCATAAGCATTCTGAATATTGACGGCAGCTCGTCGTATTTCTGCTGAGATATAAGTGCAAGAGGGGTGGCGCTGCTTGTAAGATCGGCGCCGCGGGGGGATACGAATACCGTGCTCTCGGCAAACGAAAGAAGCATTACGACTCTCGCGGTGAGCGCGGGATTCGCAAAATTGTATCCTATACCGCCGAAAAGCTGCTTTACCACAACTATGGCAACAAGGCTGCCGATAACTGCCTGCCACTCGGGTATGCCGACGGGCAGGTTGAACGCCAGAAGCATTCCGGTAACGACCGCCGAGAGATCGCCTATGGTAAGCTCCCGCTTCGTAATAAGCTCAAACGCAAGCTCGCCAAGCACGCAGCTGAGCACGCATATGGCGGTTATATAAAGGGAGCGCGCGCCGAACAGCCATATAGAGGCGGCAAACGCGGGCAGAAGCGCGATGATAACGTCAAGCATTATGCCCGTGGTCGTAACGCCGCTTCTGATATGGGGCGAAACAGATACATTCAGCTTGTTCATTTTTCCGCCCCTTTCTTTTTATCCTGTTTTGACTGATAGCTGCGCAGCGCCGCTTTTGCCAGCTTGTTCTGCTGAACGAGCGGACGCTTTGCGGGACATACATAGCTGCAGCAGCCGCATTCCATGCAAAGATTTACTTTGAGCTTTTTCAGCGCCTCCATATCGGCGGCGTCGTTTGCTGCCGCGATCGCAACGGGCGCAAGCCCGAAGGGACAGGCGTTCGTACATCTGCCGCATCTTATGCACGGCGTCGCCGCCCTCGGCGACGCTTCGGCATAGCTCAGCGCAAGCAGACCGTTCGTCTGCTTCAGCACGGGCAGCGTGAGGTCGGCGACGGCTATACCCATCATGGGTCCGCCGTACAAAACCTCGGCAGGCTCCCCCGAAAATCCGCCGCAGAAATCAAACACATCGCCGACGGGCGTTCCTATGGGGGCTGTTACGTTTGCGGGCTTTGCCACCGCGCCGCCCGCAACGGTTATGCATTTCTCCACAAGAGGGATACCCGTTTTGACGTATCTTGCGACGGAGGCAAGTGTCGTGCAGTTGACGACCGCGACGCCGCAGTCAATGGGCAGCTTTCCCTCTCCGATAACGCGCCCCGTGGTGTTGTAGGTGATGACCTTTTCCGCGCCCTGAGGGTACGAAGACGGCAGCACGGCAACGCGCACGTCGCTGTGGTCTGCCGCGATCTTTCGCATATTTTTTATGCACTGCGGCTTGTTTTTTTCGATACCTATAACGAAGGACTCAACACCGAGATACCTGCGGCAAAGCTCTATGCCCTCCGCGATCTCGTCAGCGCGGTCTATCATGGTGCGCGTGTCTCCGGTAAGATACGGCTCGCACTCCGCGCCGTTTATTACCATTATTTCTATTTTAACGCTGTCCTTTGTGCCGAGCTTTACCGATGTGGGAAAGCCCGCGCCGCCGAGACCGACGACGCCGCTTGCGCGGATAGCCGAAATAAAGCTCTCCTTATCAAAAACCTCCGGCGGAGCAATGGAGGAGTCCGGCGTCTGGAGCCCGTCGCACTCGACAATGACCGTCAAAGCCGCGGCGCCCGAGGGCTGAAGCGTTTCTTCAACAGACTTTACCGTGCCCGAGACGCCGGAATATATGGGCGACGAAACAAAACCCGCCGCCTCGCCTATAAGCGTGCCGACGCATACAGCGTCTCCTTTTTTTACCGTCGGTGTCGCCGGGGCGCCTATATGCTGCGTCATGGGATAGTAAGCGATCTTCGGCGCAGGCATACGCACCGGGACGGACTCGGCGGTATTTTTTCTGTGCGGGACAGAAATGCCTTTTATATGAGACATTTATCCGACCTGCCTTTCTTTTGGTCTTAAAATTTCTTTATTTGTAGTATACATGGAAAGCGCTCAAAAGTCAATTTGTACTATGATACTTTTCTGTTAGTTTTAACATATTTTGCCGTATTTTTTCGCCTGATGAAAAGAATGATCTCAAAATCCGTTTATTTTCACATAAATATGTGAAAATTCACACTTTTCGTGTTAATTATGTTGACATTGCCGCCGCGCGGAAGTATAATTTAATATGAAGGACGAGGAAAGGAGGTCTCTCTCAGGTGTTTAAGGACAGAAGAGCGCAGATACGCTCGCTTCTGACGGAAAAAGCTTTTGTTTCATACGAAGAGCTTTTCGCCATGTTTCCCGACGTTTCGCAGATGACGGTTCGCCGCGACATAGATTTTCTCGAAAGCCGCGGAGAAGCCATAAAAGTGCGCGGAGGCGCGCGCAGCATGCGGTTTATTACAGAATCCTCGGACGAGGCGTACGCAAGCAGACTCAACGAAAACGTACATTCAAAAATAAGCATTGCCAGAAAAGCCGCCGAAATGCTTGAGGTCGGCAGATCCATATTTCTCGATTCCGGCTCGACTGTGCAGCAGGCTGTGCAGTTTATACCCAACGAGCGGTTTACGTTCACGACCACAAGCCCCGTAACGGCGCTTGAGCTTTGCCGCATAGGTCAGCCCGCGGTGAACCTTGTGGGCGGCAGACTCGACCATGACTATCAGTCCGTATCGGGACTGCAGGCAATGCGATACCTGTCCGAAATAAACATAGACACCGCCGTGCTCTGCCCCTCCGGGCTTTCCGAGGCAAGCGGCTTTACCGGCGGCAATTATAACGAGTGCGAACTGAAGCGCGCAGTCGTTGCAAAGGCAAGATATGTGATAATGCTCATGGACATATCAAAGGCGGACAGAAGCCTGCCGTACACGTTCTGCACACTTTCCGATGTGGACTGCCTTATATGCGACGCGCCCCTTCCCGCCTCCCTTGCGGCGAAAGCCGACGCCGCGGAAGTCAGGGTCATAGATATTTCAAAAGAAGAAAATCAAAAATAAATAATACATACTGAAAGGAATGATGATTTTGGCAAATCCCGTAATTATGCCCCGCCAGGGTCAGAGCGTTGAATCATGCATTATAACGACGTGGCATAAAAAAGTCGGAGATACGGTAAACGAGGGAGATGTTCTTTTCTCTTACGAAACCGACAAATCCGCATTTGACGAAAAATCTCTGTTTTCCGGCACACTTCTGAAGATACTGTTTGAAGAGGGCGACGTTGTTCCCTGTCTTGAAACGGTCTGCTTTATAGGAGAAGCCGGAGAGGATGTTTCCTCCCTTGGTGCCCCCGCGGCAGCAGAGGAAAAGGAAAGCGCTCCCGAAAAGGCGGCAGAGCCCGCAGCGGCAGCAGCGCAGCCCGCAGCGGCAGCGCCCGCAGCGGCGGCTGAAGGCATCGCCGAGGGCGGCAGAGTGAAGATTTCACCCAGAGCGAAAAACCTTGCGCTGAAAACCGGAGTAGATATGACGGCAGTGGGCGCTACAGGCCCCCACGGACGTATTATCGAGCGCGACATCAACGCGGCTCTTGACCGCGGAGCGGTGGGAACCGTTGCCGCAGTTGAAGATTTTCTTGCAGGAAAGATCGCGGCTCCCGAAAAAGCGGCAGAAGAAGCAGCTGCAAATGCTGCGGCAAATATCGCTGCAGAGTACGAGGAAGTGCCCATGTCCGGCGTTCGCCGCGCGATCGCCCGCTCCATGCACGCTTCTCTTTCCGAGATGGCTCAGCTTACGCTCAACGCTTCCTTTGACGCAACGGCACTTATGGAGTACCGCAAGGCGCTGAAGGCTGGAGCGGAAGATATGGGTCTCGGAAAAATATCCATAAACGATATGGTGATGTACGCGGTATCCCGCGTGCTGCCCGATTTTCCGCAGATAAACGCGACGCTTACCGATAACACAATGCGTCTCTACAAGCACGCGAACATCGGTCTCGCAGTCGACACGGACCGCGGACTTCTCGTACCCACGATATTCGCGGCGGACACAATGTCCCTCGCAAAGATCGCCGCAGCCGACAAAGCGGCAGCCGCAAAAGCAAGAGACGCCTCCCTCACGCCCGACGAAATGTCAGGCGGAAGCTTTACCGTTACAAACCTCGGCAGTCTCGGCATCGAAAGCTTTACCCCCGTTATAAATCCCCCGCAGGTAGCTATCCTCGGCGTTTGCGCGACCGTTAACAGGCTGCGTGCCGACGGCAGCATTTACCCTGCAATGGGTCTCTCTCTTACATTCGATCACAGAGCGGTAGACGGCGCACCCGCAGCAAAGTTTTTGAAGGCTTTGTGCACCGCCCTTGAAAACTTCAGCCTGCTGCTGGCAAAGTGAGGCGGAATATGACATACGATCTGATAATTCTCGGCGGCGGTCCCGCCGGATACAATGCGGCAGAGCGTGCCGCACATGAGGGACTGAAAACGCTTTTGTTTGAGGAGCGCGCCCTCGGCGGCGTTTGCCTCAACGAAGGCTGCATACCCACAAAAACGCTGCTCAATTCCGCAAAGATATACGAAAGCGCGCTGCACGGCGACGCTTTCGGCGTAAGCGTTTCCGGCGCGTCCATTGACCACGCCAAGGTGGTTGACAGAAAAGACAAGGTCGTAAAGACACTTGTAGGCGGCGTAGGCGCGAAAATGCGCGCGGCAAAAGTTGAGGTCATAGATGCCTCAGCCGTTATAAAAGGCAAATGCGCAGAGGGCTTTACCGTCAGCGCAAAAGATACGGACTACACCGCACGGCGTCTTCTTATCTGCACGGGCAGCGAAGCCTCGGTCCCCCCGATCCCCGGGCTGAGAGAAGCCGTTTCGGACGGACTCGCAATGACGAACCGCGAAATTCTCGATCTCAGAGTCGTGCCGAAGCATCTGTGCGTTATAGGCGGCGGAGTTATAGGCCTTGAGACGGCATCGTATTTCAGAACGGTAGGCTCTGAGGTCACCGTTATCGAAATGCTTGACAAGATCGCAGGTCCCACCGACCGCGAAATTTCCGAAATTCTCAAGAAAAACCTTGAGAAAAAGGGCATAAAGTTCATTCTCGGCGCAGGCGTTTCAAAAGTCAGCGGCAAATACGGTGCGGGACATCTTGAATATAAGCTCGGCGACGAAGTACACGGTCTTGACTGCGACGCGGTGCTTGTAAGCACCGGCAGACGCGCAAGAACCGCGGGCATCGGTCTTGAGAGTGTCGGCGTTCTCACGGAGCGCGGCGCGATAAAGGTCACCGAGTGCGGACGCACCTCCGTGCCCGGCATATGGGCGGCGGGCGACGTTAACGGCCGCAGCATGCTGGCGCACACCGCATACCGCGAGGGCGAAGCCTGCATAAACGACATGATGGGCCGCCGCGACGCCGTCGACTACCGCGCTATCCCCGCGGTCATATACACAAAGCCGGAGGTCGGCACTGTGGGCGAAACGCTTGAAAGCGCGAAAAAGCTCGGCATAAACGCATCCGAGCATACGCTGAGTCTCAGATACAGCGGCAGATACGTTGCCGAAGTTGAGGGCGGCGACGGTATCGTGAAGATCATTACCGACGACGACCACGGCACTATCATCGGAGTACACATGATAGGCTCGTATGCCTCCGAGATCATATACGGTGCTGCCGCAATGGTCGCAGGGGAGAAGAGAGTCAGCGACGTAAAGCGTCTCGTGTTCCCGCACCCCACCGTGTGCGAGGTCATCAGAGAAGCCATGTTCACCATCTGAAAAACAATTTCGAATATAATACGAAAAGGAGATTTCCGTTATGCCTAAGAGCCAATACATAAGCCCCGAAAAAGCCTTTGAAAAGGGCTATCTCACATTTGACAAAATCCCGCTGTGCCAGTACTCCAAAACTCTGGCGCAGGAAAAGAAGCTTTACACCAAAGAAGATTTTCTCCGCATTTACCGCGATATGCGCATTATCCGTGAGTTTGAGACAATGCTCAACGAGATAAAGACAAAAAGCGTATACAACGGCGTTGAATATCACAACCCCGGCCCCGCGCACCTTTCCATCGGTCAGGAAGCAAGCGCAGTCGGTCAGGCATACTGCCTTGACATCAACGACTTTACCTTCGGCTCGCACCGCAGCCACGGCGAAATTCTCGCCAAAGGTCTTTCCTCCATCTATAAGCTGGATGATACCGAGCTTTACGACATCATGAAAGAGTTTCTGGGCGGAAACATCCTGCGCGTTGTCGAAGAGCGCCAGGAGAAGAAGGGCGACGTCAAGGACCTTGCGATAGACTTTCTGCTTTACGGCGCGCTTGCCGAGATATTTGCCCGCACCACGGGCTTCAACCGCGGTCTCGGCGGATCCATGCACGCATTCTTCATCCCCTTCGGAATTTTCCCCAACAACGCGATCGTAGGCGGCGCGGCTCCCGTTGCTCTTGGCGCCGCTCTTTATAAGAGATCTAACCACAAAAAGGGCATCGTTATCGCCAACTCCGGCGACGGCGCTCTCGGCCGCGGCCCCGTGCTTGAGGCTATCAATATGTCCACCATGGACCAGATCACAAAGCTGTGGGGCATGGACGGCAAGTACGACGACGGCGGTATGCCTATTCTGTTCAACGTGTTCAACAACTTCTACGGCATGGGCGGTCAGACAAGAGGCGAGACCATGGGCTGGGATGTTGCCGCACGTCTGGGCGCAGGCTTCAACCCCGAAATGCTGCACGCCGAAAAGGTCAACGGATACGATCCTCTCGCAGTTATCGACGCTACGACCCGCAAGAAAAAGCTGCTCACAGAGGGCAAGGGTCCCGCGCTGCTTGAGGTCGCAACATACCGCGTAAGCGGACATTCCCCCTCCGACTCCTCCACATACAGAAGCGCCGAGGAAATAGAAGAATGGACAAACTTCTGCCCCATCGCAGCATATCGCAAAAAGATGGTAGAGGGCGGCATTGCAACGGACGAAGAGTTCGCCGCAATTGAGGAAAGCATCATAAAGAGAGTTACAAAGATCTGCGCTCTCGCGACCGATCTTGACATCTCCCCCAGAATGGATCTTGACAAAACTCCGGATATGATCTCCTCCATCATGTTCTCCAACGGACACGTTCCGTCAATGGATCCCACCCGCGAGCCCGAAGTGCTTGCACCCAAAGAGGATAACCCGAGAGTAAAACAGCTCGCACAGCGCAGCCGCTGGGCATTTGACGAATCCGGCAAGCCCCTGCCCAAGATAAAACAGTACGGTATCCGCGACGGTCTCTTTGAGGCTATATACGATAAGTTCTACGAAGATCCCACCCTCATCGCGTACGGCGAGGACAACCGTGACTGGGGCGGCGCGTTTGCGGTATACCGCGGACTCACCGAGGCTCTTCCCTATCACCGTTTCTTCAACGCTCCCATTTCCGAGGCCGCGATTGTCGGCTCCTCCGTCGGCTACGCAATGGCAGGCGGACGCGCTATCGTTGAGCTTATGTACGCGGACTTTATTGGCTGCGCGGGCGACGAAATATTCAACCAGCTTTCAAAATGGCAGTCCATGTCCGCAGGCATTCTCAAAATGCCCGTTGTGGTCCGTGTTTCCGTCGGCTCCAAGTACGGCGCACAGCACAGCCAGGACTGGACGGCGCTCTGCGCTCACATCCCCGGACTGAAAGTATGCTTCCCCGCGACCCCTTACGACGCAAAGGGACTTATGGCAGCGGCGCTGAACGGCACCGACCCCGTTATATTCTTTGAAAGCCAGAGAATTTACGACAAGGGCGAAGAATTCCACGCAGGCGGAGTTCCCGCCGAGAGCTACGAGGTTCCCTTCGGCGAGCCCGACGTTAAGCGCGAAGGTAAGGACGTTACGATCCTGACAATCGGTGCAGTTCTCTACCGTGCAATGGAAGCTGCCGACAAGCTGCAGAAAGAGTACGGCATCTCCGCAGAGATCATCGACGCGCGCTCCATCGTTCCCTTCAACTATGAAAAGGTCATAGAGAGCGTTAAGAAGACGGGACGCATCGTTATCGTAGGCGACGCCTGCGACCGCGGAAGCATCATGCGCGACATGGCTTCCAACATTGCAGAGATGGCGTTTGACTACCTCGATGCTCCTCCGGCAGTCTTCGGCTCCCGCAACTGGATAACCCCCGCCTTTGAGTTTGAGAAGTACTTCTTCCCTCAGGCTGACGGTATTATCGACGTTATAAGCGAAAAGCTTCTCCCCCTGCCCGGCAGAGTCTGCACGATAAACGAGACAGAGCTTGAGCATATGGAAAGAAGCAAGAAGGGTCTTTGATATAATACTCAAATACCCGCAAAGCTAAGAGTGACGCCCGCCGGACAGAGTTTTGTCCGGCGGGCAAAGGCAAACAAACGCCGCAGGGTGCACGATTTGTGCACCCTGCGGCGTTGTTTTTGCGCCTTTTGTAATTCACGATTGCTGCTTTTACCGGTACGGCAGCACCGTCGCTCACTCATGCGGCGGGCAGCGTTGCGTGCCGCATCCGCGGCATTGCATCGCTATTTTCCTTGTGCCGCACACGACAGTTAGTTCTTACCCGCATATGAAAAAAACACGGTGCGAATATCCTTCGCACCGTGTTTTCTTATATGTCGTTCATTCGTTCTCACATCAGCCGCAGGCTGTCAAAGACGCCGGCGTGTCGTGAAACAACACTAAGATCAATATGTCTTCCACTTTTCCTCGGTATCATCCTTTACGGACCTTGTGCTGTGGTAAACACTGATACCCGTCCACTTGTAAGGATCCATCACGGTCGGATCGTTGGGATTGAAATTGCCGTTACCGTCGTCAAGGTTGACGATATTAAGCGATGTCATCCAGTTGAACAGCGTAGCATAGCGCTCGCCGTACGCTGCCTTTTCTGCGTCTGTGCCGCTGTCAAGAACATCGGCGGTGGAGCACAGGCACATCCAGTACGCGCTTGCAGCCAGATGCTGAACTCTGTTAAGCTGCTCCTCGTTCTTCGCGCCCGCCATGGCTTCGTCCATGAGATCGTATATCTCCTCTGCGTGCTCAGCGTAATAATCCATACTCATTGTGTCGAATATGATATCACAGTTGTTTGCCCAGCAGCCGACTTCCTCGGTGGACTCGCCGTTCATGTCAATGTATCTGCGCACGCTTTCCCAGCCGTCCCCGTAGTAAGCATAGAGGAACTCGTTTTCGTATGCTTCAAATTCCTCGTCGGTCATATCCGGATCCCACTGACAGCGTATGAACATATACATAAGCAAAAGATCAAAGCAGTTGCCGTCTTTGAAATTGTCGCTCGTGCGGTAGTAGCCCTCGCAGTATATTCCGTACACGCCGTGATCCGCAAGATAGCGGATGCCTTCGCGCATCTCGGGAAGAAGAGACGCCTGCGCGAGCGGAGCGGAATACGAAGTTGCGTATATCCAGCAGTAGATCTTACCTTTGGTTATTTCGCACCATGTTTCGAAATACTTGTTTTCCTTTATATTGTTGTAGCGGAAGCGGTTGCCCTCCTCATAGCACTTGGAGCCGTCAAGAGGATGATTGTTGCATCCCGCCCAGCAATACAGTATATCAACATTTTCGGCGGGAACAAGATCCTTGGGGGGCTTTCTTGTATACTGATATGCGGTCGTCAATACATGCACATCGGGGTATTCCTGCGCGACAGCAGCGGCAACGTTGTTTACAAAGGTAAGCTGCGGTCCCATAAAGCTTTCGTGCTTTCTGTACAATTTGCGGCACGGACGGCAGGAGCAGTATTTATAGTTATCCATGGGAGCCACGGAAATTCTGTCACAGAGGTCTCCCTTTGCCAGAACCTTTTTGATTTTGGCAAGTACGTTTTTAATAACGACATCCTCGTGTTCCGTATCGGTAAAGCAGAAGACGCTCTGATTGTCGATACCGGGATAATAGTCGGCAACGGAATGCGCGCCGCCTACATAGCCGACACCGTAGCCGAACTTGGCGCTGCCCTCTATTTCGCCTCGGTTTTTGATG
Source organism: uncultured Eubacteriales bacterium (assembly GCA_959601495.1). Taxonomy (GTDB): domain Bacteria; phylum Bacillota; class Clostridia; order Oscillospirales; family CAG-272; genus Avispirillum. The sequence goes on from CAUGPT010000021.1 coordinate 29,308, forward strand.
CTTGAGGTCTTCAGTTTAACAGCCGCGGTGATGCTGTTCTGCTTATAATAAGAATTGCCGTCCTTATCGTAAACATAGGGGCTGTACGAATATGTCTGGCTGTCGCGGTCGGCGACCCTGGGTATATGACGGTAATGCTCACCGTCCGCAACGGAAATCACTTCATTTTCGTTTATAAACTCATTTTCCGCGTTTATAAACACCCAACCAACAAATCTCTCAAGAAATTCGTATACGCCGTACAGACAGCCTCTCTTCGTGCCGCCGGTGATATATACGCTTCCGTTCTCAACAAGAATATCAACGCCCTCGTCACCGAGAGTGCCAGTGCTGTCGGGAGCGATCACGATTTTGTGATCCGCCTCGGAATCTACCGTTATGGGCAGCTCAACTCCGCGGGCGAGCTTTATGTACTTCCGGAGTTCATCTGCGGCATACGTATTGTTTTCGCTTGCGTTCTCGGGAACGGATATTTCAAAATCGGCTATCTCGGTCTTTCCGATCAGGATACGCTGGATCTGTGTGCCGGTATTGCCGAGCAGATCTATACCGACAATTATGTTTCTGAGATAGTAAACATCAACTGCGTCTTCACTTTGGTTTCCGTCAAAATCCGCCGCTAAGTGATTGTACTCCGTAGGAAAACCTACCAAAGAAGACCTCAGAAGATATACGTCCAATGCGTTTACCATTCCGTCGTCATTCAAATCTCCGCGCTTCAAAGCGGTTTTTGAATTAAAGACCACCGCGCCGGCGGAAACGCAGGCAGCGCTTATAAGCGTTGCGGCGCAAAGCAGAATCGCAATAATTTTTTTCATAATGACCTCCGTCTGCTTTTCTTTGGACATTCATTATATCAAAAATGCCCAGCCATCGCAAGCAAAAAAAGGAATTTCACAAATTATCGGCAATATCCACAACTTTACCATTCATAATTTGTGCACATGAAGCACAGAACTATTTCAAATGCGGCGGCGCCGATTTTTCGGCGCCGCCGCATTTAAAATCATATTTCTCCGCAAAGGCGTGCTGTCAAAAACCTGTAGAACTTCTCTTTGTCATCCCATGTGATGGCAACATTCATCATCTTGCCTCGCACGGGGTCAATAAGCGAAACGGACTTGTCGTTTGCGTATATGGGAAGCTCTTGGTAGTTCAGGTTCTCGTGAATTATGCAGGCATAAACGCCTACAGTATCAAAAAGAGGCGATGTGGGGCCGTGATAGTCCCAGTGCTGAGCCTTGAACCACACGTCATTGCTCTTTACAAGCTCGCCGATGAGTCTATCTGTCTCGCCGGCTTTACGGATGCGCTCAAAATACGGCGTGTCGAGCAGGACTCCGCCGGAAACATCCAAAGGAAGAAGCTCGACCTCCCAGTCGGTATTCTCGATGCCGCGCCGCCATGCGTCAAGGTCGCAGCGGATATTCCACTCGCCGCCGAGATCGGGATGCCAGCCCTTAAAAGCGCCGTTATATATATTTCCGCCGATGACTACAAGACGGCTGTTTTTCGTAATTTCCGGACATTTTTCGTATGCGTCCGCAAGGTTTTTGAAGCATCCGATGCACAGGATCGTGATCTTTTCATCGGAATTCATAACAGTGTCGATCATGGCGTCAACAGCGTTATCCATAAGATTCGGATAAGTGCTTATATCGTAACCGTCAAGCCACTCTTCGACCGCGTCCAGCGCGGGCTCACCGCCTCTGCCGGGCGCGAGCTTTACATCCGTGCGTCCGCCGCACTCCAGAAGCTTTGCGGCAACGCGGGTCTGGTAAGGAATATTGTAGCCTGTGGTTGTGACAAGCCTAAGATCAAGCTCAGGGCTTTTGAGAATCATGGCGAGCGCCCAAGAGTCGTCAATATCGCTGCCGATGTCGGTATCAAGAATAAGGGGAAGAGGTTTTATCATGGTTTTTGCCGTGCCTTTCGCAATCTGTTTGCCCCGTTTTGGGGCTTTATCTTATTCTAACATAAAGAATTGAAGAAGTGAATACTATTTCAATTCTTTTTTGAAATTTTTATGGTTTTCAAACCTTATATTTTGCCGCACAATACCGCAGGTGAGTTGTGCACACCGCGCACGTTCGTCTCTCCGACGAAGTTTTACATCTGCGGACGGGCATCGTCTTTCGGCTCACCGAAATTGGCAAAGCAATTCAAACTTTATAGTCAGCTTGTCGAACGTAAGTGAGAAAGACGTGAAGGGGCTGCTTTTCCGTAAGCGGCAGACGGTTGAATTTCGTTTTTTCGAAATTGAAAAGCAATTCAAACTTTATCGACAGTTTACCGAACTTGAGTAAAAGATGTGAGGGGGCTACTGTCCCGGCAGTAGCCGCCC
>CAUGPT010000022.1:0-31503 GCA_959601495.1 uncultured Eubacteriales bacterium
ACCCCGCATATAAACAACCGCACGGTCGGAGCGCGAGGCGGAGCCTCGCATATATACCTTTCCCTCGTGTCGGGGTATGGGGCGAAGCCCCACATATTCCTATCCCCCACGTCGGGGGGGCGGGGCGCGGAGCCCCGCGAAGTCCGTATCCCCTGCGGGGCGCGGAGCCCCGCGAAATCGTTCTCCCTGCGGGGCGATCAGCCCCGCCGATAACGTATCCCCCGCATATATCCTCTCTCCCTTATGCGTCGAGGGAGTTTATCACAGCGTCGTCCGTAGTTACGGCGTACTTTTCGCTGAGCTTTTCGTAGTCCTCCTGATAGTTCTTTTCGTTAAGCCCCTGCTTTGCAAGAAGCTTCCACTGCACCTCGTCCTCGCCGATATAGTACACCGCCATGTAGTACGCGTCGCCCTTAACGACGGTCGTGTCGCCCGCGGCTCTGCCGTCCTCATACAGCCACTGCTTAAGCTCCTCGGGCAGGGTCGTGTCGGATTTCGACGCGTTCATGTACAAACCGCCGCCGAGCTCGTTGTCCGCCGCCTTGTTGTACGTGTCCGCAAGGGCGGCAAAGCTGTCTTCCGTTGCCTCGCCCTCTTTCCACGTGTCAAGAAGCCCGTTTACATACTCAAGCGTTTTCTGATAGCTGGGATGACCGCTCACATATTCCTTTATAAACCTGAAATCTCTTGTCCTGTACTCCTGTATCGAAGGCTCGGATACGAGCAGATATACGCTGTACGTTCCGTCAACATCGTTTGTCACCGTGTACGTCTCGCCCGCATGCGCGCCGTCGAACGCCCACTTGCTGAAATCGCTGTACTCGTTTCGAGCCGCGTATTTCACCGTGTACTTGTCAATGGAAAAGACCTCGTCGCCCGGATGCTCGTTTTCGGCATAGTTTTCTATGTACGCCTTGAACTGCTCGGCATCGTTTATGGCGGCAAGCTGCGCGGCAGACTCTTTCGCGCCTTCGTCGTTGTCCTCGTCAAAGGTGTAATATATATAGCCTATGCTCTTGAACCTGTAGGGATTTTCCTCAACAAAGGCTTCCATCTCGCTGTCGCTGTACTCGTACGACGAGAGAAGATCGTAGTAGTATTTGTGCGCCAGAGCATCCTTTTCGAGATATTCGCGCAGGACCTGCTCGTTCACATCGGCGTTGAAGGTCTTTTCAAAAAGCCCCTCCACAGTGTATCCGTACCTCTCGGCATATTCGCCGTAGGACGAGACCGCCTTGTTTATGGCCTCCTTGTCGTCGCTGTCAAGCGTGAGACCGTCGGCGCGCGCCGCCTCGCAGAATACGAGCACAAACTTCATGTAATCAACAGTCGCATCCGCAAAATATCTGAACCAGGTGATCCCGTCATGATATTCCTGTGTTTTAAGCGACGAATTTGTATCTATATTGTACATATTTACCGTTTCGGAGTTGTTGTTTACAAACTCGTTGTAGTTCTGGTAGAATATATATGACACCTCTGCACGGGATATGGTGAAGTTTTCCGTACTCATGGCAATGTCGCCCGCGGTGTACACCTTGTCGTCATCGTCCGACTTCGCGTCGCCCTTTTTGCAGGAAGCAAGAGGCAGAACGCAGAATACGGCGGCAAGCGCCAGCGATACAAGGCGCCGCGCCGTGCGCCCGATGTCTGTCTTTTTCATTTATTTCTGATTCCTTTCGGTTATCGCCCCGCGCAGAGCCGCGCGGGAATATATTCTTTCTTTGAAATCACCGGCGGTGAGCACCGAAACAACGGTCAGCGCCGCCGAAATAAGTCCGTTTATGAGCCAGTACTGTGGGAAATATTTGAGCAGTACGGTAAGCGCCGCCGCGGAAAGCGCCGATACAAACCAAAATGACGCCGGCAGATACAAAAGCTTTACGGAAGCGTTCTCCGCCGTGCCGCCTATGAGCTTTGAGTGGGACATAAGCGCGCGTTTAAGAACAAGCAGCATAAGAAGGACGCATATCGCAAACACCGCCGCTTCGATAAATGCGGAAATTTCAATTATAAGATACATATGCGGCGCCTTGCCGATACCCAGTGCCGCGCTTTTCGGCTTGTAGTTCTCCGCGCGGAACGCTATCTGCAGATATTCTCCGAAAAGAGAGACAGCCGCCCAGACAGCCGACGCCGCAATGCCCGCGGGACAAAGCTTTCCGCCGTCGCGTCTGAGAAATACAAACACCGAAAGAAACAGCGCGGCGCAGATCGCGTTGGGGAAAATGTTGACTCCGTCAACATACATATCAAGGGTAAAAGGAGCTGCGATTATGAGAAGATACGACGCAATCTTCATTCTGTCGGCAGCGCGCGCGGGCGCGTCCGCCAGATATTCGTTTTCATACCGACCGTACAGCATCCCGAGAGCCTGTGTGCTGCTTCCCGTTACGCCGCGAATGTACTTTGCGAAATAAACTATCCACACAGCGCCGACGGCGAGCCCCGCTATCCACGATACAACATAGAGAAGCGGCGTGAGCAGCGTCCAATCAGCGGTATGCGCGCCGGGGAAATATGTAACTCCCGTCATGGTGACGGCGGGAAGCACAGGCAAAACGGAGCCTGCGGCACGCACGAAAAACGCTGCATACGTCATTCGGCGAACAATGGATACGGGGCGCGTTTTGTTTTTTGAAACCCCGACGGCATCGGTGCCGCTCGCGCCGCAGCGGGTGCCGAGCCAGGTAAAGCCCTCATACAGGTTTGATGCGGCAGGAAGAAAGAATATCGCCTCGACAACTGCAAAAGAGAAAGTCATGAGCAGCTTGTACGAGTCGGACGAAGTGCCCAGCCCCGCAACGAAGAAAAGCTTTACGACCGACACGGCGCAGAGTATGAGAAAGCCTCGCCGCGCGCTTTTGAAAAAAGAGTTCATCGCCGAAATTTTTCCGAGCCCAAGCGCCATTAGAATATAGCCTGCAGCATCCGGCAGAATATCAACGATATTTATAAGCGGGTTTACCAGAAACAGCGCACCCACCCACAAAAGGGCAAGACCGAAGGGGTCTTTTTTTGTTTTTGTTTTCATTTTTTCTTACTGCAGCCGCGGCGCTTACTCGTCGTCGGAGACGGTGCCTCTGCCGCAGCACTTTTTATATTTTTTGCCGCTGCCGCAGGGACAGGGATCGTTGCGGCCCACCTTTTCGGCAGCCTTTTTCACAACGGGTCTCTTTTTGAGCGTTCCGTCGCCCGCGCCCGCGAATCCCTCGCTTACGGGCTTCGCTATCTGCTCGCGGCGTATCGCCTGGGGACGGGGGATAACGGAAAGCAGCATTCTTACCGTATCGTCGCGGATCATGGTCACCATTTCGTCGAACAGATCGCTGCCCGCGATGCGGTATTCGCTTATGGGGTTACGCTGAGCGTATGCCTGAAGTCCTATGGTCTCCATGAGAGAATCCATTGCCTCAAGGTGATCCATCCACTTCTGGTCAACATTGCGCAGAAGCACGCTGCGCTCTACCTCGCGGAAGACCTCCTCGCCGAACACCTTCTGCTCTTTTTCCGTATAGAGGTCCATCGCGCGGCGGATAAGCTCCTCGCGGATCTTCTCCCTCTCCTCGTGAGCGGAGCCGGAAAGGTCTTTGAAATCGTCCTCTCTCGTTATAAGTCCCTGATATTTCTGCCTGAGTCCTACGGTGTCCCAGAGGCTCATGTCCTCCTCGTGCAGGTACTGATCGACCGCGTCGGATATGGTGGAGCGGATCATTGAGATCATCTTGTCGCGGAGATTTTCACCCTCCAGCACCTCCTGGCGCTGTTTGTATATGACGGTGCGCTGCTGGTTCATTACATCGTCGTAGGCAAGGACGTTTTTACGTCTTTCAAAGTTCTGATCCTCAAGGCGCTTCTGCGCGCTTTCGATGGAGTTCGACAGAATTTTCGCGTCTATGGGATCGTTCTCCGAAATACCCATGCGGCTGACAAGGCTGAGTATTCTCTCGCTGCCGAACAGTCTCATAAGGTCGTCCTCGAGAGAGAGATAAAATCTGGACTCACCGGGGTCACCCTGACGTCCGCTTCGGCCGCGCAGCTGGTTATCTATACGGCGCGCGTCGTGGCGCTCGGTGCCGATAACGAACAGACCGCCAGCCTCGCAGACCTTCTGTGCCTCGGGCTTTATTTCTTTCTGATATTCGTTGTACAGCTCGCGGTAATGCTCGCGCGCCGCGAAAACTTCTTCGGATACGGACTGGGATGAGCCTGTGGCGAGCATTATCGTCTCTTCCTCATAGCCCTCCTGTCTCATTTTCACCTTTGCGAGAAATTCGGCGTTGCCGCCCAGCAGTATGTCGGTGCCTCGGCCCGCCATGTTGGTGGAAATGGTAACGGCGCCGTATTTACCCGCCTGGGCAACTATCTCCGCCTCTTTTTCGTGGTATTTAGCATTCAGTACGTTATGGGGAATGCCCGCCGCGCGCAGCTTTCTCGAAAGTATCTCCGATTTTTCGACGGATACCGTACCTACAAGCACAGGCTGTCCCTTTGCGTGGCACTCCTTTATCTGCTCTATTACGGCTCTTTCCTTGCCGGCAACGGTGGTGTACACAACGTCGCTGTGGTCCACACGGATCATGGGCTTGTTTGTGGGCACCTCAACGCAGTCCAGATTATAAATTTCTCTGAACTCGTCCTCCTCGGAAAGGGCGGTACCCGTCATACCGGAGAGCTTTGTGTACATTCTGAAGTAGTTCTGGAATGTGATGGTGGCGATCGTGCGGTTTTCTCTCTGTATCTCCACGCCCTCTTTTGCCTCTATCGCCTGGTGCAGACCGTCGGAATAGCGGCGTCCGGGCATGATACGACCCGTAAAGGTATCGACTATCATGACCTCGCCGTTCTTTATAACGTAGTCCGTATCAAGCTTCATGATACCGTGGGCACGCATAGCCTGATAGATGTGGTGTGAAATGTCGGCGTTTTCGGGATCGGAAAGGTTTTCGATTCCGAAAAACTCTTCCGCCTTTTTGATGCCGTTTGCGGTCAGGGTGCAGCTCTTCGCCTTTTCGTCAACGATATAGTCCTGCGTGATATCGTCGTGCTCCACCTTGTCGTCAAGCTCTTTTATGACAAAGCGGGACATTTTTCTCACAAGCTGATCGGCGCGGCCGTACAGATCGTCCACCTTGGAGCCGTGGCCCGATATGATAAGCGGAGTTCTCGCCTCGTCGATAAGTATGGAGTCCACCTCGTCCACGATGGCGAAATTGTGCCCTCTCTGAACCATGTCCTCCTTGTAGGTGACCATGTTGTCTCTCAGATAGTCAAATCCGAACTCGTTGTTGGTACCGTATGTTATATCGCAGGCATACGCCGCTCTTTTTTCTTCCTTTGTCTGGTCATGGATAACAAGACCGGTGGAGAGGCCGAGAAAATCGTGTACTCTGCCCATCTCCTCCTGACCCATTCTCGCCAGGTATTCGTTTACGGTGACGATATGCACGCCCTTGCCCTCAAGCGCGTTGAGGTATGAGGGAAGCACCGCGACAAGCGTTTTGCCCTCACCTGTTTTCATTTCGGCTATTCTGCCCTGATGCAGAAGTATTCCGCACATGAGCTGCACGCGGAAAGGCCGCTTGCCCAGCACTCTGTCCGCCGCCTCTCTTACAAGAGCGTATGCCTCGGGCAGAATGTCGTCAAGAGTTTTGCCGCCGCGGAGCTCCTCGCGGAACTTGTCCGTCATCTCCCGCATTTCGCCGTCGCTCATAGCCTTGTATTTATCCGCGAGAGCCTCTATTTTATTAACGGTGGGAATGATCTTTTTAATTTGATGATCACTGTATGTTCCGAATATTTTTGTGATAATGCTCATCAAAATTCCTCCTTATTATATCGCTTGATATACCTTTCTATCTTGTTATTGTATCACAACTCGTGCGTAAATCAAATAGTTTATGTTAATTTTTATGTAAATAAGGTAGACATTGTTTTTCGGGGGTGCTATACTTTTAGAAGATTTTTGCCGGAGGATATTATTGTGAACAGCATAAACATAGTTCTCGTTGAGCCGGAAATACCCCAGAACACCGGAAATATTGCCCGCACCTGCGCCGTTACGGGCGCAGCCCTTCACCTTGTGGGACCCATGGGCTTTACTGTCGACGACGCAAAGCTGAGGCGCGCAGGCCTTGACTACTGGCACAGCCTTGATATATTTTACTACGACTCCCTTGAAGATTTTATGTCGAAATGCGGAAAGTACCCTTTTTTCTGCTTTTCCTCCAAAGCGCCGAGAGCGTATACGGATATAAAATATCCCTCCCCCGTTTTTCTCATGTTCGGAAAAGAAACAAAGGGTCTTGACGAAGCCTTTCTTTACGAAAACGAAGAGAAGTGCGTCCGTATACCCATGCTGCGGGGCAGCCGCTGCCTTAATCTTTCCAATGCCGCAGCGGTTGCGGTGTACGAGGTCCTGAGACAGTCGGGCTTTGAAAATTTCAAAATTTCCGGCTCCATGGCGGATTGATATTTCTTCTGTTTTTATATTTTTAATAAAACGCCGCGAATTTTGTTTCGTCGGCGTTTTTCATTTATAAGGGCGTTTATTTCGGTTTTTATGTTTTTTGTCAAAACAAGCGGCAAAAAGCTATTTTTCAAAACAGTGCGTCCTCAGCGCAAAAAACGAAAAGTCTTTTTCAAAATTCCCTTGAAAATGATTTTATTTTATGTTATAATGTTTGGTGGATATATATTATATATTGTAAATTTCGGAAAGGCCGGTGAAGTGGCGTGAGCAATATGTCTGAAGAAGAACTGAATATGTTCTGGAGGTCGATATTCGACACCCTTAAGGACAAAACCGAGGGAAAGATGTCGTCCCACGCGTTCAACACCTGGTTTTCCGATCTGAGCCTTGTGTATCTTGATGAAAAAAGCGCCGTTATCTCGACGCCGAAGGCGCTGGCGCGCAACATTATTATGAAGCGTTACGAGAATTTTCTCGTTGACAGCGTGCGCGAGGCTCTGGACAACGACGAGTGCGAGGTGGAGGTCATCTGCGACAATCCGCAGGATTCTCTTTACTATCCCGTTCCGCCTGAGATAGAGGAGCGGCTCAGAGAGTCATGCATCCCCCGTCCCGAGCCGGGCGACAGCGACTTCGTGCCCGCCGCGTCATATATAAATCCCCTTTATACATTTGATAACTTTGTAGTGGGCTCTTCCAACAAAATGGCGTATTCCTGCTGCAAAGCCGTCGCCGACGATCCCCACGGGTCTCACGGCTACAATCCCCTTTTCATATACGGTCCGTCGGGACTGGGAAAAACTCACCTCATGTACGCTATCGCCAACGAGATTCTGAGAAAATTTCCTTCCACGGTCATAATCTGCATCAAAAGCGAAGATTTTCTCAACGAAATGCTTGACTGCATGGCGAAAAAGAAAATGGCGGATTTCAAAGCGAAATACCGCAGAGCCGATATGCTCATGATAGACGATATTCAGTTTATATCCGGCAAGGCGGCAACGCAGGAGGAATTCTTCCACACATTTGACGCCCTGCGCGAGGCAAACAAGCAGATCGTAGTTACAAGCGACCGTCCGCCGAGAGAAATGTACACTCTTGAGGAGCGCATAAAGACCCGCTTTTCTCAGGGCATGATCATAGACGTTCAGCCGCCGGAATATGAGCTGCGTCTCGCAATACTGCGCAAAAAGGCTGAGAAAAACAACATAAATATGCCCACGGACGTTATAACCTTTCTTGCCGAAAGGCTCAACTCCAATGTCCGTGAGATAGAGGGAGCCATCAAAAAGATAGGCGCCGTATCCCTTATTTCGGGAAAGCCCATCACTCTTGAAATGGTGAAATCCTCCATTCCCGAATATTTCAGGGAAAACAAGCCCGTTGCCGAGACAGTCGATACAATTCTTGAGGTAACTGCGAGAAAATACGACGTTTCCGTTGAAGATATTCTGGGCAAAAGCCGGGTAAAGAATATCAAAACCGCCAGAAACGTTGCCATGTACGTTATAAAGAACGTGCTGGGGCTGTCTCTTCCCGGGATAGGGCGTATGATGAACCGTGATTATTCAACGGTCCATTCAAATATAGCGTCCATCGAAAAAGAGATTAACGTTGACGATAAGCTGAATAACGAAGTGCAGGAGATCATCGCGGAGGTCAAAAACAGCTGACTCACTTTTGAAAAACAAGAGTTTTGAAAATGTTTTCAATACATTGTGAAAAGTATGTTGAAAACTCATTTGATTTCGTTTTTCACACTTCATTTTTCTTTCGGAAAAGCTCTGTTTTGCATTTGAAAACAAAAATCGATAGTCTTTTGAAAAATACGGCGTATTTTACTGATTTTTCTTTTTCAACAACTACTTTTCAAAATTTGAAAACTTTGTTTTCCGAAGATGGATTTTTCAGAGGTAAATTTCAGAAACAAAGCCATTATTAAATCGGTTTTCCTTTGAAATCCAAAGAAAAAATTTGAAAAATAAAATACGTTTTTTCCCCGTATTTCGGGGAAAGCGGGACTTTTGCATATTTTCAAACGACCCTACTCCAACTGCTTCTTTTTATATATTATATATATTATTTACTTTATATCGACAAAGAGAGAAAGGACATAGCCATGAAAGTAATTTTTGACAGAGATACACTTCTTTCGGCAATAGGACCCGCTGCGTCCATTGCTCCCGCAAGAAATACTATAGCTTCTATAGAAGGAATACTTTTCGAATGCCCCGGTGACGGTGACGGCACCTGCCGCATCACATCCTACGATATGGAAAAGGGCTTTCGCACTACTATCCCCGCCGAGATAATGAGCGAGGGAAAATTTATAATCAACGGACAGAAAATTCTTCAGATAGTTAGAAGTATGCCCCAGGGCAGCATCACCGTTGACATTGACGAGAGAAACAGGGCAAAGATCACCTGCGGTCAGAGCTATTTTGAGATAGGCTCCATGGACGGAGAAGGTTTTCCCTCTCTGCCGCTGCTTTCCGGTGACAGAAACTACACAGTGACCCAGCACGTTTTCAAAAGCCTTATCGCAAAATCCGCTTTTTCCATTGCTCAGAACGCGCAGAAGCCTATTTTTAACGGCGTTTACTTTACGATCGAAAGCGGAATAATGAAATGCATCGGCTGCGACGGTAACCGTTTTGCTTTCTCCGAATACGCTCTTGACGATACTTCCGCGCCGGACGCGCAGTTTATCGTGCCCGGAAAGATCCTTTTTGAGATCATGCGCATGGTGCACGACAGCGAGGAAGAGATAACAGTTTCTCTCGCGCGCAAGCACGTTATTTTTAAGATCGGCGAGTACACGTATTTTTCGCGTCTTATCGACAGCGAATATATGAACTACAAAAGAGTTATTCCCGAAAAGTTTGAAAGAGAAGTTTTCATAAATACAAGATCGTTCTGCGAGGCTTGCGAGAGAGCTTCCATCGTTACGGAAGACAAACTGGGCGGCAGCACTTCGAAAACATATATAAAACTTGAATTTGAAGAAAACGTTTTGAAAATATCCTCCGTTTCAGCGGGAGGCAGCGTTTATGAAGAGGTGCCCTGCGCCATGACGGGAGAGCCGCTTGTGATAGCCTTCAACTGCCGCTATCTCATAGACGCGCTGAAGGCTGCGGATGACGCTGAGACGGTGAAAATAAGCCTGAACGGACCTCTCATGGGCATGACCGTTGAAAACGGTGACAGCGACAGGGCAGAGGGAGACGAAAAAGAAAAAGTGAATTATACTTTCTTTATCATGCCCACGAGAATGAACTCCAGATAATTGCCGCATTATGCGGCAAAAGGAAAATACCCTATCCCGAAAGCATAATGCTTTCGGAAAAAGAAAACGGGAGATTTTTTTCCGCCCCGAAGGGGCGGCGGAAAAATTTTTAAAAATGAGCTTTTACGGCGAAAAAAACAGACTGTCGTTTCTGCATCTCGGGGAAAACGTAAGAGTTTTGCAGAATGATGTTATTGCCATAATCAACATCGACGACAGAAAAAACACAAGCATTACAAAAGACTTTCTTAAAAAAAGCGAAAAAGAGGGCAGATCCATTCTTACGGGATTTGAGATCCCGCGATCCGTCGTTGTATGCGACGACGGAGAGGGCGGAGCACGCACTGTATACTCTCACATATCCTCAAAGGGTCTTGCCGGCAGAGCGGCGGCTGAAAACAAAGAATTTACACAGTTTAATTATAAGAAGGATCGGTAGAAAAAATGGCTGAAGAAAAAAACACACAGGTATATGATGAAAATCAGATACAGGTGCTTGAGGGACTTGAGGCAGTAAGAAAACGTCCCGGAATGTATATCGGTACTACCTCTCTCGGCGGTCTGCACCACCTTGTCTACGAGATTGTAGATAACTCCATAGACGAGGCAATGGCGGGCTACTGCGACAAGATTGAGGTGACCATACTTTCCGACGGTTCCGTTGCCGTTCAGGATAACGGACGCGGCGTGCCCAGTCAGATACATCATAAAATGGGAATACCGACCCTTGAAGTCGTATTTACAATTCTTCATGCAGGCGGCAAGTTCGGCGGCCAGGGATATAAGATTTCCGGCGGTCTGCACGGCGTGGGCGCGTCCGTTGTTAACGCTCTTTCCGAGTGGATGGAAGTGGACAACTGCTACGAGGGCAAAAGATACACCATGCGCTTTGAAAAGGGAAAGACCGTTCGTCCCTTCAAGTGCGAGGGAGACTGCGGAGACCGTCATGGCCTGTATGTCCGATTTATGCCCGACGCGACCATTTTCGAGGACACCCATTTTGACTATGAGACTCTTCTCAAGCGTATGCGCGAGCAGACGTTTCTTAATGCCGGCGTTCGCATAGCGCTGCGCGACGAAAGAGAAGAAAGCCTTGACGAGAACGGCAACGCCCCCGAAGAGGATCTTATGTACGAGGGCGGCATACGCTCTTTCGTGGAATATCTCAACGAAAACAAGCACTGCGAGCTTATCCACCCCGACGTCATTTACATGAAGGCGCAGAAGGGTGATATTACCGCAGAAGTGGCAATGCAGTATAACGATTCCTATAACGAGGTCATCGTTACATTCGCAAACAATATGGCGACGGTTGACGGCGGTACTCATGAGGTAGGCTTCAAGACCGCTCTCACAAGAGCCATCAACAACTATGCGAGAAGCAAAAACATACTGAAAGAAAAAGACAAGGCTCTCAGCGGCGAGGACTGCCGCGAGGGACTTTGCGCCGTGGTTTCCGTAAAGCTGCCGGACGCGCAGTTCGAGTCGCAGACAAAGGCAAAGCTGGGAAATTCCGAAGTTCGCGGTATCGTGGACAACATAGTTTCCAAAAAGCTTGAAGAGTATTTTGAGGAAAATCCCGCAACGGCAAAGACCATTATAGAAAAAGCTCTTGCCGCAAACAGAGCGAGAGAAGCTGCCAGAAAAGCAAGAGAATCCTCAAGAAAAAATGTGCTTGAGGTCAGCACCCTGCCCGGAAAGCTTGCGGACTGCAACGACAAGAGAGTGGAATTTACAGAAATATATCTCGTAGAGGGAGACTCCGCAGGAGGAAGCGCAAAGAGCGGACGCGACAGCCGTTTCCAGGCTATACTTCCTCTGAGAGGTAAGGTTCTGAACGTTGAAAAATCCCGCCTCGACAAGGTATATTCAAATCCCTCCATAACGCCTATCATCCAGGCGCTTGGCTGCGGTATCGGCGACAACTTCGATATTGCGAAGCTGAGATACGGCAAGATAATCATTATGGCGGATGCCGATGTGGACGGCTCTCACATCAGAGTGCTGCTGCTCACGTTCTTCTTCCGTCACATGAGACAGCTTATAGAGGACGGACACGTATTTCTTGCGCAGCCGCCGCTTTACAAGGTATATACCGGCAAGCAGCAGGAATATGCGTATTCCGACGCGCAGAGAGACGCTATTATGGCGCGCATGGGCGACAAGGCGGTTGCCGACAGATACAAAGGTCTCGGTGAGATGGACGCTATCCAGCTTTGGGAGACTACCATGGATCCCGAAAAGAGAACGCTTCTGCGCGTTGACATGAACGACGCGGTCGCCTGCGACGAGGCATTTTCGCTGCTCATGGGCGACAAGGTCGAGCCCAGACGTGAGTTTATTGAGAAAAACGCGCGCTTTGCCGAAAATATAGACATCTGATGAAGATAATCACCGTAACACTGAACCCGTGCATAGACGTTAACTACAAAACGGATATTTCCTTTGAGGCGGGAAAGCTTAACCGTGTTCCCGTACCGGAGGTCTCGTACAACGGCAAGGGAATAAACGTTTCGAGAGAGCTGAAGTACCTTTCGGAGGAATCGGTCTGCCTTACGTTCTGCGACGGCGGCGGAGAGCTTTTCGCCTCCCTTCGAAAAGAGGGGCTGAACGTTATGGGTCCGATACTCGACTCATCGCTTCGCCGAAATACAGCCATAATCGACAAAGACGGCGTGCAGACCCAGATAAACGAGCCGGGCATGTTTGTAAGCGAGGAAAAGGTGCGCGAATTTACGGGGATGTACAAAGCGGAGCTTAACTCTCCGGATGAGCGCTGCGTCATAATATCCGGCAGCATCCCACCGGGAATTTCTCCGGAATATGTACGTAAGCTCGTGTCTATCGCAAAAGGAGCGGGCGCGTTCTGCATAGTGGACTGCGACGAAGAGGCTCTGAGATGCGCGGTCGAGGCGACGCCGGATATCATCTCTCCCAACGAGGATGAGTTTTTCGCCCTTTCCGGAAAGCGTCTTTCCGGCAGCGGAGAGGACAAGCGGATAGACGCCGTTCGCGCCGCTCTTGAATACTACCGCAACGAGGAATGCGGGGTGCTTTTGACCCTCGGCGAGGACGGCAGCGTTTACGCGGGGCGCGAAGGCAGCTTTATGTGCCAGAGTGTGAAATGCGACGTTAAAAATTTCAAGGGAGCGGGCGACTGCTTTCTTGCCGCGTTTGTTTACGAGCACATTGTTGGAGGCCGTGACGGCGACATTTCCATGACGCTCGCCGCAAGCGCCGCGTCAAGACATATGAGTAAATAAAAGAGAACAACACATATATAAATCCAAAGCGGGGTAAAAACTGTGGACGAGAATAGCAATATTGAATTTCCCGATCAGAAAATATCGCCGGTAGACATGGACAAGGAGGTCAGAAAGTCCTTTCTTGAATACTCCATGTCCGTAATTATCAGCCGTGCGCTGCCCGATGTGCGCGACGGTATGAAGCCGGGTCAGAGGCGTATACTTTACGCCATGTATGAGGATCACCTCACCTATGACAAGCCTTTCCGCAAATCCGCGACTACCGTCGGCGACGTGCTGGGACGTTATCATCCCCACGGCGACTCCGCTGTGTACGGATCAATGGTAAGAATGGCGCAGGACTTTTCTCTGCGCTATCCCCTCATTGAGGGTCACGGAAACTTCGGCTCCGTTGACGGCGACGGCGCGGCTGCTTACCGTTATACCGAGGCGCGCCTTTCAAAGATATCCACCGAAATGATGAGGGATATCGAAAAAGAAGTTGTGGAGTTCATGCCAAACTTCGACAACAGGCGCAGAGAGCCTACCGTTCTGCCCTCCCGTTTCCCCAACCTTCTTGTAAACGGATCCGTGGGTATTGCGGTCGGTATGGCGACGAATATCCCTCCGCACAACCTTTCCGAGGTCATTGACGGCACTATCCACCTTATGGATAATCCCGAGGCTGATACCGCGGAGCTTATGCAGTATATAAAGGGCCCCGATTTTCCTACCGCCGCAACGGTATACGGTCTCGGCGGCATACGTCAAGCGTATGAGACGGGCCGCGGACGCGTTATGGTTCGCGCAAAGGCGAATATCGAGGAAGACAAGCACAGAATTATTGTCACGGAGATACCTTATCAGGTCAACAAGGCAATGCTCGTTGAGTCCATTGCAAATCTGGTGCGCGACAAGAGAGTCGAAGGTATCACGGGTATCCGCGACGAATCCGGTCGTCACGGCATGCGCATTGTTATAGAGTGCCGCCGCGACGCAAATCTTGAGATAATCCTCAATCAGCTTTACAAATACAGCCAGCTTCAGGATACGTGCGCCATAAATATGCTCGCGCTGAAAAACGGCGAGCCGAAGATACTTTCGCTTAAGGAAGTTTTGCAGTGCTACATCGAGCATCAGGAAAGCGTTATCACACGCCGCACTCAGTTCGATCTGAAAAACGCGCTGCATGACGCGCATATATACGAAGGCTACAAAATTGCCATTGACAATATCGACGAGGTCATTTCAATAATCAGAAAGAGCCCCGACACCCCCACCGCCAAGGAAAACCTGATGGCGCGCTTTACGGGCGACGGCACCGCTGATGCCGATATCGGCACCCGCGAGGGACTTATGGCTTTTGCGGCTTCAGACAACGCGGGTCTTTCCGACGAGCAGGCGCAGGCTATCGTCACAATGCCTCTCGGCCGTCTCTCCGGTCTTGAAAGACAGAAGATCGAGGAAAGGCTTGCCGAGCTTGAAGCCAAGGTTGTCGAGCTTCGCGCTATCCTTGCCGACGAGGAAAAGATAAAGGGCATCATCAAGGACGAGCTGCTTGAAATTCGCCGCAAGTTCGGCGACGCGCGCAGAACGGAGATCGTTGAGGCTCACGACGAAATCGATCTTGAGGATCTTATCGAGCGTCACTCATGCGTTATCACCATGACCGGTGCGGGATATATCAAGCGCCAGAGAGTAAGCGAGTACAACGCCCAGGGACGCGGTGCGCAGGGCAAGAGCGGACTTTCCATGAAGGAAGAGGACGTTACGGAAAAGATAGTTGTTTCCGACAGCCATGCCATTCTGCTTATGTTTACGAACAAGGGCAAGATATTCGCTAAAAAGGCATACCGCATCCCCGAAGCGTCCCGCGGCGCAAAGGGATCGAATATAGTGAACATTATCGAGATCGAACCCGGCGAAAAGGTGACTGCTATCGTCCCCGTTTCCGGTTTTGATGAGGATAAGTTCCTTATAATGGTCACGAGAGAAGGCGTTATAAAGAAAACGCCCCTTTCCGAGTACGAGTATCAGCGCCGCGGCGGTAAGATCGCCATCAACCTTGACGAGGGCGACGAGCTGATATTCGCGGACGTTTCCGACGGCAACAAGGATGTGTTTATCGCTACTCATCTGGGACGCGGTTCCCGCTACAGCGAGGATGATGTGCGCACCGTGGGCAGAACGAGTCGCGGCGTTACGGCAATCAAATTCAAATTTGACGGTGATTATATCATCGGCGCCGCGCTTATCGACCGCGATGAGGAGTGGCAGAAGCATCACATGCTTGTTACCATCACCGAGAACGGTCTCGGCAAGCGCACAAGCTTTGACAGCTTCAGCTGCATGAGACGTCCCAATACCGGCGTTTACTGCCACGATGTTGAAAAGGCGGGCGCACCTCTTGCGGGCATTGTCATTGCGGACAGCGACGACGATGTTGTCATGATCACCGCAAGCGGAATGCTGAAGCGTATCAGAGTTGAGGATATACGCACCGTCGGCTCGACAAAATCCAAGGGCGTTCGCGTTATGCGCGTGCCCGATGACAGCCGCATAGTGTCGCTTGCGGTTGCCCGTCCCGAGGAGAAGGAAGTCGAAATTTCCGACGAGGCTGCTCTCTCAGTGCCCGATCCGGACGACGAGGCTATCACCGAGGCATCGGACATCGCGGATGTCGCCGATGCCAACGACGAGACTGACTCCGAAGAAGAGTGATCATTCGCGGATATAAGGAATATGTATGGGGAAACGGTTATTATGGGGCTTCGCCCCATGCCCCACTTAGGGATCTTTTTTGGGAAAAAGATCCCTAAGAACCCGAAAAAACCGAACCGGATAAGGTATAGACTATCAAGCATAGATAGCGAACAAGGCTGCCGTCGGCAGCCTTGTTATTTGTTTAGCGCAAACTGTTCTTACTGTTTCTCCGACGAAGTAGAGAAACTAAAAGTTTGCAGTTTCAAAAAACAGCAGCGGAACAAAACGAAGCGAGCTCGTCTTTCGAGCTTGCTTCTGCTGTCTATGGGAGCGGCGTTGTTCACTTTAGCAAGTGAAATGTCAATCGTGTCTATAAATTACGCTATAGCCAATTCGTCGAATCTCTCGGGCTTGGAGCAGTCGCTTTGTTCTTAAACTCGCTCCAACCGCCGAGGTGGTGAGGTGAGATTTCCAAGAGAGGAGAGGAGGGCGTCTCCCGACTCTCCTTTCGGGTGCAGATGAGGGCTTGCCCTCATTGCACGGAGAAATGCGTGCGACAGCTCGCACAAATTTGCTCGGAGAAAAGCGGGCGATAGCTCGACCGCTTTTGCTCGGAGAAAAGCGGGCGACAGCTCGACCGCTTTTGCTCCAGTGGTCGGGGATGTGTGAAGGGGCTGCTTACGGAAAAGTAGTCCCTTCACGTCTTTCTCACTTACGTTTGAAAAGTTGACCACAAAGTTTGAATTGCTTTGCAAAACGTAAAACAAGGCTGCCGTCGGCAGCCTTGTTCGCTATCTCCATTTGATAGTCTATACCTTATCCGGTTCGGTTTTTTCGGGTCCTTAGGGTTCTTTTTCCCAAAAAAGAACCCTAAGTCAGGGTGCGGGGTGAAACCCCGCATATATACCTTCCCTCATGTCGGGGCATGGGGCGAAGCCCCATATATAATCATGATCTTGACTTTATCGAATGATTATCTCCTCAAGAGCTCGTTTCGGTACAAAATGCTGCCCGCCGCGGCGGAAGTATTTTATATCGCCGCTCTCGGCGTTCACTATCTCCGGCGCCTCGTCCGGCACGCCCAGCGCCAGCACAAGCGTTATCTCATACTGCTGCGGGAGCCTAAGCGCAGCCTTTATTTTCTCTGCATCAAAGGAGCCTATCATGCATCCGCCCAGTCCCAGAGCCCTTGCGCCAAGCATAACGGTCTGCGCGCATATGCCCGTGTCCTTGTAGAAGGGCACAACGTTCGGCGCTATCTCCCTGTCGCAGCATATTATTATATATGCCGCGGGCTCATGTCCCTCGGGAGGCAGCTTTTCTTCCTTTATATACCCCGCCCATTTTGTGGCGGCAAATACCGATGCTGTCTCGCCCGCCTCGCACACGGGGCGAAGTTTCAGCGCCTGCAGATTTGCCGTCGACGGTGTGTATCTGCACAGATCGCAAAGCTTTTCGAGCGTTTCTTTTTCGATATTTTCTCTTTTGAACGAGCGCACGCTGCGGGAGCCGCCGCACAGCTTACGGAATTCTTCGAATTTTATGCTTTCGTCTGTATTTTTCATTTTTTGCCTCTCTGCAAATATTCTGTATTATCTCAGAGCTCAAACAGCTTCACCGGTTTTACCGCCGAGCCGTCGGGGAACTCCGTTACTCGCCCCAGCGCCACAAATCTTGAGTCGTGGCGGATGCGCACGAGCTCGCCGTCGCTGAGATCCGTGTGCAGCTTTTTCTGATAAAGCTCCGTGCCGCCTTTTATAAGCTTTAAATAGAAATCGTTCACTTCGACCGCCGCAAGGTCCGAAAACAGGTTCTCCACAGGTGTCACTATAGCTTCAAGCTGCTCGGGCGTCATGCTCTCAAGCTCTTCCATGGTATGCGCTTCGTCAACGGTGAAGTTTCCCGAGCGCGTGCGGCAAAGGCTGCTCATGACCGCGCCGCAGCCCAGCGACGCGCCTATGTCGGCGCACAGTGTTCTGATGTAAGTGCCTTTTGAGCACCTTACGCGCAGTCTGTACACGGTGTCGGAGACTCTTTCGCAGTCTATTGAGCTTATTGTGACCTTTCGCGCCTTGCGTTCGACCGTTTCGCCGCTGCGCGCAATGTCAACAAGCTTGCGCCCGTCTATTTTTATGGCGCTGTACATGGGGGGTATCTGCGATATCTCGCCCACAAAGCCGCGGCAAGCCGTCATGACCGCCGCCTCATCCGGAATGCTGTCGCTTTTTGTCAGCACCTCGCCGGTTATATCTTCAGTGTCCGTGGTGATACCCAGGGTCATCTCCGCGACGTACTCCTTATCCTCGGCGCACAGAAAATCCGATGCCTTTACAGCTCTGCCGATAAGAACGGGAAGAACGCCCGTAGCCATGGGATCAAGGGTGCCTGTATGCCCTACCTTGCGAGTGTTGTACAAACGACGTATAATTTGTACTAATTTGTGACTTGTAACACCGCTGTGTTTATTTACTATTATAACGCCGGAAACGGTGCTGCCGTTGTCGCTGCGGCTCATACATTTACCTCGTTGTTTTCGGTTTTTTTGCCGCTGTCCGATGCCAGCGCCTCTTCAAACAGGTCGATGACCGCTTTGCACGCCGCTTCCGGACTCTCTGCGGTTATCGTCGCTCCGGCAGCCTTTACGTGACCGCCGCCGCCAAGCTTTCTGCATATATCCGCGACGTTAAGATCGGTGTTTGAGCGGGTCGAAACTCTGAATACATTTCTGTCCGTCAGAGTCTGCTTTACCGTAAAACCTGCCGCAACGCCTTCTATACTGCGCGGCAGATCTATAAGCGCGCCGAGATCATCCTCGCAGAGACCTCTGCGCTCCATCATGTCGGCTGTAAAAACAACATACGCCACTTCGCCGCCCGCGGCGAAGCGCAGATTCTCAATAGCCGCCGCCTCTGCCCGAAGCGCGCCGAGCGTTTTGCTGTCATGCAGAATTCGGCTTATCTCCGCGCAGTTTTTTCCGCCGTCTGCCGCATCATTTATCTCCCGCATGAGCTCCGCCGCTGTGCGAAGTGTGTCCGGAGTGGTATTCGAATACTTGAAAGAGCCGGTGTCGGCGGAAATTGCCGCGAAAAGTCGGCGGGCGATCTCGGCGCTTCGTTGCAGCTTACCGCGCGCCGCAAGGCAGCAATACACCTTATATATAAGCTCGCCGCAGGCGGAATAATCCGACTCAAGGTATACTGGAGCATAGGGGGCTCCGAGGCCGTGATGGTCTACCATAAAATCTATCCGCTCGCTGAGGCGTGACAGAGTTCCCAACTGTACGGGGGAAGCCGTGTCTACGGAGCAGAGAACATCGAAATCGTTCTCTTCGCCGTCTTTGTATTTCGTCTCTGTCTGCCCCGAGTATAAAAATCTCAGATAGGGCGCGGGCTCGTCGCAGCAGGCGCACTTTGCGCGTATGCCGAGCGATGAGCATATGAGCTTCAGCGCAAAGGCGCTGCCTACGGCGTCTCCGTCGGGACTTTTGTGGAAAAATATCAGCAGACTTTTCCCGCTGTCGCCGGTATCCGTGAGTATATCGGCAATGTCGTCGGCGGACAGCCTTTTTACGTTGTCGGCGCTCATTCTCTGTCGCTCCCGTCCGTATTGTCCGCGCCCTCGCTTCTGCCGTCCGACTCGCCGTCGTCGCTGAACTCAAGGCGGTTGATCTTTGCCGCTATGTCAACGCCGCGACGCATGGAATCGTCCGCAATGAAAGTAAGTTCGGGAGTCATGCGCAGGTTGAGCCTGTGCGCGAGCTGCGTGCGGATAAAGCCTGCGGCGCTGCGAAGCCCGCGGCTTATCTCCTTGGCGCTCTCGGGATCGTCGTCGATGCCCAGCACCGAATAGTAGATCTTCGCGTATTTGAAATCCGCAGTTACATCCGCGCCCGTCACCGTTATCAGCGCGGACGATATGCGCGGGTCCTTGACTTCACGGAGTATGGAGGACAGCTCCAGCGCCACCGCATCGTTTACTCTGCTTTTTCTGTATTTACTCATATTTTTCTCCATTCAACGGTATTTGATCATATTATATCCGTATAACTGTAAATGTTTCACGTGAAACATCCGAAGTCGGCGTGTTTTGAGATGTTTCACGTGAAACATTCGCCGAGCGCGGCTGATCTGATTGTTTCACGTGAAACAATCGCAAGTCGGCTTAATCCTTTGGCTTCATGGACAGATATATGACAAGCACTGATATATCCGCGGGGTTAACTCCGGAAATGCGCGCCGCCTGTCCGATGGAGGCGGGGCGGACGGCCTGCAGCTTCTGCGCAGCCTCAAGGCGAAGGCCCTTAATTTTAGTGTAGTCAATATCATCCGGCAGGCGGCGTGTCTCAAGCTTTTTCTGCTTCTCCGCATCCGAAAGCTGGCGGGAAATGTAGCCCGCGTATTTTATCTCCGTCTCCACGGTCTCTGTCACGCCGTCGTCCAGCCGCGGGCGCGCGGTATCAATGGGGGCGAGGGCGGAATAGGTGATTCCGGGGCGGCGCAAAAGCTCCGCGAGAGTGGCGCCGGAGTGTATCTCCGTCTGCCCCATGGATATGAGCAGGGGGTTCGCCGCGCGGGGGGATACGACAGTCTTTGAAAGTCTTGCGGTCTCGTCTTCTTCCGCTTTTTTCTTATCAAGAAAACGCGCGTAGCGCTCGTCGTCAATAAGTCCCGCCTGTCTGCCGTACTCCGTAAGGCGGAGATCTGTGTTGTCCTGTCTGAGCAGCAGACGGTATTCGCTGCGGCTGGTCATGATGCGGTACGGCTCAGCCGTGCCTTTTGTTACTAGATCGTCGATAAGCGTTCCCGTATAGGAAGAATAGCGGGGAAGTATCATAGGCGGACGTCCGCACAGCTTTGCGGCGGCGTTTATGCCCGCCACAAGTCCCTGCGCCGCAGCTTCCTCGTATCCGGAGGAGCCGTTGAACTGACCCGCGCCGTAAAGCCCGCTTATTTCTTTGAATTCAAGGGTAGGCAAAAGCTGCGTGGGGTCGCAGCAATCGTATTCGATGGCATACGCGTAGCGCATTATGCGCGCTTCTTCAAAACCGTGCAGACTGCGCAGCATCTCGTACTGTACGTCCGCGGGCAGCGAGGAGGAAAAACCCTGCAGGTAGATCTCATCACATCCGTCACCCATAGGCTCCACAAAAAGCTGGTGGCGGGGCTTATCGGAAAAGCGCACCACCTTGTCCTCAATAGAGGGGCAGTAGCGCGGGCCTACGCCGTGAATTTTGCCGGAGTACAAAGGAGAGCGGCCGAGGTTCGCTCTGATTATCTCATGGGTGCGCTCGTTTGTATATACAACGTGGCAGGGAACCTGTTCTATCGAATTCAGACGCGCGGCGTCGGTCCTTACGGAAAAAGGAGTGATCTTATCCTCTCCGTACTGGATCTCAAGCGCGGAAAAGTCAATGGAGTCTTTGTGGATGCGCGGGGGAGTGCCTGTCTTGAAGCGCATGGTGCGCACACCGTACTTCTCAAGGCTCGCGGTCAGTCCTTCCGCCGGCAAAAGTCCGTCGGGACCGGAGCGACGGCAGACGTCGCCTGTATGTGTCAGTCCTCCGAGATATGTTCCCGTACAGACGATGACCGCGCGGGCGCGGTATTCTCCGCCCGGGGACGCCATAACGCCGCAGACGGCTTTTCTGCCGCCCGCCTCATCTATAAGAATTTCCGTAATTTCACTCTGGATAAGCGAAAGACGGGGAGTTTCTTCAACAGTATGCTTCATAAGCGCGCTGTAGCGGCGGCGGTCTGCCTGAACGCGCTTTGAGCGCACGGCTGCGCCCTTGCCCGTATTCAGCGTTCTGGACTGCAGTGTCACACAGTCAGCGGCATATCCCATCTCTCCGCCGAGAGCATCTATCTCAAAAACAAGATGGCCCTTACCGCTGCCGCCCACGGAGGGGTTGCAGGGCATATTGCCGACGCCGTCAAGACTAATTGTAAACAGCGCGGTCTCAAGTCCGCAGCGGGCGCAGGCAAGAGCAGCCTCAATGCCCGCGTGTCCCGCGCCTATGACCGCAACATCAAAATCATACTGTGACAAAATGTTTTCCTCTTATTGTCTTATATAGTCTGCCGTTTAGCGAAAAGCGGCGAAATGATCAGTTAATTGTCATTTTTTGGTATATTTTCCAACCATAGGTATCAGAGTAGGCGAGCATCGTGCCGCTTGACATATTGGAAATATAACTGTAGTCGAAGGGGATAATAACTTTTCCGTCTGTGCCGATCACACCGTACGTGCCTTCTCTGTTTTTGCATACGGCAACGCCCTCGAAAAACGGCTTCGCATCCTCCATGTCGGGCTCGCGTATCCAAACGCCGGAGGTGTTCATATATCCGTAAAGCCCGTCTTTTTCCAGCAGCAGAATGCCGTCCGAGTAGGAAATGAGTTTGTAGCCGGAGGGGATCGCGAAACGCTCTCCGCGGGGATCCACGAGCACATCTTCGTCGGAGACGATGAAAATGGAGTCAAGATCCGTAAAGTAGTATCTGTCGTATGACTGCATGCGCAGGCGCATATATCCGTGGTCGAAATAGTAGCTGCCGAGGGATGCCTCCATGCGCGAAAGCGGCTCAACAAAGCGCTCGTTGGCGGTCCAGCCCAGATCGCTGAAGTAGTTCTTGCGCGAATCGAACATGATCTTGCCGTCCTTGTCGATAACGCGCAGCTCGTTTGAGGTGACCTCGTAATACTTGTTGATCTTTGTGCCGTAGCCGTCGTCTTCTTCGTGGTAGTAGTCCCATTTTATATCGGTCATGACGGTGGCGTATCCGCCCGTGTAGCTGTACGCCGCACTGTACGGGAACATCTCGGAAAGGCTCTTGCCGTCTTCCTCGGCGAGATTTTTGCCGTTTCTGTCAAATTTGAGGAGCGAAAAGTCGGGCTTTTTCTCGGCAAAGCACCAGCTTGTCAGATCCTTTATGCCTGTTTTGCCGTCAAGATCGGTGAAAACTTTCGTTGTGTTCAGATACCAGCGGCCAAGCTTCGTGCTGCCATCCCCCGTGCCGTAGTACGACGGATAGTCGAAATACAGACCTCTGTTGTCCGTGGCATCATTGTAGTCGGATTTAATGAAATCATGTCCGTTCGGCGACAGATAATAATAGGTTTTTCCGCTCACCTTCAGGTTTGCGCTGTCATACCACTCCGTGTTGCCGTCCTCGTCGGGATCACTTTGGGACGTGGGATACTTCAGCGTGTAGTTGTTCTGGGTGTAGAAAAGCGGCCGACCTTCGGTGTCGCGGGTGTAGGCGGGGATGTACTTGCTGTCGTCGTAGCGGGTCATAATCCCGCCGTCGGAATTTATGAGATACAGCTTGCCGTTGTCGTTGTAGATGATGTAGCCCATGTACATTTCGAGGGAGTAGCGGTCGCGTACGTCGCGGACAACGCTGCGCTCGGTCTCGCGGCCGTCGTCGTATGAGGTGAATGACTCGGCGTCAACGGTCTTCAACCCGGAAATAAGACTCTTCGGCAGCTCGTAATCAGTTGAGAGAATGCCGAAAACGCAGTTTGAGTCCCATACGCGGTCGGTAAGAGCGTAGCCCTGCTCTTTAAGAGCGGCGACATCCTCAAAGGTGTATATCACCGCGTTTGAAGGCTCGGTGGGACGCTCGGACTTCCCGGGGCGCTCCGGCTTTTTTGTGCCGTCGCCGTCGGCGGGAACATCGGGCTCGTCGCTTGTGTCATCGGGGACGGCGGGCGTTTTGTAGCTCTTGTCGAGAACAGAGATAAAAGCGTCCAGATTGCCCTTCCAGCTTTCGGGACGCTCGATAAACGAAATGTCATATACGCCGAGGTAGTAAAGCCCGAATGCCGCAACCGAAAACACCGTCACCAGAACGGCGGGCAAACGCTTTTTCAGTTGGATCAGAAACATTTCGGATTTTTTCAATTTTTTCACCTGAGGCTTCCGACAAAAGCGCACGGAGCGTCTCGGAAGAATAAAAATATAGCGAAATAAAAGTTTATTAAATACGGGCGCCGTTGGCGCGCCGCGTGACGGAAAAACAGCGATTGCGGGCACACAGCGGGCGAGGGACGCAGCGAGACAGAAGTATAGCAAATACGGATGTACATCGGGCGGGCACTCGGCGCGACAAAATTTGCGAGTATGGGCGCACTTGGGTGCGCGGCGCGATGGAATTATGCGAATACGGGTGCTGTCGGCGCGCCGATCTATTTGTGGTACTTTGTACCCTTGTTTATCTCCGCGCAGCGGTAGATAGTTTCATACAGCATGACGCGGGCAAGCTGATGGGGAAACGTCAGCTCGGACATGGAAAGACGGACGTTCGCGGCGGCTTTCACCTTTTCGGAAAGTCCGTAGGAGGAGCCGACTATAAAGCACAGCTCCGATGCGCCGGACAGAAGCTTTTTCTCAAAAAGCGCCGCAAGCTCTCCGGAGGAATACTGCCGTCCCTCAACGCACATGGCGAAAACGCAGCTGCGCGGAGGGATATTCTCAAGTATTCGCTCACCCTCGGCGTCAAGCGCTGCTTTTATCTGCGCCGGGGAGGGAGAGGAGGGAAGCTTTGCCTCTTTGAGACAAATTTCCGTGACCGCATGGCTGCCGCCGAGACGTTTTCTGTACTCTTCACAGGCGGCCTTCCAGTGGTTCTCGGAAAGTCCTCCTACTGTTATAATACGAATTTTTATCATGTGAATTTACCGAATTTTATAAAATGTTTGTTAATATACGAAAAACTGAGGGATCGTGGGGGACACATCGGTGCGCGATGTGAACAGTCACAGCTTACAAAAAGTCCGCACAGACAGACATTCTGTTTCTCTGCATTGTCTTTTCCCTTTAACATTTTCCGGTTTTTTCGGGTTCTTAGGGTTCTTTTTCCCAAAAAAGAACCCTAAGCGGAGCGCGAGGCGGAGCCTCGCATATGCCCTTTTTCCAATGCCGGGGCGCCGGGCGCGGAGCCCCGGCAATAACGTTTCCCTGCGGGGCGTGGGGCAGCGCTCTATGCGTCCTCTTCTGCAAAAAATCTGCACGGACATACATTCCGTCGCCTTGCCTCGCCTTTTCCATTTGCCTTTTTTCGGTTTTTTCGGGTCCTTAGGGTTCTTTTTCACAAAAAAGAACCCTAAGCGGAGCGCGAGGCGGAGCCTCGCATATATCCTTTTCCCAATGCCGGGGTGTGGGGCGGCGATCTATGCCGTCCTGCTTTGCGAAAAGTCTGCGCAGACAGACCTTCTGTCGCCTTGCTTTGCCTTTTTCCTTTACCCTTAACCGGTTTTTTCGGGTTCTTAGGGTTCTTTTTCCCAAAAAAGAACCCTAAGCGGAGCGCGAGGCGGAGCCTCGCATATATCTATTCCCCTTGAGCAGGGTGTGGGGCGGCGATCTATGCCGTCCTGCTTTGCGAAAAGTCTGCGCAGACAGATCTTCTGTCGCCTTGCTTTGCCTCTCCCTTACCCCGGTTCGGTTTTTTCGGGTCTCGGGGACTTTTTCCCAAAATAAGTCCGCGAGGTGGGATAAATCCCACCACGGTTCGGGGTGCGGGGTGGAAACCCCGCATAATCCGTTTCTTACAGCTCGAGAGGCTCGAATCGGGGAGCGACTTTCAGAACAACATCCGAAAATCCGGCGGAGTCAAGCTCGCGGCGCACGGCGGCGAATGCCATGCCCGGATCGTTGTTGTCAAGACTCAGATGGGCGAGCATGATAGCCCGCGTGCCGCCTTCGGCGAGAAGCCTGCACCAAACGGCGCAGTCATCATTCGAAAGATGCCCCGTGCCGGAAAGGATCCGCTTTTTCAAAGCATACGGATACCTGCCGCACCTGAGCATCTCAACATCGTGATTTGCCTCCGTCACCACCTGTCGGCAGCCGGAAAGCGCCGAGCGAGCCTCGGGAGTGATCCGCCCCATGTCGGTGGCAACGCCCGCCCTGTCGCCGTCCGCATCGACGGCAACATATCCCACATGACATCTGCTGTCGTGGGGGAGAGGAAAAGCATTTATCACCATGTCGCCTACAGCTTCGCTGAAATACGGCGCGTCGTGGATGACGGCGCACGCCGCGGCTGCAGGATCTTTGCAAAGCTCCGCGGCACTCGCTGCCGTAACGTGCACCGGGATACGCCGCTTTCGCAGCATTACATCCAAAGCGCTTATGTGATCGCTGTGCTCATGGGTCACAAATACGGCGTCAATGTCGGAAAGCGTTTTGCCCAAAGCCGCAAGAGAGGTGCATACCGCCTTGCAGCTGCGGCCCGCGTCTATAAGCACCGCGGTTTTTTCAGTGTATAAAAGCGTGCTGTTTCCGGAGGAACCCGAAAACAGCGTTGCAGCATGGATCATATTTTACAGCGCCTCGCCGACCAGATCGTAGTCCATAATGTCGGTAACGCGCACGTCAACAAAATCGCCCGCGTTTACCTTTTTCTTCGACGCAAACCAAATTTTGCCGTCGATCTCGGCGGCGTCGCGGTACGTTCTGCCGTAATACGACTCCGAAACGGGGTCAAAGCCCTCGCACAGAACGCGAACGGTGCTGCCCAGAAGTCCCTCGTTGAACTCCTCGCTTACGCGCATCTGACATTTCATTATAATGTCGTAGCGGTCCTGCTTTGTCTGCTCGTCTATCTGATCCGGCATCTCCGCGGCGGGAGTGTTCTCCTCTCGGGAGTAGGGGAACGCGCCGAAACGCTCAAACTTCGTCGCCGCGACAAAATCGCAAAGCTCGTTGAAATCCTCCTCGGTCTCGCCGGGGAAGCCCACTATGGCAGTCGTGCGGATGACAATGTCCGGTATGGCGGCGCGCAGACGCGCGATTGCGTCCTTTATGCAGGCGGAGTCGCCGTGACGGTTCATGGCGCGAAGCACCTTGTCGCTTATATGCTGTATGGGCAGATCTATGTAGTGCACAATGCGGCTGTTCGTCCGCATTTCTTCAATAAGCTCGTCCGTGATCTTGTCGGGATAGCAGTACAGTATGCGTATCCACGGGATGGACGTCGCGTCCGTTATGGCGCGCAAAAGCTCGGGCAGACGGTACTCTCCGTAAAGATCCTTGCCGTATACGGTGGTGTCCTGCGCAATGACAACAAGCTCTTTTATGCCCATTTCGTTAAGGTTCTTCGCCTCTGCCACAATATCTTCAATACTGCGGGAGCGAAGTTTTCCGCGGATGGAGGGAATGGCACAGTAGGTGCAGCGATTATTGCACCCCTCGGCGATCTTGATGTACGCGCTTACCTCGCCTGTGGTTATGACCCTGTCTCCGCCGAGAGAGACGCTCTCCTTGTCGTCGAGACAGCAGTATTTTGCCTGTCCCGCGCCGCGGCTGAGGGACGCGTCAAGCGCCTCCGTTATTTTGTGTATGGCACCCACACCAAGTATGGCGTCCACCTCGGGCATCTCGTCCATGACCTGCTGACGGTAACGCTCGGCAAGACAGCCCGTCACTATAAGTGCGCGCAGCTTGCCGTGCTTTTTCAGCCAGGCTATGTCGAGAATATTGTCGATAGATTCTTTTTTCGCGCTTTCGATAAACGCGCAGGTGTTTATAATAACGGCGTCCGCCTCGGTCTCCTCGGGCGTGATCTGATATCCCGCCTCCATAAGATGATGCAGCATGACCTCTGTGTCGCAAAGGTTCTTTGCGCATCCCAGAGAAACGAAGCCTACCTTGTATTTACTTCTTTGTGATTCAGTCATCGCAAACGGTGCTCTCCTTGTATAATTCCTCTGCCTGACGCAGAGCGCGGTCTATGTCCGCAAACGAAAATCCCAGACGGGACAGCGCGGCAATGCGCTTCTGCCGCTCGTCGCCCTCAGCGGGCTCGGCGTATTTTTTCTCCACAAGAGACATGAGAGAGTCAAAATACTCATCCTCGCTCACAGTGTCGAGCGCGGCAAATATAACGCGCCGTTCATACCCTCTGCCCATAAGCTCGGCGGCGATACGCTTTTTGCCCCAGTGCTTTCGCACGCAGAAAAACTTCGTAATGCGGCGCGCCTGCTCGTCCTCTTTTATGTAGCCGTGCTCGACCATGTAGTCGGCACATTCCTCGCAGATATCACGGGGCAGCTTGTAGTGCAAAAGTCGGGATATGAGCCGCTGACGGCTGTAGTCGGAGGACGCCAGCATACCCTCGGCGCGCGCGATTGCGCGGCTGAAATCCGCGGCGTGCCGCAGCTCTGAAAGCTTGTCCTCATCTATCTCGTCTCCCGAAGAAAGCCCGAGATCAAACCAAAGAGACGGCTTGAAAAGCAGAACTACGCTCTCGTCCGCATCCCCGATCGCGGTGATCTCGGCGGAGATGCCCGCCCTTGTTTCGTTAATGTCCGTGATTCTGTAATACATATAATATAACCTTTCTGAGACGCCGTAAAGTCAGACGTCCTTTATCATACCGTTCTCCACACATATGAGACGTGATGTTCCGGAATATTTCGTAAGTGCGTCCGGCTCGCACGATGTAATGATGATCTGCCGACCGCAAAGCTTTGATATGACAAAGCCGCGGCGCCCCTCGTCAAGCTCGCTGAGGACATCGTCCAAAAGAAAAACGGGATACTCACCGCCCGCGGCGCGGGACATTTCTCCCTCCGCAAGCTTCATGGCGAGAGCGAGACTGCGCTGCTGCCCCTGGGAGGCATACAGCTTTGCCTCTCTGCCGCAAAGCATTACGGAAAAATCATCCTTGTGAACGCCGTACAGCGTTGAGCCGTACGCGATCTCTCTCTGAATGTTGTCGCAAAGCAGAGCACGCAGCCGCTCGCGGCCGTCCGATATGATCTCTTCATCTCCGCCGTGCTCTTTTTCAAGTACGGTGGTGTATATAAGCCCGGGCTTTTCCGCGCCCACCGTCATGCTGTCAAACAGCGCCTCCACATAGCCCGAAAGCTCTGTCATGTAGGACAGCCTGCGCGAGGCAATGTCGGCTGAGAGGGATGAAAGCTGATCCGCATATATCTCCCAGAGAGAGGGATCGACCGCAGCGCTCTGAGCCTGCTTTATAAGCGCGTTGCGCTGATGCAGCGCGCGGTTGTAGCGCGAAAGGGAGTCAAGATAGGCGGGATAAAGCTGAGAGAGGGCAATATCAAGAAAATTGCGCCGCAGCGCGGGGCCGCCGCTTACAAGCGTAAGATGGGCGGGACAGAACAGAACCGCGCGAAAATTGCCTATCATTTCTTTTGTGCCGGAGAGCTTTGCACCCCCGCGGCAAAGTACCTTCTTGCCGCTCTGCGGCAGATAAGCCGAGAGATTGACGGCGCCCTTGTCGCCGTCACGCCTGAAGTCAAGCGAAAGACGCGCCGCAGACTCTCCGAAGGAGATCATGTCCTTTTCCTTTGCACCGCGGAACGACCGCCCGCGGGCGAAAAAGTAGATCCCCTCAAGAATATTCGATTTTCCCTGCGCGTTTTTGCCCCAAAGCAGATTTGCACCGTCCGAAAATTCGCATTTTTCGTCGGCAATGTTGCGAAAGGAGGAAAACGCAATGCTTAGGCATTTCAATCGACGGTCTCCCTGATAATTTGTTGTTCGTACGCGGCATAAAGCCGCTTACCGCACACCGTGCGGTGAATGAGCGCGGCAGCGCGCACATATCCTTTTCCTTCGGCGCGGTATGAGGCGGAGCGCAGCGCTTGCAACACAAGCCCCGCTTCGGAAAGGTCGCACAGACAGACATTCCGTCGCCTCGCCTTTTTCCTTTACCCTTTTTCGGTTTTTTCGGGTCCTTAGGGTTCTTTTTCCCAAAAAAGAACCCTAAGCGGGGTGTGGGGCAGCGCCCCACATATACATTTCTCCTCATGTCGGAGCGCGAGGCGGAGCCCCGCATAAATCATTACTTGGATACACGGCAAGTCTGTATCGATATACATTCTTCCGCTGCACCTTGCCTTTTCCCTTTACCCCAGTCCGGTTTTTTCGGGTCTCGGGGACTTTTTCCCAAAAAAGTACCCGAGCGGGGTGTGGGGCAGCGCCCCACATATACACACTCCTTCATGTCGGAGCGCGGGGCGGAGCCTCGCATATAACCTTACCTATTACTGATCGTCGTCGAGATCCATGTTCAGAAGGCGGATGTCCAGATCTTCCTCGTCAAGATCGTCGTCGGCGTTCTCGGCTGTTTCCGCTTTGCCCGCGGCAGCGATCTTGGCTTCAAGCTCAGCGGCAAGCGCCTCGTCGCTCTCAATAAGATTTCTCGCGCTGTCGCGTCCCTGACCGAGACGCTCGCCGTTGTAGGAGAACCACGATCCGCTCTTTTCGATAATGCCGCAGTCAACACCCATGTCCAGTATCTCGCCCGCCTTGGAAATACCCTTGCCGTAGAGAATGTCAAATTCCGCAACCTTGAAGGGGGGAGCCACCTTGTTCTTTACTATCTTGCACTTTACATGGTTGCCGTAGGGGTCGGCGCCGTTCTTCAGCGTTTCGCCCTTGCGGATGTCAATGCGCACGGAAGCGTAGAACTTGAGCGCGCGACCGCCTGTGGTGGTCTCGGGGTTGCCGTACATAACGCCCACCTTTTCGCGCAGCTGGTTGATGAAAATAACAATGCAGTTCGTCTTTGCGACCGCGCCGGAGATCTTTCTCAGAGCCTGGGACATAAGGCGCGCCTGCAGACCAACGTGGGAAGCGCCCATGTCGCCCTCGATCTCCGCCTGGGGAACAAGCGCCGCAACGGAGTCGATGACTACAATGTCAATAGCGCCGCTGCGCACAAGCGCCTCGCAGACTTCAAGAGCCTGCTCGCCGGAGTCCGGCTGCGAAACGAGAAGATCGTCTATGTTGACGCCGAGATTCTTGGCGTAAACGGGGTCAAGCGCGTGCTCTGCGTCGATAAATGCAGCCTCGCCGCCCAGCTTCTGAACCTCAGCAATGCAGTGCAGAGCGATAGTCGTTTTACCGGAGGACTCGGGACCGTATATCTCGGTGATCCTTCCGCGGGGGATGCCGCCGACGCCGAGAGCCATATTGAGTCCCACGGAACCTGTGGAAACTGCGGAAACGTTCATTCTGGGGTTTTCGCCCATTTTCATGATTGTTCCCTTGCCGAAATTCTTCTCAAGCTGAGAGATCGCGGTTTCGAGCGCCTTCTTTTTCTCCTCGGGAGACGTTGCCGCAGAAGCGCCGGGCGTTGCCGCTTTCTTTTTAGTAGCCATGATCAAGATATCCTTTCTTAATACAATATAAAGTGATAATTCCTGCAAAAGGGCATAATGCCCCAAAATACATTCTACATATACTATTATAACGTAATTTTTCTGCCCCGTCAAGAAATGCGGGAAAAATAGGGGCAAAAAGATAGCTTTTTTGCCGCTGTTGCGGCAAAAAAAGCGGAGATCTCTGCGCCATGCGCGCCCTGTGCGCTTTATGCGCTTTGCGCCGCACCGCCCCACGCCCGCCGTCCCTTGCACCGCCGCGCACCGCCACCCGTCCGCACCTGCGCCCACCGTCCCTCGCCCTTGCCACGCACCATCCCCGCACCCGACCCCGCCGTCTCCTCGGCGAGATTTTGAAACCGCGGGCTTTCAGTTTCTTTGCAAAGTATTTCAATCTTTGTGGTCAGCTTACCGAACGTAAGTGAGAAAGACGTGAAGGGACTGCTGTTCCGGCAGCGGGCGGCTTTATCCTTTCGGAATTGGCAAAGCATTTCAAACTTTATGCGTCAGCTTGCCGAACGTAAGTGAAAAAGACGTGAAGGGACTACTTTTCCGTAAGTAGCCCCTTCACACATCCCCGAATCGGTCTAAGAAAGGAGAGGCAGGCGTTTCCCGCCTCTCCTCTCTTAGAAATCTCACCTCACCACCCCGATTGTGCCCGC
>CAUGPT010000023.1:0-31031 GCA_959601495.1 uncultured Eubacteriales bacterium
GATTCGGGGATGTGTGAAGGGGCTACTTACGGAAAAGTAGTCCCTTCACGTCTTTCTCACTTACGTTCGGCAAGCTAACATCAAGGTTTGAAATGCTTTGATAAAAACTAAAGGTCTGCGGTTTCCAAACTTCGGCGGGGAGACGGGCGGGCGCGGGAGGAACGGCGGGCAAATGACGGCGGATGCGGGTGGTACTGTGAGCGCGGGTAGTTCGCGGTGAGTGCGTGGGGCGGTGCTCGGTGTGCGCGGCGCGGTGGGTGAGCGCAAGAGTGCGGGTGGTGCGCAGCGAGGATACGGGCGGTGTGGCGGGTGCGCGGGCGATTTGTGTGCAGGCGATGTATGCACGGCGGATGCGGGTGCGGACGGGCGTCGGGACGGTTGCGGCGCGAACGGGCGGCGCAGGTACACAGCGCTTGAAATCCGTTGTTTTGCGGAAAAGCAATCCCTTAACGTTCTTTTTTTGTCTTCGGCAAACCGACATCAGAGTTCAGCAAGCTTTCCCCATTTCGCTTTTCCGAAACCTTCCCTCCCGCTCGGCGCTTTACACGGATTTTACAAATGCTTGGTTTTGGATTTTACAATCCGGAGTTAAATTTATATTGGATAAGTTTGAAGACATTATTTTTTACACGGGCAGCGCTGCCCGACGGAGGTTGTTTTGGATTTCTTTGACGCACTTACTATGATAGGCGGTCTGTGCCTGTTTCTTTTCGGCATGACCGTTATGGGTCAGGCGCTTGAGCGCCGCGCGGGTAACGGACTTCGCACACTGCTTGGCCGTATGACCACCGGCAGAGCGGCAGGCTTTCTCACCGGATGCGGCGTTACCGGCGTTATTCAGAGCTCGTCTGCGACGACGGTCATGGTCGTCGGTTTCGTTAACTCAGGTCTTATGACGCTGAGGCAGGCTATCAACGTTATCATGGGCGCAAATGTCGGCACCACTGTTACAAGCTGGATACTCTCCCTCGGCGGCATTGACAGCAGCAGTCCGTGGGTCAAGATGCTGAAGCCCGCGTCCTTCACCCCGATACTTGCGCTTATAGGCATTATTTTTTATCTTTTCTGCAAAAAGTCCAAAACTAAAGACACAGGCATGATCCTGCTCGGTTTTGCGACGCTTATGTTCGGCATGGAGACCATGTCGTCCGCCGTTGCGGGTCTTGCAGACGTTCCCGCATTCAGAGAGCTGTTCATCGCCTTCAAAAACCCCGTACTCGGACTTCTTGCCGGTACCCTTCTTACTGCGGCTATACAGTCGAGCTCCGCTTCCGTCGGCATACTTCAGGCGCTGGCGGTCACCGGTCAGGTTTCGTACGGCGCTGCTATCCCGATCATCATGGGTCAGAATATCGGCACCTGCATCACGGCTATCATGTCCTCGGTAGGCACGAACAAAAACGCAAAGCGTGCGGCATTCGTGCACCTTTCCTTCAACGTTATAGGTGCTACGGTGCTGCTCTCGGTGTTTGCGGCGGTCCGCGCAATATTTGCCCCGCACATACTTAACGAATCCGCCACGCGCTTCGGCATTGCCGTTGCCCATTCGGCGTTCAACATACTCTGCGTTATGATCCTCATGCCCATGGCGTCGCTGCTTGAAAAGATGGCTTGCAAGGTTATCAAGGACAAGGATGGCAGCGGCGACAAGAAGGTCTGCGAGCTCGACGAGCGTCTGCTGGCAGCTCCCCCAGCCGCTCTCGACCGTTGCCGCAAGACTGCCTGCGAAATGGGCGAGGCGGCGCTTGAGGCACTGAAGCTGAGCCTTGATTCGTTTACATCCTACTCTCAGGAGACTGACGACAAAATTCATATCCTTGAAGATGAAACTGACAACTACGAGGATATTCTCGGCTCGTATCTTGTAAAGCTCAGCGCGCGTCAGCTCAGCGCGGACGACAGTGAGGAGGCAGCGGGGCTTTTGAAGGTCATCGGAGACCTTGAGCGCATTGCCGACCACGCCGTAAACATTCTTGAATCGGCAAAAGAGCTGCACGACAAAAAACTGCGTCTCTCCGAGACCGCGTCAGACGAATTCTCAGTTATAAGCAGTGCGGTATCCGAGATACTTGACCGTGCGCTTTCCGCTTTTGAAAACAACGACCCCGCCGCGGCAGCTGAGATTGAGCCTCTTGAGGAGGTTGTTGACAGTCTCCGCGACAAGCTGCGCGACAGGCACATAAGGCGTGTGCAGCAGGGTGAATGCAGCATTGAAGTGGGCTTTGTGTGGTCGGATGTTCTGACAAACCTTGAGCGCACTGCCGATCACTGCTCCAACATTGCGGGCTGCATACTTGACATGACTCACCACAATCTGAACACTCACGAAACGCTGCGCAGCGCAAAGAACGAAGAGTTCTACGAAAAATACTGCACGTTTGCGGACAAATACGCTCTGCCCGAGGTAAAGAAGTAATATCCATACTTATACAGTAAAGCTCCCGCAGCCTGAAGGCTGCGGGAGCTTTTTTCGGGCGGCCGCAGAAGCATTCTGCGTATGCTGCGGCTTTAAGCCTTTATGCCGTCGGCGATCGGCGTCTGCGGCGGCTTATGTGTCCTTGTCCCCCGCACCCGTATCTCTACGCAAAAAAATCCCCCCTGCGCAGGCTCTGACCCGCGCAAGGGGAACTCTTTTTAATACGTATCGGTCACCGACGACTCAGAATTCTCAGTCGTCAGACTCTACAAGCTTTACGAGAGCCATCTCGGCTGCGTCGCCGCGGCGGGGTCCCAGCTTATAAATTCTGGTGTAACCGCCGTTTCTTCCGGCGTAGCCGGGAGCGATCTCAGAGAACAGCTTCTTTACTACATCCTCTTTTGTGATGTATGCAAGCGCCTGACGGCGGGATGCAAGAGTGTTCTTCTTACCGAGCGTTATCATCTTTTCAGCCATGGAACGTACTTCCTTTGCGCGGCTCAGGGTCGTTTCGATAGAGCCGTTTTCAAGAAGATAGGTTACCATGCCGCGAAGCATTGCGTTTCTGTGCGCAGTAGGTCTGCCGAGCTTTCTTGTTCCGGGCATTGTTATGTCCTCCTTTTCGCATTACTTTATCCTCACTGTGTGAGGCGGGGCGGAAGCTTATTCGTCTTCCTTCTTCAGCTCAAGTCCGAGAGAATGAAGCTTTGCTATAACTTCCTCCAGCGACTTCTTTCCGAGGTTACGGACTCTTATCATCTCTTCCTCGGTACGGCTTACAAGATCTTCTACCGTGTCAATGCCCGCACGCTTCAAGCAGTTGAAGCTTCTTACGGACAGGTCAAGCTCCTCAATGGTCATCTCAAGTACTTTTTCCTTAACGGTTGCAACACTTTCTACCATGATTTCAGTGTTCTTTGCCTCGTCCGAGAGATCTACGAACAAGTTGAGATGTTCGTTGAGTATCTTGGCTCCAAGTGAAATCGCTTCTTTTGCCGAGATGGTTCCGCTGGTCAGGATCTCTATTGTAAGCTTATCGAAATCCGTGATGTTGCCCACGCGGGTATTCTCAACATTGTAATTTACATTGTACACCGGAGTGTAGATCGAATCTGTGAATATTGTTCCGATCGGTGCAGACACGCCCTGGTTCTCCTCGGCGTATATCTGCTTGTTTCTCTCCTGAGAAACATATCCGCGTCCCTTCTGGAAGGTCAGCTCCATATGGAAGCGTACTCCCTCGCCAAGCGTTGCGATAACGTGCTCGGGATTAAGGATCTCAATATCAGCGTCCTGCTTGATGTCACCGGCTGTGACCGTGCAGGGACCCGTTACGTCTATTGCCGTATTCTTTACGGAGACGGAATGAAGCTTTGCGGTTATTCCCTTTACGTTGAGAACGATCTCTGTAACGTCTTCCTTCACGCCGTCTATGGTGGAGATCTCGTGAAGAACGCCGTCGATCTTGATGTTCGTTACCGCAACTCCGGGGAGAGAAGAAAGCAGCACTCTGCGCAGAGAGTTGCCGAGCGTTATACCGTAGCCTCTCTCAAGCGGCTCTACAACGAATGTTGCCTTATCGCCATTTTCACTGACGTCAAGCGTAACAATATTGGGCTTCTCTATTTCGATCATTGTAACAACCTCCTAATTATCATATTTTTTCCCTGTGTGCCCGTGAGGGGCACTGTGCTCCTCCGGGAGCACGGGGTGCTTTTGCGGTGCGTTTGCACGGTTATGGGGAGACTGCCTTGACTCCTCGGCTGTGCCGACCGTGGACGCCCGCAAGGCAGGTTATTACTTGGAGTAGAACTCGATGATGAGCTGCTCGTTGAAGTCAAAGTCTACATCCTCGCGTGCGGGGATAGCGATGACCTTTGCGCTTGCAGCGTC
Source organism: uncultured Eubacteriales bacterium (assembly GCA_959601495.1). Taxonomy (GTDB): domain Bacteria; phylum Bacillota; class Clostridia; order Oscillospirales; family CAG-272; genus Avispirillum. Next base: position 4,310 of record CAUGPT010000023.1, read on the forward strand.
AGCATTGACCTCGAGCCACTTGGGAGCGTTTACGGACGCCATGTTCTCCATGAGCGCCTTCAGCTTCTCGGAAGAACGGCTCTTATCCTTGAGGGCGACAACGTCGCCTACCTTAAGGATGATAGAGGGGATATCTGCCTTCTTGCCGTTAAGGGTGAAGTGTGCATGACGAACAAGCTGTCTTGCTTCCTTACGGCTGGATGCCAGACCCATTCTGTATACTACGTTATCGAAACGGCGCTCAAGCAGAGACAGAAGGTTTTCACCTGCGATGCCTTCCTGCTTATCGGCTACGTTGTAGTATTTCTTGAACTGCTTCTCCTGTACTCCGTAGTAACGGCGTGCAGTCTGCTTCTCTCTGAGGTGCTGACCGTATTCCTTAACGGACTTGCGTCCTGCTCCGTGCTGACCGGGAACGGTTGCGCGGCGGGAAAGTGCGCACTTGTCTGTCAGGCAGCGGTCGCCCTTGAGGAAGAGTTTCTTTCCTTCTCTGCGGCAAAGCTTGCAGGAAGGTCCAGTATATCTTGCCATACCTTTATTTCCTCCTTACTGATTATACGCGGCGGCGCTTGGGAGGGCGGCAGCCGTTATGAGGGATAGGTGTTACGTCCTTGATGAGGGTGATGTTAAGGCCGGTGGTCTGGAGTGCGCGGATAGCTGCCTCTCTGCCTGTGCCGGGGCCCTTTACATAAACCTCAACGGTCTTCATACCATGCTCCATTGCGATCTTTGCCGCAGTCTCAGCAGCGGTCTGCGCTGCATAGGGAGTGGACTTTCTTGATCCCTTGAAGCCCATTTCACCTGCGGACGCCCAGGATATTGCATTGCCCTGGAGGTCTGTGATGGTGACGATAGTGTTGTTAAAGCTGGAGCGGATATGTGCTGCTCCGCTTTCCACGTTTTTACGTTCGCGGCGCTTTTTGGTCGTTTTCTTTACGTTTGCCATTTTATCTCTGCTCCTCCTTTACTTCTTCTTATTTGCTATGGTCTTTGCGGGACCCTTTCTGGTTCTCGCGTTGGTCTTTGTACGCTGTCCGCGAACGGGAAGACCCTTTCTGTGTCTGATGCCGCGATAGCAGTTGATCTCAACAAGTCTCTTGATGTTCATTGCTACCTCACGGCGCAGCTCACCCTCAACAGTGTAGTTGTTTTCGATCTCGTCACGAAGCTTTGCGATCTCGTCCTCTGTGAGATCCTTCGCGCGCTTATCGGGATCGATGCCGGTCTTTGCAAGGATGTCCTTGGAGCTCTTCAGACCGATACCGTAGATATAGGTAAGAGCGATCTCTACACGCTTCTGATTCGGAATATCAACACCTGATATACGAGCCATTTGCTAATTTCACCTCTTTCGGGTATTTTTGTTTTTCTTGAGCCTTATCAGCCCTGTCTCTGCTTATGCTTGGGGTTTTCGCAGATGACCATTACGTGGCCGTGTCTCTTGATGATCTTGCACTTTTCGCAGATCTTCTTAACGGAAGGCCTTACTTTCACAGTAATAACCACCTTTCAATTAAAAATCTAGTGCACCTTTATTTGGTACGCCATGTGATCCGTCCCTTTGTGGGGTCGTAGATGGAAACTTCCACCGTGACCTTATCGCCGGGCAGGATCTTAATATAGTTCATTCTCAGCTTTCCGGAGATATGAGCGGTTACGATCATATCGTTGGGAAGCTTTACCTTGAAGGTTGCGTTAGGCAGCGCCTCAACGACGGTACCCTCAAATTCGATTACGTCATCTTTTGGCATAAATTATGTCCGATGCCTTTCTTTTGACTTAATACTGCCGGCAGTCTCAGATCTTATTTGCACCGCGCTCGAAATTTTCAAGAAAACTTCTCAGCTCGCCGTCGTTTGCCGGAAGCGAGGTTTTATCTCCGTCTGCGGCGGCTAAAACCGCAATATGGCGAAGATTCTTCTTCTTAGGCTTTGACAGCGGATGCAGTGCACCGTCGGCAATCCACACACATTGACTGCCGCCGTCGCACCTTTGTAATATCATAAACAGTCGGTACCGGTCGCGCCCGCACAGCGAGCGGACGACCGCACCGCGGCACATTTCTGCGCCGCCCATCAGTCCACCTTGGTAAGGAGCAGAGGACCGTCGTCCGTAATTGCGACTGTATGCTCGTAGTGAGCAGACAGCTTTCCGTCCGCGGTAAGCACTGTCCATCCGTCGGGCTGTTCAACGACTGCGGGCTTGCCCATATTGACCATAGGCTCTATTGCTATGACCATGCCGCGGCATATACGCGGACCTCTGCCCGCGGTGCCGTAATTGGGCACGCTTGGATCTTCGTGAAGATCCCTGCCGACGCCGTGTCCCACGTACTTTTTGACCGTGGTGTAACCCTGCGAAACGACGTATCCGTCTACGGCAGCGCCGACGTCGCCTATTCTGGCGCCCTCTTTTGCCGCCGCCTCGACGCCCAGCTCAAAGCCGCGTTTTGTTGCCGCTATGAGCCGCAGCGCCTCGTCGCTGACCTTTCCCACGGGGAAAGTGTTTGCACTGTCTCCGTGAAAGCCGTCGATATAGGCGCCTACGTCGATCTTTACGATGTCCCCTTCGTGAAGATGTCTCTTTTTGGAGGGGATGCCGTGGATCACTTCGTCGTTGATACTGATGCACGCGCTGCCCGGAAATCCGCCGTACCCGAGAAACGAGGGCTTTGCCCCGCATTTTTCGATATAGTGTCGGATTATATGATCCAGCTCAGCGGTGGTGATGCCGTCACGCACGGCTTCGCCGGCGAGGAGCAGAGCCTCGCCGGTGATTCTGCCTGCGTGACGCATTTTATTGATCTGTTCGTGATTTTTTAGATAGATCATTATAATACTGCCTTACTTTCCTCAGCCCTCAAGTGCCTTTGCGGTGAGAGCCGTGGTGTCCTCAAGCTTTTCCTGTCCTTCCACGATCTTGAGAAGTCCCTTCTCAGCGTAGAAGTCTTTCAGAGGCTCCGTCATCTCATGGTATGTCTCAAGTCTCTGGGACACGACCTTGGGATCGTCGTCGCTTCTGACGGTAAGCTCTTCTCCGCAGACGCACTTGTCGCCGGCGGGGGAGGGATTATACTCGGTATGATAGGTCGCGCCGCATTTTTTGCAGACGCGGCGGCCGCTCATACGCCTGAGGATCTTTTCATCGGGTACCTCTATGCTTATTACGTCCGTGATATCCACGCCCATTTTCTCAAGCGCTGCCGCCTGGGGAACCGTGCGGGGAAATCCGTCCAGAATGAAGCCGTTGGCACAGTCACTGTCTGAAAGCCGGTCCTTTATGATGCCGATGACGACATCATCGGGGACCAGGGCGCCGGAGTCTATATAGCTCTTGGCGCTTTTGCCCATTTCAGTGCCGTTTTTTATTGCCTCTCTGATTATAGCGCCGGTGGAGATCGCAGGAATGCCGTACTTCTCAGAGATTATCTCTGCCTGGGTGCCCTTGCCTGCGCCGGGCGCGCCGAGAAGTATTAGCTTTATGATTCTTGCCATACTCTTCTCCGTTCGATCATTCAAGGAAGCCCTTGTAGTGACGCATAGTCATCTGTCCCTCGATCTCTCTTGCTGTCTCGATGATTACTCCGACAACGATGATGATGGAGGAGCCACCGAAGGTGAGTCCGCTCATTTTGCCGCCGGTCACGATATTGAGGATCATGGGGAATACTGCGATAAAGCTCAGGAATATTGCACCGATGAGTGTTATCCTGTTAAGAACCCTGGTAATGTAATCGCTCGTAGGCTTACCGGGGCGGATACCGGGGATGGAGCCGCCGTTCTTCTTAAGGTTGTTGGATACTTCTACAGGATTAAAGGAGATCTGGATGTAGAAGTATGCAAACGCGATTATAAGAATGAGGGTAAGCACTGCGTACAGCCAGGAGCCGCTGTCGAACACCTTGAAGAACTTATCCCAGAAGCCGCCGGACTTAGGCTGTACAAACATACCGATAGTAGCAGGAAGGCTGACTATGGAGCTTGCAAAGATTATAGGCATAACGCCCGTGTTGTTCAGCTTTATGGGAAGAGTGGAGTTCTGACCGCCGTACATCTTTCTGCCGACTACCTTCTTTGCGTACTGCACGGGGAGTCTTCTCTCGGAGTCGTTAATGAACACTATAAGTGCTACCATGACAAGGGAGAGGACAAGCGCGCCGACCGCAATGAGGATACCTGTCCAGAGATGATCGGTCTTCTGACCTGTTGCGTACTGATACAGAGCGTAGATGATGGAGGGAACGCGGGAGATGATATTGACAAACAGAATGAGGGACACGCCGTTGCCGATACCGCTCTCGTTGATCTTCTCCGCCAGCCACATTACAAGGGATGAGCCTGCGCAGTAGCAAGCTACTATGACCACTGCCGCGAACCAGTTATCCTTAGCCTCTGTTGCCAGCATACCGTAATTCTTCAGCATGAAGTAGTATCCGACTGCCGTCATGAGGGCAAGGGCTACGGTTACGTAGCGGGTTATCTGATTCAGTTTCTTTCTGCCGTCCTCGCCCTGCTGAGAGAGTCTCTCAAGCGCGGGGATAGCAACTGCAAGAAGCTGAATTACGATGGATGCCGTGATATAGGGTGAGATGTTCAGCGCAAACAGTGTCGCGTTGGAGAACGCGCCGCCGGACAGAATGTTGAGGTACTGCATCAGTCCCTGAGAGCTGTCCGCAATGGAGCCGACTACGGCTGCGTTTACGAACGGTACGGGAATGTTGGAGCCTATTCTGTACAGGAGCAGGATAAACAGAGAAAAGAGAATCTTTTTTCTGAGGTCTGCCATGCGCCAAGCGTTTTTAAGCGTCTGAAACACTTTACTTCACCTCGGCCTTTCCACCTGCAGCTTCGATCTTTTCTTTCGCTGTCTGTGAAAAGACTTTTGCCTCAACGGTTAATTTCTTGGTGAGTTCGCCGTTTGCCAGCACCTTAAGTCCGTCCAGGGGCTTGGAGATGATGCCCTTTTCGCAAAGCGCTTCAAGGGTTACGGTCTCTCCGTCCTCAAACTTGTTATTGAGTGTGCCGACATTTACGATCGCATAGTGAGTTGCAAATCTGTTCTTAAAGCCTCTCTTGGGGAGCTTTCTGTAAAGGGGCAGCTGACCGCCTTCAAATCCGAGACGGACTCCGCCGCCGGAGCGGGCGTTCTGACCCTTATGGCCCTTGCCGGCAGTTTTACCGTTGCCGCTTCCTGCGCCTCTGCCTTTACGCCAAGCCGGCTTTGCTGCGCCGGGTGCCGGTGAAAGTTCATGGAGCTTCATGGTTTTTCCTCCTTACGTTGATTTATAAATTAGTGTTTGGAGTGGTTTACGCCTTCTCCACGGTTACAAGGTGGCTGAGCACCTTGACTTTTCCGTCCAGCACGGGGCCGTCCTGGTGGACGATGGTGTCACCGATCTTTTTCAGACCGAGAGACGCCGCGGTTGCCTTCTGATTCGGCTTTGCGCCGATGAGGCTCTTTGTAAGAGTTACTTTTGTCATTTTCACGTACCTCCTCAGCCCTTAACGACCTGCTCTGCGCTTATGCCGCGGATCTTTGCGACCTGCTCGACAGTTCTCAGAGACTTGAGGCCCTCAAAAGTTGCCTTGATAACGTTAGTGGGGTTATTGGAGCGAAGGCTCTTTGCACGGATATTCTTGATGCCCGCAAGCTCTACGACCGCGCGAACGGTCTTACCTGCGATGACACCGGTACCGGGGGCAGCGGGCTTAAGAAGCACTCTGCCTGCGCCGTACTCGCCCAGAACCTCGTGGGGGATCGTGGTATCCTTGAGAGAAACCTCGATCATGTTTTTCTTTGCGTCCTCGATACCCTTGCGGATAGCCTCGGGTACCTCGGCTGCCTTGCCGAGACCGTAGCCTACGTGACCGTTGCCGTCGCCGACTACCATGAGAGCTGCAAAACGTGCGATACGTCCGCCTTTTACAGTCTTGGATACGCGGTTAACGGCTACCAGTCTTTCCTGAAGCTCGTCGGCTGCTATATCAAACTTGTTAGCCATTTTTGAAATACTCCTAATTTTGATGTTTAATTTTTAGAATTAAACAGTGTACAAACCGGTCTTCCGGCGGGATGCGCGAGTTTTCTCAGAACTTGAGTCCTGCTTCTCTTGCGCCCTCTGCCAGCTCCGATACACGTCCGTGATAGATATAGCCGCCACGGTCAAATACAACTGTTTCGATGCCCTTGGCAAGTGCCTTTTCGCCTACGGCCTTACCGACCTTTTTAGCTGCGTCCTTGTTGCTTCCGATACCCTCGAAGCCAGCCTCGATGGTGGATGCGGAGACCAGGGTTACGCCGGCAACGTCGTCGATGATCTGGGCATAAATGTTCTTGTTGGAACGGTAAACAGCAAGTCTGGGGCACTCAGCAGTACCGGAGATCTTTCCGCGTACTCTGGCATGTCTCTTAAGGCGCTGTTTGTTCTTATCCTTCTTTGAAACCATACCTGTCGTCTCCTTTCATTACTTACCGGCTTTTCCTGCCTTACGGCGGATATGCTCGTTTTCGTACTTGATACCCTTTCCGAGGTAGGGCTCGGGAGGTCTCTTCTCGCGGATCTGAGCCGCGATCTGGCCGCACTTCTGCTTGGAGGGGCTGTTTACGATGATGGTATTTGCATCGGGAACGTCAAACTTTACGTCGTCGCTCTCTTCAAATACTACGTCGTGGGAATAACCAAGCTTCAGAGTAAGGGTCTTTCCGGACTTCTCTGCTCTGTAGCCTACGCCGTTGATGATAAGCTTTTTGGAGTATCCCTCGGTAACGCCCACTACCATGTTGTGGATAAGTGCGCGGGTGAGGCCGTGGATCGCTCTCATTTCTTTCTCATCGTTGGGGCGGGAAACGGTTACGGTGTTTCCGTCCTTATTGATGGTCATAGCGGAGTTGAAAGTCTCGCACAGGGTACCCTTGGGTCCCTTTACCGTAACAACATTGCCGTCAGCAACAGTAAAATCTACTCCTGCGGGGATGTTTACGGGTTCTCTGCCTATTCTTGACATTCTGTATCCTCCTTCCCTTACCAGACAAAGGCGAGGATCTCGCCGCCGACTTTCTCGGCTCTTGCCTTCTTGTCGGTCATTATGCCCTTAGAGGTGGATACGATTGCTATGCCCAGGCCGTTCATAACGCGGGGCATATCCTCGTAGTTGGAGTAAATACGGAGACCGGGCTTGGAAACTCTGCGGAGACCGTGAATTACCTTTGCCTTGCCTGCCTCGTATTTAAGTGTTACTCTGATGACGCCCTGTTTGCCGTCCTCGATGATCTGAACGCCCTTGATGTAGCCCTCGTTGAGAAGGATATCGGCAATGGCTTTCTTCATGTTGGAAGCAGGAATGTCAACAGTTTCATGCTTTGCATTGTTCGCGTTTCTGATTCTTGTCAGCATATCCGCGATAACATCAGACATCTGCATTTTAATTTCCTCCTGTCATGCAAGTTATTGTCTTGCTGCCCCGGTTGACCGGGGCCGCTCACCGACGGTTAACGCAGAGAGGGTGTGTGAGTGTGTGTGACTTTTCGGCGTATCCGGGCACTTGCCGGCGGCAAGCCGACAACGCCCGAGCCTCTTTTATTCTTTAACTCACTTTTCGCTGCGTTCCTTTCGGTGCGGAACATTGCTGCGACTCTTCGCAGCGGCGGCGGAATTCGCCGCGGTCTTTCTTCTTACCAGCTTGCCTTTCTAACGCCGGGAATCTCGCCCTTGTAAGCAAGCTCTCTGAAGCAGATACGGCAGATACCGTACTTACGCATATAAGAATGAGGACGGCCGCAGAGCTTGCAGCGGGTGTACTCTCTGGTGGAATACTTCTGCTTTTTCTGCTGCTTAAGTATCATAGCTTTCTTTGCCATAATTATCTCTCGTCTCCTTCCTTAGCAAAGGGAGCGCCCAGCATTGTGAGCAGGTCTCTTGCTTCTGCGTCGGTATTTGCGGTTGTTACGAACACGATGTCCATACCGCGGATCTTGTCGATCTTGTCGTATTCGATCTCGGGGAATATAAGCTGTTCCTTAAGGCCCAGAGCGTAGTTGCCGCGGCCGTCGAACGCGTCGGGGTTGATACCCTTGAAGTCGCGCACGCGGGGAAGTGCGAAGTTGAACAGTCTGTCAACGAACTCGTACATGATCTCGCCGCGAAGCGTTACCTTTGCACCGATCTTCATGCCCTCACGGAGCTTGAAGTTTGCAACGGACTTTCTTGCGTAGGTGGGAACCGCTCTCTGTCCCGTGATCTGGGAAAGCTCTGCGATGATAGTATCGATAACCTTTGTGTTATCCTTTGCGTCGCCTGCGCCGACGTTGACAACGATCTTGTCAAGCTTCGGTATCTGCATTACGCTTTTGTACTGATACTTTTTCATCAGGGCGGGGGCAACGTCGGCTTTATACATATCTCTTACTCTTGCCATTTCCGTTTACCTCCATCAAAGCTCTGCGCCGCACTTGGCGCATACTCTTGTTTTCTTGTCACCCTCAACATTGAACTTTGCGCGGGTCGCAGCCTTGCACTTTGAGCAGTACAGCTGAGCCTTGCAAGCATAGAAGGGTGCCTCTGCGTCTACGATACCGCCGTTTTCCTGGGGCGGACGGGCTTTGAGGTGCTTCTTTACGATGTTGACGCCCTCGACAATGATCTTGCCTTCCTTGGGAGCCACCTGAAGAACCTTACCCTTTTTGCCCTTGTCGTCACCGGAAACGATAATTACTGTATCGTCACGCTTAACATGAAGCTTACTCATATTACGTTACCTCCTTACAGTACTTCCGGCGCCAGGGACAGTATCTTAGTGTACTCGTGCTCACGAAGCTCACGAGCCACAGGCCCGAATATACGGGTGCCCTTAGGCGTTTTGTCGTCATTGATGATAACGCCTGCGTTCTCATCAAACTTAATGTAAGAACCGTCGGCACGGCGAAGTCCCTTTACGCTTCTTACTATAACAGCCTTGACAACGTCGCCTTTTTTAACGACGCCGCCGGGGGCCGCTTTCTTTACAGCACATACGACTACATCTCCGATGTTGCCGTAACGTCTGCCGGAGCCGCCCAGCACTCTGATGCACATAAGCTCTTTTGCACCGGTGTTGTCAGCTACCTTCATTAATGACTGCTGCTGAATCATTTATAGCAAGTCCTCCTGTTTTTAATGTCGGCATGCTCTTTGACATGCTCTGTTGTTTAGGAGCGGTGAATATTACTTCGCCTTCTCGATTATCTCTACAAGACGCCATCTCTTTGTAGCGGAAAGCGGTCTTGTCTCCATGACCTTGACGGTGTCGCCGATGCCGCACTCGTTCTTTTCGTCGTGTGCGTGGATCTTTACCGTTCTCTTGATGATCTTACCGTAAGTGGGATGCTTTACGTTATCGGCTATTGCCACAACGATGGTCTTGTCCATCTTGTCGCTGACAACCTTGCCCACTCTGGTCTTTCTCAGTGCGCGTGTTTCGTCTGCCATCTCAGTACCCCCTTACGCATTCTTCTCGCCGAGTACTGTCATGACTCTGGCGATATCTTTCTTCACGTCCGCAATCTTGTGGGGGTTGTCAAGCTGGTTGATCGCGTGCTGGAAGCGAAGATTAAACAGTTCCTTCTTCAGATCTGCAAGCTTTGCGCTGAGATCTGCTTCAGACATAGCTCTAAGTTCAGTTGCTTTCACAGCTTATCCCTCCAGTTCTTTATCAAGCTGCTCCTTAGTGGCAAAACGACACTTTATGGGGAGCTTGTGCATCGCAAGACGCATTGCTTCTTTTGCGATATCCTCGGTTACGCCGTCCATCTCGAACATTACGCGGCCGGGTTTAACCACCGCCACCCAATACTCGGGAGAACCTTTACCGGAACCCATTCGGGTCTCGGCAGGCTTCTCTGTGATAGGCTTGTCGGGGAATATCTTGATCCATACCTTACCGCCACGCTTGGTGTAACGGGTCATTGCGATACGGGCTGCCTCGATCTGGTTGGAGGTGATCCAAGCAGGCTCAAGAGCGATAAGACCGTAGGTACCGCTGGTGATCCGGTTGCCGCGAAGCGCGCGTCCTTTCAGACGGCCTCTGTGCACACGGCGGTATTTTACTCTCTTAGGCATTAACATTATCGTGCGCCCCCTTCCTTATTCTCTCTGGGTGCGCGGGGAGCTCTGTTGTCGCGGGGGCCTCTGCCGCCGTCGCGTCTGTCTCCGCGGGGACCTCTGTTGTCACGGCGGTCTCCGCCGCGTCTGTTGTCACGTCTGTCGCCGCGTCTGTCGTTTCTGCGATTCTGCTGCTGACGGCGTTCCTCGGACGCACCGGTCTGAGTTCTTGCTACCTCGGGAAGAACCTCGCCCTTGAAGATCCAGACTTTTACGCCGATCTTACCGTAGGTGGTGTTTGCCTCCCAGAAACCGTAGTCGATGTCTGCACGGAGCGTCTGCAGCGGGATAGTACCCTCATGATAGTGCTCCGAGCGAGCGATCTCGGCGCCGCCCAGACGTCCGGAAACCGCGATCTTTATACCTTTTGCTCCCATGCGCATGGTGCGGCCGATAGCCTGCTTCATTGCGCGGCGGAAGCCGATACGTCTCTCCAGCTGGCTTGCGATGTTCTCCGCAACAAGCTGTGCGCTCATCTCAACGGGCTTTACTGCGATCACGTTGAGAGATACGGGCACGCCCGCCATCTTCTCTACGTCGGCGCGGAGCTTTTCGATCTCCGTTCCGTCGCGGCCGATGATCATACCGGGCTTTGCGCAGTGGATGTATATGCGCATTTTACCGGTATTGTCTCTCTCGATCTCGATCTTAGGAATTCCGGCGTTAAGGAGACGCTTCTTCAGATAATTTCTGATCTTGAAGTCACTTACCAGGGTATCGCCGAAAACTTCGTCTTTAGCGTACCATCTGGAGTCCCAGTTTTTGATTACACCCACTCTGAGTCCGTGGGGATTAACTTTCTGACCCATAGTTCGTCTGCCTCCTTCATTCCTTTTCTTTCACCGCAAGGGTGATATGGCTGGTTCTCTTCAGTATTCTGTCGGCGCTGCCTTTACCGCGGGGCATCATTCTCTTGAGAGTCATGCCGGGGGTAACGAAGCACTCGGATACATAAAGATTGTCTTTGTTCATGCCGAAGTTGTTTTCCGCGTCTGCGACCGCTCTGTTGAGCAGCTTTGTGAGATCCTCGCAAGCTGCCTTGGGAGTGTTCTTCAGAATACCGCGGGCAACGTCTACGTCCTTACCGCGGATAAGATCGAGAACGATCTTTACCTTGCGGGGGGAGATGCGAACGAACTTCAGATATGATCTTGCTTCTTTAGCTTCCATTTCTCATTTCCTCCCTGATTATTTACCGTTGTTGGACGTCTTGGAGCCTGCGTGGCCCTTGAAAGTACGGGTAGGAGCAAACTCACCGAGCTTGTGACCGACCATGTCCTCGGTTATATATACCGGGATGTGCTTTCTTCCGTCGTGAACAGCGATTGTGTGTCCCACGAATTCGGGGAATATGGTGGATGCTCTTGACCAGGTCTTGAGCACCTTTTTCTCACCCTTTTCGTTCATAGCGCATACGCGGGCGTACAGCTTTGCTTCAACGAAGGGTGCCTTCTTAAGACTTCTGCTCATTTATTTAGCTCCTTCCTCACTTGCTGTTTCTGCGTTTTACGATGAACTTATCGGTTCTTGCCTTCTTGTTACGGGTCTTATAACCCAGAGCAGGCTTACCCCAAGGGGTTACAGGGCCGGGACGACCGATAGGAGAACGTCCCTCACCACCGCCGTGCGGGTGGTCGCAGGGGTTCATGACGGAACCGCGAACGGTAGGACGAACGCCCATGTGACGCTTACGGCCTGCTTTACCGATCTTGACCGTGTCGTGCTCGATGTTGGAAACCTGACCGATAGTTGCCTTGCAGTCCATGCGGATGTATCTTACCTCGCCGGAGGGGAGACGCACCTGAGCCATGGAGCCTTCCTTTGCCATAAGCTGAGCCTGTGTACCTGCACTTCTTACGAGCTGAGCGCCCTTGCCGGGGTAAAGCTCGATGTTGTGGATGAAGGTACCTACGGGGATGTTTGCTATAGGCAGAGTGTTGCCGGGCTTTATATCCGCTGCTGCGCCGGAGTAAAGAACGGTGCCGTCGGTAACGCCCACGGGGCAGATAACGTAGTTCTTGTTGCCGTCCTCATCCTGAGTAAGCGCGATATAAGCGGTTCTGTTGGGGTCGTACTCAACGCCGATGACCGTTGCGGGCTTCTCGCTTGCGCGCTTGAAGTCGATGATACGGTACTTCTGACGGTTTCCGCCGCCCTTGTGACGGACGGTGATCCTGCCGTAGCTGTTACGGCCGGCGTTTTTCTTCTTGACCGTGATAAGGCTCTTCTCGGGAGCCTTCTTGGTGATTTCCTCAAAGGAGGGAACCGACATATTTCTTCTTGCCGGCGATGTAGGTTTATACTTAATTGTAGGCATTTTCTACTTCCTCCTCAGTTCATTCCCTCAAAGAACTCGATCGTCTTGGAGTCGGCCTTCAGCGTAACGATTGCTTTCGTCCACGCAGAGGTGTAGCCGCTCTTGTAACGGAGTCTCTTGGGTTTTCTCTTCATATTGATGGTATTTACCTTTGCAACCTTAACGCCGAACAGCTCTTCGACCGCGCTTGCGATCTCGGGCTTTGTAGCGTCGGGAGCAACCTTGAAGGTATACTTCTTGGAGGAAATACCGTCCATAGCCTTCTCAGTGATGATAGGCTTCAGAATGATGTCCTGTGCAAGCTTCATTTCGCATATACCTCCTCGATCTTTTCGACCGCTGCCTTTGCAGCGATGAGAGAATCGCAGTTCAGTATATCGTAAACGTTGATCTCGTTATACTGAGAGACCTTGACGCCTTCGATGTTGCGAAGGCTTGCGATAGCGGTCGCGTCGTTCTCTGCGAGAACTACGAGCGCCTTTTTGCCTGCCTTTACGTCGCTGAGCATCTTAGCCATGGTCTTGGTCTTGTACTCTGCCGTCCTGATCTCGTCGATGACGATCATATCGTCGCCTGCGACCTTAGCGGAGAGTGCGCTGAACATTGCAAGTCTCTTGATCTTCTTGTTCATCTTTACCTTATAGGTGCGGGGCTTCGGACCGAGAGCCACACCGCCGTGCGTCCACTGGGGAGCGCGGGTGGAACCCTGTCTTGCGCGGCCGCTGCCCTTCTGTCTCCAGGGCTTTTTGCCGCCGCCGGAAACCTCGGTGCGGGTCAGAGTGGACTGTGTGCCCTGTCTCTGATTCATAAGGTACGCTCTTACAGCAGAATGGAGGATGCTGGTCTTGACCTCTGCGCCGAATACTTTGTCGGACAGATCCATCTTGCCGACTTCAGCACCTGCCATATTTAATACTTTAATTTCAGGCATTTGTTTCTCCTCCTTCCGACTTATGCTTTAACGCTGTCACGGATGAAGACGATGCCGCCCTTAGCGCCGGGAACGGCGCCCTTGACTGCGATCAGACCCTTTTCCGCGTCGATCTTGATTACCTCAAGGTTCAGAACGGTTACCTGTTCGTTACCGTACTGACCTGCCATCTTTTTGTTCTTATACACACGAGAGGGGGATGAGCATGCGCCCATTGAACCGACCTGACGGTGAATAGGACCTGTACCGTGAGTCATTCTCAGAATGTGGTTGCCCCATCTCTTGACTGCACCGGTATATCCGCGGCCTTTCGTAATGCCGGTAATGTCGACCTTTTCGCCTGCGGCGAAGGTATCGGCGGCCACTACGTCACCAACGTTCATATCGGCAGCGCCATCAAGACGGAACTCTTTCAGGTGTCTCTTTGCGGAAACGCCCGCCTTCTTGTAATGACCTGCAGTCGGCTTTGTAACCAGCTTTTCTCTGATGTCCTCGAAGCCGAGCTGTACGGCATCGTATCCATCGTTTTCCGCAGTCTTTTTCTGCACTACGGGGCAGGGACCTGCCTCGATCACCGTTACGGGGATCGCTGCACCGTTGTCCGCGAAGATCTGGGTCATACCCAGCTTTCTTCCGATGATTCCTTTTTTCATCGTTTTTTCCTCCTGTAAGGTTATTGGTTGACACTGCTTAACTTTCCGGCAGCCGACCGGAAGCATCAACTTGACCTTTCCGCCATCAAGCGCGGCGCTTTCGCACTTTTCACGGGAAGTAACGGCTCCCGCGCGCTCTGTACGTGGAAATTTCGGCTATTATGTTTTACCGTTCAGAGTTCGGGGAGAGATTATTTAACCTCTTTTGCCTCGATCTCAACGCCGGCGGGAAGTTCAACGCCCAGAAGCGCTTCAACTACCTTTGCGTCAGCATTCTCAAGAACGATGAGTCTCTTGTGAGTGCGCTGCTCGAACTGCTCGCGGCTGTCCTTATATTTATGGACCGCACGCAGGATGGTCACGATTTCCTTCTCCGTGGGGAGCGGAATGGGACCGGACACCTCGGCACCGTTTCTCTTGGCGATCTCCACGATCTTTGCAGCCGCGGTGTCTACCAGAGTGTGCTCATAGCTCTTAAGTCTTACCTTGATCTTAGTTGCCACTTTTCTTGCCTCCTGTTATTTCTTTGATGAGGCGACGAACACGCATCCGGGCGTTTCCGCGCCCTCCTCAAACAATCCGGATTAGACTGTGCCGTATCCTATCCCTCGGCCGTCGCCGCGGGGCAGATACAACCGCCCGATCCGGAGCCTGACAGACGCACCTTACACACATCGGTTCGCCCGTACCTGCTCATATTCGCCTTCGCCTGCCTTATGCGGCAGACATACTCAGCGGAAATTTCCCGTCGCGCCGTAGCATAGCGGACGGCCACCTCCCGCGTCTTCGCACATCAAGCGGAGTTATTTTACCATAATATAAGAAATATTTCAACTACCGACAGCAAATTTTCTCCCTTTTTTCTTTGAAATATTCAGAGAAATTTTTGTTATGATTTTGTGCAATATGACTATAAATTATATATGTTGAGTCCGTACGCGAAATAGGTACAATATTTAGGGTATGTCCCGGGGTTACGCCCGGTGCGGCGTCAGAGATCACGGTTTTCTTCAATTATATATATGTATACGGGAACGGAATGCTTTTTACACATGGCAATGACCCCGCCCGTCCCGCGGGAGCTTCCGTCCCATATGGCAACGACCCTGTCGGCATACATAACGATCTGCTCATTTCGTCTGACGGGCGCGGCTCTGCCGTACAGATCGTAACGCGGCAAAAACACCTTCAAAGGTATACCGTGAACCGCTGCATACTTCTCGGCGCATCGGTCTATGCCCGCCGCGCCGCCGCTCACTATCTCAGTAGTATCCCGCGGTATGTATTTGCCCATATCCTCAACGCTCAGTCCCCTTGAGCCTACGACAGCAGTTATCATTGTTTTCTCCCTCATATTGTCTACTTACTTTAAGTATACTCGCAACATTAAATTCTATTGTATACGTAAAATATACTTAAATCAAGTATATTGTGAGGAAATTATGAGAAACAAGAACAATAAGCACCTCGGCATTGAGATAGACCCGGAGCTGCACTATAAGCTGCATTATATTGCAAAGTACGAGGGCAGAAGCGCAAACGGGCAGATACTGTATCTTATCAGAAAATGCATACGTGAGTTTGAGGCAGCCGAAGGTGAGATAGAGTTCGCCGGCGGCGACGCAGGCGCAGGCAAGCCAGCGGACAAGTCCGCGCCTGCCGAAAGATAGGCGCAGGCGGACACCGGCTTTCGTTTCTCGAAATTGGAAAAGCATTTCAAACTTTGTGGTCAGTTTGTCGAACGTAAGTGAAAAGGACGTGAAGGGACTGCTGTTCCGGCAGCGGGCGGCTTTAAC
Source organism: uncultured Eubacteriales bacterium (assembly GCA_959601495.1). GTDB lineage: Bacteria > Bacillota > Clostridia > Oscillospirales > CAG-272 > Avispirillum. The sequence goes on from CAUGPT010000023.1 coordinate 20,142, forward strand.
CTTTCGGAATTGGCAAAGCATTTCAAACTTTAATGTTAGCTTACCGAACTTTAGTGAGAGAGACGTGAAGGGACTACTTTTCCGTAAGTAGCCACGGACGGGCGTCGATTTTCGTTTTTTCGAAATTGGCAAGGCATTTCAAACTTTTTCGTCAGCCTGCCGAACGTAAGTAAAGGATGTGAGGGGGCTACTGTCCCGGCAGTAGCCGCCCTCACACTCCCCCGACCGGTATAAGAAAGGGGCAGAGAGGAATCTCCGCCCCTTTCTTATATATCTATCCCCACCTCTCGATTGTGCCCGCAAGTGCAGGGTCAAAACGAGTGCTCCAAGCCCGAGAGATTCGGAGAATTGACTTCAGCGTGGTTTATAGACACGATTGATGTTTTACTTGCGAAAGTAAAAAACGCCGCTACGTCAGATAGCAGAAGCAAGCTCGAAGGACGAGCTTGCTTCATTTCGTTTCGCTACTATTTTTGAAACTGCAAACTTTTGGTTTCAAAATTTCGCAGATAAACCGTAAGTACATTTTGCGCTATACATAAAACAAGGCTGCCGACGGCAGCCTTGCTCGCTATCTTTATTTGATAGCCTGAAACCTATGCAGTTTGGTTTTTTCGGGTTCTTAGGGAGCTTTTTCCCAAAAAAGCTCCCTAAGTGGGGCATGGGGCGAAGCCCCATAAAAACCTTTCCCCTCATGCCTGGGTGCGGGGCGCCCAGCCCCGCCAAAAACAACACCTCTGCGGCGCGGAGCCCCGCCGATAACGTATCCCCTTATTCAAGCTCGAAAGCGCCGGTGTAGAGCTGGTAGTAAACTCCGTGGTTTGCTATAAGCTCGTCGTGCGTGCCGCGCTCGATGATCCTGCCGTGGTCAAGCACCATTATCACATCCGAGTTCATAACGGTGGAAAGCCTGTGGGCGATAACGAATACCGTTCTGCCCTCCATAAGCTTATCCATACCCCGCTGCACTATCGCCTCGGTTCTCGTGTCGATAGAGCTTGTCGCTTCGTCCAGTATCATAACGGGCGGATCGGCAACGGCTGCCCTCGCAATGGCTATCAGCTGACGCTGACCCTGAGACAGGTTTGCACCGTTGTTGGTAAGCATCGTGTCGTAGCCCTCGGGCAGACGCGATATGAAATCGTCGGCGCCCGAAAGCCTTGCAGCCTCTCTGCATTCCTCATCCGTCGCGTCAAGACGACCGTAGCGGATGTTGTCCATAACGCTGCCCGTGAACAGATTCGTATCCTGCAGAACTATACCCAAAGAGCGGCGCAGATCGGACTTTTTGATCTTGTTGATGTTGATCCCGTCATAGCGGATCTTGCCGTCGGCAATGTCGTAGAACCTGTTGATAAGATTGGTAATGGTAGTCTTTCCGGCACCGGTCGCACCGACGAATGCCACCTTCTGACCCGGCTCCGCATATACGCTCACGTCATGCAGCACCGGCTTGCCTTCCTCGTATTCAAAATCCACATCAAGCAGACGAACGTCTCCGCGAAGAGGAGTGTACGTAATGCTGCCGTCGGAGTGCGGATGCTTCCATGCCCATTTTCCGGTGCGCTCGGCACACTCGGTAAGGTTTCCGTTTTCGTCTTCCTTCGCGTTTACAAGAGTGACATAGCCGTCGTCCACCTCGGGCTTTTCATCCATAAGCGCAAATATACGCTCCGTGCCCGCCATACCCATGACGATCATGTTTATCTGCTGGGACACCTGGTTTATGTTGCCCGTGAACTGCTTTGTCATGTTGAGGAACGGCACTATGATGGAGATCGAGAACGCCATGCCAGATATGCTCACATTGTGCAGTCCCGCCGTGATGAACAGACCGCCCGCAATGGCGCACAGAACATACAGAACGTTGCCGATGTTCATAATTATCGGTCCGAGAGCGTTGGCAAAGCCGTTTGCCTTTGCGCTGACCTCGCCCAGCTCCTCGTTTATTGCGTCAAAATCGCTGTTGCACTTGTCCTCGTGGGTGAATACCTTTACGACCTTCTGACCGTTCATCATCTCCTGGATGAAGCCCTCGGTTTTCGCTATGGCCTTCTGCTGACGCACAAAGTACGTCGCACTGCCGCCGCCCACGGTTTTTGAAACGAATATCATGGCAACAACGCCGAGTGCGACCACAAGAGTCATCCAAACGCTGTAATACAGCATGATGAACAGCACCGTCAGCACGATGACTGCCGACTGCAAAAGGCTGGGCAGCGACTGGGACACGAGCTGACGCAGCGTGTCGATATCGTTGGTGTAGTAGCTCATGATGTCGCCGTGCTTGTTTGTGTCAAAATACTTTATGGGCAGATTCTGCATGCCGTCAAACATGGCGCAGCGCATTTTGTCCAGAAAGCCCTGGGTGATATATGCCATGAGCTGCGACTGCAGCGTAATGAGTATGATAGACACGGCGTACAGTCCGATAAGCGTCAGCACCAGGGGGACGATCTCTCCCGCCGCGGCGCTCCAATCGGTATTAGCCGCGCTTACATATTTTTCTATAACTGCAATGACCTTCTGCATGAAGATGGACGGCACGGAGTTTACCGCTGCCGACGCAACTATGCACACAAGGCTTATGGGAAGCAGCACGGGATAGAATCGGAACAGCATTTTGAAAAGTCTGCCCAGGTTTTTCGCGCTGAACTCAGGACGCTTTCCGCCCGGCATTGCGCCTCTTGCACCGTGAGGGCCGCCGACTGCTTTATTCTTACTCATTGCCCTCACCTCCCGTTTTGCGTGTCTGCTGCTCATACGTCTCGCGGTATATGGGCGACGATGCCATAAGCTCGTCGTGTGTGCCCGTGGCTGCTATCCTGCCGTTGTCCATGACAAGTATGAGATCCGCATCCTGAACGGACGCGATACGCTGAGCGATTATTATTTTTGTAGTGTCGGGGATATACTGCTTGAAGCCCTGACGGATGAGCGCGTCCGTTTTCGTATCAACGGCGCTGGTGGAGTCGTCAAGGATAAGTATTTTCGGCTTTTTCAGAAGCGCGCGGGCTATGCAGAGACGCTGCTTCTGACCGCCGGACACATTTGAGCCTCCCTGCTCGATGTATGTATCGTATCCGCCGGGGAAGCTTCTGACAAACTCGTCCGCCTGAGAGAGTCTGCACGCCTCTTCCATTTCCTCATCGGTGGCATCGGCGTTGCCCCAGCGCAAATTGTCTTTTATCGTGCCGGAGAACAACAGGTTCTTCTGCAATACCATCGCAACACTGTTGCGCAGGGTGTCAAGATCGTAGCGCTTTACGTCGATCCCGCCCACGCGTACACTGCCCACAGTCGCGTCGTACAGACGCGGGATGAGCTGTACAAGCGTCGTCTTGCTGGAGCCGGTGCCGCCTATAATGCCTACGGTCATGCCGGACTTTATATGAAGATCGACGTTTTCGAGAGCGTAGCGGTCCGCAGCTTCGGAATACTTGAAGCTGACACCGTCGAAATCAATGCTGCCGTCGGGAACGAACATAACTGCGTCGGCGGGGCTCTCAAGCGAGCTTTTCTCGTCCAGTACCTCGACGATACGGCGGGCGCTTTCTGCCGACATCGTCAGTATGACGTATATCATGGAAAGCATCATAAGCTGCATAAGCACCTGTATGCCGTAGGTCAGCATGGCGCTCATCTCGCCCACGTTTATGGCAGCGCCGCCGCTCGAAATTATAAGTCTGCTGCCGATAAGCAGCACGAACGCCATGTTGAAGTATACGCATATCTGCATTGCGGGGTTGTTCAGCGCCACAATGCGCTCCGCTCTTGTAAAGTCGCGGCGTATATCCTCGGCGGCTGCGGCAAACTTCTGCTTTTCGTATTCCTCACGAGAAAAGCCCTTTACAACGCGCATACCGCGCACGTTTTCCTCAATGGACTCGTTGAGCCTGTCGTACTTCTTGAACACTCTGCGGAATGCGGGCATTGCCGTTTTTCCGATGATAAGCAGCGACGCAAGAAGAAACGGAACGACAACAACAAACGTCAAAGCAAGCTTTCCGCCCATTATAAACGCCATGGTGATGGCAAATATGAGCATGAGCGGCGCCCTGACCGCCGTGCGTATGAGCATCATGTACGACATCTGCACATTGCTGACATCGGTAGTCATACGGGTGACAAGCGATGAGGACGAAAACTTGTCGATGTTGTTAAAAGAATATGTCTGCACCCTGTGAAACATATCGTGCCTCAGGTTTTTCGCAAAGCCCGAGGACGCTTTTGCACAGGTGATGCCGGCGACGCCTCCGCAGCAAAGGGAGATAAGCGCCATAGCGGCAAGAATACCGCCCGTTTTAAGAATGGAGGACATATCGGTGCCCGCCTCGATCTTGTTCACAAGATCCGAGGTAAAAAACGGAATCAGGCACTCGATCACGACCTCAAATATTATAAAAATAAATGTGAGTACAGAGGGCTTTTTGTATTCCCTTATACATTTTGAAAGTTTTTTAAGCATTGCAGCTCCTTTCGGGTATCTCTCATATAAAGGTCGGCGGCGTGTTATTTCATTCGGGCGCGCAGGTTTTCTTTCATTTTTTCAACGGTTGAAATGAAAGCCTCAAGCTCACCCGACGAAACGCCGTCCGTCAGAACGGATTCAATGCGCGAAACATTTTCGTGCATCATATCCGTAAACTGAACCGAAATATCTGTCAGCACGAGCTTTTTAAGGCGTGCGTCTCCGGGAACGCTGCGGCGCTCGATAAAGCCCTTTTGCTCCATAAGCGTCAGCACCTTGGAGGCGGTGGAGCGCGTTATGCAGAATTCCCTCTCGATATCGCGCTGAAAAACGTCGCTGTCGCGGCGGCGGGCGATATAGCCCAGTATCCTGCCGTTCGTACCGGTAATGCCGTCAAATCTCTCGTCTGTGCACGCACACATTTCGATATATCTGCCTATAAGATTGTCAAGCGAGTGGACCTCTTTACCGACAGAAATTCTACCGTTTTTGATTTTTGACCCTCCCTTCGACAGAATTTGTCGCATATAGAACTGTTTGACATACAACATTATATCCAAATGCCGAGAAAAGTCAATAGACTTAATAAATCGTTTACAACTTTTTGCGCGCATAAAAACTAAAAAAGGGGCTGTCGAGTTAAGACAGCAAAAAAACGGCCGGGCAGCCCGAAAAAAGGGTTGCCCGGCCGTTTTGCTTACTGTATAATTAAATTGCTAAAAATAACCCAGAAAGCAGGTTAATTATACAATGTACGGAACAAGAAATCAAGTGGTTTTACCGTTAAATTTAGAAACAAGAATCAAGGATGACGATCCGGTATTCAAACTCGCGGAAATATGCGACACGTTAGACTATACCGAACTGTACAAGGCATATGTCCGGACATACCGGAAATATGATCCTGCCATGCTCTTTATGTTGCTTGTATTTGCATATATGAATGGGATTTATTCAAGCCGGGAGATAGAAAAGGCCTGCCGAAATGACATCCGTTTTATGTGGATATTACAGAAATCACCTGTACCCGACCACGCAACAATCGCACATTTTCAAAATGAAAGACTGTCGGCGGTTATGGAAAATCTGTTTTACCAATTAGTACATCAAACGTTATTAGTCCAGATAAATGTTCTATTCAGTTTATTAAAGATACACTTTTAATAAAAAATAAGTTGTAATTATTTTTTATATCATAAATAGTGACAAAATTATTTCGATATGATATAATAACCCAAAGAGGTGTTATCTATGAAATGTGAAAACTGTGGTTATAAAATTAAAAAAAGTTTTAAAGTATGTCCTCATTGCGGAGAAAATATTATTCTAATTGAAAATGTTAAAGCAAAAACAAAGGTCAAACTTAAATTTATTTTGCCAATTTTTATAATTACCATTGTTTTAATAATAGGAGTATATTATTTTTTCTTTACAGGACCAAGTGTAAAAACTAATAGACAATCTGTCTTGAAAATCAATGTATATGACGAAGGTGACAATATAATCCAAACTGGTAGTGGATTTATTGTATTTGATGAGGATATATTAATCACAAATGCTCATGTGATTGAAGGCGGTATTCGAGCAGAAGCAGTCTCTGAATCCGACGAACGAGTGTACATACAAGGTGCCATATATTATTCTACTAAAAAAGATATAGCTATTTTGAAATTAAACAAACAAAATAAGATCAAATCTTTAAAAATCAGTTTAAACTATGATATCGGCGAAGAAGTGGTTGCCATAGGTAGTCCTTTAGGAATTAAAAACAGTGTTAGCGATGGAATGATCAGTAATATTATCGACGAAAACGGACAAAAAATGATTCAACATACAGCTCCTATATCGCCAGGTAGCAGCGGAGGCGTACTTTTTAATTCAAAAGGTAAGGTGATAGGAATGAATACTGCGTCATATACAGATGGGCAAAATATGAATTTGGCAATTCCTATAGAAACCATTTCAAAAATATATAAAAAATATAAAGATAATGATGTGAAAAACATAAAATTTATTCAAAAAGAAAATGAAAGTGATGTCAAATCCAATTTATTTGATAGTGAAGCAGGAAAATCAATTCTTAATATTACTATGGAACTTACAAATGGAGATTTTAATACACGAAATAAGATAAGTGATTTTAAAAGCATACCTGTTCTTGAAAAAATATATGAACAAAAAAACAATATTGAAAATGCATATATATTTTGGGGCAGCGATGATAGAGAAAAAGATATTGAGTCTCCTTTAAATGAATTTATCATCATAGAAGTAACTGATATGAACAGTGATATTAAAGAGAGCCTCAGGAAAATTTTCGTTGAACGAAAAGAAATGGAATACGAATTTGCTACGGCAGATGATGTTGATAGGGGTTTTGAATACTCTGAAGAATATATCACAGCTATTGAAAATGCAACGATTGGTTTTAATAGCAAGTATGCATATTTTATTATTACTAAAGATGAACAGTATAAAGAAAAAATTGAAAAATTAATTCAACAGTTACCGTAATAAGAATATGATACAGAGATTTATAGAATTTACTTCAGTCGTTCAAATCCATATTGACTTAAATTTAGTAATGTTTCGTCGATAGCAGAGTGATACTTCGTGAAAGTGATATTATATTCGCCGAAAAGCTTGCGAAGCGAATATAATTCGGCGAAAGCCGAATATCACGAAGGCAATATAAATCGCCGCAAGGCGGATATAACTGAAAAAAGCACTTGCTCTGCAAGTGCTTTTTTCGTGGTGGGCCATCAAGGACTCGAACCTTGGACCGACCGGTTATGAGCCGGTAGCTCTAACCAACTGAGCTAATGGCCCGTATTAAACGGCAATATGTATTTTATCATAGCCTCCCCGGTTTGTCAACTGTTTTTTTATACTTTTTGATACTCTTGCCGAGGCACTGCTCTTTCCGGCGTCAAACGCCGTCGGGGTGCGCCGCGGTGCGCGTATTTCATTTCCGAGTATGCCGTCGAAATCGGGCGCTTTTACTTTGTCCGTGAAAAGGCGGTCAGGCTCAGACCGAAAATGAGCATTACGCACACGGCGCGGCGGCGGCGCATACAATGTATTACAAAACAAAGGGGCTCGGTTTTATGGAAAAGCTCAGAATCATTCTTAACGGCGCCCGCGGGCGCATGGGCACCGTCGCCGCAAACTACATAAACAGCGCAGGCTCGGGTGCGGCGCTTTGCGCCCGGGTCGATCCCGCCGGCGGCGACGGGATCTGTGTCAGCCTTTGGGACTGCAGCGCGGACGCCGACGTCATAATCGATTTTTCGCACCGCGGCGCGGCGGGCGATCTTGCAAAATATGCCGCGGCGCGAAAGCTGCCGCTGGTCGTCTGCACCACCGGGTACCGCGAGGACGACACGGAGAAGCTTCGGCGCGCGGCGCGCTCGGTTCCCGTATTCATAAGCTCAAATATGTCCCGCGGGGCATCTCTTTTGCAATACTTTGCCGCTTTCGCCGCCGAAGCGTTTCCCGAGGCGGATATTGAGATCGTCGAAATGCACCACCGCCGCAAGGCGGACTCCCCCAGCGGCACGGCACTTATGCTTGCCGAGGGCATACGGCGTGTGCGTCCCCGATCGTATCCGGCGATCCGCGGCTCGGAAAACGGGCGCGCGGGCGGCGAGATCGGCATACACAGCATCCGCATTGGCAGCTGCGAGGGTGTGCACACGGTGATAATTTCCGACGGAACGGAGACTCTCACCCTTTGCCACAGGGCGGAGGACCGCAGCGTTTTTGCCGTCGGCGCCGTCTCTGCGGCAAGATACATCGTGGGGCGCCGCCCCGGGATCTACAACATGAAAAATATGCTCGGTATCTAAAGGAGGCACATTTGAAAATACATTTTACGAAAATGCACGGCTGCGGCAACGACTACATATTTATAGACCGCACGGACGAGGCGGGAGAGCTGCCGAGCCCGCGCAGACTTGCCGCGGCAATGTCGCCGCGGCATTTCTCCGTCGGCGGCGACGGGGTAGTTATCATATCAGAGAGCCGCCGCGCAGATGCCGCCATGCGCATATTCAACGCCGACGGCAGCGAGGGGCGGATGTGCGGAAACGCGCTGCGGTGCGTGGGACTGTATCTGTACGCCCGCGGGATATGCGAAAGGAAAAGCATGACGGTAGACACCCCCGCGGGAAGACGCCCGTTAGAAATTTTGAGTTTCGACGGGCGCTGCGGCACCGTACGGGTGCAGATGGGAAAGGCGTCGTTCGATCCCCGCGACATTACTCCGCTCGGCTGCGGCGCACCGCTTATAGACGCGCCCGTGCCGCTTTTCGGAGAGAATATCAGAATGACTGCGGTCTCCGTGGGGAATCCGCACTGGGTGACATTCGTTGACGAGCCGAAAAGTCTCGACATAAGCGCCGTCGGCGGCTCTCTTGAGGCTCACCCCATGCTGAAAGAGCGCATAAATACGGAGTTTGTCAAGGTCATCGACCCGAAAAATATTCAAATGAGGGTATGGGAGCGGGGCAGCGGAGAGACTCTTGCCTGCGGCACGGGCGCCTGCGCCGCCGTCGCAGTCTGCGTGCGGCTGAAAAAATGCGCGCGCGGCTTACCCGTAAACGTCCGACTGCCCGGGGGAGTGCTGACGGTCTGCTGCGGAGAGGACGGAGAAATAACGCTCTCGGGCGGGGCGGCGTTCGTATATGACGGAGTTTTTGATTTTGCGGATGAGCGCGGAGGAGGCGATCACTTTGGACATTGATCTAAGCGGAAATTTTTCCCGCCTTGAAAGAGGCTATGTTTTTGCCGAATGCGAGCGGGTGATCGGCGAGTACGAGAGAAGCGGCGCGCCGCGGCGCGTTATACGTCTCGGCATAGGAGACGCGACCCTGCCCGTTTGTCCCGCAGTCGCTGCGGCGTTTGCCGCGGCTGCAGAGGAGATGTCGCACGCCGAAACATTCCGCGGCTATCCGCCCGTCTCGGGATACAGCTTTCTGAGAGATGCCGCGGCGGGATACTACCGCGCACTCGGCGCGTCGGTTTCGCCCGAGGATATTTATATATCCGACGGAACAAAATGCGACGCTGGCAACATATACGATATTCTCGGAGACTGCACGGTCTGTATACCGGACCCGGGATACCCCGCGTACCGCGACTGCGCGATCATGGCGGGAAAGAGAACGAAAGATATGCGCGCCGCGGCGGACAATTCTTTTTTGCCGATGCCGGACTGTCTCGGAAAAGACGTGCGCGGCGCGGCCATCTGGCTGTGTTCTCCGGGGAATCCCACCGGCGCGGCATACACCGAAAAGCAGCTTGGCGCATGGGTGGACTTTGCGCTGGAGAGCGGATCGCTCATACTGTTCGATGCCGCCTATGCCGCCTTTGCCGCCCCCGAGATACCGCGCACGATCTACGCCGTAAAGGGCGCCGAAGAGTGCGCCATAGAGTTTTATTCGCTGTCAAAATCTGCATCGTTTACGGGGATACGCTGCGCATGGTGCGTTATCCCGTCCGCGCTTTGCAGCGGCGGCGCGCGCCTCACAGAGCTTTGGCGGCGCAGGCTTTCTGCGCGCTCAAACGGCGTATCGTACCCGGTTCAGCGGGCGGCACAGGCGGCGCTGTCGAAGATCGCGATAAACTACGCCGACGAATGCGTGCGGTATTATAAAGAAAATGCCGCGATGATCAAAATAGTGTTTGAGGGCAAGGGCATAGAGGCTTGCGGCGCAGCGTCGTCGCCGTATGTGTGGATAAAATGCCCCGACGGATACAGCTCCGAAGGCTTTTTTGACCGTCTTTTGCGCAAGGCGCAGATCGCGGGCACCCCGGGCGACGGTTTCGGCAGCGGCGGGCGCGGATATCTGCGGCTGACAGGCTTCGGCACACGGGCGGACACCGAGGAGGCAGCGCGTCGGCTCGACACGCTGCTGTGAGTGCTCGAACGCACACACAGCGCTGTCCCTCCCGCACCTCTGCGCCGTCCTTGTCGCCCCCGCCGCCCGACGTGCTCATTTGCAGCTGCGCGCACCCGCATCCGCCGCATACACATCCCCCGCGCTTCGCGCTGTCCGCACCGTCCCACACGCCCGCGCCGTCCCACGCGCTTGCCGATCACCCGCCGCAAGGCTCGCACGAATTGCCCGCGTCCACATCCACCGTGCACACATCGTCCGCGCCGTCCCACGCCATCACCGCGAACCACCCACACCTGCTCGTCTTCGCACCGCCCGTGCCCGCATCCGTCCGTCTCCCCGCCGTAGTTTTGAGACCGCTGGCTTTCAGTTTTTTGCAAAGCAATTCAAACTTTTGCGTCAGCTTGCCGAACTTAAGTAAAAGATGTGAGGGGGCTACTGTCCCGGCAGTAGCCACCCTCACACTCCCCCGACCTCTGGAGCAAATGTGTGCGAGCTGTCGCACACATTTCTCCGTGC
>CAUGPT010000024.1:0-30337 GCA_959601495.1 uncultured Eubacteriales bacterium
GTGAAGGGGCTACTTACGGAAAAGTAGTCCCTTCACGTCCTTCTCACTTACGTTCTGCAGGCTGACTATAGAGTTTGAATTGCTCTGGTAAAAACTAAAGCCCCTAAGTTTCCAAACTTCGGCGGGGTGAGTGACGGGTGCGCGGGGTGCGACGGGCGCACGGGCGGCGCGGGAAAGCGTCGGGCGGCGCGGGAGGAACGGCGCGGGAAAAGCGGCGGGATGAGGGACGGGCAGGCGCGGGTGGCGCACGGCATAGCGCGTGGGCAATGTGTGTGCGGCGAGGGCGGGAGGCGGTTATGCGAGCGGTACTGTGTGCGCCGACGCAAAACAAGGCTGCCGACGGCAGCCTTGTTCGCTATCTTAATTTGATAGTCTGAAACCTATGCAGTTTGGCTTTTTCGGGTTCTCAGAGCGCTTTTTCTCCAAAAAGTGCCCGAGTGGGGCATGGGGCGAAGCCCAATATACAATCACCGCACGAGCGGAGCACGGGGCAAAGCCCCGTCTATAAGCTTAGCTAAGCCTTGCTCGCAGCGCCTTACTCGCTGCGCAGAGCGACGACGGGATCCTTGCGAGATGCAAGCAGCGAGGGCAGAAGACCTGCGATCATCGTAAGCGCAACGCTTATCGCTACCAGTATCACGCCGCCCTGCCACGGCAGGACCGCAACATTTGAAATGTCCGTAAGGTTTTTGATTATAATGTTTATTGGTATGCACAAAAGCTCGGTCAGCCCTATTCCGATAAGTCCGGAGCACAGACCCACAATAAGCGTTTCCGCGTTGAACACGCGGGAAACATCCTTGCGCGAGGCGCCTATGGCGCGCAGTATTCCTATCTCACGTGTACGCTCGAGAACGGAAATATACGTGATGATACCTATCATGATGGACGATACCACAAGGGAAATGGAGACAAACGCTATGAGCACATACGAGATGGCGTTTATGATAGTCGTGATGGAGGACATCAGAATCGCTACGTAGTCTGTGTACGAGATCTGATCGGCTTCGTCAGCTGTTTTGTTGTAATCCGCGATTATATCGGCAATGTTGTCCTTTGCTTCAAAGCTTACGGCGTATATGTTTATCGCCGACGGCTTGTCAAGGTCGGCTACACCCAGCTTTTTCAGATTTTCCTCATACGTGGAGTCGGAGAATGCGGAGGGCATGAAATTGTCGTAATATGTCGAAAGCGTATCTTCGTCCGCTGCCTCCACCGTGCTTTGCAGCATAGTGGCAAGCGCGTCTTCGGGATATGCGGCAAGTCCTGCCGCGGCGTTCTGCGCGTACGTCTCGGTGATCTGCTTCTGAGCCGCTTCACGGATAAATCCTTCAAGTTCTTCGTCGGACATGCCGGAAATATAGTTTTTCACGGTATCGCCGGAGGCACCGGAGGACTGAGCGTACGCATTCATTACGGCAGCCTCCATTGAGGCTCTGTCGGGGTACTGCTTCATGGCATCGTCAACATATGCGCCCAGCGTCTCGTCCGGTATAAGTCCGGCGATCTTCACATACAGCGCCGCGGCGTCGCTCTGCGAAAGAGAAGCGGCATGTTTCTTGAAGTCCGCAGCTTTTTCGGCGGCGTCGGGCTCGCTGCCTTCTGTCTTGAAAGGCAGTCCCGTGAATACGTCAACGGTCTCGTCGGCTTTCTGCTGCTTTACGATATCAGTGTCGTTTGTCTTGTTTATGAGATGCTTTGTAAGCTCGGCGGTGTAGCCGATGGCTCCGTGCATGGAGGTGCCCGTCGCCTCGGGATCGGGGCGGATGATCCCGCAAACCGTCAGCTTCACGCCGGACTCCGCCGTTATCTTCATATAGTCGCTGTTTTCGGACATATCCGTCCAGATGCCGTCGCCGTCCGCGTCGGCGTACTTCTCGGTACTGAGCACCGCGTAGAAGTTTTTGCCGATAAGCTCGCTGTAATCAAAGCTCTGGGCATCATCTGAGCCGTCGGAGGTGCCGTTTATTATATCCGATATTTCGGACTGATCTCTCAGCCCGAGAGAGTACAGATAAACGTCGCTGATCTCGTTGTGCTCGTCGACCGCGAGGACCACCTGGTCGTAGCTTTCGGGCCATGTGCCCGCAATGACCTCATACTGATCGCGCACAAGGCGGTTTATGCCGCTGCCGTCGCGCTCGGGCATAAGCTCCGACCAGACGGACATATTCTGCGCTCCCATCGCCATGGAAGACATGGAGTTTTCCTCGTACGAAACGTTAACGCCCATTGCTTTGTACATGGCGTCCGTTACGGTTGAGGGATTTATCTGCAGAAGCTCGCCGTCGTTGCCGTAGCCGTATATGAGCAGCTCGGGAGAATATGAGTACTGTACGGATGTGACATATTCGTCAAGCTCGTCGCAGCCCTCGAGAAACTCCTTGAAAGCCGTAAGGTTGTTTGAGGAGGATTCCATATTGTTCAGCGAGTCGAACATATCCTTCATCTGCTCGGAAACATAAACTTTGTCGTTTCCGTGGTCGCCGGGCTCCGTTTTGCCCGTGACCGCGGAAAGAACTTCGTCCAGATCGACGGTCTCTTCCGTTATGGATATGGGATAGCCCGAGAGCGTATCCTCCTGCACTTTGTTTATATACGCTTGTATTCCGCTGGATATGGAGAGTATGAGCGCAATGCCTATAATGCCTATGGAACCGGCAAAGGACGTCAGTATGGTGCGAGCCTTTTTCGTCATCAGATTGTTCAGCGACAGCGAAAGCGCCGTGAAAAACGACATGGAGGTGCGCTGCTTTTTCTTGCGGCGGGAGGCTTTTTCGACGGGGCTTCTGTCGGACTCCTCTCCCGCCCCGGCGGTGAGGGCGGCGATGGTGTCGGACTCTTCTTCCGTCTGCGCGGCATAGGTGGGTGTGTTCGGCTCGTCGGAGATAACGTGCCCGTCGGAAAGCCTTACGATGCGCGTTGCATAGGCTTTCGCAAGCTCGGGGTTGTGCGTTACCATTATTATGAGCTTTGTTTTGGATATCTCGCGCAGAAGCTCCATGATCTGCACGCTTGTGGCAGTGTCGAGAGCGCCGGTGGGCTCGTCCGCCAAAAGGATATCAGGGTCGTTTACAAGCGCGCGGGCAATGGCGACGCGCTGCATCTGACCGCCGGACATCTGCGCGGGCTTCTTTTTCAGCTGATTTCCCAGTCCTACGCTTTCAAGCGCGGCGACTGCGCGCTGTCTGCGCTGCGATTTGGGAACGCCGGAGAGCGTCAGCGCCAGCTCAACGTTTGAAAGCACCGTCTGGTGCGGTATCAGATTATAGCTTTGGAATACGAAACCGACAGAGTGGTTTCTGTATGTATCCCAGTCGCGGCTGCGGTACAGCTTTGTGGACGTGCCGTTTATGATAAGGTCGCCGCTGTCGTAGCAGTCGAGGCCGCCTATAACGTTGAGAAGCGTAGTTTTGCCGCTGCCGCTCGTGCCCAGTATCGCAACAAATTCGCACTTTCCGAATGTAAGGCTGACTCCGTCAAGGGCGGCGGTGACCGTGTCTCCCGCGGTGTATGATTTTCTTATATCTTTCAGTTCAAGCATTGCTGTCCTCGCAGTTTGTTATCAGTGTATCGTTCAACTTCTCCGCAAGACCTTTAAGAGTGCGGATACAGCTTTCGGCAAGGGCGATATCGCCCTTTGAAATGCTTTTCATAAGCGGGTATCTGTCGGAGACGTCGCTTCCGATCATCCGGACGGAGCGTTCTCCCTTTTCGGTGAGAAACAGTACGACGCGTCTCTCGTCGTTCTCGCTTCGGCGCCGCTCTATAAAGCCGTCGCTCTCAAGCTTTTTGCACGTTGAGGATACGTTGCCCTGGTTTAGGTCGAGCGCCTTGAATATGGTGCCCACAGTGGGCGATTCGTATCCGTTTATAAGATGAAGTATAACGGCCTGCACGGGTGTCAGCCCGTATTTCTGGGTGATGGGGGCGACTGCGCGTTCCGCGTTCGTGCGCAGCTTCAACAGTTCCGCAAGGGACTCAAGACATAGATCCCCGCAGGTGTTCTGCGTTTCCATTTCGTGTGTTCCTTTCTTTTACATTTATCGCGGCGGTCTGCCGCACTTCAGATCTTTACCTCAAAGCGCTTTTTGCATCTGGGGCATATGACAGTGTGTCTGCCGCGCCGCTTGGGAAGGCGCAGCATTGCTTTGCAGTGCGGGCATTTTCTGTATCTGTAGCCCTTTATGTCGCGTATGCGGTTTTTCTGAAGAACAAAAAAGTTTTTGATTTTTTTGAATATGTTTTTGAAAAACTCGTTTTCGCGGCGCCGTGCGTAGATGTTTTTTGAAAAGCATCTGAAAAACATATATCCCGCGCTTGCAAGCTGAAGCACGAGAAGAACTATTGAAAGTATAAGATTTGTCGAGAACAGCCGCGCTATCCAGAACACAAGAAACAGCGTAAGCAGGGCATAGTATAAGCCGTCGATCCCGTATCTTCCGTAGAAAAACGATCGGACTTTGTTCCAGAATCCCATATAGACCTCCGAAAATGTATTTATACTAAATCTATTTTAGGCAAAATGTATTTCATTTTATATATCATTTTATTAACAATTTGCAAAATGAGGGAGGCGGGAGGAGCAAAGCGTCAAATATTTTTGCCCTCGGTTGCAATTTCGGCTTTTGTGTGCTACAATACAAAAAGTAACAGATGCGGAGGAGACCGTGATATTCGAAAAATGGCTTGTGCCGGATACGGTGCTTGAGGATTTTACAAAGCTTACACCGGAGGCGGTGCGCACAATGGGCGCACGTATCATACTGAGCGATATTGACAACACCGTTGCGACTTATGACGATCCGACACCGCCGCAGCGTGTTTTGCAGTGGCTTGAGGATATGCGCCTCGGCGGAGTTGAGGTTGCGTTCGTTTCAAACAACAACGCCGAGCGGGTAGAAGAGTTTTGCCGCGGACTTGACTGCATTCATATCGCAAAAGCCGGAAAGCCCAAAACGCGAGCGCTGAAAGCGGCGCTTGCGGCGGCGGGCGCGGAAAGATCTGAGGCGATCCTTCTGGGAGATCAGCTTCTTACGGACTGCGCCGCGGGTAAACGTCTCGGCATTCCGACGGTGATAGTGCCGCCGATAAAGGACAAAAAAACCTTGTTTTTCCGCTTTAAGCGGCTTTTGGAAATACCTTATATGAAAAAATACGCCCGACTTCACGCGGACGGTAAATAATAATCAGATAATAAAAGAAAGAAGGATAAATATCATGTCAGAAAGACTTACGGCTCTCCGCCGTCTTATGGCGGAAAGAGGCTTTGACGCTATCCTTGTCACGAGCCCCGAAAATCATCTTTATATGTCAGGCTTCAACAATCCGGACGGAACACTGCTCATCACCTCCGACGCGGCTTTCGCTCTTCAGGATTTCAGATACATCGAGGCCGCAAAGCGCGAGATAAACTCCGACGATTTTGACGTCGAAATGCCCACGGTGCGCATAGGCGCATGGGTGGAGGAGGCTCTTTCCGCGGCGGGCTGCAAGATCCTCGCGTATGAGGACGCAAAGCTCACCTGCCGTCAGCTCGAGACTTTCAGAAAGGCTATTCCCTGCTGCGAACTCGTACCCGCGGGAGACATATTCACCGATCTTCGTATCGAAAAGGACGAGGACGAGGTGGAGTGCATTGTCAAAGCGCAGCGCATCGCCGAAAAATCCTTTGCGGAGCTTCTGCCCCTTATCACCTATGACTGCACGGAAACATACCTTGCGGCGCAGCTTGAATTTCTGATGAAGAAAAACGGCAGCGAGGGCATAAGCTTTGAGACCATCGCCGTCAGCGGCAAGAATTCTTCCTCTCCCCACGGCGTTCCCAGAAACGTAAAGATAGAAAAAGGCTTTATGACCTTCGATTTCGGCGCAATGATAGGCGGATATCATTCCGACATGACCAGAACCGTGGTCATCGGACGTGCCGACGACGCAATGCGCAGCCTTTACAATAAAGTGCTTGAGGCGCAGTGCGCGGTGCTTGACGTTATCAAGGAGGGCGAATCCCTTTACAAAATGGATAAGATCGCCCGCGATATTATCGACGCTTGTCCCGAGTATATGGGCGCTTTCGGCCACTCTCTCGGTCACGGCGTCGGTCTTGAGATCCACGAGGCTCCCAACCTTTCCATGGCGTCCGGCGACGGAAAGCTCAAGGCAGGCAACGTGGTGACGGTCGAGCCCGGAATATACCTTGAGGGCAAATACGGCTGCCGCATCGAGGACATGGTTTATATCACCCCCGGCGGCGCGGAAAACCTTACAAAGTGCCCCAAAGAGCTCATAGAGATATGAAATTGCCGCTTTTTTGCAAAAAATCGCCCGAGACTATTGCAAAACGGCACGATATATATTAAAATATCCGTAGTATTTTTTACATTTTACACTTTATTGAAAGGAGCTATCCCGCAGGGGATAACTGAATTATGGTAGTAGCAGGAGATTTCAAAAACGGAGTAACGTTCGATATGGACGGACAGGTAATGCAGGTGATCGAGTTCCAGCACGTAAAACCCGGTAAGGGCGCGGCATTTGTCCGCACAAAGCTGAGAAACGTTATCACCGGCGCCGTAGTGGAGAAGACCTTCTCTCCAACGGATAAATATGAGGACGCGCGCATCGACCGCAAGGATATGCAGTATCTTTACAACGACGGCGACCTTTACTATTTCATGGATATGGAAACATTCGAGCAGATCCCCCTCAACAAGGATAAGCTTTCCGACAACTTCAAGTATGTCAAGGAAGAAATGATCTGCACCATCAAGTCCTATAAGGGCAATGTGTTCTCCGTAGAGCCCCCCATGTTCGTTGAGCTCGAGATCATCGACGCGGAGCCCGGCGTAAAGGGCGATACCGCAACAGGTACAACAAAGAACGCTACGGTCGAGACCGGCGCGGTTGTCCGTGTGCCTCTGTTCATCAACCAGGGCGAGCGCATCCGTATAGATACCAGAACAGGCGAGTATCTCGAAAGAGCGTAAATTAAGGAGACGGTATATAATGACCATAAGCGAAAAGAGCGCATATCTCAAAGGCCTTGCCGACGGGCTGAAGCTTGACCGCGAAACTGCCGAGGGCAGACTTATAGGCGAGCTTATCGATCTTGTTTCCGAGATAGCAACCACGGTCGAGACCATTGACGACGAGACCGAGCACCTTTCCGACTACGTTGACGAACTTGACCAGGACCTCGGTGAACTTGAAGAATACGTTTTCTCCGACGACTGCGATCTTGACTTCCCGGA
This sequence comes from uncultured Eubacteriales bacterium, assembly GCA_959601495.1. GTDB lineage: Bacteria > Bacillota > Clostridia > Oscillospirales > CAG-272 > Avispirillum. Next base: position 7,251 of record CAUGPT010000024.1, read on the forward strand.
CGACGATGACGACGGCGACTGGGAGTACGGCGAGTACGACGATGAGGACGAGGACGAGGACGAGGACGAAGGCTGCGACGGAGTCTGCGAGGGCTGCAGCGGCTGCGAGGACGGCGGAGAGAGCGAGGACGTGTTTGACGTTGACGCGGAGGGCATGAGATGCCTTATCTGCGAGAACTGCGGCGACACTATATGCTATGACGAATCGATCGATCCGAAAACGATAATCTGTCCCGCCTGCGGAAAAACCGCGGTAAATTGTGAAGACAAATAATGACAAAGAGACCGCCGACGGCGGTCTCTTTTTGCGTATCTCACTAAATCAACACCGATACGACAAAAATACTGTTCATATTACGCAAATAATTATTATGAAATAATGAACTTTTTTGGTATTCTATTGACAAATCGGTAACCTAAATATATAATGACAATGTAAAGTTGCCGAAGTATATCCGGCAGCAAAATCTTAACGGAGGTTTTCGTGATGAGAAAATCAATTTCACTTGTTATCGTTGCCGTAATGCTGTTCGCAGCAATTGCAGTTGCAATCCCGACAAGTGCAGCAAGCGCAAAGAACATAGACTATGTACAGGCGCAGTATTTTACATCGGCACCTACGATCGACGGATACATATCCGAGGCAGAGTGGGGCGAGTATACAGTAATGGTAGAGGCAACGGACTGCGAAACGAAGGACGGATCCTCACCGTGGAAGTTCTTCCTTTACTGGAGAACGGGTGATAAGAACGACTACAGCAGCTGGTACTACTATCTGTGGCTGAGATGGGATGAGAACTATTTTTACATAGGACTTAAGAACTACGATCCCGATATACACAGCCTGAAGAACGGAACAACGAACACATGGGACGGCGACGCGCTTCAGACAAGGATCGACCCCATGGGACCCAACGCGGCAGTACAGGGTCAGGAATTCACCGTAACGGGAGATCTTAAGAAGCCCTGGTCCGGAGAAAAGACCGTACCCGATTTTCTGTTCGGATATGTAGAGATAGCAGGCGGATTTTCCGAGGCATGGGAGAACAGTGCCAATAAGGGTATGACCTCATTTTCGGATAACGCACTCGGCGTATCAAAGACAGTGGTGGCACCCGCAGGTTCGGACTATTCGACCGATACAAAGGCAGGCATCACGACATATGAGATAGCTATACCTTGGGCATATATGAAGCTCACAGACAGGAAACAAAGACCTGTGACCGAGCTGACATACGAAGAGTACAGCTATCTGAGTAAACCTAAGGGCGGTATCGGCAGAGAGTTCGGTATGTCCGTAGCAGTCCTTGATGACGGCAACAACGGCGACCCCAAGTGGGACGCATTTATGACATGGGGCTCCGGTATCTGCAACGCACAGCAGGAAGAGGGTGCAAAGACCTGTACCGGTTCCAACAGCGTGACACTTTCCGATAAGAAGTTTACTCCTCAGTCGGGCTATAAGACCTACGATCCTTCGAGCCTTCTCGACGCGAAGTTCGGAAATGAAAACAAGGATCCTATGAATGTATACTACGATTATCTCGCAGGTGATACATACAAGGAAAAACCCCTTTCTTATGATCAGCTCTCCGTTTTGAAATATGACGATGTATCCGATCTGTCCATCTGGGGCGCTCCCGAATACAACGGTAAGATCACCGATATCGGCGGCGACCACGGTAATGTACTTGACTACAGATTTACGGATCCCGTCCAGACCTATATCGACACACGCGACGGCGAAATGAGATTCTTTGTGCCCACAAGCTTTACGTTCCAGTTTGACATTTGCTACACCGGCAACGAGGTGAATGTTCCTTCGTATGATTCGGCAATTTACAACTGGTTCGGCGGCTCTGACGGACACAGCTTCAGAATGGGCTACTTCTTCAACGACAAGCGGTTTGCAGTTATTGACGATAACGGTGCCGATTCCAATTCTCCGACTGTTATTAAGTATAACTCGGATGTTGAATTCAAGAAGGACACATGGTATACATGGCGCTTCCAGTTCGACAATGATTCCTGCACCATACGTTTCTGGTTGGATGACCTTTCTACCGAGGCCGACAATGCAGACAATCCTTGGGGTACAGAAGTGCTTAAGGCTTGCTGGAGATATTTCTACTACTCCAGCCAGGAAGCAAAAGAAAACGGTACACTTCTTCTGTTCAGACAGATGAACACCCAGCTTATGTACGATAACGTTCGTATATACAACTACGCGTACAACGCAAAGCGTTCTGAAGTTAACGAAGACAGACCTATCAACAACGGCGGTTCTACTACCGTAGAAGAGACCGGCGGCGGCAAGCTCAGCCTCGACGCTGCATACAAGAAGGACGGTAAGTGGTATATTCCGATCCCCGTGAAGAGCGAGTATCTCACTGCGGTTCAGCTTTCTTTCAGCATCAAGTTTGATACTGCCAAGGCAGCATTCAACGCGGTTAAGGGCCTTGAAGAGGGTACCTACACCGTTGAGACTGACGCTGACGGCGAATACGTGATCACAATCAACAACTTCAATTACGTAAAGAGCCTTAAGGCGGGCGATACTTACTTCGAGATAGTTCTCGACGCAAAGGACGATAAGGCAGATATAGGCGATATCGTAAAGGAGCTTTCCGATTCTTACAGATATACCGTTACCACCGGTGACGGACTGGCATTCATCATCCTTGCGGCAGTAGTTGCAACTGTAGGATGCGCAGTAATAATTACTGTAAGAAAGAGAAGCACATCTAAGTAATCTCCTTTGGGGACAGCTTTCCGACTTTTCGTCGGGCAAATAATTAAAAACAAAGTGCCGTGCAGCTTTGGCTGCACGGCACTTTTGCTTTGCCTGCGGCGGCGTCTATATATTATGAAAATGAGAGTTCAGACGCTGCACGCGGATTTTTGCCGTATTTGCGGCGGGCGAAGATAACGGCTGAGATGAGACCTTGGCACCGCGCACGAACCGCGGCTGTACCGACCGGCAGCCCCGCCTTGACAAACGCGGCGAATTCATAGTATAATTTGCATGAGAAGTTTGAAAATATCTTTCCGATATGGGGGATCTATCGCTCATGAAAAGATTTGCGGCGGCGCTGTGTGCTTTTGTGCTTTTGCTTGTATCATCGGCTTTTGTACTGCCTGTGTCGGCAGCAAGCGCAAAGAACATAGACTATGTTGAAGCGCAGTATTTTACATCGGCACCTACGATCGACGGATACATATCCGAGGCAGAGTGGGGCGAGTATACAGTAATGGTAGAGGCAACGGACTGCGAAACGAAGGACGGATCCTCACCGTGGAAGTTCTTCCTTTACTGGAGAACGGGTGATAAGAACGACTACAGCAGCTGGTACTACTATCTGTGGCTGAGATGGGATGAGAACTATTTTTACATAGGACTTAAGAACTACGATCCCGATATACACAGCCTGAAGAACGGAACAACGAACACATGGGACGGCGACGCGCTTCAGACAAGGATCGACCCCATGGGACCCAACGCGGCAGTACAGGGTCAGGAATTCACCGTAACGGGAGATCTTAAGAAGCCCTGGTCCGGAGAAAAGACCGTACCCGATTTTCTGTTCGGATATGTAGAGATAGCAGGCGGATTTTCCGAGGCATGGGAGAACAGTGCCAATAAGGGTATGACCTCATTTTCGGATAACGCACTCGGCGTATCAAAGACAGTGGTGGCACCCGCAGGTTCGGACTATTCGACCGATACAAAGGCAGGCATCACGACATATGAGATAGCTATACCTTGGGCATATATGAAGCTCACAGACAGGAAACAAAGACCTGTGACCGAGCTGACATACGAAGAGTACAGCTATCTGAGTAAACCTAAGGGCGGTATCGGCAGAGAGTTCGGTATGTCCGTAGCAGTCCTTGATGACGGCAACAACGGCGACCCCAAGTGGGACGCATTTATGACATGGGGCTCCGGTATCTGCAACGCACAGCAGGAAGAGGGTGCAAAGACCTGTACCGGTTCCAACAGCGTGACACTTTCCGATAAGAAGTTTACTCCTCAGTCGGGCTACAAGACCTACGATCCTTCGAGCCTTCTCGACGCGAAGTTCGGTACATCCGGATACGATACGCCCGGCACATACTACGACTATCTTGCGGGCGATACATATAAAGAAACGAGACTTGACTACGCCGGCCTTTCCGCGCTTACATATGACGACGAGTCGGACAAATCCGTATGGGGCAGCAGGCAGACGGGCGGCAATGCCGGCAGGATAACGGATATCGGAGCGCCCCACGGCAACGTGCTTGAGTATGCCGCGGGTGACCCGCTTCCGCAGAACACGCTCGAAACTATCGACGACAGCAGCGGCGCCGTATACAGATACCCCACGTCGTTTACATTTGAGTTTGATATTCAATACACGGGCACGGAGCTGTTTGAGAACAACTATGCGTCGGCGCTGTTCAACTGGTTCGGCGGTACAAGCGGACGGGCATTTCGCTGCGGATATTTCTTCAACGGCGGCATGTTCGAGATAGTAAACGACATAGGCGCCGACGGCGCTGCCCCCACAATGCTTGCATCCTGCAAATATGATCTTGAGCTCGGAAATTGGTACAGGTGGCGCTTTCAGTTTGATAACGAATCGTGCACGGCGCGCTTTTGGATAGACGATCTCTCGACCGATGACGATAACTCGGGCGGCAGCGAATGGGGCAAAATGATATTCAATGTGTGCAACAGATATTTTTACTATTCCGACCCGACGATGCGGGAGAACGGCGCCGTGCTCACGTTCAGGCGCATGAACGTACAGTGTATGTTTGACAACGTGCGCATATACAATTTCGCAAGCTATAAAAATATCGCCCGCCCGGATGAGACTACCGGCGCAACGGACGGCGCGCGCGAGGAGCAGGGCGGCGGAGATCTTACGCTTGACGGTGCATACAGACGCGACGGTACATGGCACATTCCGATCCGATTCAAAGAGGAGTACAGAGACGCGCTGAAGCTTTCTTTTGAGATCCGATTTGATCCCGCTTCGGCGAACTTTGCGGGCATCACGCCGACGGACGGCAAAAACGGCACCGTTGAGGCGGTGCGCGAGGCGGACGGGGTGTACGTCATAACTGTCACGGATACGCGAAAGTACAAAGACATGAGATCCGGCGACGTTATGTTTGAAATACTGCTGCGTGAGCGAACGGAGGGCACAGACATAAACAGTATCGTCAAAAGCCTTACGGACTCATACCTCAGAAGCGTCGGAACTGGGGACAGTTCGGCAGCCGTCTGCGCCGCTTTTGCCGTGTCTCTTGCGGTATGCGCCGCCGTTATATACAGGCGCAGGCGCAAAAGAGTATAGAAAAAGATGGACAGCCGCGCTGTCCATCTTTTTTGCATATATCTTATTTTGCGAACTGGCTGTTGTACAAATGGGTGTAGAAGCCGTTTTTCTCAAGCAGGCTCGTATGCGTGCCGGACTCTATAATATGTCCGTTCTTCATGACAAGTATCATGTCCGCATCTCTGACGGTGGAAAGGCGGTGCGCAACGATAAACGATGTGCGTCCCTCCATCATTTTGGAGAAAGCATCCTGTATCTTCATTTCCGTGCGCGTGTCGATAGAACTTGTCGCCTCGTCAAGTATAAGCATGGGCGGCAGGGTCAGCATGACTCTGGCAATGCATAAAAGCTGGCGCTGTCCCTGGGACAGACCGCTGTCGGGACCTATAACGGTATCATAGCCCTTAGGCAGACGGCGTATAAAGCTGTGGGCGTGGGCGTTTTTGGCTGCCGCGATAATCTCATCGTCGGAGGCGTCCGGTCTGCCGACGGCAATATTTTCGCGAACAGTGCCGCGGCGTATCCATGTGTCCTGCAGGACCATGCCGAAATTTTTGCGAAGACTGTGACGGGTTACGGAATTTATAGGCGTGCCGTCTATAAGGATCTCTCCGCCGCATACGTCGTAGAAGCGCATAAGCAGATTTATAAGCGTTGTCTTTCCGCAGCCTGTGGGACCGACGATGGCGATCCTCATTCCGGGCTTTGCCGAAAGGCTGAGATCCTCTATAAGAGGCACATCGGGAGTGTATGAAAAGCTTACATTGCAAAGCTCGACCCGACCCTCGGCGCCCTCAAGCTCGGTGGGACTGTCGGGGCTTTCTTCCGCCTCGTCCAAAAGCTCAAACAGACGTTCTGCGCAGGCGGCGGCGTTCTGCAGCTCCGTTATGACTCCGGATATTTCGTTGAACGGCTTTGCGTACTGCGTTGCGTAAGCAAGCATACATGACAGACCGCCCACAGACAGCGCGGCGGCACCGCCGCGCGAGCCGCTTATAACGGCAATTGCGCCCGCAAAAGCAACGACCGCGTATACGATATTGTTTATTACGCGCGTGGTCGGGTTGACAAGAGAGGAGAAGAACGTCGCGCTCAGCGAGCTTTTGCAAAGCCGCTCGTTTATCTCGTCAAAGCGCTTCATATTTTCCGCCTCGCGGCCGTATGCGCGCACTATCTTCTGGTTTGATACCATTTCTTCGGTAAAGCCTGTCTGCTCGCCGCGAATCGCGGACTGGAGGCGGAACATTTTATATGTTCGTGATGCGATAAAGCGCGCAAGCAGCAGTGAAAGCGGTGTCAGCACAACTACGGCAAGCGCGATCTTCCAGTTAATTTGCAGCATAAACACAAGAGTTCCGATGATAGTCATAACTCCGGTAAAAAGCTGGGTAAAGCCCATGAGAAGTCCGTCCGTAAACTGGTCAACATCGGTTATAATGCGGCTGACCGTTTCGCCCTCCGTGTGAGTGTCAAGGTAAGAGAAGGGAAGATGATGCAGCTTTGCGACCGCGCTGTTTCTCAGGTCTCTTGCAACGTTGTAGGTAATGCGGTTGTTTGCGATATTCATGACCCAGTTGACAAGTGCCGTTGCTCCGATGACGATCGCCGCCGTGATGAGAAGCTTTATAAGAGGGTCAAATTCCACCTGCCCCGCGCCCACTATCCTGTCGATTGCCGAGCCGAACAGCTTCGGCAGGTAAAGCGTCAGCGTAACGCTCACCGCCGCAAGGAGCACCGAGGCAAAAAACATGATCCTGTAATGCCCGATATATTTGATTATTCTCTTGAGAGTATCTTTTTTCATATCAAAATGACCTTTCAGTGTCCTCAGAGTCCGCGCTGTCAGGAAGCATACTGCGAATCGTAAATTTCCTTGTACACGGGGCAGCTTGCGAGAAGCTCTTCGTGCGTTCCGATGCCCGCGACTTTGCCGTCGTCAAGGACGATGACCTTGTCGGCGTTCATAACGGACGAGGCACGCTGAGTCACGATGAACACCGTGGGACGGTAGTCGAGATTTGCGATCTCGTGGCGCATGGCGGCGTCCGTGGCGAAGTCAAGGGCGCTGCCCGCATCGTCGAGAATGAGAATATCGGGACGGCGCACAAGCGCTCTCGCAACGCAAAGGCGCTGACGCTGTCCGCCGGAGAAGTTGCGCCCGCCGCCGTCAACAGGGGTGTCAAGTCCGGATTTTTCAAATATAAAGTCATATGCCTGTGCCTTTTTCAGCGCGTCCTTCAGTTCTTCGTCGCTTGCGCCCTCGTTGCCCCAGAGCAGATTGTCACGAACGCTTCCGCGAAATAGGACTGATTTCTGAAAGACCACCGCAATGCGGCGGCGCAGCTCCGATGCGTCCCACAGCTTTACATCCCGCCCGTCAACGGCGACGGTTCCTCCCGAGGCTTCGTAGAAACGGGGGATCATATTTACAAGTGTTGATTTGCCGCTGCCCGTGCCGCCGATAATGCCGACGGTCTGCCCCGCCTCGGCGGTGAAGGACACATCCTCAAGGCTGTCTCCGCCGCTGGCGCGGTATTTCATTGAGACGTCCTCAAAGCATACCTTGCCGGGAAAATTCTTGCCGCAGCCCTCGCCCGCGGCCTCCGCGGGCATATCGAGAACGGAGGAGATACGGCCCGCGCAGGTAAGCGCTTTCGTAACGGTCACTATAAGGTTTGCAAGCTTTATAAGCTCAACAAGTATCTGCGACATGTAGTTGTAAAGCGCTATAACTCCGCCGACGCTTATAAGTCCTGCGTCGACACGTATGGCGCCGTTCCGGATAAGCACGATAAGCGCGGCGTTTATGATCACATAGGTGAGAGGATTTGTAAGCGCGGAAAGTCTGCCCGCACGCTTCTGCAGCTTTGCAAGCTCATCGTTTTCCGCCTTGAAGAGCTCATATTCCTCGTCCTCACTGCAAAAAGCGCGGATAACTCTTGCTCCGCTGAGTGTGTCGCCGGTAATGCCCACAACGCCTTCAAGCTTTTTCTGCACCTTTTTGAAAAGGGGCATTGTCAAAAGCATGATCCCGTATACGATTACGGCGAGAACGGGTATAACGACCGCAAATATCAAAGCAAGCCGTGTGTCAACGGCAAACGCCATTGCCGCAGCGCCGAAAACGATAAACGGAGAACGGAGAAACAGGCGCAGCGCCATGTTTATGCCGTTCTGCAGCGTGTTTATATCGCTGGTCATACGTGTTATAAGCGATGCCGTTCCGGTCTCGTCAATGTCGGAGTATGACAGGCTCTGTATTCTCGCGAACAGGCTGTGGCGCATGTCCGACGCAACGCCTACCGCCGCTTTTGCGGAGAAATACTGCGCTGTAACGGAAAACAGAAGCCCGAAAATGCCGAGGGCTATGAGGATGACTCCGTCTCTTGCCGCGCCGCCTTTGTCGGAGGCGGCAATGTCAACGTCGATCATGCGCGCGACAACGAGAGGGACAATAAGCTCAAAAGAAGCCTCGAACAGCTTGAACAGCGGACCGAGGATGCATTCCTTAGTATATTTCTTGAGATATTGAAAAAGCTTTTTCATTTGCGCCTTAGTTCTCCGTAAACAAAAATTCTCAAGTTATTATACGTCCGATGCGTCAATATGTCAACTTTCTTGTTGATTTGTGGGGTGAAATATATTATAATCGAATCATGAAGCCGGAATACAAACTTATAAGAGCCAAAAGGAAAACTGTCGGCATGCGATTCGATTCGGACGGTGTGCTGTGCGTGCGCGCGCCGTATTGGGCGACTCGCGCTCAGATAGACGGCATTTTAGCAAAAAACGCGAAAAACATCGAAAAAATGCGCCAATCGTGGGAAAAGGCCCACGCAATGTATGATGTCTCGGACAGCGAGCGAGCAGCGCTTCGCACGCTTGCGGCGCGTATGATGCCGAGGATCGTCGCGGTCTATGCAGCCGAAACGGGGCTCCGACCGGAGAAGATCAGGATAGGAGAGGCGAAAAAGCGCTTCGGCTCATGCTCTTCAAAGCGCACGCTGGCGTTTTCGCTGTATCTGATGCTGTATCCTTATGCGGCAATAGAATATGTGGCGCTGCATGAAGTCTGCCACATTGCGCACATGGATCATTCAAAGGCGTTTTATAACATGATAGAAAAGTACATGCCCGATTACAGGCAGCGCGAAAAGCTGCTTCGTCCGGAAAGTATCATGTCCGCGCAGGAAGCGCTCGAAATATACAGAAACATATAGGCAGCGCTGCTGCGGGAGAAGAAAAATGGGAAAGAGAAATAAAGTAAAGATCAAATGGCGCGGCTCGTGGAAGGAAGAAGTCAAAAACCACAAGGCGGTCTTTGTCGTGTATGTGGTGCTTCGTCTACTCATAAGCGGCGTTGCCGTTGCCTCGTTTATAAGCGGCAACTATCAGAACGTGCTTCTGTGTGCTTTGTCACTGGTGCTGTTTATGCTGCCGACGTTCGTATCAAAGAACTTCGGCATAAATTTCCCCGAAACGCTTGAGATTATAATACTTTTGTTTATCTTTGCGGCAGAGATACTGGGCGAGATATCCGCTTTTTATCAGAAAGTGCCTTTCTGGGATTCGATGCTCCATACGGTGACGGGCTTTCTTGCCGCCGCTATCGGCTTTGCGCTTGTTGACGTGCTCAACAGAAACACCCGATTCAAATTTATGCTGAGCCCCGTTTATATGGCGGTGGTGGCATTCTGCTTTTCCATGACGGTAGGGACTCTTTGGGAGTTTTTTGAGTTTTTCATGGATCAGGTATTCAATCTTGATATGCAGAAGGATTTTGCCATAAGCACCATAGCTTCAACGTCTCTCAGCGACAAATACGCAAATGAGGTCGTGACGATCAAGAATATCGTGTCCACAAGCGTGACGGACGCGTCCGGCAATGTTTATAACCTTGCCGATTACGGCGTTGTGGGATACCTCGATGTGGGCATAATCGATACGATGAAGGATCTGTTTGTAAACTTTGTGGGCGCGGTCGCGTTCTCAATCATCGGGTTTTTCTACGTCAAGAGCCGCGGCAAGGGTGAGTTCGCAAAGCAGTTTATACCGACGATAAGCCTTGACGATGCGGGCAGCGCCCCCGACAGCCCGGCAGAGGCTCCGGTCGATGCCGACGGCGGCAAGGCGCCCGCGTTGACCGACGCTTCGGACTCCTCGCTCGAAGCTTCCGCGGATCAAGGCAAAAAATAAATATTTGAATATAGTAAAAATGTCCGGCACAAATTGTGCCGGACATTTTTTTTCATTTTACGAGTCCGAGGATAGCGTCCTTTTCCTTGTAGCCAACGCTTGTGGCGGTAAGCTGTCCGTTCTTGAAAACAAGTACGGTGGGTATTGACGAAATTCCGAACTGATCCGCAAGCTGCGGTTCGTCGTCTACGTTGACTTTGCAGACCTTGATCTTGCCGTCGTATTCGTCGGCGATCTCCTCAAGCACCGGAGCAAGCATGCGGCACGGACCGCACCATGTTGCCCAAAAGTCTACGATGACGGGAATATCGCAGCCTATCACCTCTTCTTCAAAGGTATCGAGAGAAACATTAACTTCAGCCATTTTTTACAGTCCTCCTTTTTATTTTTCCTTATAGTAAAGCATGCAGTGGCAAAAGCCCTCAAAATCGGGATCGGCGATCTGGTCGCGGAACTCCTTGCACATGCATTTTGTATCCGGCGTGCGTTCGCGCCTGCAAGGGCAATAGCCGCCGGTTCTTTCGAGTCCCTCTTTTACAAGACGGACGGTCTCTTCATCGGGATTGTAGGAAATTTTCATAAATAACCTGCCTTTCGCGCCGTATGCCGCATTATGTATTTCTTACAAATACAGTATAACGCCGCATCGTAGCGTTTTCAAGTACAATTTAAGCCTGTTTTGTAAAAATTATTCTTGCGTCGGCGCCGACGGAGCGTCTCGCGGCGCAAATTGTCAAATCTGCCTATATTTTCATACAATGATGGGGAGAAAGTTTTTTATATACGGTTTAGTATAGGACCGAAGGAGGAATGAAAATGAACAGAACATTCGGAATAGACGTATCCCGCTGGCAGGGAGATTTCGCATTCGGGCGCGCCGCGGCGGAGGGCGCAAAATTTGCGGTGCTGCGCGGTGCGTATACGGCTCCCGCTCTCGGCGGAGGAAAAGACGCAAAATTTGAAGAATACTATAAGCGCGCAAAAGCGGCGGGACTTGCCGTGGGCGTATACCAGTATTCAATGGCGCAGACGCCCGCTCAGGCAATTGAAGAGGCACGTTTTCTGCACGAGAGCTGTCTTAGCGGAAAACAGTTCGATCTGCCCGTATATTTTGATATTGAGGACGCCGTTCACAAAAAGCTGGGGCGCCGCCTTGCCACGGACATTGTAAAAGCGTGGTGCGGATATCTTGAGGAGCGCGGATATTTTGCGGGCGTGTATTCGTTCAAAGCATTTTTTGACGGATATTTGTTTGACAGCGAGCTGAAGCACTATACCCACTGGGTAGCTCAGTGGGCGGACAGCTGCACGTATCAGCCCTCTGAAATACTGGGTATGTGGCAGTTCGGCGGCGAGACAAACACGCTGCGCACCAATAAGGTTGCGGGCGTGACCTGCGATCAGAACTATATGCTCAGGGACTTTCCGTCAATAATAAAGGCGGGCGGCTACAACGGCTACAAAAAGCAGTCATCCGACGGTGCGGCGCGCCTGCGCCGCGGTGCGGACGGATACTACAAGGGCTTCAATGTCGGTCGGGGAGAAAACGATCTGTGCGTGTATGTAAAGCCTTTGAAGAAAGCGCCTACAAACAAGTACGGCTGGGAGGCCGCCGTTAACAGGTACAAGGTCGTTACAGACGGCCCCGAATACTGGAAGGGCGGAATGAAGATACCCGAGGGCGGACGCGTCATTTCCGGTCACGGCACGGCGGGAGATTTTGTAAAGAAGCTTCGGCCGGGCTATCTCGTCTGGATAGAAAACGGCAGGGTGTATTTCAGCACTTATCAGCATCGCGGCGTTGACAAAGTCAACGGCAGCAGAGGCAAGGACTGCCTTTGCGTGTACGATCGCGGAAAGAATACCGGCACGAACAAATGGGGCGCGGAGGTGCAGATCATAGGCGCCGCGGCAGCCGCGGCACCTGTATACGGAAAGGGAAGTATGGCGATACCCTCAGGCGGATATGTACTCTCCGGCCACGGCGAGGCTGCCTGGTGGATGATGCAGTATATCTCCAAGGGCACAAAGGTGACTTTTGACGGCGACATTATAACTCTTGAGTAACGGAAAGCGGCGCCGCCGGGCTGCAGGGTTGGGACTTTGCACAAAGCGATTCAGGCTTTAACGTCAGCTTGACGAACGCAAGTGAGAAAAACGTGAAGGGACTGCTTTTCCGTAAGCAGCGACGGACGGACGTTGACTTTTGGCTTTACGAAATTGACAAAGCAATTCAAACTTTGCCGTCAGCTTACCGAACTTGAGTAAAAGATGTGAGGGGGCTACTGTCCCGGCAGTAGCCGCCCTCACACTCCCCCGACCTATGGAGCAAATGTGTGCGAGCTGTCGCACACATTTCTCCGTGCAATGAGGGCAAGCCCTCATCTGCACCCGAAAGGAGAGGCAGGTGTTTCCCGCCTCTCCTTTCTTAGAAATCTATCCTCACCACCCCGATTTGCGCCGGTGAGTTGAACGGCAAAGCGAGTGCTTCAAGCCCGAGAGATTCGACGAATTGACTTCAGCGTGATTTATAGACACGATTGAAGTTTTTCTTGCGGAAATGGAAAAAGCTGCCCCGCCGGACAGGAAAAGCAAGCTCGAAGAGACGAGCTTGCTTTGTTTCGTTTTGCAGCATATTTTTTGAAACTGCAAGCTTTTTGTTTCCTTGCAAAGCAGTCCCTTCACGTCCTTCTCACTTACGTTCGGCAAGCTGATGACAAAGACTGAATTGCTTTGCCAAAACGCAAATCAAGGCTGCCGTGCGGCAGCCTTGATTGCTATCTGTATTTGGTAGTATATACCTTACCCGCCCCGGTTTTTTCGGGTTCTTAGGGGGCTTTTTTCCCAAAAAGCTCCCTAAGTGGGGTGTGGGGCGAAGCCCCGCATATATTGCGTGTTCCTCATGCCGGGGTGCAGCGTGCGGGCGCGGAGCCCACAGAAAACGCTTTACAGGGGCTTATGCGCACCGGGATCCCGGATCAGTCCTCAACAACTTCGATAGTGCGGATCTTCTGCTCGACTTTCGGACGATCGTTCATGTCTGTGGGAACGGCAGCTATCTCGTCGACAACTTCAATACCGTCCGTTACCCGGCCGAAAGCGGCATACTGACCGTCGAGAAAATCTCCGTCGGCATGCATGATAAAGAACTGGCTTGACGCGGAGTCAAAGCTGCGGCTGCGCGCCATTGAAATAACGCCTCTCTTGTGGGAAAGGGGATTTGCAAATCCGTTTGCGGCGAACTCTCCGCGGATGTTCTTGTCGCTGCCGCCCATGCCGGTGCCCTGAGGGTCACCGCCCTGGATCATAAATCCGGATATGACACGGTGGAATATAAGCCCGTCATAGAATCCGTCCTTTGCGAGCGAGACAAAGTTTTCCACCGTCTCGGGCGCGATGTCGGGATAAAGCTCAAGAGAAACGACGCCGCCGTTCTCCATGGTCATTTTGATTTTTACGGTTTCATTTTCCATTTTTCTCAGTCCTCCAAAATCTTGATATACTCGATAACGACAGGCTCGATGGGGGACGATGCCTCCCCGCTGAGACCGGTTGCAACTTCAACGTCTGCGATACTGTCAACTACGTCCATGCCGTCCGTCACCTTGCCGAAAGCGGCATACTGACCGTCCAGATAAGTGTTGTCGGCGTGCATGATGAAGAACTGGCTGGACGCGGAATTGTTATCCCGGCCGCGCGCCATGGAGATAACGCCGCGCTCGTGGCTGAGCTTGTTCTCAACGCCGTTCGCGGAAAACTCGCCCTTTATGGTCTTGCTGCTGCCGCCGGTGCCGTTGCCCTTGGGGTCGCCGCCCTGAATCATAAAGCCCTTGACGATGCGGTGGAACGTCAGACCGTCATAAAAGCCGCTGTTTGCAAGATCAACAAAGTTCTGCACGGTGATGGGGGCAATGTCGGGGTAAAGCTCAAGCTCTATCTTGCCGAAATTCTTGACGGAAATCTCGGCTTTCACGGGGTCGGTGCCGTTTGTGTCGCTGCTTTCGTTTTTGCCGCAGGCAAACAGACAGAATACGGTGCAGACGCAAAGCAGCGCCGCAATGATTTTTTTAGTCATTTCAGGTATTTCCTTTCAAAATAACAATGCTTTTGATATTGTATCAAAAACGGTATGAAATGTAAAGCCGCACGGCGTAAATTTTACGAAAAGGTATCATACGCCGCCTTCGGTGCTGCATCAGATGCTTACCGCTGTGTCAAGCGCAAGCTTCATCATCTCCGTAAATGAATTCTGTCTTTCCTCGGCGCTTGTGGCTTCTCCCGTGATGATGTGATCGGAGACGGTGCAGATCGCAAGGGCATTTTTCTTTGCGCGCGCAGCGTTCATATAAAGCGCCGCAGCCTCCATTTCAACTGCCATAACGCCCATTTTCGCCCACTTTGCGCTCGAAGTGTTTTCACTGTCAAGACCGAGGGCGTCACCGTAGAAAACATCACTTGATACAAGGTTTCCGACGTGATACGTCAGCCCCGCTTTTTCAGCCTCGACGACCGCTGCGCGCAGCAGTCTGAAGCTGGCGATGGGGGCAAAGGTTCCGGGCAGGCGGAAGTTGTTTGCAAAGGCGGAATCGGTGCAGGCACCCTGACCGATTACAACATCCCTTACACGGATATCGGTGCTGAGCGCGCCTGCAGAGCCGACGCGGATTATGTTTTCAACGCCGAAGAAGTTGAAAAGCTCATAAGAGTATATCCCCATGGACGGCATACCCATGCCGCTTGCCATGACGGAAACGGGCGAGCCCTTATATGTTCCGGTGTAGCCGTGCACGCCGCGTACGTTATTGACAAGGCGTGCGCTGTCAAGAAAATTCTCGGCTATAAATTTTGAGCGCAGAGGGTCGCCGGGCATAAGCACCGTAGGCGCAAAGTCCTCGGGGCAGGCGTTTATGTGGGGAGTAGGATAAGCGTTCATTTCTTTAACCTCGTTTTCATATTATTTTGAGTATATCTGATTTTTATCCGGGATGCGGCAGCGCTGCCTTTGAGACAGCCGCACAGCGGGAGCGTTCGACGGGGAGGGGGATCAATAAGTGCCGTCGGCTTCCATGCCTTTGACGGCTTTTACCACGCGGCTTGTGCCGAGACGGTCCGCGCCGAGGGCGAGAAACTTTTCTGCGTCCTCAAGTCCCGAAATGCCGCCTGCCGCCTTGATGCGTGTACCGTCGGTTACGTTTGCGGCGAAAAGCTTTATGTCGTCAAACGTTGCGCCGCCCTTGGAAAATCCGGTGGATGTCTTTATAAAGTCCGCGTCGGAGGCGCTGACAATTTCGCACATTCTGATCTTTTCTTCCTCGGTGAGAAGACAGGTCTCGATGATGACCTTGAGCAGTCTGCCGTGGCAAGCCGCTTTGACGGCGTTGATCTCCTCAAGCACGTTGTCGTAAAGACCGTCCTTTACCCAGCCGATATTTATGACCATGTCGATCTCATCGGCACCGTTCTCAACCGCGTCTGATGCCTCAAAACACTTGCAGGCGGTCGTATTGTAGCCGTTGGGAAAGCCGATAACGGTGCATACGGGCAGTCTGCCGCCCAGGTAGTCTGCGGCGTCCTTTACATATGACGGGGGGATGCAAACGGAAGCGGTGCCGTATTTCAGACCGTCGTCGCACACGGCGCGGATCTCGTCCCATGTTGCGCTCTGGGACAGCAGGGTGTGGTCGACCTTTGAGAGAATATAGGATACGTTCATTTTTTAAAATTCCTTTCCGTAAGATACAGAATATAAATATATGTACATATGCTGAGTATAGTATAACACAAATTCCGCCGTATTCAAGCTTTTTTTAATAAAGCGTGAATAAGCGATGCCGCCTTTTGACCATAATTTATCAAAAGCGCGCCGAAGTGTCGGCAAAGGAGGAGAAAACGTGATAAAAGGTTGTCAAAAGCGGATAATACACATAACGAATACGGGCAGTCCGTACTTTGAAGAGGCGTATTTTATACTGAAAAACGGCAGAGAGCAGAGCGAGGGCGGGGGCGTCGACATAGTAAAAGAGGCAATGCTTTTGGTGGACTCCGCCTCCCGCAGGGCGCAGCCTGCGGCGCGCCGCAGACGGAGACACACGGGGGCTGCCGTTCTGACGGGGGCTGCGGTGTGCTCGTTCGTTTTCGGGATAGTTATGCTGATTTTCATGCTCGGCGCCCGATGCGCTTGACAATACGGCAGCGCAGTGGTATAATGGTAAACGGAATAATTTGTTCGTGTCGCACTTACACTGAATACTACATTGTTCTGACCTGTGGAGCCGTACCGCCGCCTTCGGACGGCTCATACATAGGCAAGCACCTGAGGTCGGGTTATGACGGCTTTTTAGACAATTGCATAACATTGAACAACAACTAAGAAAAGGAGGCCATTATGGCACAGCAGAAACAAAAACAGAAACTGAAAGTAATGATGCTGGGCGGTCTTAACGAGATCGGCAAGAACCTCGCCGTTTTTGAGTACGGCAACGATATCATAATAATTGACTGCGGTCTTGCGTTCCCCGATGAAGACATGCTCGGTATCGACCTTGTGATCCCCGACATTACGTATCTTGAAAAGAATTCCGATAAGATCAGGGGTATATTCCTCACCCACGGCCACGAGGACCATATAGGAGCGATCCCTTACGTGCTTCGCAGCATAAATCCCCCCATATACGGCACGCGCCTCACCCTCGGCATACTTGAAAACAAGCTTTCTGAGCACAAGCTTCTCAAAACGGCAAAGCTTATAACCGTGGAGGCGGGCAGCGTTGTGCGCGCGGGAGCTTTCTCCTGCGAGTTCATTCACGTAAACCACTCCATAGCGGATGCCTGCGCTATTGCCGTCCGCTGCCCCGCGGCGACGGTCATGCATACGGGCGACTTCAAGCTGGACGTTTCCCCCATCGACGGCGGAATGATGGACGTTACCCGCCTGGGAGAGTACGGCAACGAAGGCGTAGATCTGCTTATGTGCGAGTCTACAAATGTTGAGCGCAGCGGCTTTACTCCCTCGGAAAAAACTATTGCCTCATCCCTTGAGCACATTTTTCTCACAAATACCGACAGACGTATAATCATCGCAACGTTTTCTTCAAACGTGCACCGCGTGCAGCAGATAATCAACACAAGCGCAAAGTTCGGACGCAAAGTGGCGGTGACCGGACGAAGCATGGTGAACGTTGTGGGCGCCGCGGTCGAGCTGGGGTATATGAATGTCCCGAACAATGTGCTCATAGATATAAGCGACGTAAACAAATATCCCCACGAAATGGTAACGATAATAACCACCGGCAGCCAGGGCGAGCCTATGAGCGCGCTTTACAGAATGGCATTTTCCGACCATTCGCAGGTAGAGCTTTCCTCAAAGGATCTTGTGGTGCTCTCCTCTCATGCCATTCCCGGCAACGAGCTGCTTGTGGGCAGAATAATCAATGAAATGTATAAGAGAGGGGTAAACGTATACCACGACGACCCCGAAGTGCATGTCTCCGGCCACGCCTGCCGCGAGGAACTGAAGCTTATGCACAACCTCATACGCCCCAAGTATTTCATGCCCATACACGGCGAATACCGTCACCTTATGCAGCACAAGGAGCTTGCGGAGTATCTCGGCATGGATCCCGCCAACATTTTTGTTATGAATATAGGCGAGGTGCTGGAGCTCGACCATAAGAGCTGCAAGCGCGCGGGCACGGTGCCCTCGGGACGTGTGCTCATAGACGGATACGGCGTCGGCGACGTTGGCAACATCGTCCTTCGCGACCGCCGTCACCTTGCGCAGGACGGACTTATCGTTGTTGTCGCAACGGTGGATATCGACGAGCAGACTATAGTCAGCGG
This sequence comes from uncultured Eubacteriales bacterium, assembly GCA_959601495.1. Taxonomy (GTDB): domain Bacteria; phylum Bacillota; class Clostridia; order Oscillospirales; family CAG-272; genus Avispirillum. Next base: position 25,616 of record CAUGPT010000024.1, read on the forward strand.
CCCCGACATTATCTCCAGAGGCTTTGTGTATGTGCGCGAGGCGGAGGAGCTTATGAACGAGGCAAAGAGCATTGCAAACGACGTGCTTACAAAGGCGCTTGACAGCGGCGTTACCGAGTGGACGCAGATGAAGAACGGCGTTAAGGAAAGCCTTACGAAGTTCCTGTTCGCAAAGACAAAGCGCAAGCCCATGATACTTCCCGTTATCATGAACGTATAATTATTGAGGACTTGAAATGGTAAAGCATATAATCATCTGGAAGCTTGACGAGAGCCTTTCCGCAGAAGAAAAGCAGAAAGTGAAGAAAGAGGCAAAAGCCGCTCTGGAGGCGCTTTGCGGAAAAGTTCCCGGTCTTGTCTCACTGACACTGCATACAGAGATCCTGCCCTCCTCCACGGGAGACATGATGCTCGACTCCACTCTTGAGAGCGTCTCGGCACTTGAAGGATATCGCAGCCATCCCGCACACGTGGCGGCTGCGGATACATATGTGCGCCCGTTTGCCGCCGTCCGTCTTTGCTGCGATACGGAGTCGGACAGCTGATGAAGCGCCCCGAGATATTGTCCCCCGCGGGCAATTTTGAAAAGCTTGAAAGCGCCGTGTACTTCGGCGCGGATGCGGTATATCTTGCGGGCCGCAGCTTCGGTATGAGAGCCGCCAGCGGCAACTTTTCCGACGAAGAACTGAAAGAAGCGGTGAAATACTGCCACGCGCGCGGCGTCAAGGTCTATGTGACAGTGAATATTATGCCGCGTGACTGCCAGTACGCGCATCTTGAAGAGTTTCTTGTATATCTGGAAAAGATCGGCGCAGACGCCGCGATCATATCCGATCTCGGTGTCGCTTTTCTCGCGCGGCGCGCTGCTCCCGGGCTTGAAATTCACGTTTCCACCCAGGCGAGCGCCGTATCCTCTGCCGACTGCCTTGCGTGGCACAGCCTCGGCGCCTCCCGCATCGTGCTTGCCCGCGAGCTTTCCCTTGCGGAAATAGGGGAGATACGCAGAAATATTCCGGATGAAGTGGAGCTTGAATGCTTTGTTCACGGCTCGATGTGCATAGCGTACAGCGGACGCTGCCTTCTGAGTCAGTACTATGTCGGGCGCGACGCAAACCGCGGTGCCTGCGCGCAGCCCTGCCGATGGATATACAATGTCGGCTCGGGCGCAAAGGGCGCGGAGATAGCCGAGGAAAAGCGGCAGGATGAGCTTTTGCCCGTTGTTGAGGACGGCGGGGATACGTTTGTAATGAGCTCCAAGGATATGTGCATGATTGACCATATCCCCGAGCTGTGCGCCGCGGGCATAGACAGCTTTAAGCTGGAGGGCAGGGTACGCAGCGCCTATTATACGGCGGTCGTTACAAACGCGTACAGGCTCGCTCTTGATTCTTACATGGCGTCCCCAGAAACATACGCGCCCGATCCGCTGCTCAGGCGCGAGCTTGACAGCGTTTCGCACCGCGAATACGGCACGGGATTTTTCTTCAATAGTCCCCATGAGGATGCGAACACCGTCGCATCTCCGGGGTATATAAGAGAAAAAGCATATCTTGCAACGGCGGTCTCCGGCTGCGAGGCGGGCGGAGTTGCGTCGTTCGTTCAGCGCAACAAGGTCGTTGCGGGGCAGGCGGCAGAACTTCTGACTCCCGGCAAAACGGGCATTGGATTCGAGGTCGCCGAGCTCTCGGACGAGGGCGGAAACCCCATAGAGTCGGCGCCCCATCCGGGCATGATATTTACTCTCCGCTGCCCGACCGAGGTCAGAGCGGGGGATATACTGCGCGGCGCGTGATAACATCTTACACACCAAGCCGCTGACCCACAAAACATATATAATTTCCCGGCACACACGGAGGTTACATAATGGTAAAACTTATTGAGATCATCTATGCAGTCCTTGCGGGCATTGTACAGGGCATAACAGAATGGCTGCCCATAAGCTCAACGGGACACCTCATAATTCTTGACAGCCTTTTCAATATTGACAGTCTCAGTCCCGATTTCGTCAATATGTTTGACGTTGTCATCCAGTTCGGCTCCATACTTGCCATAGTCGTGCTGTATTTTCACAGGCTCAATCCGTTTGCTCCCTCCAAGTCGAAGGCGGAGAAAAAGAGCACATGGTCGCTTTGGGCAAAGATACTTGTGGCGGCTGTGCCCGCGGGCGTTATCGGCGTGGCACTCAACGATTTTCTTGACGAGACGGTATTTGCCGACCCTCAGCGCAATTTCATAATTGCCGCAGCGCTCATATTCTACGGCATACTGTTTATAGTTATTGAAAGAACGCACAGAAAGAAACTGTACAGAATAGAAAGCCCCGAAGATATAGATTACAAAACGGCTCTCGGTGTGGGCGCTTTTCAGGTGCTTGCCCTCATACCGGGAACATCGCGCTCAGGCTCTACCATAATCGGTTCAACGCTTCTCGGCGTGTCCCGCACGGCTGCCGCGGAGTTTTCGTTTTTCCTTGCGATCCCCGTAATGCTGGGCGCGTCGCTTCTTAAGATCGCAAAATTTGTCGTCGGCGCGGAGGGCGGTATTGCCTCGGCTTTCACTGCGGGCGAATTCATCGTTCTCGGAGTGGGCACGCTGGTATCTTTCCTTGTGTCTCTCGTGGCAGTGCGTTTCCTTGTAAACTTTGTACGCCGCCACAGCTTTGAGTCCTTCGGCTGGTACCGCATCGTACTCGGCATCGCGGTGCTCGTATACTTCGGACTTATAAAATAATTTACCGGCACGGATGTGCAGGAGGAATACAAAATGAAATTTTCGGAAATGCCCTATAAGCGCCCCGACATGGAGGCGGCAAAGGCGGAAATATCCCGTCTGACAGACGCGCTGAAAGCCGCGAAAGACTACAACGCGGCGCGCGAGATCTTTCTCAAGAAGGATAAGTTCGACCGCCATATCGACACGCTTTCTACCCTTGCAAGCATACGTCATTCAATTGATACAAGAGACGAGTTCTATGACGCGGAGGTGAAGTTTTTCAATAAAGCTTATCCCGAGCTTCAGGAATACGATCAGAACTGGACTCTCGCAATGCTTGAAAGCCCTTACCGTGCCGATTTTTCCAAGGAGTTCGGCGATCTCATGTTCGTAAATGCGGAAATATCGCTGAAGGCGTTCTCGCCCGAGATCATTCCCGAAATGCAGAAGGAGAACGACCTGACGCAGGAGTATGAAAAGCTTCTTGCCTCCGCCGCGGTCGAATTTGAAGGCAAAACGTATACCATCCCTCAGATGGGACCCTTCAAGCAGGATCCCGACGACAGCCGCCGCCTTGCGGCATGGAAGGCTGAGGGCAAGTGGTACAAGGACAATCAGGATAAGCTCGACTCCATATATGACGAGCTTGTTCACCTGCGCGACACCATGGGCAAAAAGCTGGGATACGCGGGATATACCGAGCTCGGCTATTACCGCATGGGCAGAAACTGCTATACCAAAAACGATATAGAAAAGTTCCGCGACGCGGTAGTGAAATACCTTGTTCCCGTTGCGGACGGCATATACCGCAGGCAGGCGGAGCGCCTCGGCGTTGAGTATCCGCTCAGCTTTGCGGACTGCGCGCTCAGCTTCCGCAGCGGAAATCCAAAGCCCTGCGGCACGGCTGACGATATTCTTGCGGCAGGCAAAAAGTTTTATGAGGAGCTGTCGCCAGAGACGGGAGTGTTCTTCAACACCATGCTTGACGGCGAGCTGCTCGATGTACTCTCAAAAGAGGGCAAGGAGGGCGGCGGCTACTGCACCGGCATCCTTGACTACGAGGTTCCGTTTATATTTGCAAACTTTAACGGCACGCAGGGCGATGTTGAGGTCGTGACTCACGAGGCGGGACACGCGTTTGAAGCGTGGACGAACCGCCACAGAGTTCCCTGCGGCTATATTTGGCCCAGCATGGAGGCGTGCGAGGTACACTCCATGTCTATGGAATTCTTTGCCTGGCCCTGGGCAGAGAGCTTTTTCGGCAGCGACGCGCGCAAGTTCCGCTACAGCCATCTGTCCGGCGCGCTGACTTTCATACCCTACGGCACAATGGTAGACCATTTCCAGCATATAGTTTATGACAATCCGGATCTGACTCCGTCGCAGCGCCATGCTGAATGGAAGCGTCTTCTGGGCATATATATGCCGTGGCAGCGCCTTGACGGAGAGATTCCGTTCTACAGCGAGGGAGAGGGCTGGCAGCGTCAGCATCACATTTATTCTATGCCGTTCTATTATATTGACTACTGCCTTGCGCAGACGGTGTCGCTTGAATTCTGGGCAAAGATACAGAAGGATAAGGCAGAGGCGTGGAAGTATTATATGGCATATACAGAGCAGGGCGGCAGCCGTACATTTACGGAACTGCTCGCCAATGCGGGACTTGATTCTCCCTTTGAGGAGAAGTGCCTGCGCGGAGTATGCGGCGAAGCCGGCAAGTGGCTCGATGCCTACAACCTTGACGGTATAAAGTAAAGGTGGATTTAATTCGCGGGGCTTCGCGCCACGCGCCCCGACGTTGGAGATAAATATGTGGGGCGCTGCCCCACACCCCACTTAGGGTTCTTTTTTGGGAAAAAGAACCCTAAGAACCCGAAAAAACCGGACTGAATAAGTTTTATACTATCAAATATAGATAGCGAACAAGGCTGCCATACGGCAGCCTTGTTTTTGTGTTCGTAGGACAACCACTGGCTCTGCCAGTGGAAAAAAAGCTTTAGCTATGGACAG
>CAUGPT010000025.1:0-29001 GCA_959601495.1 uncultured Eubacteriales bacterium
AGCCTTGCTTTGTGAAGTATGATCTGAGAAACTCTCTGTTTCAAAAATACAGTTAATTTCTCGTGCTGATAAAAAGTATTTCACGTTTGTTTTGAACCGTATCAATTCAACAACGAAACAAAACGAAGCAAGCTCGTCCTTCGAGATTGCTTCTGCTATCTATCGGAGCAGCGTTCTTTGCTTTCGCAAGTAAAACGTCAATCGTGTCTATAAACTACGTTAAATTCAATTCGTCGAATCTCTCGGGCTTGGAGCAGTCATTTTGACCCTGCACTAACGGGCACCATCAAGAGAAAGGGTGGGATACACAAGGGAGGGAAAGAGTTTTCTTTTTCCCTCCCTTGTGCCGGTCGGGGGAGTGTGAGGGCGGCTACTGCCGGGACAGTAGCCCCCTCACATCTTTTACTCAAGTTCGGCAAGCCGACGATAGAGTTTGAAACGCTTTTCCAATTTCGGAAAGCCGAAAGCAGGCGCCCGTCCGCGGCTACTTACGGTAAAGTAGTCCCTTCACGTCTTTCTCACTTACGTTCTGTAAGCTGACGATAAAGTTTGAAATACTTTGCAAAAAACTGAAAGGCTGCCGTTTCAATGCATCGGCAGGGAGACAAGCGGGCGCGGGCGGTGTGAAGACGAGCAGGTGCGGGGGCGTGGGAGAAACAGTGGGCGGTGGGTGAGCGAGCGGGCGCGGGAAAAACGGCGGGTCGCTTGCGCGAAGTGCAGCGTCGCTTACGTAAAAGCATAGGCGAAAAATTTCCTAATTTTCGATTTTGTGAAAAATACGTTTGAATTTTATTCACAAAACTGCATTTTTTGCAAAAAATCAGCCGAAAATGAAATTTTTGCATATTCAACTTTCAAAATCATGTTGACAAGAGCTGCGCCGTGTGCTAAAATTACATCATAAAAAATATGTGTGCCGCGCCGGACGCGCCGCGCACATTCCGTCATAATGCGAAAGCTTAACCGCATTGCGAAGAAAGGTGACAATTATGGAAATGAAATTCAAAAACCCATACTTTACCGATCTGATGAAGAGGATCATCGCCAGAAACCCCGGCGAGTCCGAATTCCATCAGGCAGTTCAGGAGGTGCTTGAGTCTCTTGAGCCGGTTTGCGAACAGCATCCGGAATACATAGAGCGCGGCGTCATCGAGTCTCTTGTGGAGCCCGAGCGCGTTATAAAATTCAGAGTTCCGTGGATAGACGACAGCGGCAAGGTGCAGATCAACCGCGGCTTCAGAGTTCAGTTCAACTCCGCCATCGGTCCCTACAAGGGCGGTCTGCGCTTCCATCCCTCCGTATACGAGGGCATCATAAAGTTCCTCGGCTTTGAGCAGATATTCAAAAACAGCCTTACCGGTCTGCCCATCGGCGGCGGCAAGGGCGGCTCCGACTTTGACCCCAAGGGTAAGAGCGACATGGAGGTCATGCGATTCTGCCAGAGCTTTATGACGGAGCTTGCAAAGCACATCGGCGCGGACACCGATGTACCCGCGGGCGATATCGGCGTCGGCGGACGTGAGATAGGCTATCTGTTCGGTCAGTACAAGAGAGTGCGCAACGAGTATGTAGGCGTGCTCACCGGTAAGGGTCTTACCTACGGCGGCAGCCTTGCGCGCACCGAGGCAACGGGCTACGGCCTCTGCTACTTCACCGAGGAAATGCTCAACGACAAGGGCAAGAGCATGCGCGGCAAGACCGTTGTCATCTCCGGCTCCGGCAACGTTGCCATATACGCTACCGAAAAGGCGACGCAGCTCGGCGCAAAGGTAGTTGCGCTTTCCGACTCCAACGGCTACATCTACGATCCCGACGGCATAAAGCTTGACGCCGTAAAGCAGATAAAGGAAGTTGAAAGAGCGCGCATCAAGGAGTACGTTGATATGTACCCCAATGCGACCTACACCGAGGGCTGCCACGGTATCTGGGGCATAAAGTGCGACATCGCTCTCCCCTGCGCAACGCAGAACGAGCTTGACGAAGAGGGCGCAAAGAAGCTTATCGCCAACGGAGTCATCGCCGTTGCAGAGGGCGCTAATATGCCTTCCACCCCCGAGGCGATCGCCGCATTCCAGGAAGCGGGCATCCTGTTCGGACCCGCAAAAGCCGCCAACGCGGGCGGCGTTGCGACAAGCGCACTTGAAATGTCGCAGAACTCCCAGAGATACTCCTGGACGTTCGAAGAGGTCGACGCAAAGTTGCACGAGATCATGGTGAACATCTACCACAACGCGGCAAGAGCCGCAGAAAAGTACGGCATGAAGGATAATCTTGTTGCCGGCGCGAACATTGCGGGCTTTGTAAAGGTCGCAGACGCAATGCTTGCACAGGGTGTGGTCTGATTTTACTGTTTTGCACGTTATAAAAATCCGCAGGCTGTCCGCAAGGGCGGTCTGCGGATTTTTGTATGCGTCGGCTGCCGCCCGTGCTCCCGCTGCTGTCCGCCAAAGGCGCCGGGTGCATTAAAATAGCTGTATATGTCAAATTTTACTGTAATTTTTTTACTTAAATATCAATTGAAATGCAGGTATAATAATGATATAATGACCGTAAGAAAGACTGTGGAGGGACAAATGACGTCAGTGAAAAAATCGGACAGTGCGGCATACTTTTTCCATGAGGGCACAAACTACACCGCATTTGACTATATGGGCGCGCATTTTGAGGACGGGGAATACGTTTTCCGCGTCTGGGCGCCGAACGCATCGGCGGCGTTTGTCTGCGGCCTTTTCAACGGCTGGTCGGAAGACGATCCCATGACGAAAAAAGAGGACGGCGGCATATGGGAATGCCGCATTTCCCCCGATCGCTTCGGCGACGGCTACAACTATAAATACAAGTTCAAAACTCCCCGCGGGGACATATACAAGGCGGACCCGTACGCGTTTTACAGCGAGCTGCCGCCGGATACCGCGTCGCGCTGTTTTGACATCGGCGGCTTTGAATGGCACGACAGCGCATGGCTTGCCGACAGGCGGGATAAGTATACCCGCGAGGAGGTAGTTCACCGCCCCATAAACATATACGAGCTGCACGCAGGCTCGTGGAAGCGCCGGGATGACGGCTCACTGCTCTCGTATGAGGAGCTTGCGCTCGAACTTGCACCCTATGTTCTGCAGATGGGATATACTCATGTGGAGCTTATGCCCATATCGGAGTTTCCCTTTGACGGCTCGTGGGGATACCAGGTGACCGGATACTACGCGCCCACATCCCGCTTCGGCGACCCGCACGGGTTTATGAAATTCGTGGATATCATGCATTCGGCGGGCATCGGCGTGATACTTGACTGGGTGCCCGCGCATTTTCCCAAAGACGAGCACGGTCTCTGCGAGTTTGACGGCGGCTATCTGTACGAATACCAGGGCGCCGACCGCATGGAGCAGGCAGACTGGGGTACGCGCCGCTTTGACGTGGGCAGGCCCGAGGTCGAGTCGTTTCTCGTTTCCAACGCGGTCTACTGGGCGCAGATGTACCATGTGGACGGACTGAGAGTGGACGCGGTCGCCTCAATGCTGTATCTTAATTACGGCAAAAAGGACGGCGAATGGGTGCCGAACATTTACGGCGACGCGCGCTGCCTTGAAGCTGTCGCGTTTTTCCAGAAGCTGAATTCCGTAATGGCGGGGCGTCACCCCGACGTTATGGTCATCGCCGAGGAATCCACAGCGTGGCCGGACGTTACGTCCTTTGAGCGCGGCGGGCTCGGCTTTACCCTGAAGTGGAACATGGGCTGGATGAACGACACGCTCAGCTACGCCGAAACGGACCCCTTGTTCCGCAAATACGATCACAACAAGCTGACATTCCCCATGATGTACGCGTATTCGGAGCGCTTTGTACTGCCCATATCCCACGACGAGGTCGTGCACGGCAAAAAGTCGTTTCTCGATAAAATGCCCGGGGATTACGATATGAAATTTGCGGGCGCGAGACTTTTCGCGGCGTATATGATGACGCAGCCCGGCAAAAAGCTTTCGTTCATGGGCAACGAGATAGGCCAGTTCCGCGAGTGGGACTACAAAGGCAGTATAGAATGGTTTCTTCTGGATTATGAAAAGCACGCGCACTTTCAGCTGTACATGGCGGAGCTGAACAGCCTTTACCTCAAAACTCCCGCGCTTTGGGAGCTGGACGACGGCTGGGCGGGCTTTTCGTGGATAGACGCGGACAACAGGGACGAAAGCGTTATTTCGTACCGCCGCTTCGACGCCTCGGGAAAAGAGGTCACGGTCATACTGAACTTTACCCCCGTGGAGAGAAAGAATTTCCGCGTCGGCGTGGCAAGCGCCGGAAAATACGGCGTTCTGCTTTCCTCGGACAGCCTGCGCTACGGCGGCAGCGGGATCGAAAACGGGGAGCTTGACAGCGAGGAGATACCCTCGAACGGAATGGAAAACTCCATTGCCGTGGATCTGCCTCCCATGGGCGCGCTGATACTTGAGCAGACAAAGAAGAAAAAGACGGCGAAAAAGCCCGCAGGAAAGCCCGCGAAAAAGAAAGAGGGCAAGGCGTAAAGCGGGCGAGAGCAAGGCGTAAATATATAAAAACATATACGATCTATGACGATTTACCAAGGAGGATTTGACGTGTTTAAGAAGAAAGAATGCGTGGCTATGCTGCTGGCAGGCGGACAGGGAAGCCGTTTATACGCATTGACTCAAAAGGTTGCAAAGCCTGCGGTCCCTTTCGGCGGTAAATACCGCATCGTGGATTTTCCCCTTTCAAACTGCACGAACTCGGGTATAGATACGGTGGGCGTGCTGACCCAGTATCAGCCCCTTGTGCTCAACGACTATATCGGCAACGGACTTCCGTGGGATCTTGACCGCACTTTCGGCGGTGTGAAGATCCTTCCGCCCTATCAGGGCACTCATTCCGCGGACTGGTACAAGGGTACTGCCAACGCCATATACCAGAATATGCAGTTCATAGACCAGTACGATGCCGAATATGTACTTATACTCTCCGGCGACCATATATACAAGATGGACTACGCCAAAATGCTGAAATATCACAAGCATAAGGGCGCTGACTGCACCATAGCCGTCATAGACGTGCCTCTCGAAGAGGCAAGCCGCTTCGGTATCATGTCGATCGACGACGAAAGCAGGATATTCAAGTTTTCGGAAAAGCCCAAGCATCCGGAATCCACAAAGGCTTCCATGGGCATATACATTTTCACGCGCACAAAGCTTGCGGAGTATCTTAAGCGCGACGCCAAAGACCCCGACTCCAATAACGATTTCGGCAAGAACATCATCCCCGCAATGCTCTCCGCAGGGGAGAATATGTTTGCGTATCAGTTCGACGGCTACTGGAAAGACGTGGGCACCATACAGAGTCTGTGGGAGGCGAATATGGATCTTCTGGGCGACAGCCCCGAGTTCTCCCTTTCCGACGAAAAGTGGCGCATATATACGCGCCACCGCGCGCTTGCGCCTCAGTACATCGGCGATGAAGCAAAAATCACGAACTCGATCGTCAGCGAGGGCTGCGAGATTTACGGCAGCGTTGAAAACTCCGTTCTGTTCGCGGGCGTTAAGGTAATGCCCGGCGCGAAGGTGCGGGACGCAGTCGTTATGAGCGGCACCGTTATAGACAGCGGCGCCGACGTAAGCTACTCCATAATCGACACCGACGTTGAGATAGGCGCAGGTGCGGCGGTGGGCGGCGAGCGCGGCAGCAAGGACGGTATTTCCGTCATCGGCGCCGGCGAAAAGATCGCCGACGGACAAAAAGTCGCGGCGGGGGCAATGATCCCCGACGTAAGATAAAAGGGGGAAAGTATAATGACAGCAGCAGGACTTGTTTTTTCAAACATACATGACGCAAATCTCCCCGAAATGACCGCGCAGCGCACGATGGCGTCCCTTCCCTTCGGAGGCCGCTACAGGCTGGTGGACTTTACGCTTTCAAACATGGTGAACGCCGGCATCACAAAAGTCGGCATAGTCACCCACAACAACTACCGCTCCCTTGTGGACCATATCGGCACCGGCAAGGACTGGGACCTGGCGCGCCGCAGCGGAGGCGTGGTCATTCTGCCGCCCTTCATCACGGCGTTCAATAACCCCCGCGCCGACAAGCTGTATGCCACCCGCCTTGAGGCGCTTATAGGCACCATGGGCTTTATCGAGCGCTGCAACGAGGAGATCATCGTTCTCTCCGACTGCGACATGGTCTGCAATATCGATATTGCGGACGTTATCGACGAGCACGAGAAAAACGGTGCGGACGTTACAATAGTGACAACAAAAGCCGACGTGGGCGGCGACACGCTCTCCGGCGGAGAAACTATCGTTTACGCAAACGACGACGGCGTTATTACGGATTTTGCCGAATATACTCAGGTCATGACGGGCGAGCAGGATATAAGCACGAACATCATGGTATTCAACAAGGCGTTTCTGCTTAAAATGCTGCACAACTCCATAGCTCACGGCTATACCGACTTTTATCATCAGGCGCTGCCGTACTCCATGTACAACGCAAGATTTCTCATATACCGCTTCGAAGGTATGTATGCGGAAATTGACAGCCTCGCCCACTACTTTGCGGCAAATATGAGCCTTTTGGAGCGCGGCAAGCGCGACGGGCTGTTCTCCGTAAAGGATCGCCCCGTTTACACAAAGGTGCGCAACTCACCCCCCACAAAGTACGGCTACGGCGCAAACGTTAAAAATTCGCTTATCGCCGACGGCTGCGTTATAGAGGGAACGGTGGAAAACTCCATCCTGTTCCGCGGCGTGCGCGTGCGCAAGGGCACAGTCGTGCGCAATTCCATTCTGCTTCAGGACACGACAACGGGCGAAAATGTTTCGCTGAACTGCGTGATATCCGACAAAAACGTCATCATCAGAGACGACGTCACCCTTGCGGGGCACAAAACGATGCCGTTCTATATTTCAAAAGGAAAGATGATCTGACTGTATGGCGCGAAAAAAGAAAGGAAAGACCGAATTGAAAAAAATTCTGTTTGTGGGCAGCGAATGCATGCCGTTCGCCGCGACGGGCGGACTGGGCGACGTTATGGGCAGCCTGCCCGCGGCGCTGAAAAAAGCCGGCGGCTCGGGGATCGACGCGAGAGTGGTCATGCCTCTTTACGACAGGATCGGAAACGACTGGCGCAGCCGTATGCAGTGCGAGGCGGTCTTTGAGGTCTACCTCGGCTGGAGACGGCAGTACTGCGGTGTCCACAGCCTCGAAAAAGACGGCGTAAAGTACTATTTCATAGATAACGAATACTATTTTAAGAGGGGCGCGCTGTACGGTCAGTACGACGACGGAGAGCGTTTTGCGTTTTTCTCCATGGCTGTTCTGGAAATGCTTTGGCGCGTAAACTTTCTTCCCGATATAATCCACGCCAACGACTGGCAGAGCGCGCTTTCGGTCGTATACTACAACCTGTTCTACAAGCTGCGCCGCGGGTATCATAACATAAAAACCGTGTTTACGATACACAATATAGAGTATCAGGGACAGTATTCCATGGAGATACTGAAGGATGTTTTCGGTATCGACTGGAGAGAGGTCACGCTGATGGAGTACGGCGGCTGCATCAATCTTATGAAAGCCGCGATAAAGTGCGCCGACAGGGTCACCACCGTAAGCCCCAGATACGCCGGCGAGATACAGAGCAGCGAGTACGCTCACGGGCTTGAAGCGGTGCTGCGCGAGGAAAGCCACAAGCTTTGCGGCATCCTCAACGGCATAGACTATGTGTATTACGATCCCGAAAACGATCCGGAGATCGCCGCGCCGTACTCCGCCGCGGACGTTTCCGGAAAGGCCGAGGACAAGGCGGCGCTCCTCAAAGAGCTGTCGCTTGAGCATAGCGACGCGCCCGTGTTCTCCATCATATCAAGGCTTGTATCCCACAAGGGCACCGACCTTGTAAGGGACATAGCCTATAAGATGATGTACGAGCAGAACGCAAACCTTATAATACTCGGCACGGGAGAGGGTCAGTACGAGGAATTTTTCCGCGAACTGGAAAGAAACTTTCCCGATAAGGTGCGCGCGCTCATATGCTATGACAGAGCGCTTTCAAAGCGCATATACGCGGGCAGCGACTACTTTATCATGCCCTCGAAAAGCGAGCCCTGCGGACTTTCTCAGATGATAGCCTCCCGCTACGGAGCGATCCCCATAGTCAGAGAGACCGGCGGTCTGTACGACTCCATCAAGGGATATTGGGTCTGCGACGGCGAGGTGCGCGGCAACGGCTTTACATTTGCGAACTACTCGTCTTATGAGCTGTACGACCGCATATGCGCGGCAATGTCGCTGTACGCCGATAAAGAGGCGTTCGCGGCGCTGAGGCGTAAGGTCATGGAGGAGGATTTCTCCTGGGATGTATCCGCCCGTGCGTATATGAACCTTTACGAGCACATCTGAAAAAGGCATTTTTAAAAAAATAACGGATTGCTTTTTGCAACCCGTGTGGAAAACAGAAAGGCAAGAACATGAACTATAATCCGAACACTGCCGAAGTCAAGGCAAATATCGAATCAAAGCTTGCGCGCTATTTCGGCGCGACCGTCGAAGAGGCGACAAAAGAGCAGCTTTATAAAGCGTGCGCCATGACGGTGCGCGACATCCTCAGCGAAAAGCGTCAGGCTTTCAAAAACCGCGTAAACGCCGAGGGTGCGAAGCGAGTTTACTATATGTGCATGGAATTTCTTGTAGGCAGATCTCTCAAGAACAATCTGTGCAATCTGGGACTTTGCGACGCGTATGAAGAAGCGCTGGGCAAAATGGGGCACAACCTCGAGGAGCTTTACGACTGTGAGCCGGACGCGGGACTCGGAAACGGAGGTCTCGGCAGACTGGCAGCCTGCTTTATGGATTCGCTTTCGTCCCTTGACTATCCCGCGACAGGCTTTTCCATTTGCTACGAGTACGGCCTTTTCCGCCAGAAGATAATCGACGGCATGCAGGTGGAGCTGCCCGACAACTGGCTGCCCGGCGGCGATGTGTGGCTCGTCCCCAGAACGGACAGGACGTTCAAGGTCCGCTTCGGCGGCAAGGTCCGCGAGGAGTGGGGCAGCGGTCACCTTGAGATAGTTTACGACAACTGCGAGGAGATAGAGGCTGTTCCCTATGATATGATGATAAGCGGCGCGGACAGCGAAGCTGTCTCCCGTCTGCGTTTGTGGAAGGCTCAGGATCTGAGCGATTTCAACATGAACCTGTTTTCGCAGGGCGAATATTCAAGAGCGCTTGAGTCCTCCGTCAATGCGGAGATCATCTGCAAGGTGCTGTATCCCTCCGACAACCATTACGAAGGAAAGCTTTTGAGACTTACGCAGCAGTACTTCATGGTATCCGCCTCCTGCCAGAATATCGTGCGCGATCATATCGCGGTGTACGGCGACATCAGAAGTCTGCCCGACAAGGTGGCGATACACATAAACGATACGCACCCAGCGCTCTGCATTCCGGAGCTTATGCGTATTCTCATGGACGAATACTGCATCGGCTGGGACGAGGCATGGAACATTGTTGTCCGCACGGTGTCGTACACGAACCACACGGTGCTTCCCGAGGCGCTGGAGACGTGGAACGAGGATCTGTTCCGCCTGAGGCTGCCCAGAATATACACTATCGTCAAGGAGATAAACGAGCGCTTCTGCCGCGATGTATGGGAGAAGTACCCCGGCAACTGGAACCGCATTTCCGAAATGGCGCCGCTCTCCGACGGACTGGTCAAAATGGCGAACATCGCAGTCATCGGCTCAAATCACGTAAACGGCGTGTCGCGCATACATTCCGAAATTCTGAAGGATATAACCTTCAAAAACTTTTACAGAATGTATCCCGACCGCTTTGACAACGTTACAAACGGCGTTGCGCACCGCCGCTGGCTGTGCTACTCCAACCCCGAGCTTACCGGCCTTATCACCGACCTTATAGGCGACGGCTTCAGAAAAGATCCCGAGCAGCTTGCCCGTCTGAGAGACTATGCCGACGACAAGGCTGTGCTCGACAGACTGGAGACCATAAAACGTCACAACAAAGAGAACTTTGCCGAGATAGTAAAGCAGCGCACGGGCATCGTACTTGACTGCGGCAGCGTATTTGACGTTCAGATAAAGCGTCTGCACGAGTATAAGCGCCAGCTGCTAAGCGCAATGCAGATAATCGGACTGTACCTGACGCTTAAGGACAATCCCGACGCGGATATCCGCCCGCAGACTTATATCTTCGGCGCGAAGGCTGCCCCCGGATACAGAATGGCAAAGGAGATAATCCGCCTTATCTGGTGCCTTGCGAAAGAGATAGACAGCGACAAGCGCATAAGCGAAAAGCTGAAGGTCGTGTTCATGGAGGACTATAACGTCACCATGGCTGAAAGCCTTATCCCCGCGGCTGAGATCTCCGAGCAGATCTCCCTTGCGGGCAAGGAGGCAAGCGGCACGGGCTGCATGAAGCTTATGCTCAACGGCGCGATTACCCTTGGCACCGCCGACGGCGCGAACATCGAGATGATGGAAGAGGCGGGCAAAGAGAATATGTTCATATTCGGTCTGTCCGCAAGCGAGGCGGAAAACCTGCACAATAAGGGCTATCATCCCTCCGATTACTACAATTCCAGCGAAAGACTGCAGCAGATCGTAAACAGCCTCAGCGCCGGCTTCGACGGTCAGTCGTTCGCGCCCATGTCCGAATATCTGCTTGTAAACGATTCGTTTATGTGCATGGCGGACTTTGAGTCATACCGCAACATCCATGAGGAGATCATGCACACCTACGGCGACCGTGAGAAGTGGAACCGTATGTCGCTTATGAACATTGCGGGCGCGGGCAAATTTGCCGCGGACCGCAGCATTACGGAGTATGCTCAGCGCATCTGGCATCTTTCGAGACTTACAAAATAAACCGCACGTAAGGTGTCGGCTGCCGATGTACGGCAGCCGACGCTTCATTTATCAACCTCATATGGAATAGGGGCAATTATTCAATGCTTGTCAAAATGACAAACGAGCTGTGCCGCGGCTCGCTGCCGACAATAAGAAAATACATAAACGGAGAAGATGCCGCTTTGTGCGGCGCGGCGGCTGAGTCGGACACGGTGCGCTTTGAAATATGCGCGCCGCGCGTTTTCGGTCTGACCGGCGCGGAAATTCGCATCTGCAATGCGGACAGCGGAGAAGAATTTTCGCTTCCGCTTGAATACAGCTGTGCCGCGGGCGGTTTTTCTGCAGAGACCTCGCGCCTCGGCGCGGGGCTTTACCGCTATACGGCGGTTTTGCACCGCGGCAATGATACGCTCTGCAGCGACACGGACGATAACGTGCACTTCACCCTCGGCAAGGACGCGGGCAGGCAGTTCCGGCTGCTCATATACGCCGACGGCTTCAGAACACCGGAGTGGTTCAAGGGCGGCGTTATGTACCAGATATTTACGGACAGGTTTGCAAAGAGCGGAAAGTCCCCCCTGCGGCAGGACGTCTGCAACGAGAGCGACTGGTACGCCCCCATATCGCAGTTTGCCGAAAAGCCGGGAGACGCGCTTAAAAACAATCTGTTTTACGGCGGCGATCTGTACGGCATATCGGAAAAGCTTGGATATCTGAAAGAATTGGGCGTCACGGTGCTGTACCTGAATCCTGTGTTCAAAGCGGCGTCAAACCACAAATACGACACCGGCGACTATAACACGGTGGATCCCGCCTTCGGCGGCGACAAAGCGCTTGCGGTGCTGTTTGCCGAGGCGAAAAAGTGCGGCATGCGCGTTATTCTGGACGGCGTTTTCAACCACACGGGCGACGACAGCCTGTACTTCAACAAATACGGAAACTATCCCTCTGTCGGCGCGTACAAGCATCCCGAGTCCCCGTACCGTGACTGGTACACCTTCGGCAGGGACGACGATGACTACGAGTGCTGGTGGGGCATAAAGATACATCCGCGCCTGAGGCAGGCAAACCCCGATTGCCGCAGCTTTTTCTGCGGGCGGGACGGTGTCGGCGCAAAGTATGTAAAAGAGGGCAGCGGAGGCTGGCGGCTGGACGTTGCCGACGAGCTGCCGGACGTTTTTCTTGAGGATCTCAGAAAAAGCGTTAAGGACGCCGATCCCGACGCTCTCATTATCGGAGAGGTATGGGAGAACGCTGCCGACAAGATCGCATACGGAAAGCTGAGAAAGTATTTTCAAGGGCATCAGCTTGACAGCGTTATGAACTACCCTCTGCGCACGGCGCTTGTGAATTTTATACTGCATAAAGACGGGCGCTCTCTCGCGAGGTGCCTTACCGATATATATTCCTCATACCCGAAATTCGTCTGCGACTGCCTTATGAACATTATCGGCACCCACGACACCGAGCGCATACTCACCGTTCTGGGAGACAGAGAGTACACATCCCTTTCAAATCGGGAGCTGTCCGTTCGCGCAATGAGCGAAGAGGAGCGAAATATCGGAGTGCAGCGCCTTAAGATCGCCTCATGCATACAGTACACTATGTACGGCGTGCCATCCGTATACTACGGTGATGAGGCGGGCGTTGAGGGCGGACGCGACCCCTTCTGCCGCCGCACATATCCCTGGGGCAGAGAGAACGGAGAGCTTCTGCAGTGGTACAAACGTCTGGGCGCGCTGCGCCGGGATCCCGTGTACCGCGACGGCGCGTTCTGCGTCACCGACAGCGGCGACGGGTACATAGTTTATGAAAGAACAAAGGGAGCGGCGCGCATCGTGAGCGCGGCAAACGTATCCGACACTGTCCTTCATACGGGCATATGCGGCACCGAGCTTCTCGGCGGAGCGGCGACGGACGGCGATGTCGCCCCCATGAGCGTAAGCGTTATCCGCGTTTCGTAAAAGTATTGCGCTTTTCGGCGCATTCCATGTATTTAGCATATATCTATTGAATTTGCCGAAAGTATTTGATATAATACACTTTAGGTATAAAGCTATTTTCGGAGGCGCGGCGTGTACAGGCTTGTAATATTCGATATGGACGGAGTTCTGGTCGACTCCGAGGACACGTTCAAGCGCTCCTGCGCCGACGCGCTGCACCGCTTCGGCGTCTTTCCGGAGTATGACGAATTCACGCCGTATACCGGCATGGGAGACACATTGTACATAGGCGAGGTTGCCCGCGCCCACGGCGTTGAGTTCTGCCCGGAAATGGTGGACGAGGCGTACGGTCTGTACGGCAGATACGCAAAAGAAACGCTGCACGTTTTTCCGTGGTCGCGCCCCGTGCTTGAGGGACTGCACGCCGCGGGCATACCCATTTGCGTCGCGTCGTCGGCGGGAAAATTCAAGGTCGAAACAAACCTCGGCGCCATAGGCGTGAAAGTCGATATTTTCAAAAATATCGTCACGGGAGACATGGTGGAAAAGAAAAAGCCCGCGCCGGACATTTTTCTGAAGGCTGCCGACCTGTGCGGCGCCGCCCCCGCGAACTGCCTTGTTTTTGAGGACGCGCTTTCGGGAGTCGCTGCGGCAAAAGCCGCAGGCATGACGGCGTGCGCCGTCACCACATCGTTCACCGCCGAAGAGCTTACGGCGGCAGGCGCCGATCTCACCGTTTGCGATCTGAGGGACGCGGCAAATAAAATATTCGGAATTAAATTTTAACGAGGATACAGTTATGGAAGTGTTTGAAAAAAGCGATAAGCGCACACATTACTGCGGCACCCTGAGCGCCGCAAACATCGGAGAGAGAGTATGCGTTCTCGGCTGGTGTCAGCGCCAGCGCGACCTGGGCAGCCTTATCTTCATCGATCTGCGCGACAGAACCGGTATTATTCAGCTTGCGTTTGACGAAAATACGGACAAGGATATTTTCCGTCTTGCCTTCAACACCCGCAGCGAATTCGTTCTCTGCGCCAAGGGCGTCGTAAGACACCGCGGCGAGGGCGCCGTCAACGAGAATCTGCCTACGGGCGAGATCGAAGTCGCGGTCGACGGCTTCAAGGTGCTTTCCGAAGCGCAGACCCCTCCTTTCCCCATCGTTGAAAACAGCGATACGAACAGCGAGATACGTCTGACCCACAGATACCTTGATCTGCGCCGCCCCGATATGCAGCGAAATATTATGGCGCGCAGCGAGATTTCAAATATAGCCCGCAATTATTTCAGAGAAAACGGATTTATCGACATAGAGACCCCTTGCCTTATAAAGCCCTCTCCCGAGGGCGCGCGCGACTATCTGGTACCCTCCAGAGTGCATCCGGGCTGCTTCTACGCGCTGCCCCAGTCGCCTCAGCTTTATAAGCAGCTGCTCATGTATTCCGGCTTTGACCGCTACATCCAGATAGCCCGCTGCTTCAGAGACGAGGACCTGAGAGCGGACCGTCAGCCCGAATTTACGCAGATAGACCTTGAAATGTCTTTTGCGGATGAAGACGATATCATATCCGTAAACGAGGGATTTATCAAGAGACTGTTTGACGAGTTCATGCATCAGCCCCTTGAAGTTCCCTTCAAGCGCATGACATGGCACGAGGCAATGGAGCGCTTCGGCAGCGACAAGCCCGACACGCGCTTTGCCCTTGAGCTTTGCAATATTTCCGACGAGGTACGCTCCTGCGGCTTCGGTGTATTTGCGAACTGCGTCGCGGCAGGCGGCAGCGTTCGCGGCATCAACGTGCCCGGCGGCGCGAAAATGTCCCGCAAGGAGATAGACTCTCTTGTTGAGTTCGTAAAGACCTACGGCGCAAAGGGTCTCGCGTGGTATAAGAACGCTCCCGAGGGCGCGTCCTCATCATTCGCGAAATTCCTCACCGAGGACGAGACCGCGGCGGTTCTGAAAAAGCTCGGCTGCGGCGCGGGCGACCTTGCGCTCATCGTAGCGGACAAAAACAAAGTCGTGTTCGATTCTCTGGGCGCTCTGCGCTGCGAGGTTGCGAAGCGTCTCGGCATGATAGACAGATCAAAATTCAATTTCCTGTGGATAACGGAGTTCCCCCTGTTCGAGTACGACGAGGAGGAGGGACGCTACTACGCCATGCACCATCCTTTCACCATGCCCATGGAGGAGGATATGGACAAGATCGATACCGATCCCGGCGCGGTCCGCGCGAGAGCGTACGACATAGTGCTCAACGGTACCGAGATCGGCGGCGGCTCTATCCGTATACATACCACCGAGAGACAGAAGCAGATGTTCCACACTCTGGGCATCGACGACGAGACCGCGAACGAAAAGTTCGGCTACCTGCTTGAGGCGTTCAAGTACGGCGTGCCTCCGCACGGCGGACTTGCCTTCGGCCTTGACCGTCTTGTAGCGGAGCTTCTGGGCATTGACGATATCCGCGACGTTATAGCCTTCCCCAAGGTGCAGAATGCGTCGGAGCTTATGTCAAAGTGCCCCGCCCCCGGCGACCCCAAGGCGCTGGAGGAGCTTTGCATCAAAGTAGACCTGCACGAGTAAAATATAAGATAAGCAGCCGATACTCAAGGTGTCGGCTGCTTTTGAAAAGCCCCCGACATATGCCATGCATATGTCGGGGGTCATCTTTTTGTTATGGAACGGCTCACATATCGGGAGCGTTTTCCTCAATAGTGGTAAACTTGGTATATCTGCCCAGCCAGCCCATTTCCACCTTGCCCGTCGAGCCGTGGCGGTTCTTTGCGACAATGACCTCAGCCGTGCTCTGGGGCTGATCCTGATCCTTGTAGTATTCGTCGCGGTAGAGGAACAAAACTATATCTGCGTCCTGCTCGATTGCACCGGAGTCTCTCAGGTCGGAAAGCATGGGGCGCTTGTCCGTTCTCGACTCGGGACCTCTGGAGAGCTGTGCGCAGCATATGACAGGCACCTGAAATTCCTTTGCCATGAGCTTCAGGTTACGGGAAATTTCGGATACCTCCTGCACCCTGTTTTCAATGCGGTGCTCCGACTGCATAAGTCCCAGATAGTCTATGACCACAAGTCCGAGATTCTTTACACGGCGCAGCTTTGACATCATGCCGGCTACGGTCATGCCCGTCGTGTCGTCTATAAGAATGTCGCACTCCGAAAGATCGCTTGCGGCGTGGGCTATCTTCTGCCAGTCCTCGTCCTGTATGTCGCCGCTTCGCAGCGCGTAGCTGTCCACGAGCGCCTCGCTTGACAAAAGACGGCTGACCAGCTGCTCTACTGACATCTCCAGCGAGAAAACGCAGACCGCCTTGTGGCTCATTTTGGCTGCCGATGTGGCAACGTTCATGGCAAACGAGGTCTTTCCCATACCCGGGCGGGCGCCCACAAGCACAAGGTCGCTTTTGCCCATGCCCACAAGCACGCGGTCAAGTCCGGAAAATCCGGTCTTCATGCCCTGCATTTCTTCCTTGTTCACGCGCAGCTGCTGAAGGTTGTCGTATACCTTTACAAGCGCTTCTTTTATATGTACGAAGTTCTTGTTTTCTTTCTGCTCGGCAATGGCGTAAATTTTGCTTTCCGCCATCTCCACCAGGCGCTGCACATCTTCTTCCTCGGTATATGCAGCCTCCGTCACCTCTTCGCACGCGGCGATAAGCGCGCGCAGCACCGATTTGTCGCGGACGATGTTGGCATAGTCGCGCACGTTGGACGCCGTAGGCACGGATTCGCTTATAAGGCGGATGTACTCCTTGCCGCCCGCCTCGTCGTAAACGCCCTGGTGCACAAGTTCGTCCACAAGGGTGACCACGTCGATGCTGCGGCTTTTTAGATACATGCCCTGCATGGCGGAATATATGCTGCGGTGCTCCTCAAGATAAAAATCGTCCGAGGAGATAATGCCGGTCACAATATCAAGAGAGGCAGGGTCTATGAGCACGCTGCCTATGACCGCCTGCTCCGCATCCAGAGAAAACGGCATTTTTCTGTCAAGTTCGGAAGTCATTTCAAGGCTTGTCCCTTCAAAAAATATCTATATACGCACCGTCCGCCGCAGGCGGACGGTACAAGCCGACGATGGTGCCGCGGGCGAGAGCCGTCAGCAGACGGCAGCCGCCGGACGCCGCGCGGCGATCACTGGCAAACGATGAGATTTATCTTGCCCACGATCTCGGGGTACAGCTTTACTTCAAGCGTGTAGGAGCCGAAAGCCTTTATGGGCGCTTCGCTGACTATTTTGCGCTTGTCAAGCTCAATGCCTGCCTGCTCCTTGAGCGCGTCGGCAACGTCAGCCGTGGTAATGCTGCCGTAAAGTCTGCCGTCGGCACCGGCAGTTGCCTTTATCTTTACCTGCACAGCCTCAAGACGCGCCGCAATATCGCGTGCAGCCGCCTTGTCCTGCTCGATTTTGAACTGCTTTGCCGCTTCTTTGTTCTTCGCGTCTGCCATAGCCTTGGCATCAGCCTCTACCGCAAGCTTGCGGGGGAAAAGAAAGTTGCGGGCGTATCCGTCCGAAACGTTAACTATCTGATCCTTTTTTCCCTGTCCCTTTACATCCTGCAAAAGCATTACTTTCATTTTTTCAGTGTCCTTTCGTTTTGCTTTTTTTACTTGGTTTGAATTTTTGCGCCTGCGGCTGAGTTTTCTCTGAGGTACGCGTCTATCGCGTCCTTCAGCATAACTACCGCTTCTGCGGCGCTCGTGCCCTCGAGCCGTGTTCCGGCTGAGTCGAAATGTCCGCCTCCGCGAAGCTTTTCAAGCAGAAGCTGAACGTTTATCGTTCCCGTGGAGCGCGCGGATATGTGCACCTCGCCGTCTATGGGAACTATTGCAAAGGACGCCTTCACGCCCTCAACACTCAAAAGCTTGTCGGCGGCTTTCGCGGCGGGGACTTTGTCCTTCACCGTGCAGTCGCCCTGCGCCACGGCTATGGCGCATATGCCGCGGTATATTTCCACGTTTGAATGGAATTTGAGCTCGCGCTGAAAATCTCCCAGCTGGGTCTTGAAGAACTCCTGGACCTCGCCCACGTCCGCACCGCTGCTTCTGAGATACAGCGCGGCAGAGAATGTGCGCGTGCCCGTGTTCTTCGTAAACTGGTTCGTGTCCAGCAGTATGCCCGCCATAAGCAGATCCGCCTCTCTGGGCAGAAGCCCGTCGGAGGGCAGCACCTGCTCCAGCATTTCGGCAACAAGCTCGCTTGCCGCGCTTGCCGCGGGCTCAATATAGCTTATAAGCGGAACTCTTTCGAAATCCGCGGTCTTTCTGTGGTGGTCGATAATAACAACGCGGGAGCAGTGATCCGCAAGAACGGAGGACTCAAACTGCGTTTTATTGTTAACGTCCGCGATTATGAGCAGCGTGTCCGAATCTATCATGTCCATGGCGGCGTCGCTGTCCGCGAACACGGTCTTGTATTCCTCCTCGCCCGACAGCCAGTCGCGGCAGCGGTCAAGGCTGGTATCGTCCATGTCGGATACGATATTTACGGGAACACCGCAGAAAAAGCAAAGTCTCGCAAGGCCGACGGCTGCGCCGAAGGCGTCGAAGTCCGCATATCTGTGACCCATGATGAGCACGTTGGATGACTCGGAAATAAGCGAGATAAGCTCCGTCGCTACAACTCTTGCGCGGACCTTTGTGCGCTTTTGCGGTATTTTTGTTTTTCCGCCGAATATCTCAACGCCGGATTCGTATTTGATTATGACCTGGTCGCCTCCGCGCTGCAGCGCCGTTTCGAGGGCGCTCTGCGCCGCCCGCTCACGCTCGTAGAGCGTGTCGCCGCCGTCGGATATGCCGATGGAGACCGTTACGGGTATGTTCGTCTCGCCCACGCGCACGTTTCTCACGCGGTCAAGCACGTCAAAGCCGGAGCGGACGAAATCCGCGAGCCTGCTTTTTTCAAAGAAGAATATATATTTGTCCTGCTGATATTCCTTGAGGATCCCGCCTGACTCCGCCGCCCATTTGCGCAGCACCGCTTCCGTCTCGCCGGAGGCGCTTCGGTAGTCCTCCTGCTCATAGTTGAGCAGTTCTTCAAGGTTGTCCACGGTGATGTAGGCAACGGCGCACTCGCGCCCCATAAGCTCCGAAAGCTCGTTGTCACGGTCTGTCACGTCCTCCATGATAAACACGCGGTATCCTTTGTTGTTGTGTCCCTTTCCCGTGTATGTGACGGGGCAGTAGCGCCTGCCCGAGGCTTTCAGGCGCACCTCGTCTTCAAAATCCGGCAGGGTCTCGAATATATCGGAAAACGGCACGCGCCGCCTGCCGAAAAGCTCCGCTGCGGCTTTGTTGTACCAAATAACGGTGTCGCTGTCCTCCGGGCAGATGACGCATGGGGACGGCAGGTTTACCACCGACTCCGCCAGAACGTTCAGCGTTTCACCCAAGGGTGCGCTGCTGCGTGAGGCTGCGCTGTTTTTGCGTATGACCGCGAAAGCGCATACAGAGGCTGTATACACAGCGCATATAAATATGCCGCTGAGCACGGGATTTATGCTTGTAATGCTGCACAGAACTGTCTGCACCGCGATAAGCACCACGGCGCTTATCGCGCAAAACAGAATTTCGGCAAAGCCGAAGGTCATATTCTGCTTTTTCTTCATACGGCTTATCCTTTCGGTAAAATGAAAAAGTCAACGAATAAATTCTACATATCGCCGCGGGTGTCTCCGCTGCCTCCGCGACGCGCGGACGCGCGGCGCATTCCGTCAAAGGCGCCCCATATGCCCAGCATCGCGAACAGCATAAGCGGGCTCATGAAAAAGAACACGGCGCACATCACTATCATAAACACTCTCGTGCCCGTGCTGCGCGCACTGCGGAATGAGCCGCCCTCGCCGAACATTGCGTGAAATCCGGATATTGCCGAAAGCGGCATCAGTATGAGCATAAGGTTTTCGGCGCTGTATGCTATGATGTTCAGCACATCGCTTTTTGAGTTTTCCGTGGCGATAAGGCACACAAAGTAGCAGACGGTGAAGATAACGGACGTGGGCAGCGCAACTCTGACGCGCCACGGGCCGTTGAAAAATCCGTCGGTCTTGAAAATAAGGGAAAGCAGGCGGAAAAGCTTTGCGCTGCCGTATGCCAGAAGCTCGCAGAGCACGGCGCACAGCGCGGGAATTATGAGCTTCATTGACGAAACTACGGCGTCAAGGGTGTCGCGGCTTACAAGACTTGTTCCGTCATCGCCCGTAACGGACGTGATATAGTCTGCCGCGCGGTCGTAATACGAGGCGATATCGGCTTTATACAGCTTGAAGCTTTCCAAAACGGTGGTGCCGTAGATGTGCGACAGCCAGTAGCACATAAGCGCGCCGGCGCAAACGGCGATAACGGGTGTGAGAGAAGCGACCGTTATTGAAAGCGGGGCTTTTCTGAAAATGCACAAAGCAAGCACAAGTCCGATAGGCACCGAAAGCAGCGCCGTCAGCGAACGTATCGCATCCCCCGTGAAAAGATATGCGAACAGATACGATGCAGGCAGAGAAAGGAAAGCCGCGAAGCTGCGGTTTGCAGCAAACAGATACGCCATGGCGGCACCTGCAAGGCACAAAAGAAGCCAGCTGCCGAGAACGGCTGCCGCTGTTGCCGAAAGCAGCGCTGCCGCTGCCGCAAGCACTGCGGAGGCTATCGGCTTTATGCGGGGCAGGTCGCTTATACCTTCCCGTTTTCTCCCGTTCATATCGTTATACATATTTTTTATATACCGTTTCTTTCGTTGTCATAAAAGTATATCTTCGCGGCAAAAAATCACCGTTTTCGCCGCAGGCGAAAAATATACATAATATATTATATCACCGCGGATGTCGTTTGTAAAGCATTATCATACTATTGTATGCGCCGATTTTGCCGCTGTACGGGGCAGCCGGAGGTAAAAATCACATTTTTTCGTCGCGGAGGCACAGAGAGGTATTGACAATGATTTTTCCGTATGATATAATTTGCCCGTCGGCAGATGATGCCGGCAAATAATATCAGGGGTGCTGCAAACGCGGCTGAGACGGATATTTCCGAACCCTTTAACCTGATACGGGTAATTCCGGCGTAGGGAGCATACAAAGCCATCGGCTTTTCTATCCTCTGCGGCGCGCAGAGGATTTTTTGCTTCTTTCACCAAGGAGAAAGAAAGGAAAACAAAATGCAGAAAACTTCAAAAACAAAAAAACTTCTCACATCGGCAATGATGATCGCAATTGCGACGGTGCTTGCCGTAGTTTGCCAGCTGGTGCCTTTTCTGAACCTGCCCTTCGGCGGCGGCTTCACCATCGCCAGCATGCTGCCCATCGTGCTTGTGTCGTACATGTACGGCATCGGCTGGGGCGTGGGCGCGGCTTTCACCTATGCGGTCGTTCAGATGCTTTTGGGCGCGAGCACCGTAACGGCATTCTTCCTGCCTACGAGCGATAACTATGCGGGCTCCATCGGCGCTGCCATCGGCATCTGCCTTATAGACTATGTGCTTGCGTACACGGTGCTGGGTCTCGGAGGCGTTTTCAGAAAAATGAAGAGCAAGACTGCGGCGATCGTCCTCGGCGTTGTGCTGGCGCTCAGCCTGCGCTACATCGCCCACATCATCTCCGGCTACATATTCTTCGGCGCATGGGCAGAGTGGTTCTTCACCCAGGAGGGCTTCTATACTATCGGTAATACCATTCTCGGCGCGTTCTCCGGCAAGGCACTTTCTTTGGTATATGCCGTATTCTACAACGGACTGTTTATGATCCCCGAGATCATAATAACAGCGATTATCGCAATTCCCGTTTCCCGCATACCGGCTGTCCGCCGCGCAGACGTCTGAAAAACCAAATCAGTTGTCCCGTACATGCCGTCCGCTTCTGCAATGGGCGCACATTTGTGCCGCCCTGCGCCGCGGGCGGCGCTTTTTTTATTTTTTTCGGAAAAAATGTATTTTTCCTTGACATCGGCAATATGCTGAGTATAATGTATTCAGCCAAAAAACAATGTATGCGCCGCGCGCATACCGCTCCGTGGGAGCGCGGAAGGAATGATCTTTTTATGAAGAAAAGAGTAGCGGTCGTCGGCTACGGCGGCATGGGTCAGTGGCATGTTTGCAGCATCATGGGAAGAACATATATGAATTCTATCCCATTCAATGAGAGCGATGTCTGCGAAATGGCGGGCATATACGATATCGATCCCGCAAAGCGCGACAAGGCGCGCGCGGACGGCCTGCACGTGTACGAGACCCTTGAGGAGCTGCTTGCGGATCCGACGGTGGATATCGTAACCATCGCCACCCCCAACGATTTTCACGAGCCTATTGCGATAAAGGCGCTTGACGCGGGCAAAAACGTTATCAGCGAAAAGCCCGTTACAATGTCGCTTGCGTCTCTTGACAGAATGATCGCGGCATCCGAGAAAAATCACAAGCTGTTTTCCGTCCATCAGAACCGCAGACTGGACGATTATTTCGTTGAGATGAAGAAAATTGCCGATGAGGGCCTCATCGGGGATATAATCAGCCTTGAATCCCGCATACACGGCGACCACGGCATTCCCGGCGACTGGAGAAAGACCGTTGAGCACGGCGGCGGAATGCTTTATGACTGGGGCGTTCACATGATAGACCAGCAGCTTTATATGCTGGGCTACGACGTTGAAAGAGTTTACGCTCATTTTGACTATCTCACCGGCGTCCCCGTTGACGACGGATGCTTTATCGATATATTCCTCAAGAGCGGAAAATTTCTGCATGTTGAAATATGCACATATAACTTTATCCACATGCCGCTCATGTATATGAGAGGCCGCACGGGTACCGCCATATATAATGACTGGGGCGACGATGTTCACGTTACACGCTGCACCGACTGGGGCGACCACGACGACATTCTGCCCGTAAAGGTTGCGGCAGGACTTACAAAAACGCTTGCGCCCCGCGGCGGCAGAGCTATCGAGAAGGATGAGTTCAAGTGCCCCCATACGGATCCCCACGATTACTACCGAAATTTCTGCGCGGCGATCGACGGCAAAGAACAGCAGCTTGTAACGCATGAGCAGATGCGCACCGTTATGCGCGTTATCGAAGCGGCGTTTGAGTCGGCAAAGAATCACAGCGTAGTCGAGCTGTGAACGGTGGTATATTTGGGGCTCCGCCCCATGCCCCGACATGAGGGAAGGTATATATGCGGGGTTTCACCCCGCACCCTGACTTAGGGTTCTTTTTTGGGAAAAAGAACCCTAAGAACCCGAAAAAACCGGACTGAAAAAGGTATAATCTATCAAATGGAGATAGCAAACAAGGCTGCCGACGGCAGCCTTGTTTTTTGTTTGGTGGAAAATGAATTTATAGCCTCTCCGCCGAAGTTTAGAAACTAAAAGTCCGAAGTACTAAAATTATGCAGCAAAACAAAACAAAGCAAGCTCGTCCTTCGAGCTTGCTTTTACTATCTATCGGAGCAGCGTTCTTCACTTTCGCAAACAAAACTTCAATCGTGTCTGAAAGTCACGCTGAAATCAATTCGTCGAATCTCTCGGGCTTGGAGCAGTCGCTTTGTCTCTCAACTCACGAACACAATCAAGAAAAGGAGAGAGATTCTCAAGAGAGAGGAAAAGAGCCCGTCTTTTCCTTTCTCTTGAGCCGGTCGGGGGAGTGTGAGGGCGGCTACTGCCGGGACAGTAGCCACCTCACATATTTTACTTACGTTCGGTAAGCTGACGACAAAGTTTGAATTGCTTTGCCAATTTTGGAAAGCCGAAATCCGCCATCCGTTCGCGGCTGCTTACGGAAAAGTAGTCCCTTCACGTCTTTCTCACTTACGTTCGGTAAGCTGACCACAGAGTTTGAAGTACTTTGCTAAACGTAAAAACAAGGCTGCTGACGGCAGCCTTGCTCGTTATCTATGCTTGATAGTCTGAAACCTATGCAGTTTGGTTTTTTCGGGTTCTTAGGGAGCTTTTTCCCAAAAAAGATCCCTAAGTGGGGCATGGGGCGGAGCCCCATATATACACCTATCCTTCATGTCGGGGTGCAGGGCTTCAAAGTTTTCGCTTTTTGATGCTCTCCCAATATGCTTTAGCGGCCTGCTCGGTCTTGTTCTCGCCGAAGCGATAATATTTCGCGTCCGCAATATCGTCCGGCAGGTACTGCTGCTGCACCCAGTCGCCGGGGTAGTCGTGAGGGTACACATATCCTTTGAACTGCGGTGATCTCAGATGCTGCGGAACCTTGAGTCCGCGACCCGCGCGGATATCCTCAGCCGCGGCGTCCAGCGCACAGTACGCCGTGTTAGACTTCGGCGCGGTCGCAAGCATGACAGCGGCGTTTGCAAGCGGGATACGTCCCTCGGGCAGTCCCAGCGCCTTTGCGCTTTCAACGCACGCATACGTTATTGCCGCCGCCATGGGGTAGGCGGCGCCTATGTCCTCCGAGGCGATAACGAGCAGCCGTCGGCACGGCGAAAGAAGATCGCCGCCCTCCAAAAGCTTTGCGAGATAAAACACGGCGGCATCGGGGTCGCTGCCCCGTATGGACTTCTGCAGGCATGACAGCAGATCGTAGTGCACGTCTCCGTCCCTGTCAAAGCAGCCGGCGCGGGTGTCCGGCACAAATGCCTTTACATCCTCTTTCGTGACAGCGCCTTCGGCAATGCTTGCGGCGCCGTCAAGAAGAGTGACGGCGCTGCGCACGTCGCCCTGGGCGCAGCCCGCGATATATCTGAGCGCGTCCTCGTCGGCGCCGCCGTCCAAAGTGTCGGCAATGCGCCTGAGCAGCGGCAGCATGTCCTCGGCGCTCACGGGCTTGAACTCAAACACCGAGCAGCGGGAGAGCAGCGCGTCATATACATAGTAATACGGATTTTCCGTTGTGGAGGCTATAAGCGTTATTCTGCCGTCCTCAAGATATTCCAGAAGCGACTGCTGCTGCTTTTTGTTGAAATACTGAATTTCGTCAAGATACAGAAGTATGCCGTTCTGCCCGAAAACTCCTCCGGTCTCCGCCGCGATGTCCTTTATGTCGGAAAGCGACGCCGTCGTCGCGTTGAGCCGCCGCAGCTCCATGCCGCTCTTTTCGGCGATGATGGAAGCGCAGGTGGTTTTCCCCGTTCCGGGCGGGCCGAAAAATATCATGCTGGTAATGTGCCCGCTTTCGCACATCCGCCGCAGAACTCCGTTTTCGCCCACAAGGTGCTGCTGCCCCACAACTCCGTCAAAATCCGTGGGTCGGATCCTGTCGGCGCGCGGCTTGTTTTGCGCCATAACGTACCTCCCGATCGAATAGATCTGTGTGCGGCTTGCCGCACTTTTTTCATTATTATAACGCAACATCTGCTTTTTTTCAAGCACCGCGCGCCATAATCCGCCCCATGTACCGCTTTGCGGCGGGTCAAAACGCATATTTTGCGCTTTTTTTCAAATAAATATGCAAAAAATCATTGACATTGCAAATGAATGTGCTAAAATATAACTGTACTAATCCACATAGTACAGTGAAAGGAGGCAGATATGTTGCAGATAGACGTATTGTCACGCGTACCTGTCTACGAGCAGATAATCTCACAGATCGAAATGCTTGTCGCCGCCGGCGTTCTGAAGGAGGGCGACCAGCTCCCGTCCGTGCGGGGGCTTTCCGTGGACATTTCGGTCAACCCTAATACTATTCAGAAAGCTTATACTGAGCTTGACAGCCTCGGAGTGGTAACTTCGGTACCGGGCCGCGGCTGCTTTGTAGCGCAAAACGCCGGAGAGATGCTGCGCCGCAGGGGTGAAGCATCGCTCACCGAGTTCAGAAGTCTTGCCGCAAGGATACATTCTCTCGGCATCGGAGCAGAGGAGCTGCACCGTGCCGTGGACGAAGCCCTGGGCGAGGGCTGACGGCTCCGAGCTCTGAAGAAAGGAATATAACTGTATGATAAAAGCTGAAAATCTGACAAAAAAGTTTTCGGACATGACAGCGCTCGACTCCATAAGCTGTACTGTTGAAAGCGGCTGCATCTACGGCATGGTCGGCTCAAACGGAAGCGGAAAGTCAACGCTGCTCCGTCTGCTCTCCGGAGTATACAAGCCGGACGGCGGCAGAGCCACACTTGACGGCGAGGACATATACGAAAACGTTTCGGCAAAGGCGAAGATCGCCTTTGTGCCCGACGAGCTTTACTATCCCGCAGGCGCCAACATGGACAGAGTTGCCGCCATGTATAAAAGCCTGTATCCCGGTTTCGACCGCGAGCGATATAAGAATCTTGCGAAGGATCTGAATCTTGACCGCTCGAAATCGCTGAGCATGTTTTCAAAGGGTATGCGCAGGCAGGCAATGACTGTGCTTGCACTTGCGGCAAAGCCCGACTACATTTTCTTTGACGAGACCTTTGACGGACTTGACCCCGTAATGCGCAACTATGTAAAGCGCCTTATATGCATGGATGTTGTTGACAGAGGCGCATCCGCCGTCATCACCTCCCACTCGCTGAGAGAGCTTGAGGACACCTGCGATCAGCTGGCGCTTCTGCACAAGGGCGGTATCGTTTTTGAAAGCGATATTCAGAACCTGCGCACAACGCGCTTTAAAATCCAGATAGCCTTTGCAGGTGAGAGCGATTACGGTCCCGAGCGCTTTGAGGGGCTGGACATAGTCCGCTTTACAAAGCACGGCTCCGTCGTTAACATGATCGTAAAGGGCGACCGCGACGAGACGGTTGAAAAGCTGCGGGCAATGTCTCCCGCAATACTCGACGTGCTGCCGCTCACCCTTGAAGAAGTATTCACCTACGAAATGGAAGCGCTGGGCTACAGCTTTCAGCTTGACTGATAAGCGCGGCGACGTAAAATGCACGGGACATTTCCCCGCTGCACAACGAAACCTGTTCGGAAAGGAATTGGTCACTTCAAATGAAAAATAAAATTTTCTCCCGGGGAATATATGCCGAGGGCATGCGCCGGCTGCGCATTTTCGGCCTTATAACTCTCTCTGTGGGGCTTCTCGCCGAGATTGCGCCTCCGCTTATACAGCGCCTCGACAATTCGAGATATATCGGCTCAGGCTATATGGGCACGCCCGACACTGTCGGCTTTTTCGCGGTATGCTATGCGCTGCCGGTCATAGTTCTTGCCGTCGTGCCGCTGATGACGCTTTTGCTGTTCGCCTCGTTTGACAGACGCGCGTACTGCGACTTCTGCCATTCGCTGCCGTACACCCGCCCGTGCATATTTATATCAAATGTTGCGGCGGTGCTCACATGGACCGTCGGTCTCATGCTTATGTGCGGCGCAGCGGGCGTCGGCATCCGACTCGCAATGCCGCAGTATTATGCCGTAAGCTTTGCGGGCTACGGCATGTATATACTGACGGCGCTGCTCACCGCTCTTTATATGTGCTTTACGGTAACGCTTGCCGCAAGCCTTACCGGCACGGTATTCTCAAACATCACCCTTGCGGCGCTGATACTTGCTTTTCCGCGCTTTATGCTGTGGATGGTGACAAATCAGATAAACGACAATCTGCCGCTTCTGTGCGGAAACGCGTACACTCCGGTGCTCTCGCCCAGATACAACCCCGCGGTTTCCATGTTTTTGAATTCGTACGGCGTTGACCGCACACTGACGGACCGAGGTCCCATAATATATTCTGCTGTCATAGTCGTGCTGTATGCGGCGCTTTCGCTGTTCTTCTTTGTCCGCCGCAAAAGCGAGCAGGCGGGCAGCCCCGCTCCGGGCAAGTTCACGCAGGCTGTTGTGCGCGTCTGCCTTGCCATGATGCCCGCGACTCTCGGCACGCTGCTTGTTATGAACGGCGAGACATATTTCGGCATAGCGCTTTACGTTCTGGCTGTGATAGTATATTTCTCATACGAAATTCTGTCAACGCTTAAGTGGAAAAACATAGTCCGTTCTCTCCCCGCGCTGGGCGCGGTAGTCGTTCTGAATCTTGCGGTGTTCGGCATTATCACCTGCGCGACTACCGTTGCAAAGAACTACCGTCCCGAGGCTGAGGATGTTTCAAGCGTGCGCATTATGAACCTTACGGGCACAGGCAACGACGCTGGTCTTGTTACAAACGCAATTTCCAAGGTGGAGATAACGGACAGGGAGACAGTAAAAACAGTTACCGACGCGCTGAAATTCAACCTTGATTTCTTCAACGACCGCGGAACGATGCCGTACTCCTATGCTGAATTCAAGAACAGCAGGTATAAAGAGGAAAGCACATATATACAGGCAACCGTTGCGCTGAAGGACGGCTGCATTACCAGATACAGATTTCTCTGCATAACACCCGAAGAGCTTGACTCCATAGCGAAACGGCTTGCGGAGAACGACGAATACCGAGAGGCGGCAATGACGCTGCCGAGACCCGTGCTCGGCTCCGTCTCGATCGGAAATCTTTCGTCGACGGGATATATTCCGCAAAAGGAGCTTATGGAAATCATTGACGTTTTTCAGGATGAGATACTGGAAAACGGCTTTGAAATATGGATGCGTCAGCTTGTGTTTGAAGGCAGCCTTTATAACGACTGGTCAACGTGCGAGCGCATGTTTATAAGCTATGGTTACGGTGCGGCAGACACCCCGATGCAGCTTCCAATAAGCGCAAAGCTGTATCCGAAAACCTTCAAGGCTGCCTGCAATCTCGCATGGAACACGTTCAGCGAACTTGACGATATTACGGGCGTATTGGACAAAGCCTGCGGCGGCGCAGACGAAGTCTCCGAATATGAATACTGGAGAGTCACCGTCACCGTGCTTGACAAACGCAGCGGCGAAAGCAAGTCTTATACTTTGTCCGCCTACGGTGAAAATGATACGGGCTCCGGCTATGAAGCCGATGCGAACAGCAAGGCTTTGCAGGCTGCGGCAGCGCTGTTCTTCGAGGCAAAGGAGCAGGACGCCGAGGTCACAGACGACGGAGTTGTCTTTGTCGATTTGAACTTTGACAACTACGCCTCAAACGACCCCAGACCTGTATATGCATCGTTCTATATGCCTATACCCGACGGCTACGATTTTTCTGCCGCCAGATTTGAGGAAATTGAGGTGGAAGCCACCGCAGTTTCCGAGGTCGTTTATAACTGATATGTACGCGCCTCTCCCCTCCCCGCATGGGAAACGGACCTCGCGGGGCTGGGCGCCCCGCATGGGGAACGATTTCGCGGGGCTGGGCGCCCCGCACCCCGACATGAGGGAAGGTATATACGCGGGGTTTCACCCCGCACCC
>CAUGPT010000026.1:0-27329 GCA_959601495.1 uncultured Eubacteriales bacterium
GGCTACTTACGGAAAAGTAGTCCCTTCACGTCTTTCTCACTTACGTTCGGCAAGCAGACGACAGAGTTTGAAATGCTTTTCCAAACGAAAAAACAAGGCTGCCGACGGCAGCCTTGCTCGCTATCATTATTTGATATGTAAAAACCTATCCAGTCCGGTTTTTTCGGGTTCTTAGGGAGCTTTTTCCCAAAAAAGCTCCCTAAGTCAGGGTGCGGGGTGAAACCCCGCGTATATACCTTCCCTCATGTCGGGGTGCGGGGCGGTGAGCCCCGCGAAATCGTTCTCCCTGCGGGGCGCCCAGCCCCGCTTCACTTTGCCTGCATGCATACGACGCGGTCGCGTCCGCCGCCGTCCTTAAGGATGCGTGCCTTAAGTCCGCGTCCTTCGGCGTACTCCGAAACCGCCTGCCCCTGCCGCCAGCCTATCTCGACGGCAAGAGTTCCTCCCTGCCTGAGACGGGCGGGGTATATGTCAATAATGCTTTTTATGACCGAAAGTCCGTCGCCGCCGTCGGTAAGCGCCGCGCGCGGCTCATGCATGACCTCGCGGGAAAGCTTGGGCATCTCGGAAGCGGCGATATACGGCGGGTTTGCAACGATCATATCAAACTCTCCCGTAAGACAGTCATGCGTTACATCGGCGCAGATAAGCTCCAGCCTTTCGGAAACGTGCAGCGCCTCGGCGTTCTCCCTCGCGATCTCAAGCGTTTCGGGATAAAGCTCCGCGGCAGCGCCGCTTACATCCTGCCTAAATACCAGTACAGCGGCGGCTATACAGCCGCTGCCAGTGCAGAGATCCGCAAAGCGCCCGCCGCGCGGCAGATTGTCAATTGCAAACTGCGCAAGCACCTCAGTGTCGGCGCGGGGAATGAGGCACTCGGGACCTACCTTTATCCGAAGCCCCATGAACTCCCACTCGCCCAGTGTGTACTGCAGCGGCTCGCCCTGCTCCCTGCGCATGGCAAGGCTTTCAAGCAGCGGGCTGTCGTAGTTTTTGTCTCTGTCGCACATAAGAGCCGCGCGGCTGACGGCGCACGCATGGCATATGAGCTGTGCCGCGTCAAACGCCGCGTCCTCAATTCCCGCCGCCGCAAGGCGCTCAGTCAGCTCTTTAAGCGTCATGTTCGCCGCTCTCTTTGCCGCCGTCTGTAGGGACGAAGCCCTCCGCGCTCCCTTCAGGCTCGCCTTCGGTTTCGGGATCGTCGTGCTCGGCGCCCGCCGCAGCTTTTGCGGAAATCTCGCCGTCATCGGCTTCGACGGAATCTTTGTCCGCTTTGCTCCCGGCAGCGTCCGCAGCTGCCGTCTCGGGATCCGTTTCCACGCCTCTGTCAGTGCCGTCGGCGCATCCCTCTCCGATCTCCTCACGGCTTTCGCCGTCATTTTCTTTGCAGCCTTCCTCGCCGCTCTCATCCGCGCCGTCGGGCTCGTCCTTTTTCTCAAACTCCGCCCGCGCCTCGGGAAATTCATCGGGCATAGCGCATTTCAGCGCCGCAAGCGCCACCTCAAGCTGGCTCTCGTCGGGCTCTCTCGTGGTTATGCGCTGCATCCAAAGCCCCGGCGCGCTGAGCGCCTTTGTCAGCGGGTTGGGGTGCTTGCCCGCGATCATCAGAAATTCAAAGCCTATGCCCACAATGACGGGCACCATGGCAAGCTTTGTCAGTATTATCGCGATCTTCGGCCATGTGTTCCAGTTAATGAACGCGGTCACAAGTATGGAGATTATAAGCATTACGAATATAAAGCTCGTGCCGCAGCGGGGGTGAAAACGTGTGCATTTCTTCGCGTTTGCGGGGGTAAGCTCAAGACCCGCCTCGTAGCACGCCACGGATTTGTGCTCCGCTCCGTGATATTCGTACGTGCGGCGTATGTCCTTCATAAGCGACGTGAGCAGCAGATACGCGATGAATATTATTATTCTGATAACACCGGAAATGAGATTCTGCAAAAAGCTCGGCAGGACAGCGCCGTCACCAAGGTGCGAAACAAGGGCGTTTATACCCATTGTAGCCACGTTGGGCAGCACAACGAACAGCGCCACGCTCAGAATAACGCCCAGCACCATGCCGATAGCCATTACTGCTTTCATAAGTCCGTCGCCGAACTTTTTCACAAGCCACTTTTCAAAGCGCGTTTCCGGCTCGGACGTGTCAACGCCGTTCATGGCGGCGCTGTCCTCAAGAGTGCTGTACGAAAGCTTCATGGTCTCCACCATGTTGACGCAGCCGCGAAGGAGCGGAATGTTCCAGAATTTATTTTTCTTTCTCAGCGAAGTGAACTCCGTGTTTTTGACGTCGATGGTGCCGTCCTCACGGCGGACGGCAAGAGACACATTGTCTCCGCTTTTCATCATAACGCCCTCAAGCACAGCCTGTCCGCCGACCTTGCCGAGACGCGGGTTTTTTTCTTTTTTCATTGTTTGTCCTGAGTCCTTTCCGTGTGTTTATCCGTGTCACGGATATTTTCATAATGCAGGCATATGCCGCGCAGCGGGCAGCGCCCGCATGAGGGAGACCGCGCCGTGCATATATCCCTGCCGAATATAACAAGCCTGTGGCAGAATTCGCTTTGTTTTTCCAGCGCGATGAGCGCTTCCATGATCTTTTCCGTTTTCAGCGGGTCCTTA
This sequence comes from uncultured Eubacteriales bacterium, assembly GCA_959601495.1. Classification (GTDB taxonomy): domain Bacteria; phylum Bacillota; class Clostridia; order Oscillospirales; family CAG-272; genus Avispirillum. Next base: position 2,623 of record CAUGPT010000026.1, read on the forward strand.
TCGCCCTCGGGATAAAATCCCAGGCGGGCGCAGATGCGCATACAGTGGGTATCCGCAACGATGCCGCCTTTGCCGTAAACATCGCCGAGCACAAGATTCGCGATCTTTCGCCCCACGCCGGGCAGCGCCAAAAGCTCCTCCATCGTGTCGGGCACTATGCCGCCGTATTTGTCGGAAATTATTTCCGACGCGCTTTTTATGCTTTGCGCCTTGCCGCGGTACAGCCCGCAGGGGCGTATGATTTTTTCAATTTCCTCAGTTGGAGCATCGGCCATTGCCCGCGCCGTGGGGAAAGCACGGAACAGCGAAACGCAGACCTCGTTTACTCTCTCGTCCGTGCACTGGGCGCTGAGCCGCGCCATGACAAGCAGGCGCCATGCCTCTCCGTCGCTTTTAAGTGAACACTGCGCGTCCGGATACAGGCTTTCCAAAAGGCGCACTGCCTCATCTGCCCTGTTCTTAGAGGACAGCTTTTGCGCAGCGATTTTTTTCGTCATTGTTTGTTTTCCTTTCCGTGCGGCGCTTTTTCGCCGCGCATTCGGGGCTTGCGGGTGCGGCGCGCTGCCCCGCGCAGGCGGCAGCCGACGCCTCTGCGCGGCATAATGTCAGCCGTTTGTATCGTCGCCGCCTTCGTCCGACGTATCGCCGCCGAGACCGAAGTACGCGTTGAAAACGTCTCTTATGGCAAAGCCCGCGTCCGTTCCGTTCGCGCCGTTTTCTATGATGCAGGTCGCAACTATCTCCGGATCGTCAAAGGGGGCAAACGCCGTAAACAGCGCGTTGTCTGACCTGGTTTTGACCGTCTGCGCAGTACCTGTTTTACCGCCGATGGATATGGGATAATTTACAAATACTCGAGCCGCCGAGCCGTTTTCCGTAACGTCCTTCATCGCGTATTTTACCGTCGTCACGTTTTCGGAGTCAAGGGCTACGGAATCGAGCACCTTAGGCTCCGCGGTGTATACCGTGTCGCCGCTGTATGACTTTACCTCTTTCAGAAGGTGAGCGCCTATGCGGTCGCCGCCGTTCAGAAGAGTTGAGATGTACATACTTATCTGAAGAGGGGTGAACAGGTTATCCGACTGACCTATCGCCGCCTGAAGCGTGTCGCCGTCGTACCATGTATTTCCGCTTGCCTCTCTTTCGGCGGGGCCTGCCAGCACGCCTGTTTTTTCGTCAAGCTCAATGCCCGTGGACTGTCCGAGACCGTATTTCACGCAGTACTCGTTCATTTTCGTTATGGTGAGCTGTCTGCCCACATCGTAGAAAAAGTAGTTGCAGGATACCTGTATCGCCTTTGAAACGTTTACCATGCCGTGAGTCTGCATGCCGTATTTTGCGGAATATATCCAGCAGCGCGGCGTGTAGCTGGGCGCGTAGTAGTCGTACTGACCCTTGTCCTGTATTTCGGTGTACGGAGTGATTATTCCCTCCTGCAGCGCGGCGACCGCGACCCCGGGTTTGAATGTTGAACCGGGCTCGTATATACCGTCAAGCGCTCTGAACAGAAGCGGAGTGTTCTCCGTATCGTTTGCAAGCTCCTTGTAGTCCTCAGCAAATGTGGAGAGATCGTATGTGGGATACGACGCAAGCACCAGCACCTCGCCTGTCTTGCGGTTCACCGCAGTAAGCACGCCCGCCTTTGCGTCCTCGCCGGAGAGTTCCACTCCGCTTTCCTCCGCTTTGGAGGCTATAAGCTCTATGTTGGATTTCAGCGCGGTCTCGGCGGCTGCCTGAAAGTCTACGTCGAAGGTCAGATACACGTCGCGTCCGGCAACGGGCTCTTTTGAAACGTACTGGTCAACGGTGTTGCCGTACTCGTCCTCAACGACGGTAAGAGTGCCGTCCTCTCCGTGCAGATATTCCTCAAAGGCCTTTTCAGCGCCGGAAATGCCCACGATGGCGTCAAGGGAATAGCCTTTTTCGGTATAGTATTCGGCATTCTCCGCCGTGATCTTGCCGGTTCTGCCAAGCATATGCGACGCAATTCCCGGGTAGTTATACACCCGCTGCGCCTCGCAGCTGACACCGATGCCCCGCACATTGCCCTCGGACACGGCGGATATAAGGCGGACGGAAACGTCCTTCAGCACGGTATAAGGCTCGGCTGTGGAGAAATTATGCAGCTCCATGTCAAGACGAAGGCAGAAAAGAAGCGTCGCGCTGTCCTCGTCGTACAGCTCTTTTCCTTCCTTATCGCAAAGCCCGTAGCGAAGCCGCAGCGCAGACCGCATTTTGTCGATGTCGTCCGCTTTCCAGACCGCATTTCCGTTTTCATCCGTGGACTCGGGTGTGAAATTCATGTTTTGCAATAGCTTTGAAAGGCGCTTGCCGTATACTGTCTGCATATAGTCGGAGTCAAGGGTCCACTTGCCGTCTTTCGTGACAAAGGGATGCTCGGGCATCGTAAAACGGTCCGTCGCGCCCTCTTTTTCCGTTTTGTCCATAAGCTCGAGTATGGACGAATTTTTCTCCGCCTCGGTCTTGCCGAGGGTACCTGCGTCAAAATATATATCGTAGGTGTATGTGTTTGAAACAAGCGCTTTTCCGTTGCGGTCGTATATGCAGCCGCGCTGCGCGCGGATCTTCACCGTTCGCGATATATTGCCTGTGCGCAGCGTTTCGCTGTAATAGTCCTGACCGGCTATCTGGATGTTTATAAGTCTCGCGATAAAAACAAGGCATACCGCCGCAAAAAACGCGCCGAGAAATATATATCGCCAGAAATGCTCTCTTTTTCTGCCCATTTTTATCGCTTCCTTTCATTTATTTTATGCCGCCGCAGCTTCGCGCGGCGTTTTGTTCAGCGCACCGCGCCGGAATCCGTTCGCTGCTCTCTGGATTTATGGAACCAGTGCAGGCAGAGCCACACAGTAAAATACACTATGGGCGCGGTGAGCGCCGTTGAGAAAAACTCGGGGATGACTATCTTTGCAAATATCTGACCCATCCCCGCCGACAGCATACGCGATGCCGTCACCGCCGAGACCGCCGCCCTGCCGACGCCGCACGCCGCTATATACAGCGCTTTTACAGCCACGCCGCCGCGCAGATAGCTCGACGAGAGTATGCCTATTATATATCCCACGGGCGTGTACAAAAGAGGGAGCAGCTGAGGCCCCGCGCCCGATGTGCCAAGGGACTGTATCACCACGGCGGAGCAAAGCCCGCACACGGCGCCCCACTTTTCATCCTCCGTAAAGGCGATGGCTGCCGTCAGTGAAAGCATGAGATCAGGCACTGCGCCGAAGGGGGAAAATCTGTTGAAAAACGTAGTCTGCCAAAGCGCCGTGAATATTACAAGCATGGCGCAGATAACTGCGCGGATTATATCCTCGGAGTTTAATGATATACCCATACGGAGCATATGCAGCCTGTCGCGCAGCTCCGCGCGCACGGCTTCTCCGAAGGTCATGCCCGAAGCTCTTCTGCTTTTATATGCTTCCGACGTGCTCGGGCGCGGCTGCTTTTCGCCGCTGCGGGGCGCGCCGTTTCGCGGTGATGCTCCAAAGCGATCTCCGCCCGTATTCTGCAAAGTGGCTCCGTTACCCGCGGCTCCCGCGCCGCGATCCCTCGGCGCTGTCTGTCCCTGCGGCACGCCTGCGCCCGCGTTCTGTCCGACTCTGCGCTCCGTGCCGCCTGACGAGGACTGCCCGCCTCTGCGGGCTGCGCCGCCCCGACCTGCTCGCGGCGGCATACTTCTTATACGGCGATAGCGCCCCGCGCCCTCGCGCAGGCTTTTCTCCGCACCCGGAGTTATGAACTTCTGCGTTCTCTCCGGTTCCGGCTCCTGCCACTCGTGCTGTCGGCGCTTCTTGCCGCCGTTATTATTCTGTGTAGGATTCATAGTCTGTCACTATCATCATCCGTTTTATATCGCCGTCTATGTTCACTGCCGGACGAACGGTCACGTCCAGTGCGCGGCTTTCGTCATTCTTTTCGACAGCCTCAACGTAGCCTATAACAAGCCCGCGGGGGTACACACTGCCGTATCCGCTGGAAACTATGCGGTCGCCCACGACGATATCCGCGTCCGCCGCAATGTATGACATTTTGCAAAGTCCCTCTTTCGCAAGGGTATAATTGCCCTCCACAACGCCCGCAACGCCGCTGCGCTCAGCATATGCGCCGACCGCCGAGCCCGAATACAGAAGTGTTGTGACCTTTGCCCAGTCAGTGCCCGCGTCCGCCACATGACCGACGATGCCGTCCGCCGTTATGACGGGCATATCCTTTTCAACGCCCTGCGCCGTGCCCTTGTCAAGCAGGTACACTGTTATATAATTGTCGCTTTCGTGACCTGTAACGGCGGCGTCGAGAAGCTTATAGTCGCGGTGCTCGCGCTTAAGCTCCAGATAGTCGAACAGCCAGCGGTTCATCTGCTCCGTTTCCTCCGCCGCGCTGACCTTGTCCTGAAGCTCGCTTATCCGGCTGCGCAGCTCGGCGTTTTCCGCAGAAATGCGGTCAAACTCGGTAAAATATGATACAAAGCCCTCAAACGCGTCGGAAACATACGAAAACAGCTTCTGCACCGGGGTCAGCATTGTATTTATGCCGTTTTTCAGAGTGCCGCCCAGCCCCATGGAGCCGAAAACGGTCGGTACTATTACGGCGATAAGCATCAGTATCACTATCACCGTAAAGAATTTTGATCTGAAAAAATCCTTCACTCTGTCCTGCTCCTTTCGGAAATATCAATGCCTTTGCAGGCACACTCTCTGTCAGCGGGAACCTCTGTTTCTGTACTGCACCGCGTCGGAGTCGCTGCTGCCCTCTATAACATGACCGATACCGATGGCGACCGCGTCAAGCGGAGCCTTCGCGATCGTCGCGCGGATGCCCGTTACATGGGTAACGAGAGCGTCAAGTCCGCCCAGCAGCGCGCCGCCGCCCGAGAGCATGATGCCGTTGTCGTATATGTCGCTGGAAAGCTCGGGGGGAGTGTTTTCAAGCGTAGTTCTTATAGCCTCGATTATGTGAACGACCTGCTCGTGCATTGCCTCGCGGATCTCCGCGGAGCTTACTGTAATAATAGCGGGCAGACCGTTGAGAAGGTTTCTGCCGCGTATCTCCATAACGCCGCGGTCAACGCCGGGGTGAACGCTGCCTATCTTTTTCTTCAGCATTTCCGCCGTGACCTCGCCGATAAGTATATTATACTTCTTTTTGATGTAGCTCACTATGGAGTCGTCAAGCTCGTCGCCCGCGATACGCAGGGATGTGGAAAGCACTATGCCGCCCAGAGACGTGACCGCCACCTCGGTAGTGCCGCCGCCGATATCGACTATCATGCTGCCGCGCGCGTCCTCCACGCGCAGTCCGCTGCCGATAGCTGCCGCAATGGGCTCCTCTATAAGCGCGACGGACTGTGCGCCCGCCTCAAGCGTTACATCCTCAACGGCTCGCTTTTCGACCTCGGTAACTCCGTAAGGCACGCAGACTATGACCTTCGGTCTGCTGAACACCGTGCTGCCGGACGCTTTTTTGAAAAAGTCGCGCAGCATGGCGGTAGTAAAGTCAAACTCGGCGATAACGCCGTCCTGCAGGGGACGCATTGCCACAATTGAGCCGGGGGTCTTGCCCAGCATGAGCTTTGCGTCGTTGCCGACAGCCATGACCTTTTTCGTGCGCTGCTCCACCGCAACGACGGAGGGTTCTCTCAAAACGATGCCCTTGCCGCGCACATAAACTATGGTGTTGGCTGTTCCCAGATCTATACCTATATACTTACTCATGATTCAAAGCCTTTCTGTGATCGTCTTTATATTTCAGCCTTATTTTTCAAAAGGCAGTATTCCGAATTTTTCGCGCAGCGCGCATGAAACGGCGCATATCGGCAGACCCATTACCGTATAGTAGTCTCCGTCGATGGCGCTTACAAACATTCCGCCCGCGTCCTGTATGCCGTACGCTCCCGCCTTATCAAGGGGCGAGCCCGTGGCGATATATCCTTCTATCTCGTCGGGAGTGATACTGCGCATCGTAACGCGGCAGATCTCAACTCCGCTTTCGGTTTTCTCTCCGTTTGTGATGACCCAGCCTGTCATGACCTCGTGGCTTTTCGCCGAAAGGCGGCTGAGCATCTCCCGCGCCCTCTCGGGTGTCTTCGGCTTTCCCAGTATTTCGCCGTCAAGACACACCACCGTGTCGGCGCAAAGCACCGCGGCGCCTTGCAGTTCTTTAAGCGCCGCTTCTGCTTTTCTGCGCGCGTTTTCAAGCACAAGCCTTTCTGCCGGTGCCCCGTCCTTTATCTCGTCGGCATCGGGCGATATCCATGTAAAATCGTAGCCTGCCGCCGCAAGTATTTCGCGCCTGCGGGGTGAGCCCGAAGCAAGCACAAGAGCTGCTTTTTTCATATTTCCCTCTCGTTTTTTGCGGCACTGTGACCTACGCTGCCGCTTTATTCCCGATCTGTTCCCGGCAGACGGTTTTTCATCGGTTTTTTTCTGCCGTCTGTCCGCGGGGCATTTTTTCGAATTCTTCATTTTCGGACGGCTGTATCCCATGCCGCAACCCGCCGACGGGTCTTTGCGGCATTTCGCGTTTCAGTTTTTGCCCGTTGAGCCTATACCGCCGCGATCCTGCCCGCCGAGGACCTCGCATTCTTCAAACTCTATCGGCGGCTGATGGCGCATTATGCGGAACTGGCATATGCGATCGCCCCTGTTTATCTTCGTATCGCGCAGCGCGTATGCGGGCATATACCACTGGTCGCCGTCTCCGCAATAGCTTTCGTCCACAACGCCCATGTGATTTGTTTGTATGATGCCGAAATTTTTATATGTGGATGAGCGGGGAACGATATGCGCTTCGTACCCCTCGGGCAGGGCGACGGCAATACCAAGCGGGATAAGGCGGAATTCGCCCTTCTCTATCACCGTGTCCTCGGCGCAGCGAAGATCTATCCAGTCGCTTTTGTTTTCTATATAGCAAAGACGCGGCATATCCTCGCGGAAATATTTTACTCTGAGTTTTACCTTTTCCATATATGTCCTTTCGCGCCGCGCTCCGTCACTGCATCCTGCGGCAGTCCGATACGGGAGGGCGCCCGTTTTTGTACGCGTTTATTATCCCGTCCGCCGCGGCGCCGGTCTCATCCGTGAAAATGAAGTGCATGATCGCGACACCGGAGCGGCGCAGTCTGTCTGTGCGGTCCGCCATGTAGGTCGGCACGCTGTTGTATATGACGTTTGAGCAGTCCGGCATTCCCACAATTGGAAACGTTGTGCCGCGCCTGTCCGTAAGGCTTGAGACGCACGGCGCTTTCGCGCCGAATACGTATCCCGTGCGCGCCAGTCCCTGCCTTTCGCGCGGGCATTTTTCTCCTCCGTCGGATACGGCGCAGCGCAGGCAAAGCATAAGCGGCAGCCTGCCGTACACGACGGCGGCTATGGGTATATCCGTCCTCATATCCCTTATCTTCGCGAGCCGCACCTCCGGCGCAGCCGTTATAAACCGCGCGCCTTCGCACGTCTCCGCGGCGGCTGAATTGAATATATTCATCCGCAGCGACGCCGCGGCTTCAAAGCCGCGCTCAAGCGCCGCTTTGAGCTGCCCCGCCGTGTGGCACAATATGCCTTTTCGCGAAAGCGACGGGTCGGCAAATATCTTTTCGAATTCTTTCCCCGAAATATACGGCGGCAGGGAAACGTCAAATTCTTCGGCGCCCGCCGTGCCGTAGGGAATATAAATTCTGTCGAAAAACTCCCGCGCCGCCGCGCTCACCCTGTCGGGATACAGAAACTCCGCGGTGAATTTGATATCATCTGTCCCTTCACCGCGGTTTCTGTTGCCGCAAGCGGTACAAATAACCGGAGAAGAGGAAATTTCAACACTGTTTCTTTTACAGCCGCACAGCTTTTCCGTCGCCTCGCGCCTGAGGGCGTTCAGCTGCGAAAGAGTCAGCGGCGCGGCGCTGTCGCAGTCATATCGAAAGCTCCTAAGATAAAAAGGCGTCGCGCCGAGCCTGCCCGCGTTTTTTTCGGCGCCCTCGCAGCTGAGCGGCGAAACGGACGCGCTGTCGCATGGCTTCTCCGACTTTGCCGTTACCGTTTTGTACGGCGTGACAGCCTCAAGGATCGCATGCTCTCCGTCGCGAACACGAAGCAGCGCGTCAAGCGGCACCTTGCGCTCAAGACCCGGAAAAGCCGTTTTATCCATTTCGAGATAGTCCTCGTATGTGCGAACTCCGCGCATATTTCTGCCGTTTTCTTCAAAATATCCGGCGCTGAAACCGCTGCGGCTGAATATGCGCCGCAGCGCGTCGATCTCATCATCCGCCGCGTTTCTTTCTTCGTCAAGAAGACGGCGGTATATCCTCGTGACTCCGTACACATACTCGGCGGGCTTTTGCCGCCCCTCTATCTTCAGTGAGGCGACGCCGCTTTTCAGTATGTCGGTGATGTGCCCCGCAAGGCACATGTCGCGAAGGCTTATGGGATAGCTGCCCTTTACGGCGCCGCGACCGCCCAAGGCATAGGGCTGGCGGCACGGCTGCGCACATTCACCCCTGTTGCCGCTTCTGCCGCCCATAACGGCGCTCATAAGGCACTGACCGGAAAACGATACGCAGTACGCGCCGTGGATGAACATTTCGATCTCAATGGGGCTTTCGGCGCACAGAAGGCGCAGCTCGTCAAGGCTCGCCTCGCGATGGCAGACCATACGCGAAAATCCCATGTCGTATAGCGCGCGGGCATCCGCCGCATTGTGCCCCGAAAGCTGAGTGCTTGCGTGTATCTCAAGCTCGGGGACGTATTTTTTTATAAGGCGCGCGAGACCCGCGTCCGCAACGATAAGCGCCGTCGCGCCGTCCTCGTACAGCTTTGCCGCAAGACAAAGCGCTGAGTGCAGCTCGTCGTCAAAAAGACGGGTGTTGAGGGTTATATAGGTCTTTACGCCGTAGGCGTATGCAGTGCGGAGCGCCGACTCCATTTCGGTGCTGTCGAAATTATCTGCGCGCATGCGCGCGTTGAATACGGGCGCGCCGAGATAAACGGCATCGGCGCCCGCTTCTATTGCGGCTTCAAATGCCGCTCTGCTTCCTGCCGGAGCAAGCAGTTCCGGCTTTTTTGTGCGGTTTTCCGTTTGCTCCGACCTCCTTTTTCTGTCCTTATCTTTTGCCCGTGCAGGGCTGCCCCGCGCTCGTCTCCGCAGCCGAAAAAACCGTCCGCAAATCTTAGCCTATCTTTCTTTCGCTCGGCGGGGGCGCATTCATGGAGTGCCGAACTGCGAAGCAGCCGTATCGCAGCAGCGATCACAGTCAGCCCTTTTTCCCTCTCAGATGTCGTTTCTTCTGAGAAGTGTTTCTATCTGGCGCAGCTTGTCCTCTTTGAGCTCTTCAGCGCTCTCGTCGGCAGCGGCTGCGGCGCCGTCATCTTTCGCGTCGGCGGCGAGCGCGGCAGAATCTTCGTTTTCCTTTTTCCTGCTGCCCAGAAGCTCCGCTATCTGGCGCAGTCCGTCACGGCGCGCGTCCGTCCCGGGCTCGTCCGCCGTGTTCGATGCCTCGTCCGCACCGATCGAAAGCTGCGTTATGCCCTCGCCCTCATCGGCGCTCTTTTTTTCTTCAATGACCTCGCCGTCGTCCGCATCGGAAAGATCGTCCGGCAGTACACCCTTATTCGAGCCGAGCATGGCGCTTTTCAGCTTTATGTTGTCCTCTCTCATGCGGCGCAGGTTAGCGTCGTAAAGGGCGATCTGAGCCTCAAGATTGCGGACTCTTTTCTCGGCCTTCGCCTTTTCGCTGCTGAGATCCAGCGCCACCAGAATGGCAGCGTCAAGCTTTGAGCAGCGCTTGTTCTGAATGGTGATGTCCGTGATTTGCTTGTCAAGCTTTGAAACAAGCTTCTGCACGAATTCTTCTCTCTCATCGGAGATGATCGACATTTCAACGCCGGCGATCGTAACGTCGTATTTTTTCTTGTCCATAACGAACTCCTTATAAAAAATAGTATTGAAAAGCATGCTTTATGTGATATAATATAAGAAATACTTTCCCTATTATATAACTATTCATCTTATTATAATATAAACGCGGACAAAATTGAATAGTTTTGAAAAATTTTTATTGAACATTAAGTAAAAAAACGCACCGCAGCGGCAGGCAGAAAGGCATTATTATGGAAAAATTACCGAGAAGCGAATATCCGCGCCCCTCCCTCAGACGAAGCGACGACAGCTTTGTCTGTCTGAACGGCAGCTGGTCCTTTGATATAGACAGCGACGACACGGGCATCTCCCGCCGCCTTTTTGAAAAGGAAAGCTACGACAACACCATAACCGTGCCTTTTGTGCCGGAAAGCCGTCTTTCGGGCATATGCCATACGGACTATATGAAGCGCGTGTGGTACGTACGCACCCTCACTCTGCCGCCCCATTTCGACACGGCGCGCGGACGCGTGCTTTTCCACATAGGCGCGGCGGACTATCGCTGCGGCGTGTACATCAACGGCACCTTCGCGGGCGAGCACACGGGCGGCTACACCCCCATATGCCTCGATGTCACCGAGCTTCTGCATGACGGCGAAAACAGAGTCAATGTTACGGCGTTCGACGATACCACCGACCCGCTTCAGCCCTCCGGAAAGCAGGTCTCCGCACCTGAGCCCCACGGCTGCTTTTACACCCGCTGCACGGGCATATGGCAAAGCGTCTGGCTCGAATACGTTCCGAAAAATTATATAAAGCACGTAAAGCTCATCCCCGACGTTGACGGCGAATGCGTACATCTTGAAGCAGAGCTATGCGGCGACGGCGAGCTCTCGGCTGAGGTGTATTTCGGAGAAAAAAGCGTATCCGGCGATACCTGCGTCTCCTCCGACGGCATCGCAAAAATGACGCTGCCCGTAAAAGATCCCGTGCTGTGGGATATCGGACAGGGAAATCTCTACGACGTTCGGCTGAAATTCGGCGATGACTGCGCCGCCGCGTATTTCGGCATGCGCAAGATAGAGTGCCGCCAAAGGCAGCTGTATCTCAACGGGCGCAGGCTGTTTATGCGCCTGGTGCTTGACCAGGGCTACTACCCAGACGGTATTTACACCGCCCGCGACACCGACGAGATACGCCGCGATATCGAAATGTCCATGGCGTGCGGCTTCAACGGCGCGCGTATGCACATGAAGATTTTTGAGCCGTATTTTATGTACCTCGCAGACCGCGCGGGCTACATCCTTTGGGGAGAATACCCCAACTGGGGGCTTGATATTTCCCGTCCCGAAGCAAACGACGCCATGCTTCCGGAATGGCGTGAGCAGCTGCGTCGCGACGTGAACCACCCGTCCATCATCGGCTGGTGCCCCTTCAACGAGGCTTTCCCCGGCAAAAACTCCGAAATTATTGAAAAAGCAGTTGAGGCGGCGCGCAGCTACGACCCCTCAAGGCTTGTAATAGACTCCTCCGGCTGGACGCACAAGGTCCGCGCGGACATATACGACGTGCACGACTATGAACAAAATCCGGATGTGTTCCGCGAGCACTATTCATTCTTTGAAAGCGGAAAAGATTCGTTTACCAACGGCTTTGACGGCGATATAGGATATGACGGCGTCTCGCCCTATTTTGTATCGGAGTTCGGCGGCGCGTTTTTCGACATAGACTCCGTTTATAAAAACGCGGGGCAGGAGGCGGGCGCGCCCTGGGGCTACGGCGAAGCCCCCGCGGATGCCGAAGCGTTTCTTGAGCGTCTCGCCGCTTTGTGCAAGGTCCTGCGGGAAAATCCGGAGATCTGCGGCTTCTGCTACACGCAGCTTACCGACGTTATGCAGGAGATGAACGGACTTTTCGCCTTTGACAGGCGGGAAAAATTCCCCGCCGAGCGCCTGCGCCGCGCGATCGCGGGAGAGTAAGTTCCGGTTCCTCGGGCTGCTCCCCGGTGAAAGGTGCCCGGCACAGACACGTTGCCCGGTGAAAGGTGCCCGGCACAGACACGTTGCCCGATGAATGGTGCCCGACACGGACACGTTGCCCGTCTTCAAATATCGACTGTATTATCAGCGGACGATCCGTCCGCTGATTTTTTCTCTCCCTATGTCCCGCGGCAGCGGTAAAACCATGGCTCAACGCCCCGCAGTAACACTTTTTCCGCAATGCCACGCCCCGCCGCGGGCGGTATTCTCGTAAAATGCGGCAAAAAAGCACATATGTCAATAAAAATATTTTTTACATCGCGTCAGAGAAAAAACGAGCATTTGCGAGAATACGCAAGAAAAACGAAGCTTTGTAAATGCTAAATTGAAATTTCACGATTTTTTTGTGAAAAGCTATTGACATACGCCGCCGCATTTGGTATAATTCGTCTTGCTGAATAAATCTATTACTATGCAATTCGGAGGTAAATCTTATGTCAACTTATATGGCAAAGAAAGAAACCGTTGAGCGCAAGTGGTATATTATCGACGCGGCAGGCAAGCCCCTCGGTAAGACCGCAGCGGCAGCGGCTACTATACTTCGCGGCAAGCATCGTCCCGAGTTCACCCCCAATGTGGACTGCGGCGAATTCGTTGTTATCATCAACGCATCCAAGGCAGTGCTTACCGGCAAGAAGCTTGAGCAGAAATTCTATCGCCGTCATTCCGGCTACATCGGCGGTCTTAAGGAAGTTTCCTACAAGACTCTGATGGCTACTAAGCCCGAAATGGCTATGGAGCTTGCGGTTAAAGGCATGCTTCCTCACAACTCCCTCGGCGATAAGGCCATCACCCGCCTGAAGGTCTATGCAGGCGAGGCACACAAGCAGCAGGCACAGAAGCCCGTGCCTTACGAGATTTGAGAAAGGGGATAACGTAATATGTATACAAGTGCAAAACCCTACTTCTACGGCACAGGCAGAAGAAAGAGCTCCGTTGCCCGCGTTCGTCTTTATCCCGGTACCGGTTCTATAATCATCAACGGCCGCACAATTGACGAATACTTCGGTCTCGAGACCATGAAGCTCATCATCAACCAGCCCTTCGAGGTTACCGGCACTGTCGGCAAGTTTGACATCGTTGCAAGCGTTCGCGGCGGCGGTTTCTCCGGTCAGGCAGGCGCTATCCGTCACGGCGCGTCCCGCGCGCTTCTTCTCGCAGACGAGACTTTCCGTGCTCCTCTGAAGAAGGCAGGATTCCTCACCCGTGACCCCAGAATGAAGGAAAGAAAGAAGTACGGTCTCAAAGCTGCACGTCGTGCAAGCCAGTTCTCAAAGAGATAAGTCTCCGAAAGAGAGATCGCATCTACTTACAAAAAGAAATCACCGTGTTTTCCCATTTGGGAAAACACGGTTTTTCTTTTTGACGCTTGTGTTTCTGTGCGCCTGCACTTGTATGTGCCGCCCGCGCCCGCACCCCGACATGAGGGGGAATATATTTGCGGGGTATCACCCCGCACCCCGACAGGCGGTGGTATGGGCATCGCCCATACCCCGACCGAGGTGGGATACATCCCACCTCGCGAGCTTGTTTTGGGAAAAAGCTCCCTAAGAACCCGAAAAAACCGGACTGGATAGGTTTCAGGATATCAAGTAAAGATAACGAACAAGGCTGCCTTTGGCAGCCTTGTTTTATGTTTAGCAAAGCAATTCAAACTTTGGCGTCAGCTTACCGAATGAAAGTAAAAAAGACGTGAAGGGACTGCTGTTCCGGCAGCGGGCGGCTATAACTTCCCGAAATAGGGAAAGCTATTCAAACTTTGTCGTCAGCTTACCGAACGTAAGTAAAGGATGTGAGGGGGCTACTGTCCCGGCAGTAGCCGCCCTCACACTCCCCCGACCGGCTCAAGAGAAAGGAAAAGACGGGCTCTTTTCCTCTCTCTTGAGAATCTCTCTCCTTTTCTTGATTGTGTTCGTGAGTTGAGAGACAAAGCGACTGCTCCAAGCCCGAGAGATTCGGAGAATTGACTTCAGCGTAACTTTTAGACACGATTTGCGTTTTACTTGCGAAAGTAAGCAACGCTGCCACGATAGATACCAAAAGCAAGCTCGAAAGGACGAGCTTGCTTTGTTTTGCTTCGCGGTATATTTTTTTAACTGCGGACTTTTAGTTTCGATATTTCGTCGAAAAAACTGTAAGCGCAGTTTTCACTAAGCATAAAACAAGGCTGCCGTCGGCAGCCTTGTTTACTATCTTTATTTGATAGTATAAAACCTATTCAGTTCGGTTTTTTCGGGTCTCGGGGACTTTTGGGGAGAAAAGTCCTCGAGCGGAGCGCGAGGCGGAGCCTCGCATTTTTCTTTTTACATGGTCGGGGTTTGGGGCGAAGCCCCGCATATATACCTTCCCTCATGTCGGGGCGCGGGGCGCGGAGCCCCGCTATGCTCCATACCGATTACTTAGCCCTGGGCGCTGTCGCCGAAGGTCACATCAGAGTCGGGAACGTACTCGTAGCACTTGACGTCCACTTCTTTAGTTTTGCCGTCTCTGGAGACGGTGAACTTCAGCGTGTCGCCTACGCTGTGTCCCTTGACTGCTTCTTTGACATCGGAAGATGAAGCTACTTCTTCGCCGTCGATCGCGAGAATGCGGTCACCGTACTTGAGAGCGCTGTCGTTATAACCCTCCTGGACCTGAGTGATATAAACGCCGGTGTTCTGGCTGTGGAAGTAGTAGTACGCCGTAAAGCTGTCGGTCACATCGGTGAGGCTGATGCCGATATAGGTCTTGCCGGAAACATAGCCGTTGCTCATAAGCTCCTCGGCGACCTTGCCTGCCTCGTCGATCGGAATTGCAAAGCCGAGTCCCTCAACATTGCTGCCCGTGGACTTTGCATTGACAATGCCGATAAGCTCGCCCTTCATGTTGAACAGTCCGCCGCCGGAGTTGCCGGGATTGATGGCAGCGTCTATCTGAATAAGGTTCATTATATTGTTGTCAACGGTGATCTCACGGTTTGTCGAAGAAATAATGCCGCTCGTGACCGTTCCGCCGAGCTCGCCCAGAGGGTTGCCGACCGCGATGACCTGCTCACCTACCTTGAGGCTGCCGCTTGTGCCGAGAGTCGCCGCTGTGAGATCCTTTGCGTCGATCTTGATGACCGCTATGTCGGAGTCGGGATCGTGACCGATGACCTTTGCGGTGTACTCGGTGCTGTCGGTAAGACGAACCGTTACGGTGTCAGCCACCTTGCCGGTGCCTTCGTCGGTTATAACGTGGTTGTTTGTTATGATATAGCCGTCGGTGCTGATGATAACGCCGCTGCCCGCGCCGCCGTTCACATACTGGAAGTTGCCGTAGGTCTTCTGATACTCGGTTGTTATCTCAACAACACTGTCGGAAACAAGTCCGCATACATCGCTGAGCCCGGAGCCCTCCGACGTGTCGGTAGTAACGGGGGTTTTGTAGATCACCGTTGTGCCGCCGTCACCGGATGATGTTCCGGTCGATGTTGAGTTTTCCGCGCTGTCGGAGCCGACAATCAGAGCGCCTGCCATGCCGCTGCCGAACGAGAGCAGAACTGCCGCGCAGAGTATAAGAACTATAGCTGCGGTTGAAAAACGTCTGCCGCCCTTTTCTCTGTGTTTCTTTTCCTTGGGCGGTCTGGGGGGCATAGGCGGCTGCTGAGGTGCAAAGCCTGCGCCGCCGCTTTGATGTGCCGCGTGCGGATTGGGATCATATGCGCCCTGTTCAAAGGGAGGTACATAACGGTATTCTCCGCTTTCACGATTTACCGTGTACCCGCCGGGGACGCCTGCTGCGCCGCTACGGGGAGCGGCTGTCTGCTGAGCGGGCGCACCTTGTGCTGCGCTTTGCGGCTGTGCGTACGCACCCTGCGTGCCGGGGTTCTGTGCGTATGCGCCCTGCGCACCGGGCGTGTGAGCATATGCACCGGGGGCGGGACGCGCGACGCCTGCCGGATCCTGTGCGCCGGCGGAAGCACCTGCAAATTGGGGGTCGCGTGCGGGAGCAAACTGAGGCTGCGCCTGATGCGCGCCGAACTGAGGCTGTGCCTGCTGTGCATTGAAGCCTCCGTCGCGGGGCACCGTCGGCTGTGCTGCGCCTCCGGTAAAGTTTGGAGCAGGGTCGCTTTGTGCGGCGTCGGTGTTTGCGCCGTTCTGCACATTTGCACCGGGTGCAGGCTGCTGCTCTGTGCCCTGCACTGTCGGCTGTCCTGCCGCATAGCCGCTACCTTGAGGAGCGGCTCCTGCGGCTCCGTTATCCGAGCCGAAGCCCGCGGGGGCGCCTGTGCCGCTCTGCGCGGCTGCACTGCCGTTATCTGCCCATCTGTCAAGAGGCGTATAATTCGGTGTGAAACCGTTTTCGTTCTTTTCTTTATTAAAGTCTTCCATAATAAACCTCCGGTGTTTCAAGTATTCCTTTTCGGTTCTGTGCCTGTATTATATTGTCCCAATGTGACAGTTTTTTGAAGAGAGCGGGAAAATCAGTTGAAATAATATGTTTTTTTGTGAAAGCCCAATATAGGCAGCGCTGTTTGATTGCCGTCGGCTATACCCGCAGCGGGTGCGTGAGAATTCATTCCGCGACTGCATAGAAAAGCGCCCCCGCTGTTGCGGGGGCGCTGTTTTTTGTATTTAAGCTTTCGCTATGCTTAAGTATTTAACTTATGCAGCGATCGCCTTTCTGATTACGAGCTGGTCCTTAGCGTTGATAACGCCGTCGCCGTTAGCGTCTGCTCTGGAGGAAACCAGTGCGGACAGGTCGATAACGCGTGCAAGGAACTTTCTCATAAGCAGTGCGTCAGCAGCGGTGATAGCGTTGTCGCCGTCAACGTCGCCCTTGTAAGCTCTGTTGGTGTATGCAAAGTCTGCAGAACCGAATGCCATGGACTTGATATCGAAGAGGATACCGAAGTCACGGAGGATAGCGGAGTCAAGGTTAGCCGCATGATCCTGAGCATAAGGAATGTTGAAGAATGCATTTACGCCGTCCTGAGCCATAGAGAACTCAAGCATAGCTTCGCCGTTAACGTACAGGCGGAGGCATGCATCCCACTTGTCCTGCTGTGTCTCGTCATCGGGATAACCCTCGTTGTAGTAAGTCATGCTTACTGCAAAGTTGTAAACTTCACCTTCAACCATTGTAAAGTCAACAGTCTTGTGATTGAAGTTACCGTCAGGGAAAGGATTCTTTCTTGTGGGGTTAACGTTGGGGTTACCGTCTACAACATAGAGCTTATGCTCGTCAGCGTTATAACCGATACGGATGCCGATCGTGTTGGAGCCGCCGATCCAGAAGTACAGTACATGACCGTATCCGGGTCTTGCGTCGGTGTTGTCGCCGTTTGTGTCAGAGTCATCAAACGTGCCTCTGTAGATGATGTCCATGTTCCATGACCAGTTGTTGGCGGGAACGCTGTCAGACATATCATAAATGTTGTAGTTCTTACCCTTGTTTTCCTCAAACTTAAGAACGCCGTCAGCTGAGGTCCAGTTTTCTTCGTTCCAGTCGTTGTCAACAACAAGGATCATGTCGTCGCTCATATCGTAGTACTCATAGAGAGTGCCTGAATATGTGCCTGCTGCGGGAAGAGAGGTGTATCTCTTCTCGGTGCAGCCTTCGTTAGAGCATGCTGCGTATACAAGACCGTCTTCAGTCTTGCGGTTGATGTCGTAACGACCCCAGTTGTGAGGAACCTTAGCTACGGGGAGAGTAGTCTTTACTTTGCCGCAAACTGCGCAAACGATGGTGTCGGTACCCTCTGCATAGCACTTAGGCTCTGCGGTTCTGGTAAGGAAGCCGTTGAGGTGGCCGTTGGTAGCGCAGAAGTCCTCAGCGTCGAGGTTGATCGCACGGAATGCGTCAACACCGTTGAAGCCGGCTTCGATGGGATTGTACTTGAGGTCCATAACCTGAAGGTTATCAATGATGACGTTAGCGTTCCAAGCCATCATCAGGCACATGCCTTCCCATGCATTGTAAGGTCTGCCGGTGTAAACCAGCTCTTTGTCGATGTAGATCTGTGCCACATCGTAGTCCTTCTTCATAACAAAGGTAATGTTGTGGAAGTTATCCTTTGTGGTTGCACCCCAGTTATACTGGACATAATCCTTTGTATTGCCGGTCTCGGTGCCGTAGAAGGTCGTGCCGACCTTCCAGCGCATAAGGTCTACGCCGGAGGTGGACTTGTTGGTCCAGATCTCGAAGCAAGCGCCGTCGCTGTGGTCGTTTACGGGGAGAAGAGCAAGGTCAAAGTTCATGATGAAGTTGTTGCTTGCGGGAATCTTGATATTCTCGTTAGAAACATAGGTGTTGACGGACTTGCCGTACTCGGGAGTGCTCTCAAGAACGTAAGCCTCGCCGCCGGGAGTCTTGGTCTCGAAGTGATCAAAGATGGAGTCAACCTTGATCTCGTACTTAGCGAGCTGGCCCTGAGTGGACTCGGTATTCCATGCGGAATAGTCGCCCTCAAAGTCGAATACCTGACCGCCTACGGAAACGTTATCCATAGAAACAAGTACCGTATTCCAGTAGAACAGGTTGTTATCGTCGCCGGAATAGGTCATCTCTGCGTTTACGGAACCAACGCTGACGCCGTCAACAAAGATCTCGGTAGAGCCGTTTGCGGAAACGTATTTTATATGATACCATTCGCCGACATCAAAACTATGGTCGATCTTTATGGTATTGTCTCTCAGGCCGATATAGCTTGTACCCATTGAGGGAGCATTGGACTGATTAAAGCAAGCGAGCGTAGAATTGGCAGCATCAAGTCTGATGTCCATTTCAACTGTGGAAGAAGGATTATTGAACTTTACGGGATGCCATGAGTTGCCTTCCGTGAATGTCCAGTAATTGAGACCGAGGTCAACTCTCTCTTCCTTGGTGTCCTGAGTAACAAAGCCGTTGCAGTCGCTGTGAGCTGCGTCCCATTTGCCGTCTTCGAAATCTTCGTTGCAGATGGTCTCATATGTTGCACCGTCGCTGGAGGACTTAACTACGAAATCGTCAAAGTCAACCAGGATAGCGCCGCCGCACCAAGTGCTCTTAATAATGCCGGCGATCATACCGTCTTTGTTGTTAACAGAAGCCTCGCCGCCGTTTATCTTATAGAAGGACGCTCCGTTCATGTTGTAGCAGTTGAATGAGATCTCGTGCCACTCGTTCAGAGAAAGAGCGGGAGAGATTTCAGCAGTCTGACCGCCGATACCGATCTTTGTGGGGCTGATGACGATGTCGTTGCCCATGTAAGAACGGGTCTCGGAGGTTGCATCATTAAATCTTACCTTGAAGGTAAAGGTGGTGTAGCCATCGCTGGGACCTACAGGGAAAGTGTCGCTGTACATATATGCATGATCTGCATCAAATCTCAGATATTTGCTTCCTGTGGGAACCGTGTATACGTTCTCGTTAGCGTATGTAACGTTCTCTTCAAGAACTATCTGGCCCTGAGTGGATTCGGTATTCCATGCGGAATAGTCGCCCTCAAAGTCGAATACCTGACCGCCTACGGAAACGTTATCCATAGAAACAAGTACCGTATTCCAGTAGAACAGGTTGTTATCGTCGCCGGAATAGGTCATCTCTGCGTTTACGGAACCGATGCTGGCGCCGTCAACAAAGATCTCGGTAGAGCCGTTTGCGGAAACGAATTTTACATGATACCATTTGCCGACATCAAAGCTATGGTCGATCTTTATGGTATTGTCTCTCAGACCGATGTAGCTTGTGCCCATTGAGGGAGCATTAGACTGATTAAAGCAAGCGAGCGTAGAATTGGCAGCATCAAGTCTGATGTCCATCTCAACTGTGGAAGAAGGATTATTGAACTTTACGGGATGCCATGAGTTACCTTCCGTGAATGTCCAGTAATGGTTTTCTGTCTTAGTCTCGGTAACTACTCTGGCTGCAGAAAGACCCACGATCATGCAGGAGAGAAGCATCGCAAGAGTAAGAACAATTGCTAAAACTTTTTTCATTGGATAAACCTCCATTAAATTTTGGTAACACAATTGTAGCATTATCATCACAAATTGTCAATACTTTTTCGTCAAATATTTGTACAAATCATAGATATTGTACTTGTAATTTTGGACGAAAAGGACGAATTTGCACATATGCCCCAATATTTGTATCAATATGCCGCCGTTCGGCTACATATTGTGGGGGCTTACCGGCTGCGTCGGGAAATATGTGACCTTTCGCAGCACAGATTCGACAATTTCGGACAAAATTATATGAAAATTGCACAACAAAAGCAAAAAGCAGCCCATATGGACTGCTTTTGGAGCTGATAATGAGATTCGAACTCATGACCTCGTCATTACCAATGACGTGCTCTGCCAACTGAGCTATATCAGCACTGCATTTAACGCGATATTGATTATAGCAAAAACCCAAGCGGTTGTCAATAGCAAATTTCAAAAACATGAAATTTGCGGGAAATAATATAAAAATGATAGGTTATGCACAATGCGCCGCGCCTGCGCTCCGCACCCGCTTGCATGTCCGCCGAGATATTGAAACTGTGAAGTTTTAGTTTCTTTACAAAGCATTTCAAACTTTGTAGTCAGTTTACCGAGCATAAGAGAGGAAACGTGAAGGGACTACTTTTCCGTAAGTAGCCCCTTCACACATCCCCGAATCGGCTCAAGGAAGGGAAAAAGAGAAATCTCTTTCCCTTCCTTGAGAATCCATCCCTTTCTCTTGATTGTGCCCGCGAGCGGAAAGTCAAACCGAGTGCTCCAAGCCCGAGAGATTCGACGAATTGACTTTAGCGTGAACTTCAGACACGATTTGCGTTTTTCTTGCGGAAGCAGGCAACGCCGCTCCCATAGACAGCAGAAGCAAGCTCGAAGGCGAGCTTGCTTCGTTTCGTTTCACGGTATATTTTTTGAACTGCGGACTTATTGTTACTGAATTTTGGAAGAAAAACCGTAAACACAACTTGCACCGAACAAAAACAAGACTGCCGACGGCAGCCTTGCTTGCTATCTATGCTTGATAGTCTTAAACCTTTTCAGTTCGGTTTTTTCGGGTCTCGGGGACTTTTTCCCAAAAAAGTCCCCGAGCGGGGTTTGGGGCGGAGCCCCATAAAAACCGTTCCTCATGTCGGGGTGCGGGGCGCGGAGCCCCGCATATATCGTCTCCCCTGCGGGGCGCGGAGCCCCGCGAAGTCCGTATCCCCTTATTTACCGGAAACGGTTATTCCGTCAAACGCCATATACGGCAGTATGGACGTGCCGTCGTAGACGCGCTCGCTCGAAATATCGCGCAGGCTTTTAAGCATCATCGCAAGATTGCCGGAGATCATCGTCTCGCTCAGCGCAGAGGTCACCTTGCCGTTCTCGACGAGAAAGCTGTTCTTCGCAACGCCGGAGAAATCGCCGTTCGTTGCAGGTTCTCCGCCGGAGAATCTGCCCACGATAATACCGCGGTCAATGCCTGCGATTATATCCTCAATGCTCTTGTCGCCCTCGGCAATGACCATGCCCGAGCCATCGTTCTTAGCCCGCGCCGCTCCGGTCTTGTTCGCAACATAAAGGCTTACGAGAAAGCTCTCGAGCCTTCCGTTTTTGATAAAGTCGAAATCCTGTGCTATATAGCCTTCGCCGGTATAGGACTGGCCGCTGACTATACCCTCTGTGCCCGGTGCAAAGGAAACCGTTATCCTTTCGTCCGCGACAAGCTCGCCCAGCTTGTCCTTCCAGATGCTCGTACCCTCAAGCAGAACGCCGTCGCCCGCGAAATTGTCGCATATGCTGCCCATGAAATCCGCGAGGCACGCGGGCGTCAGCACCATTGTGCCGGTGAACTTTTCCTTGGGGCTTACGGTGTAAAGCTGCTTCTGCACATCCGCAAGATCGCGGCGTATGCTGCCCAGCGATATGAAGGGCTTGTCCAGATTGTCAGTCTCAACGCCGGAGGAGAAGAACGACGAGGCGACCTCGCCCTCATGCGCCGAGAACATCAGCTCCACGCCGTACAGACCGCTGTCCTTCACAAGATGCGCGCCGTTTGAGTTTCTGTACACTTTATGCACGTATCCGTGATCTATGATCATCTGTTCCATGACGATAAGCGGATACTCGCGCTTTATAGTCTCAAGCAGCTCGCGGCTGCGGTCAAACAGACGGTCGAGATCGGGCACCGGCTCACCCTCGGTAAAGCTTTCGCGGTTTGCGTCGGGACAGAGTCCCCAGCCGTCGTCGGCGTGGGAGGCTTCCGCCGCCGCAAGGCAGTCGTCAATGGCGCGGCTGATTGCTTCGTCCTCAAAGCTGTTGAGCCCCACGGAGCCTTTCTTGCCGTCTTTCACCGCCGTCACAGTCAGCGAATTGTCAAAAAGCGTGCGGAGCAGGCTGAATTCTCCGCCGTCTACGTTGAACTCTCTCGTTTCCTTAACGGCAGCGCTGCACCACGCAAGGTCGGCTCCGCGCGCCTTCAGGCGCTCAATTATATCTTTTGTAAGCAGATCAAGATCTTTTTTCATAATATAAGCACTCCTTTCCTTATCTTCCGCCCACCGTGATGCGGCAGCGGACCGCAGGTCCGCCGAGGCCTACCGGCATGGGCTGCTTTTTGCCGCAGAAGCCGGAGGAGCTCCATTCAACAGTGTCGGAGATCATGTCGACGGTCTTAAGCATTTCAAACGCGACGCCTGAAATAGTCGTGTCAAGCAGAGCGCGTCCCAGCTTGCCGTTCTTGATCTCATATCCCATGCAGACGCCGAACATGAACTCGCCCGTGGTGTCTGCCTGACCGTTGTTTGTATCGGTGAAGTAGTAGCCGTCGCTGACGCCGGCGATCATCTCTTCAAGAGTGTTTTTGCCGGGATGGATGGCCGTGTTTCTCATGCGGATAAGGGGCTCGTCGGAGAAAAGATATGCCCTTGCGTTTCCGTGGGGCGTCATGCCGAAGCGCTCCGCACTCTCGCGGCTGTTCATGTATCCGCGCAGCACGCCGTCAACGATGATAGGCTCATCCTGCGCTGCAACGCCCTCGTCGTCAAGCCATACGGGCAGCGGACAGGGAGCACCGAAAGCGTCGTGAGCAAAGTCTGTCAGATTTACGATGGGGCTTGCCACCTGCTTTCCGAGGCAGTGCGCGGCAACGCTGCCGCCGAGCACGAGGTCTGCCTCAACGGTATGACCGACCGCCTCATGCGCAAGCATTCCCGCAAGAGTGCCGCTGAGTATGCAGGTGCGCTCTCCCGCCTCGGCGTACACGCCCTCGCGCTTTTTCATAATACGCTCGTACACGCCGTCCACCTTTTCGTAAAGGCTTTCGGGAGAGGTGAATACGGTGTCGAATGTGCCGAATCCGCCGAAGGGCTCAAACAGCTCAACGGGAACGCCGCTCGGCGTTTCCGCGGTCATGCGGATGTACACGTATGAGCGGGGGATGATTGTGTGCCCGTCCGCACCGTCTGACACGGCGATAAGCTTTTCCATGGAGTCGCATCTTATATACACTCCGCGGCCGCTGAGGTTTTTGTATTTCTTCTCTATATATCCGTCAAGCTCTTTTGCAAACTCGGTATATACCTTCTGCTCAGGGTCGGATACGTTGCAGTCGCGCACGACTGCGTCAGTCGCAACAGGCGCTATGGACGCGGGGCGACCTGCGCGGCTTGCCATGAATTTCGCGTTCTCCGTTGCGGCGCCGAGCACGCTGCGGGCAGCGTCGTCGGAGATCTCCGCCATCGAAGAAAAGCCGTAAACGCCGTCCTTGTAAACTCTTGCCGAAACGCCGGAGACCTCGCTTCTCGAATTGGAGGTCAGGTTGCCGGATATGATTCCTACGGAGCGGGACTTGTTCTGCTGCTGGCGTAGCTCCGTATGGATGCCGTCGGCAAAGTCCTGTTTTCTCTTTGTTACAATATCGTTTGTCATAGTTATTATCCTTTCTGCGGCAGTGATGCCGTGAAAATTCGGGTGGATTTGATTTTCGGATCTTTTCTACATATATATTATGTCCTTTCCGAAACGCTTCGCGGCGCTGTTTTTACGTCGCTTATCATATTTTACCGCATTTTATATAAAACGCAATAAATCAGGGGTTGAAAAACGTAAACCGTCGGTTTAGAAAGCGGTTGAAATCGATCTTTCTCTCCTGCGCCTACAGTATAGCACACGCGAGCGGTCTTTTCAACAAGAGCGGCGGCGAATTTTGCAGCGCGGCATATAAAATGCTGCGGCGGAATATATTAAAATGAATAAAACTACAGTTGATAATTCGGAGGATACGGCAATGGCGTGCAACACCAACAGCCTTTCGAGAAAGTTAGTTATAAGCGTGTGTGACGCACGCAGGCTCGGGCACATATGCAATTACGAAGTCGATCTGTGCGACGGGCGGATAACCGCGGTGTTCGTTCCCGGCGAGGGAGGATTTCTGGGGTTCGGCAGGTCCGCCGACATCCGCATACCGTGGGACAAGATAAAAAAGATAGGCGAGGACGCTATCCTTGTGGAGGTCCCGCCGTTTGTTCCGGAGTGCGCCCCGCCGCGGGAGAAACGCCGCTGGTTCTGACGGTTTTCTGTCGGCTCTGTCGGTTTTGGCGGTTATGGCGGTTTTCGGCTTCTCGAAATCGGAAAAGCATTTCAAACTTTGTCGTCAGCTTGCCGAACTTGAGTAAAAGACGTGAAGGAACTGCTGTTCCGGCAGCGGGCGGGAGGTTTCGGTTTTCCGAAATTGGGAAAGCAATTCAAACTTTGTGGTTAGCCTTCCGAACGTAAGTGAGAAAGACGTGAAGGGACTACTTTTCCGTAAGTAGCCCCTTCACGCTCCCCCGACCACTGGAGCAAAAGCGGTCGAGCTGTCGCCCGCTTTTCTCCGAGC
>CAUGPT010000027.1:0-26453 GCA_959601495.1 uncultured Eubacteriales bacterium
TTTCGCAGATAGACTGTAGGTACATTTTGCGCTATACATAAAACAAGGCTGCCGTCGGCAGCCTTGTTTGCTATCTATGCTTGATAGTCTGAAACCTATGCAGTTTGGTTTTTTTCGGGTCTCGGGGACTTTTGGGGAGAAAAGTCCTCGAGTCGGGCGCGGGGTGAAACCCCGCATATATATTCCCCTCGGTCGGGGTGTGGGGCAGCGCCCCACATATTTATCCCCCTCATGTCGGGGTGCGGGGCGCGGAGCCCCGCGAATAACGTATCCCCTACCGTATCCATTACTTCGTAGGTGCGTACAGACCTATGAGCATTCTTCTGAATAGGTTAAGGTCTATTGCGTTCAGTTCGTCATCCTTGTTTACATCCATGCTCGCTGTCTTATTATACAGTCCTATCAGCGCTCTTCTCATGAGATTCAGGTCTATGGCGTTCACGTCGCCGTCTCCGTTGAAATCTCCTATTATCAGATATTCCTTCTCAAGCACTATATCCTTCTCCGGCATTGTGAAGCTTGCCTCTGCCTGCGTCGCATCGCTGAGCACGTCGGTGTCACCGCTCCAGCCCGTAAAACGGTAGTACAGGTGATTTGCCGTGTAGAACGTCTCCGCGCTGATGTTCACTGTCTCGCCTGCGGCGTACTCCGTCGCCGTGCCGCCGATCGTCAGTGTGTAGCTCGAGCCCGACGCAACGGTAACACTGCCGGGTATTATCCTAAATGCAACATCTTCTTCGGCGCTGTTGCTTATATCGCCTTCGCCGCAAATGACCGTTACGGGGTACACGCCCGTCGCAGCGCCCTTTGCCACGGTAAAATCAAGCGTGAAAAACGTGCCGCTGTACGAAGTGTCGCTTTCGGAAAACCAAACACCGCGCTTTTCAAAAACAAAGCTTCCGCCGACAGCCTCTGCCGCGCGCACGGAGTTCAGCGTCAGCACATTGCTGTCATACTCAACGCCGAATGTACACGTGTTTATGCCCGGGTTGTCCGAAAGCACAATGTCTACAGAAACTTCGTCTCCGGGGGCTGCCTCTGCCTTTGAAAGTCTTACGGCAGGGTCGCCCGCGGCACCCGCTGCGGGAATCAATGACAAAATAATGCAAAGCACGAATATTATTGAAAACGCTCGTTTCATATTCTTCCTCCGATATACGGTCATAGCTGTACAATTATTGTATCATCTTCTGCGGAGGTTTTCAAGTATAATTATTACGCGTAAATAATTTCTACGGAACCGAACGACACATCGCTGTCGATCTTGAGCTCATACGCCGCGTTATCATCCGGCTTACCCTTAACATTTACAGAACCGAAGCTTGTATCTCTCTTGCTGGCAATGCGCACATTGCGCGGAAGTACGATCTCCAAGGAGCCGAACGAAACGTCGGCAGCAAGTACCGCGCCGTCTGCAACGGACGCTGCCGCAGTGAGGTCAAGACGAGCCGCGCCGAAGGACACCTCAACATTGCCTCCGTTGAAAGTGCCGCCCTCAAACTTTGCGGCATTGTCGCCGAAACAGCTTTCAAATCTCAGATAGCCGTCGTCACAGCTGTACTCGTTCACCTGGCGCTCGCTGTTGACATGGACCTTCGTTTTCTTTCTCGGGATAAGAGTTAAAATTCCGCATACGACAAGTATTGCGCCGATAATGACCCATGTGCCTGAAAAGCTTTCGGGAATTACCTTCAGATTGTCAAGCAGGAAATACACGCCTATAAGGGCGGCGCCCACGGATATGGCACTTATGCGGCGCTTTGTGATTCCGGATGCGCCTATGCAGATAATGGCGGTGGGCCACAGCACCGACCAGTACGAGCAAGGAAGTATATCCGTTGCTTTTGATAAAATGAGAAGTACGCCCGCCGCGATCACGAACAGACCGAACCAAAGCTTTTCAAAAAGGTTTACGGATCTGCCTATATCAAATGAAAAGCTTGTTTTTGAGTCGCCGCGTTTTTTGTCGGGATCTTCTACAAACTCCGCCTTGGGCGCCGATTCGGTATCCGCGTTTGAGTGCTCCGCGTCGCCGAGCAGTTCATCCGTGCTGACGCCCAGTATTGAAGCAAGCGTCGGCAGAACCGAAATATCTGGGCATGAATATCCGTTCTCCCATTTTGAGACAGCCTGCGCGCTGACACCTATTTTTTCGGCAAGCGCCTCCTGCGTCAAGCCGCGCTCCTTGCGGAGCTTCTGAATCTTTTTTCCGATTTCCATAAATTGTTCCTCCGTTTTTCTTTGTGAATACAATTTACCACATTTTTCGCCTGTTGTCTATCGACTGTTGGGATAGTTATGTAATTCAACCCCCGGTTGCGAGAATGCCGGAAGAGGTACATACGGTTGAATTATGGCAAAAAAGCCCCGGTACCAGGGCTTTTTCGGTTTATTTTATTGAAAACAGCATGTCGCCGTAGCTCGGATACGGCCAGTAGGCGGACGAGGTTATCTCCTCCAGTCTGTCGGCGCTTTCGCGCAGAGCGTTCATTGCGCCGATGACTTCCGTCTTGTAATAAAGGCTGAGTTCAAATGTGTCGGCAATGTTTTTAGACTGCTCCAGAGCGTCTTCGAGAGACTCGATGCTTGTGTACAGCCTGTTTATCAGCGAAGACAGCTTTTCCAAAAGCTTTTCCTCCGCGTCGGGACGGGCGGGAGCAAAAGAGCGTCTGGAAGCCGCATTGTCCGCTATCTTTGCGGCGAAATCGCTTACAGCGGGGAATATATCGCGGCGCGCCATATCTATCATGGTAAGCGCCTCTATATTGACAGTTTTAACATAGTTTTCGAGATTTATCTCCTTGCGCGCGCGCAGCTCTGCCTCGGAGAAAACACCGTGACGTGTGAACAGCTCCACATTGCGCTCATCAAGCATATGCTCAAGCGCATCGGGTGTGGTGGGCAGGTTGGAAAGACCGCGTCGTGCCGCCTCTGCTATCCAGCTGTCGTCATATCCGTTGCCGTTGAACAGTATGCGCATGTGCTCGCTTATTGTCGTGCGGATGAGCTCGTGCAGAGCGCCCGTAAAGTCGTCCGCTCCCTCAAGAATATCGGCAAAGCCGCGAAGCTCCTCCGCGACGGCAGTGTTGAGTACAGTGTTCGGAGTCGCAATGGACTGTGAAGAGCCCGCCATTCTGAACTCAAACTTGTTGCCCGTAAACGCAAACGGAGACGTGCGGTTGCGGTCGGTGTTGTCCTTAGGAAATTTAGGCAGAACATGAACGCCTATCTTCATCTGCACCTTTTCGCGGGCATCGTAGTGCCTGTCCGTTTCGATAGCCTCGAGGATCTCCATAAGCTCGTCGCCCACAAATATGGACATGACCGCGGGAGGAGCCTCGTTTGCGCCCAGTCTGTGGTCGTTGGAGGCGCTTGCTACCGATATGCGCAGCACATCCTGATATTCGTCTACCGCCTTTATAACGGCGCAGAGCATAAGCAGAAACTGCGCGTTTTCGTAAGGGGTTTCGCCCGGCTCGAGAAGATTCGCGCCGGTGTTCGTGGTTATGGACCAGTTGTCGTGCTTGCCGCTGCCGTTAACGCCGTCAAAGGGCTTTTCGTTGAGAAGGCATACCATGTTGTGGCGCTCCGCCACCTTTTTCATCATTTCCATGGTGAGCTGGTTGTGGTCAACGGCAATGTTCGCAGTTTCAAACACGGGCGCAAGCTCGTGCTGAGCGGGAGCGACCTCGTTGTGCTTTGTTTTGGAGGGAACGCCCAGCTTCCACAGTGTTTCGTCAAGATCCTCCATATAACGCGCGACCGCGGGCTTCAGCGTTCCGAAATAGTGGTCGTCAAGCTCCTGACCCTTGGGCGGTCTTGCACCGAAAAGTGTCCTGCCCGTATATATAAGATCCTTGCGCTTGTCAAACATCTCGCGGGAGATGAGAAAATACTCCTGCTCGGCGCCGACAGTCGTTTTTACACTTGTCACATCCTCGTTGCCGAAAAGACGCAAAACTCTTACCGCCTGACGCGACAGCGCCTCCATAGAACGCAGCAGGGGCGTTTTCTGGTCAAGTGCTTCTCCGCCGTAAGAGCAGAAAGCCGTAGGTATACAAAGGGTCTTTCCCTTTATAAATGCATACGACGTGGGGTCCCACGCGGTGTATCCGCGCGCCTCGAATGTGGCGCGAAGTCCGCCCGAGGGGAAAGATGAAGCGTCAGGCTCGCCGCGTACAAGCTCCTTGCCCGAAAACTCCATGATCACTCTGCCTTCGCCGACAGGCTTTATAAAACTGTCATGCTTTTCGGCGGTTATGCCGGTCATGGGCTGGAACCAGTGGGTAAAGTGGGTCGCGCCGCGCTCGGTCGCCCAGTCCTTCATTGCCCCTGCGACAACATTTGCCACCTCAAGGCTCATACGCTTGCCGTCGTTGAAAGAGCGCTTGCACAGATTGTAAATATCCTCAGGCAGTCTTTCTTTCATCACGCGGTCGTTAAACACCTGGCAGCCGAACAGTTCCGGTACGTTTGTCATGACGGTCCTCCGATCATCTTTAAGTGAACAACGCGCCGCAGCTACCGCTGCAGCGCGTTGCCGGATATGTGATAATTATACCTTCTGCGCCCGCAAATGTCAATAAGTATCGGCAAAAATGCGACGGCGGCAGCGAAGGCAAAACAGCGGGGCAGCCCCGCGGCTATGTTTTTATTCTGCGCTTAGATATCGTATGTATACGTGCTTTCGCCGTCCATAAGATCGGCTATGGTTATACCGTCAAAATAGTTTTCGGTAATACGTTGAAAATTTTCCCACATCGCAAGGGTCTTGCAGCCGCACGCCCTCGGGCAGGGCTCCGCCCCGCAGGAAAGGCAGCTCACCGGGGCAAGGTCGCCCTCGGTAAGTCTGAGGATTTCGCCTACGCGGTATTCGTTCGCGTCTCTTGTAAGCCTGTATCCGCCGCCCTTGCCGTGCACACCGGTGACAAGTCCGCTTCTGGCAAGTATGGGCATGATCTGCTCCATATACTTCTGCGATATCTGCTGGCGCGCGGCTATATCCTTCATGGGGATATAGCCGTCGCCGCCGTGATCTGCCAGGTCAAGCATTACGCGAAGGGCGTATCTGCCTCTTGTAGAAATCATCATAATATTCTAATCTCCGCAAAGTGACCTTCCGCCGCAGCGGAAGGTCTGCATTTATATGTTCTCTCAGTCTGCGAAAAGAGGTGTCGAGAGGTATCTGTCGCCCGTGTCGGGGAGAAGAACTACAATATTCTTGCCCGCGTTTTCATCTCTCTTTGCAAGCTCGATCGCGGCGTAGACCGCGGCACCGGAGGAAATGCCCACAAGCACGCCCTCTTTTTTGCCGATAAGCTTACCGGTAGCAAATGCGTCCTCATTTGAAACGGGGATGATCTCATCGTATATCTTTGTGTTAAGCACCTCGGGTACAAAGCCCGCGCCGATACCCTGTATCTTGTGAGGTCCCGCAACACCCGTTGAAAGGACCGCGCTTGTGGCAGGCTCGACCGCGACTACCTTTACTTCGGGCTTTTTGGATTTCAGATATTCGCCCACGCCCGTTACGGTGCCGCCCGTGCCGACGCCTGCGACGAAAATGTCTACATCTCCGTCCGTATCCTCGAAGATCTCGGGACCTGTATGCTCAAAATGCGCCTTGGGGTTTGCGGGGTTTACAAACTGACCGGGGATAAAGCTGTCCGGTATGGACGCCGCAAGCTCATCCGCCTTTGCAATTGCGCCCTTCATACCCTTTGCGCCGTCGCTGAGCACAAGCTCCGCGCCGTACGCCTTCATCAGCTGGCGGCGCTCCACGGACATGGTCTCGGGCATTACGATGATGATCCTGTAGCCTCTTGCGGCGGCAACAGCGGCAAGACCGATGCCTGTATTGCCGGATGTAGGCTCGATTATAACGCTGCCCTCGTGAAGCTTTCCGGTGCGCTCGGCTTCGTCTATCATTTCCTTTGCGATCCTGTCCTTGACGGAACCCGCGGGATTGAAATACTCAAGCTTTGCTATAACATGAGCTTTGAGCCCGAACTCTTTTTCAATGTGTGTGAGCTCCAGAAGAGGAGTTTTTCCTATAAGCTGATCGGCAGATGTGTAAATGTTTTTCATGATTATCATCCTTTCTGAGCAACCTCTTTCGGTTCGTTTTCTGAAGTATAGCACTATTTACCTACCTTGTCAATAGGTAATTAAAATTTTTCAATTTTTTTCGAAAAGGCAGTTTGTATTTACAGCATAGACTGCAGCACAACGCTTATAATCTGCGCCTCCGTGCTCGAACGGCAAGCCGCAGCAAAGCTGCTTCCCGCATAAAAAGGCAGGCGCACCGGCGCCTGCCTTTTTCAAAACCGATATACATATTTATTAATCAAAATAGCTGTAGACCGTGTACTCCAAACCGTCGACTGCTCCGTAGTCCCTGTACCCCGACGGCAGATATGATGCGTCAAAGGCAACATCCTCAGACTTTACGGACTGAAGCACAACATAGTGCAGCGTAAGATTTTCTTCATCGACAAGCACATACTCGCACACATTCAGATATCCGACCGCGGAAACATACGCGGGATACTTGAAATGCTCCGTGTCATACAGCACGGGCTTTGACGAAGAAAGCTGCGATATACGCTCCGTCTCTTTTGCAAACGCTTCGTCATCGTATTTTACGGACAAAAGTATCTGAACGCTCTCGCCCAGCGGCAATTCTTCGATGCATTTTGCAGAGTATCCGACGAGCTCGCCGCCATCCTCCGAGACGGTCGGCTTCATGTCAAAGCTCTCGCCGTCGCAGGCAGTGTCAAGTACGGTTTCGTTATATGCCCTTTCAAATGTCGCCTCAAAGTCCCCGATCCTGTCCGTATCGACAACTGTATAGCCCGCCGCAAGTATAAAAACCGTAACGGTTATCGCCTTTTTCACGGATGACCTCCTCATCACTTTTTCTCAACTCCGACAAGCAGGTTATACCCGAACGTATCCTCAAGCTCATCGCTGCAAAAATAATCGGGCAGATACTTTTTATCAAAATTGATCATGGCACTGTTGAACTGATTGCTCATGTCCACATATACGACTTCGAGATTATCCGCGTCAAACAGCGCGTAATGATACCTGCCGAGAGAGATGTCCGCCGCAAGCACATATGCAGGATATCTGAAATTTTCCGTATCCTCATAAATGCCGACACTGCGCTTTTCGTCAAGGCTGTCGACGCTGACGGCGCTCACCCTCTCCTTTTCTGCAAGAAAATCGCTTTCGGAGTATTTGCACCTGAGAAAAATCACATAATCCGCCGCAACAAGCGTGTCCGTATATTGAAAATCAAAGTCGCAGTCCTCGGCGCCGTTGATGTCCTCGGGGAAAACGCCTCTCTGATCCCTGCTTATTTCGAGATCGTATTTATCATCAAAAATATCGGGATAATCCCCGCTGTCGGTAAGCGACTTTGTACTGATAAAAATGCTGCACGAACAAAGAAGCAGTGCCGCCGCAATGATCGCCGCGAAAACAGATAACTTTTTCATTTTCCCTGCCTTTCCCGCCAAAAATGCGAATGAGTTTCTTGTACCGCCATGCGATTTGCCGCCGCGGAATGACTAAAAATCCGCAGACAAAAGCGCGCCTCAGTCAAGCCTTGTCACCGTTATGTCGGGCAGATTTCTGTCCGATTTCAAAGCTGTGCCGCTGTACCCCTGATTCTTTCTTACCTTGAAAACGACATCAAATCGGCAGGTCGAATCGGGCGAAACGGAGGCCGCCCTCTTTTCTTTTTCCGCGCTGCCGCCGTTTTCGCCGTCATCTTTGAAAATACCCTGCACGGCTGCCTGTGTAATAATGCCGTTTTCGTATTCCTCGGAAAAGTCCGCCGTCACGGAGAAAGAGCATATTTCGTCGCTGCGGTTCACTATCGCCAGAGTATACGGATAAAAGACGTATTCTCCGTCCGTGTACGGATCGTTTGTAATTGACGCGCTTTCGTCCAATGCAAGCGGCTCCTCACGCTGCGCGCCGCAGGAGGCGGCGAAAATTGCCGACAAAGTAACAGCAATGCAAACAGCACATAAAGCAAGTCGCTCTTTCATTTCAACCACCCCGATTTCCACTTTCCGTATTTCGAAAGTACTGAAACATCTGACCAGTATATACGTATTACGTTGTTCCGCTGGCGTTGAGGTAGTCAGTATCGTCGGCATTCAGAAATTTTCCGATCGAGGGATCGTAGAAGCGTGTCTGCAGATAGTACAGCTTAGTATAGTTCTCGTAGAAATAGCCATAGGCTCCGCGATAGCGATATATATTTCTCATGGAAATATTGCCGGTGATTGCATCTTTCACCGATTTTATCACTGCGTTTTGCGCAATCAATTGTAACACGGTTCATATTTGCTGTCAAAAGATGAAGATACAACTCCTCATTTGATATTATATCAACAATTTTCTGCCGTGTCAAGCCCGAGTTCTTGTGCGATATGCACATCATGATGGGCATTTTCGGCGGCAGAGGACGTTTTTCGGCATACCGAGGGACTGCGTTTCCCGCGCCTGCGGCGCCGCTCTGAAGGTATACGTACGGCGGCTTTAAGTCCGAGCTGCACGCCGCGTTTTTCACACCTGCGGCGCCGTTTTAAAGCCACGGCAAAAAGCTCTTGACAAAATTGCGGCGGCGTGATACAATTTTTCATAAGTTAAAGGCTGCGATGGGGAGGAGTACTTCGCTTCGGTGTCACAAAGAGAGCGGCGAAAAGGTGAAAGCGCCGCGTCACCCGTGAAGGAAGGTAGCCCCTGAGCCCCGGGACCGAAACCCGCGAAGGCGCGGGCGCGTAAGTTTCGGCGCTGCCCCCGTTATCGGGCTTTGAGTGCGCCGCACGCGGCGAATTCAGGTGGTACCGCGCTTTTCTGCGTCCTGACAGTTGCCGGGGCGCTTTATTTATTTTTGCAGATGTTTTTATATGAAAGGATATACAGTATGAAAAAGGAACTTCCGAAAACGTACGACCCCTCGGATTTTGAGGGACGTATATACTCCGCCTGGTGCAAGGACGGATGCTTTACGCCGAAGATCGACCGCACAAAGCCGCATTATACGATAGTGATCCCCCCGCCGAACATTACGGGACAGCTGCACATGGGTCATGCTCTTGACAACACCCTGCAGGATATACTCATCCGCTACAAGCGCATGAGCGGATACTGCACACTGTGGGTACCCGGCACCGACCACGCTTCCATTGCCACAGAGGCAAAGATCGTTGAACAGATGCGCCGCGAGGGCGTTACAAAAGAGGATCTCGGTCGCGACGGCTTTCTCGAGCGTGCGTGGGACTGGAAGGCAAAATACGGCGGCAGGATAGTTGAACAGCTGAAAAAGATGGGCTCCTCCTGCGACTGGAGCCGCGAGCGCTTTACCCTTGACGAGGGCTGCTCCGAGGCGGTGCGCACGGTATTTATGCGCCTTTACGACAAGGGACTTATCTACCGCGGCGAGCGCATCATAAACTGGTGCCCCAAGTGCCTCACCTCCATTTCGGACGCCGAGGTCGAATACGAAGACCAGGCGGGGCATTTCTGGCACATCCGCTATCCCTTTGAGGACGGCAGCGGTTATCTTGAGATAGCCACCACCCGCCCCGAAACGCTTCTGGGCGACACCGCAGTTGCGGTCAACCCCGACGATGAGCGCTACACCGACCTTGTAGGCAAGATGCTGGTGCTTCCCCTTGTGGGCAGAAAGATACCCGTTATTGCGGACGAATATGTTGAAAAGGATTTCGGTACGGGCTGCGTAAAGATCACCCCCGCCCACGACCCCAACGACTTTGAGGTCGGCAAGCGGCACGATCTGCCCGTTCTCAACGTTATGACGGACGACGCGCGCATAACCGACGAATATCCCGCGTATGCCGGCATGGACCGTTTTGAGGCAAGAAAAGCTATCATACGCGATCTTGAAGCGGGCGATTATCTTATCAAAACCGAGGACTACACCCACAATGTAGGCACCTGCTACCGCTGCGGCACGACCGTCGAGCCCCGTGTGAGCCTGCAGTGGTTCGTAAAGATGAAGCCTCTGGCAGAGCCCGCTATAAAGGCTGTGCGCGACGGCAGCGTCAAATTCGTGCCCGAGCGTTTTGAGAAAAACTACTTCCACTGGATGGAGAACATCCGCGACTGGTGCATATCCCGCCAGCTCTGGTGGGGACACCGCATACCCGCGTACTACTGCGACAACGAGGACTGCAAAGAGACCGTTGTATCGCTTACGGCACCCGAAAAGTGTCCGAAGTGCGGCGCGCATATGACGCAGGACCCCGACACGCTGGACACATGGTTCTCCTCCGCCCTCTGGCCGTTCTCCACTCTCGGCTGGCCCGAGAAGACTGAGGATCTGGACTACTTCTACCCCACGAGCACTCTTGTTACCGGCTACGATATTATCACGTTCTGGGTCTCCCGCATGATATTCTCCGGTCTTGAGTACACCGGCAAAGCGCCCTTTGACACCGTGCTCATCCACGGACTTGTGCGCGACGCGCAGGGCAGAAAAATGTCGAAGTCCCTGGGCAACGGCATTGACCCGCTGGAGATCATAGACAAGTACGGCGCGGACGCGCTGCGCTTTGCCCTTGCGACAGGCAACAGCCCCGGAAACGATATGCGTTTCTCCGACGAGAAGATAGAGGCTGCCCGCAACTTTGCGAACAAGCTTTGGAACGCAGCAAGATTTGTTCTTATGAATCTTGACATTGACAAAATAGAGCTGCCCGACGCCGCAAAGCTTGCCACGGAGGACAAGTGGATACTCACAAGGTTCAACGCGTGCGCCGCGAACGTTCGCGCAAACCTTGACAAATACGAGATAGGCATTGCCCTCTCTACCCTTTACGACTTTATCTGGGACGAGTACTGCGACTGGTACATCGAGCTTGCAAAGAGCTCCGTCTCCGGCGAGGATAAGGAGAGAAGCCGCACCGCGCAGAACGTGCTGGCATGGGTCCTTGCCGAAACGCTGAAGCTGCTTCATCCCTTCATGCCGTTTATAACCGAGGAGATTTATTCCTCCCTGCCCGGCACCGACGGCACCGTCATGCTCAAGTCATATCCCGAATACAGCGCGTCTCTTGACTTTACAGAGGCTGCCGATATGGAAAAGGTCATTGACGCAATAAAGGCAATACGCGCCCGCCGCGCGGAGATGAACGTTCCCCATTCGCGCCGCGCAAAGGTGTATATCGCCACGGGCGACAAGACCGCCTTCGGCGAATACTGCAAGCCTTTCTTCATGAGACTTGCGGGTGCGTCCGACGTCAGCATCGTTGACTCTTACAGTGAAGAGGGCGCGGTTCAGATCATCACCGACAGCGCAGCGGTATATATCCCTCTTGCCGACATGGTGGACTTTGCCGCCGAGCGCCGCCGTCTTGAGGGCGAGCTGAAAGCCTGCGACGGCGAGATAAAGCGCTGCGAGGGCAAGCTTTCAAACGAAGGCTTTGTCGCGAAAGCACCCGCGGCGGTCGTTGACGCCGAAAAAGCAAAGCTTGAGAAATACAAAAAGCAGAAGCTCGGTATTGAAGAAGCTCTCGCCGCGATCGAGGGCAAATGATCTCAAAGTAAGCTTTTATAAATGTAAAAAAGGAGAGCCGTCCGGCTCTCCTTTTTCTTTATTTGCAAGCGCAGCCCCGCGCATTTTTGCGCGGGGCTGCGGCAGTAATGCCTTATACCGCGCCGTCGGGCAGACGGCAAACCGTTCATCGTGTGATGCGGACGGCTGAAGACGCGCTGTTGATTTCGTGCGGAATATGTGCTAAAATGTCATATGACATCGGAGCCGCATATGAGCCGTATGGCATCCTCAACGGCGTTTTCCTCGCCGTTCCACGGCTCGTTGGCATAGCGGTAGTCGAATTTGCGCGCAAACGCGTCAGTTTTTTCGCGAACACTCTGCATATATGCGCTTTCAACATCGTATACGGCTTTGTAAAACTCTGAAAAGCTCTTTGCCTTCAGAACTCCGCGCGCCTCGCTGACAAGCCTTGCGAAATGCTCGGTGCAGAAACCTTTCTGCGCCGCAAGCTTTTCCTTGAAGCTGTCGTCGGCATCCCACAGAAGCGCCGCCGTCTCGACCATGTGCTCAAAATTCGCGTCTATCCTGCGGCAGATATAGCAGTCGCAGGACATATCTTTAAGC
Source organism: uncultured Eubacteriales bacterium (assembly GCA_959601495.1). Classification (GTDB taxonomy): domain Bacteria; phylum Bacillota; class Clostridia; order Oscillospirales; family CAG-272; genus Avispirillum. Next base: position 12,164 of record CAUGPT010000027.1, read on the forward strand.
CTGCGCGCGCTGTCCGCGCCTGACATTGCGGGCACAAGACCCGGCTTTTTCATCATGCGGTCGACTTCGGCAAGGTGACTCTGAAGTATAAGGGACAGCGGCAGGCGCTTTCCCGCGGCGAGCAGCTTTTTCCAGTGCTCTTTACAAAAACCGGACTCGTTCGTTTTCTGCCGTACCTCCGGCTCCATCATGGACGCGCCGAGAATAAGGTCGATCTCGTTTGTCTCAAGCTTTTTATAAATGCGGCAGAAGGGACAGCCGAGACTTTGATCCGCTCTGCACTCTTCAAACACTTCGTTTACCGGGATAGTATATATCTGTTCCATATCGTTCCTCTTTTTTCGCGGTGCGTCGCCGCACCTTTTTCCGACTACAGTATACTACAAAATTCAAAGGCGGTCAATATGCAAAAACCATACATAAAGAACCAAAAAGACGGCTGGCTCACCGTGGGCGGCACGGACATAAGCGTTTTCAAAACCTTTGACTGCGGTCAGTGCTTCCGCTTCGACCCCGTGCCGGACTCTCCGTATTCATGCGAGGTGGAAGGCGTAGCATTCCGAAAATACGTGCGATTTGCCGACAGCCGCGACGGGGAGCTTATGGTATACTCCTCCCCCGGGGATTTTGAAAATATCTGGCGCGCGTATCTCGATCTTGACACGGACTACGCCGCGGCGGACGAGCTCATCACCCATGCCGTCGGCGGCGCGGGCGGCGAGCATATGCGCCACGCGGCAGAGGTGTCGCACGGGATACACATTCTGCGGCAGGATCGCTGGGAGGCGCTGTGCTCTTTCATCGTTTCGCAGAACAACAACATTCCGCGGATAAAAAAGATAATCTCCGCGCTTTGCAAAACCTACGGTGATAGGATCGGCGACGGCGCGGCGCAGAGTATCGTTGATGGCACGGCGCATAGCATCGGCAACGGCGCGGCGCAAAGCATCGGCATCCGCCGCTCCCACATATGCGAAAACGCTTTTCCCACTCCCGAAAGCCTTGCCGCCGCGGGAGAAGCCGCGATTTTCGATCTGCGCACGGGCTTTCGGGCAAAATACATCTGCGACGCCGCCGAAAAAGTGGCAAGCGGCACTCTCAGCCTTGACAAAGTCGCCGCCGCCAAAAGCTATGACGAGGCGGCGGAAATGCTCATGAGCATTTCCGGCGTGGGTCCGAAGGTGGCGGCATGCACCCTGCTGTTCGGCTTTGCGCGGCTGGACGCTTTCCCCATAGACGTGTGGATAAAGCGGGTCATAAGCCTGCGCTTTCCCGACGGGCTCGACCCCGCGGTCTTCGGGCGCTTTGCGGGGCTTGCGCAGCAGTATCTCTTCTACTGCGAGCGCTACATAGGCAATTGACAAAAGCCGCGGCGGGCTGTATAATATCATAAAAAGTAAAAAGTATCCATATTTTCCGACGCGCCGCGTCGGAAATACGAAAGGAACCTTATCTATGACACCGAAAAAGCGTAAAATAATCATCATTATCGCCTCGGCGGTGCTTGTGTGCGCTCTGGCCGCGGCAGCGTTTTTCATAATGCTTGACAAAGGAGTATTCTCAAAGGGAGCTCCCGACGCATCCGACGAAACCACGCACGCCGACGAAGAAGTCGTATACGATGACGACGGCAGCGTGAAAAGCCGCGTATATTACAAAGACGGAGAGTATGACGGCAGAACGGACTATTACTCCAAGGACGGCATCGACTACGAAATGAGATATAACAGTGCCGGAGAAGAGATCGCCAGCAGGAAGACCGAGCACAACGCTCTCGGCAGCGTCACCGTCGATCAAAAAAGGGAAAACGGCGAGATCACCGAGCTTTCCGAATATACATACTACGACGACATGACAACGCTTAAAAAGCTTGTGACGAAAACATATGATGCCGACGGCAACGAGAGTGCCGAAAAGCTCTTCTACGACGAGGGCGGCACGGTCGTCCGCCGCGTAAAGTACGAAAACGGCGAGAGCATTTCGGATGAAACGTACGCGCCCGACGCATCCGTTGCGGACGATGAATAAACGGTATTTCCTCCGCCTCGGTGCCGCGGCTGCAGCGCTTTTTCTGCTTTGCTCCTGCGGGGCAAAAGGCGGCAGCGAGAGTGAGACCACGTACGCCGACGGCGTTCAGTACGAGTATTCCGACGGCGGACACAGCGAGCGCGTCAGCGCAAGAAACGTCTGGAAGAACGGCACCGTCGCCGAGCGCAGTGTTTACGACTACTGGGAAAACGGCAAGCTGAAAGCCATCACAAACTACTCCGGCGATACCGAAACGGATTCGTGGCACTATTCCTACACCGAGGCGGGCACGCTTTCAGCAATGGTGCGCATATATACAAAAGACGGCGCGGAGTGCCGCGACACATATACATACAACGACGCGGGCAAGATCGCGCTTGTATCGTACACCGAGGGTGGGACCGAGGTCGGCGGCATACGCTACACCTACAACGATGACGGCGCGGAGCTGCGGCAGGAGCAGTACGATAAAAACGGCAGCGTTATAGCCTACACCGAGTATTCATTTGAAAACGGGCTTGCATCCGGCGCCGAAAGCTATCAGTACGACAGCCTGACATCATACTGGAAGTATTCATATACCGATGACGGAAAGCTTTCCGAAGTGCGTTTTTACAACTACAAGGACGAGCTGACCTCCCGCACGGAATATACATACGATGCCGAAGGCAGAAAAGACAGAGTCTGTGAGTACGGCGCAGACGGCAGCCTTGCCGGATACACCCAGTCGCTGTACGACGATGACGGCGAAAACTACCGCGATATATATTACGAAGACGGCAAACCCGTATACAGCACGGACTATACAAAGGACGGCGCCGTAATTTACAGTGAATATTGACAAAGTAATATAAATTTGTACTTGATTTTCATTATACTTTGCAGTAAAATGTATAAAGAAAAATTTTTCTTGGGAGATATAAATATATGGCAGAATTCAGAAGAATCGGCGTGCTCACCTCCGGCGGCGACGCACCCGGCATGAACAACGCAATACGCGCTATAACCAGAGCGGCTCTCGCAAACGGCGTAGAGGTCATCGGCATCAACGGCGGATACAGCGGTCTTGTAAACGACAACGTCCGTCATCTCACCGCCCGCGACGTTTCCAACATCGTGAAGGACGGCGGCACAATCCTCTACTCCGACAGATGTCTTGAGTTCAAGACGGAAGAGGGCATGGCAAAGGCTATCGCCACCTGCAAAAAGTACAACATCGACGGCATTATCGCCTGCGGCGGCGACGGCACATTCCGCGGCGCGACAGACCTTTCCAACCGCGGCATACCCACCATCGGTATCCCCTGCACCATCGACAACGACATTACATCCACCGACTACGCTATCGGCTACGACACCGCAATGAATACCGCAGTCGAGATGATAGACAGACTGCGCGACACCTGCGAAAGCCACGCGCGCTGCAACGTTGTTGAGGTAATGGGCAACCACGCGGGCGGGATCGCGATACAGTCCGCGATCGCCTGCGGCGCAGTTGACTGCGTTATCGCAGAGCAGCCCTTCGACGAAGAGGCAATGTATGAAAAGATGATCCGCCTGAAAAACGACGGCAAGCGCGGCTTTATCGTAGTTGTATCCGAGCTTATCCCCGGATACGCAGACCCCGCTTTTGCAAAGAAGATACAGGAGAGAACGGGTATCGAATCAAAGTTTGCCCGTCTCGCTCACGTTGTTCGCGGCGGCGACCCCACACTGCGCGACAGAATTGCGGGTGCAAAGATGGGCTCCGTTGCAGTCGCCGAGCTTCTGGCAGGCAAGTCCAACGTGGTCATCTGCGAGCAGAACGGCGAGACCGTTGCGGTCGACATCAACCTTGCGCAGACCGCAGACAGAATCTACAAGGGCAAGGCTGACAAGAGCGAAGCCGACAAATACAGCGACAGCGACAAGGCTGCGATCTTCGCCCTTTGCGACAAAAAGCACAAATACTTTGAGGATATGGTCGCTCTGCTCCACGAGATCAGCGGCTGATTATACAGTAACATCAAAAAGACCTTTGCCGAGACCGGCAAAGGTCTTTTCTTAACAAAGAAGTGCCCCCGACGTACTCGTCGGGGGCACTCTTTTTTCAGCGTATGTATTTTACTGTTGCGACGCGGCACACGCAAGGCACCGTGAAGGGCGCGGGCGCTGCTTGGCACGGGCACTGTCAGTGTTGTGCGCTGCTTGGCACGGGCACTGTCAGTGTTGTGCGCTGCTTGGCACGGGCGCTGCTTGGCACGGGCACTGTCGTCGCCGGGCGCGGTGCGCTGCGAAGCGGGCCCGGATCGGCACCGGGTGCGGTGCGGAGTTATTACTCCGCGCCGCCCTCTCCGTTGTCGTTTTCGGACGATTTGCCGCCGCCTTCGCCTTCGGACCGGCTGTCGGCAGCATTACCGTTCTCCGAAGGCTTGTCGCCGTCCGCCTTTTCCACGTCGGCAACTATCTTGCGATAAACGATCCTGTCGCCCTCAAGCTCCGCGCGGACGCTGTCGCCCTCGCCGATATTGCCAGAGAGCATCTCCTCGGAGAGACTGTCCTCAACGCGGCGAACGATAGCACGTCTCAGCGGACGGGCACCGTATACGGGATCAAAGCCCTCTTTCGCAAGCATTGCGACAACGCCGTCGCTGAACTCGATATTGATACCGCGCTCCGCGATACGCGACTTGACTTCGCCGAGCATAAGGGATGCAATGGCTTTGATGTTTTCGTCGCTCAGCTTGTTGAATACGATTATATCGTCGATACGGTTAAGAAATTCGGGACGGAACGTAGCCTTCAGCGCATCCATCACGGACTGTCTCATGTTGGCATCGGCATCGCCCTCGGCGCTGTCGCTGTCGGCAAAGCCGAGACGCTTGGGCTCGAGTATCGAAGACGCGCCTACGTTTGAAGTCATGATGATGATGCAGTTCTTGAAGTCCACACGGCGGCCCTGAGCGTCGGTAAGGATACCGTCGTCAAGTATCTGCAGAAGAATGTTGAACACATCGGGATGTGCTTTTTCGATCTCATCGAACAGCACAACGCTGTAGGGATGACGTCTGATCTTCTCAGTGAGCTGACCGCCCTCCTCATAGCCTACATATCCCGGAGGGGAACCTATGAGCTTTGCAACGGAGTGCTTTTCCATGTACTCCGACATATCGACTCTTATCATCGCGTCGGGACTGCCGAACATAACGTCGGCAAGGACTTTTGAAAGCTCTGTCTTACCTACGCCGGTAGGACCGAGGAATATGAACGAGCCGACGGGTCTCTTAGGATCCTTGAGTCCGGTGCGTCCGCGGCGTATAGCTCTTGCAACGGCTTCAACAGCCTCGTCCTGACCTATAACGCGCTCCTTGAGGATCTTGTCAAGGTTTAACAGCTTCTGACCTTCCTCCGCGGCAAGCTTGCGCACGGGGATGCCCGTCCATGCTGTTACGATATCCTCTATATCCTCCGCCTTTACAACGGTCTCGCCGCCGGCGGGAGAAGCGGACTTTGCGTTCTTTATCTCATCCTGCAGTTTTTTCTCGTCGTCTCTGAGGGAAGCCGCGCGCTCGTAATCCTCGCCGCGGATAGCCTCCTCCTTCTCGGCAAGAACGCCTTTCAGCTTTTCTTCAAGCTTTTTCACCTCGTCAGAGGGGGTAAATCCCTGAATGTGAAGCTTTGAAGCAGCCTCATCCACAAGGTCTATTGCCTTATCGGGCAAAAATCTGTCGCCGATATATCTTACGGAGAGCGCAACTGCAGCCTCGATAGCCTCGTCGGATATCTTCAGTTTATGATGCGCTTCGTATTTGTCCCTGAGTCCGTAAAGTATCTGAACCGCCTCATCGGGTGTAGGCTCGCCTACCATGACGGACTGGAAACGTCTCTCAAGCGCAGCGTCCTTTTCGATATACTTACGGTATTCGTCAATTGTGGTAGCGCCTATAAGCTGCATGGTGCCGCGCGCCAGTGCGGGCTTTATGATGTTTGCCGCATCGACAGCACCCTCCGCGCCGCCCGCGCCGATGATCGTGTGTATCTCATCAACGAACAGGATTATGCGGGGGTTCTTCGCGACCTCCTCCATAACGCCTTTCATTCTCTCCTCAAACTCGCCGCGGTACTTTGCGCCCGCGATCATGGAAGAAATATCAAGAGTTACGATAGTGCTGTCTCTCAGGTTCTCGGGCACGGTGCCGTCGGCGATACGCTGCGCAAGTCCCTCAACAACGGCTGTTTTACCTACACCGGGTTCACCGATAAGGCAAGGATTGTTCTTTGTACGGCGGGAGAGGATCTGAACGACACGCTCTGTCTCCTTTTCCCTGCCGATGATGGGGTCTATCCTGCCTTCCTTCGCGGCGCGCACAAGGTCTGTGCCGTACTTGGAAAGCGTGGGGCAGCCGGAGATGTTTTCCTTGTTCTCCTTTGCGCCGCCTGCCGACTCCGCGCCGGACTCGCCGCGCATACCTCCGAAATACTCGGAGATATCGTTTCTGATCTCGGCGGAAGACGCGTTCTGAGCGCGCAGCATTTTGTTCGCGAAGCAGTCTTCTTCGCTTACGATAGCAAGCAGCAGATGCTCTGTGCCTATATAGTTGTGACCGAGGCGGGCGGAGATATATGCGCTCTCCTCAATGATCTTTTTGGTCATGGGGGTCATGTCCGCGCCGGACACGTCGGAGGGCGCGCCCGTGCCGACGGCGGAAGCTATAAGCTCTCTCGTGGTGTCGGCGTCAACGCCTCTGTCTGTAAGTATACGGTACGCAATAGAGTCTGTCACGGACAGAAGGCCGAGCAGTATATGCTCTGTGCCCACATAGGTGTGACCAAGCTCTCTTGCCTCCTCAAGCGCATTGTTAAGCGCAATTTTAGCTTTCTCGGTAAATCTCTGATTCATAATTAAATACCGTTCCTTTCATTGGGAATTGTATCGCTTTGCTTCTCGTTTTTTATGCGGGAGAAGCACCGCACACCCATGCTTTACAGCACGGCGTGTATACGCTCGGCACGCAGCCTGTCCCTCTCTGCGGAATCAAGATCCTTGCCGGCGCTTACCGTAAGCGTTGCCGGCAGCGTGCCTATAAGCAGCTCGTCAAGAGCCGCGGCGCTCATATCAGTTATATACCCGAGGCATATACCGAGACGAACGTCGGAATACAGCCTGAACATTTCGTCGCTGGTTACGGAATACGCATATTTCAGCGTGCCGTAAGATCTCATGATACGGTCGCGAAGCTGTGCGCCGTTTCTCTTATCAAGCTCGCCGCGGAGCCTGAGCTCCGTTTCGGCGATCTTTGCGGTAGCCTCTTTAAGATTTTCAAGTATTTCCTCTTCGGTCATACCCATAGACGAGCAGTTGGAGAACTGGTACAGACAGCCGCGGGCGGCGCTGCCCTCGCCCGTCATGCCGCGCATGGTAAGACCCAGTGCGGAAAGCTGATGGGATATGCCTTTGATCCTGCCCGTCAGCGTCAGCGCGGGCAGAAACATCATGACGGATGCTCTCATGCCCGTACCGAGATTGGTGGGACAATGTGTAAGATATCCGAGCTTTTCGTCATACGCAAGCTTTTCGGCTGCGTCGATCTTCTCCTCTGCCTTGCAGCAGGCTTCGAACGCGCCCTCAAGATCAAGACCCGCGCGAATGGACTGTATGCGCAGATGATCCTCTTCGCATACCATGACTACTACGCCCTCCGCCTTGTTTTCAACTATTGCGGCGGGAGTCGTCTTCTCGGCGAACTCGGGACTCACCAGATGGCGCTCCACCATGGAGAGCTTTTCGTTTCTCGGCAGTGCGGAGAAATCGGTGAAAACGTATTCTCCGTTTTTGCAGAGATCGTTTTTTACCTTTTCGATTATCTCAGACGCTCCCGCCTTGTCAAGTCTCGGCTCAAAGGGATAGTCCGCGAAGTTGCGCGCAAGGCGCACTCTCGATGATACATACACGTCTCTTTCGGCGTTTTTATCTTCATACCAATACATATAAATTCCTCCGTTTCTCTCAGACCCTTTGACCGGTCTTACTGAGCTCTCAGCTCGCGCAGTCTGTCACGCAGCACTGCCGCGTCCTCGTATTTTTCATCGCTTACAGCCTTTTTGAGCTGCTTTTCGAGAGATGCTATCTCGTTTTCACGGCTCTTTTCGGCTTTAAGCCCCGCGGGTGCTCTGCCGCGGTGCACGGAGTTGCCGTGCAGTCTGCCGAGGGTCGGCGCGAATTCTTCTTTGAACACCTCGTAGCATTCGGGGCATCCCGCCTTACCTTCGTTGCATATTTCGTCAAATGTCGCATTGCACTTGGGGCATCTCTTTGCGTTTCTGCGGGTCTTTTCCGGCAGTGAGCCGCCGAGCAGACCGCCCAGAAGTCCTCCGCCGAATACATCGGGGAAATCAAAGTCAAACATATGACTCATATCGGGCATTTCAAATTTTGAGAAGAACGGACCGTTCTTCTTTTCCATTTCCGCTGCGCAGTCGGGGCACAGCGCGTACTTTGTTTCTTTACCGTTGATGACCTCGCGATAGAATACCGTTGCTTCGTTTTTCTTACAGTTCGTGCATTTCATAATATCTTCATCCTTTCGCTATCGATTGTATGTTAAATGTTTATTAACCTATGTTAGCCCATAAGCGCTATCAGAACGTGCCGCATTATGTCGGCGCGCAGGGCGTTTCTGCCGTCAGCAGACCGCACTCTTTCAAGCGCCGCGTCGGAGCAGCTGCTTTTGATCATGCGCGCTTCGCGATTTGTGATCGCGCCGCTGTCCGCAAGATTGCGGATGTAAGCCTGCGCTTCTCTCTCGCTTATGCCGTCGCCGATGGCGTAGAAGAAGTGCGTCAGGTACTGATCCTTCGTCATGGGCACCCGGATGATCTTTATATATCCGCCGCCGCCGCGCCTGCTTTCGGTGCGGTAGCCGCGCTCGGGAGTGAACCTTGACGATATGACGTAGCTTACCTGACTTGGTACGCACCCCACGGACTGCGCCAGATCGTTTCTCTGTACATTGGCGCTTCCGTCGCCGTCATCTATCATTTGTTCTATTAGTTTTGCTATCTGATCTGTTATCAACATGATCCGCACCTCACTTTGACCTTTCCTGACTTTCTGGATATATGATAGCGCAAAGGTCAGTGAAAGTCAAAGTCAAAGAAAGTCAAACAAGTCCGGCGGTGGACGATCGTATTCACAAAATACGCTTTTTTCTCGTTATTTCTCACTAAATCAAACTATTTTGCACTTTTTTGATTTTTTCAAAAAATCATCCGAAAGTCAAAAAATACGCGGCAAAGAGCATATGTGTTTATTGATTTACAAAATAAAGCAATGTATAATATATGTATAAACTCAGAAGATGCGAACGGAGGCAGTGGCTATGTACGACATACTTGTAGCGGACGACGAAGAAATGATCCGCAGACTTATCGCAAAATATGCCGAGTTTGAGGGGCACCGCGTAAGCGAGGCTGCCGACGGCATGCAGGCAGTGGAGATGTGCCGCAAAAAGAACTACGATATACTGATCTGCGATATTATGATGCCGGAGCTTGACGGATTTTCCGCCTGCCGCGAGATACGCAAGTTCTCGGATATACCTATAATCATGCTCTCCGCCAGAGGCGAGGAATACGACAAGCTCAACGGATTTTCCCTGGGCATTGACGACTACGTTGTAAAGCCCTTTTCGCCGAAAGAGCTTATGATGCGTATTGACGCGGTCATGAGCCGATACAAAAAGAACCGCGGAGCCGCGTCGGACGCGGACAGCCACGAGGTGTTTGAGATCGGAGAGCTGCGCGCGGACCTTACGGCGCGCGTTGTCACCGTCGGCGACAAACGTGTGGATATGTCGCCGAAGGAATACGATCTTCTTTTCTACCTTATAAAAAACAAAAACGTTGCCCTCTCCCGCGAAAAGCTCATAACCGAAGTGTGGGGCTACGACTACTACGGCGACGACCGCACCCTTGACACGCACATTAAGCTTCTTCGCCGCAGCCTCGGGGACAGCGCCAAATATATCGTTACACTGAGAGGAGTCGGCTACCGTTTTGACACGAACGCACAGTAAAAAAGAAATGCCGGCGCAAGCAGCACCGAAAATTCGGCGCCGCGCCGGAATGAAGGTTAAAATGTTTGCGTATCTCGCGCTGTTTTCACTTATTGTTTTGGGAGTCATATGGCTGTTTCAGATAACGCTTCTGAAGCCGGTGTACCGCTCCAGCGTGCGCCGTCAGACAGAAGGCGCCGCACGCAGCATTTCATCTCTTGATACCGACAGCGGCGGTTATCAGAGCAATGTATACGACATCGCCTCGCGCTACGGGCTTTGCGTTTCCGTTTTCAAAATCGCCGAAACATCCTCCGGGAAAACCGCGGAAGAGATCGTGCGCGCCCATACTGCAAACGCCTGCATAATCCACTCCACGTTTACAAACGAGGGACTTTTCTCGGAGCTGTACGCGCAGGCGCTGCAAAGCGGCGACGGCACCTGTCTTGAAGAGCTCGGCACGGACTCGCCCGGCAGCGGCGCAAGCTTTATCTGCGCAGCGCTGAAAGACGGCGACGGAGCATCGTACCTTACAGTCGTCAACAAAAACGTTCAGCCCGTGGACGCGACCGTTGCGACGCTTAGACTTCAGATGATATATATATCCCTTATACTCATCTGCGTTTCGGCTCTCGCGGCGTATATCATATCCTCAAGAGTGACGCGCCCCGTCACCGCCATGAACGAGGAGGCAAAAAAGCTTGCCACGGGCGATTACAACGTAAACTTCTCCGGCGGGTCGTATCTCGAGACCTGCCAGCTCGCGGGCACACTGAACTACGCCGCAGAGGAGCTTTCAAAGCTTGATACCATGCAGAAGGAGCTTATCGGAAACATCTCGCACGACCTGAGAACGCCGCTTACGATGATAGCGGGCTACAGCGAGGTCATGCGCGACATACCGGGCGAGATGACCGCGGAAAACATGCAGATCGTTATTGACGAAACGAACCGCCTTTCCTCGCTTGTAAACGATATGCTCGATCTTTCCCGTCTGACCGGCGGAAAAAGAGAGATAAGAAGAATTCTCTTCTCTCTCACCGAGTGCGTCAGAGAGACTGTCAGACGTTTTTCAAAGCTCAAGAGCGTGCAGGGGTACACCGTTACGTTTACGGCTGACAGAGACGTGTACGTAAACGCCGACGAAACACTGATACTTCAGGTGATATACAATCTTGTGAGCAACGCCGTGAATTACACCGGCGACGACAAGTCGGTGGAAATACGGCAGGATGTGAAGGACGGCATCTGCCGCATTACGGTGAGCGACACGGGAGACGGCATACCTCCGGAAAAGCTTCCTTATATATGGGACAGATACTACCGCACGGGCGATTTTCACAAGCGCGCCGTGTGCGGCACGGGTCTGGGACTTTCTATCGTAAAGGGCGCGCTTATACTTCACGGCGCGCAGTTCGGCGTGTCAAGCACCGTTGGCAAAGGCTCTTCGTTCTGGTTTGAGCTGCCCGAGGCAGACGCACCGGACGGCAGCGCGCCGACCGACACAAAGGGCACCGATACAAGCGGCTCTGCCGCGCCCGACCGCGCGGATACGGCGCGGCAAAGTAATGCCGCACCGCCGCTCCATGACATTCCCGCCGGCGGCGAAGCCGACGGGCAGCAGCCAGACATCAAAGGATAATAAAAGAGGCATAAGCTGCCCTGCGGCAGCTTATGCCTCAAAGCCCGCCGCGGGGCAGGTAATATTCAAAGGCTGACTACTACTCGGCGGCGTATCAAAGCATACCGAGAAAAGCGAGAACGCCGTTTGCAACGCCCATGGCAAAAAGCTGCGGGCTGTACGCCATAAGCTCGGCATCGTACGGATTTGTAATAAATCCGAGTTCCACAAGAGTTGCGGGCATTGCGGTCCTGCGCAGAACGTACAGCGTCGGTCTGGCGCTGACGCCGCGGTTCTGCAGCCCCGTAGAATTGTTCAGCTGCACAAGTATATTCTCGGCGAGCGCCTGCGCCGTCGTGCCGAGCGAATATACAAACGCCTCAGACCCGCTTGCCGATGTTATTTCGGAAGCGTTTGCGTGCAGGCTGATGAAATAATCGGCGCCCCAGGCGTTTGCGTCGTTGACGCGCGCCGCAAGTGACGAAGCGTTTGATGTGCCCAGCTGCGTTTCGGCAGTCGGACGCGACAGACGCACGTCAAGCCCCGCCGCGCGGAGATACTGCGCCGTCAGTATACCGATACGGTATACGAGGTCCTGCTCACGAAATCCGTTTCCCTCCGCGCCCGCATTGGGGTTTGTGGGGTTATGCCCCTGATCTATGTAAATTTTTACTGCCATAAAAAGTGTCCTTTCCTGCTTTATATGCGGCGGATCATGCCGTCAGTTCATTATATGCGGAAATGTCGGCACAGGTTTTCAAAAGGGAAGGACAATTATGAAAGAAATTCAGAAAATACTCAGCCGCGTAAGACTTGCGGTTGAAAAATACGATATGATAGAGGACGGCGACCGCATCGCGGTAGGCATATCCGGCGGAAAGGATTCGCTGACGCTGCTGCTCGCCCTCAGTGAGTTGCGCAATTTTCTGCCGCGCCGCTTTGAGCTTTGCGCGATCATGGTCGATATGGGCTTTGATAAGTGCAAGAAATATCCCGCCGAAAGAAGCGAGCACGAAAAGGTGCGCAGGCTGTGCGAGGGCGCGGGCGTGCCGTTCATCGTGCGCCGCACGGAGCTTGCTCCCATAATTTTCGACGAGCGGCAGGAGTCAAACCCTTGCTCTCTCTGTTCAAGGATGCGCCGCGGCATACTGCACGACACGGCGATCGCCGAGGGATGCAACAAAGTAGCGCTGGGTCATCATTTTGACGACGCGGCGGAAACGTTTATGCTAAGCCTTTTCTTCGAGGGACGGATCGGCAGTTTTTCACCCGTTACGGTTCTGTCCAGAAAAGAGCTCGTGCTGATACGCCCGCTTATCATGACGGAAGAAAAAATGATAAAAGCCTTTGTGAAAAAGGCGGAAATACCTGCTGAGAAAAGCTGCTGCCCCGAGGACAAGCATACGGAGCGGGAGTATATGAAGGACTATCTGTTTGAGTTTGACCGCAAACATCGTGGGCTGTACCGTCGGATAGTCGGCGCGATGGAGCGCGCCGGCATCGACGGCTGGCACGAATAAGCCGCGGATCGCCGCGTCTCCTCGCACCGACTTGCGCGCCGTTCGAACGCACCGCCGTCCTCCCCCGCGCCGTACCGTCTCCCGCTCCTGTATGGTATGCTGCATGTCTCCCGCGCCGGTCATAACACTCCGCGTCTGTCTGTCGCTCCGCGGGCGTTTTCTGCGACGCACCTTTTACAAAAGCGCACCCTTACCTACGCCAAAGCATTCCTCCGCCAAAGTTTTGAAACTGCGGACTTTCAGTTTCTTTGCAAAGTATTTCAAGCTCTGTAGTCAGCTTGCCGAACTTGAGTAAAGGATGTGAGGGGCTGCTTTTCCGTAAGCGGCAGACGGTTGAATTTCGCCTTTTTGAAATTGACAAAGCGTTTCAAACTTTATGGTCAACTTACCGAACGTAAGTGAAAAGGACGTGAAGGGACTGCTTTTCCGTAAGCAGCCCCTTCACACATCCCCGAATCGGTCTAAGAAAGGAGAGGCAGGTGTTTCCCGCCTCTCCTTTCTTAGAAATCTATCCTCACCACCCCGATTTGCGCCCGCGAGCTGAAAGGCAAAGCGAGTGCTTCAAGCCTAAGAAATTCGACGAATTGACTTTTGCGTGAACTATAGACACGATTTTAGTTTTTCTTGCGGAAGTAAAAAACGCCGCTCCCATAGACAGCAGAAGCAAGCTCGAAAGGACGAGCTTGCTTCGTTTTGTTTCGCTACGGAATTGATATGGTTCAAAACATAAGTTTTTATACTTTTTATCTGCACAGGAAATTTACTGTATTTTTGAAACAGAAATTTATTCGAATGTACTTCACAAAGCAAGGCTGCTCTTTCAGCCTTGCTTTCGTTAGCTGACGCTGACGCTTTCCTTATTTCTGTAGATACACGTAATGGATAGCTATAAATTGCGCTAAATCCAATTCGTCGAATCTCTCGGGCTTGGAGCAGTCATTTTGCCTTTCCACTCGCTAGCACAATCGGGGTGGTGAGGAAAGATTTCTAAGAAAGGAGAGGCGGGAATCCCCCGCCTTTCCTTTCTTAGACCGATTTGGGGATGTGTGAAGGGGCTACTTACGGAAAAGTAGTCCCTTCACGTCTTT
>CAUGPT010000028.1:0-24269 GCA_959601495.1 uncultured Eubacteriales bacterium
TACGTTCGGCAAGCTGACTACAAAGTTTGAAATTCTTTCCCAGTTTCGGAAAGCCGAAAGCAGGCGCCCGTCCGCGGCTGCTTACGGAAAAGCAGTCCCTTCACGTCTTTTTCACTTACGTTCGGTAAGCTGACGAAAAAGTTTGAAATGCTTTTCCAAACATAAAAACAAGGCTGCCGACGGCAGCCTTGTTCGCTATCATTATTTGATAGGCAAAAACCTATTCAGTTCGGTTTTTTCGGGTCCTTAGGGAGCTTTTTCCCAAAAAAGCTCCCTAAGTCAGGGTGTGGGGCAGCGCCCCACATATACCTATCCCTCATGTCGGGGTGCGGGGCGGTGAGCCCCGCAATATCCGTTTCCCCACGCGGGTGTCAAAATCACAGTTTTCCCGCCGCTTCGTCTATGCAGCGCAGCGCATTAAGGCTGCGGGGATAGCCTATATACGGCAGGCACTGCGACACAACGCGTCTCAGAAGATCCGCGTCGTTGCCCACATTGAAATTTCCGCAGATATGCGCCGCAAGCTGCGGCTCGCACCCGCCCTGCGCCATCAGAAAGCAGAACGTTATCATCTCCCGCTGTGGGATATCAAGCCCCGTGCGCGTGTAAAAATCACCGAAGCAGTTTTCGGCAAGCCAGCGGTTGATATGGCTCTTTTTCCACGCCTCTCTCATCTGTTCGCCGAATATCCTCGCCTGAGCATCGATACCGCGTTCAAGCCTGTCGCCGCCCGTCGCCTGAGGCTGAAGCGGCAGCTTTATGCCGCGCTTTTCAAACACACCGTTCGTGCGGTGAAGAAACGTAAGCATTCTGCCGTAGCCCAGATAGTCTGTCGCCTGATACACCGCTTCCCTCACCGCTGCGGGCGATACGCCGCTTTCAAGCGCTTCTCCGAGCACCTCTTCAAAAGCTTCGGGTGCTCCGCTGCCCATAAGGACCGCGAGGATCGCAAGATACCTCGTTTCGCCGCAAAGCTCCTGTCCGGGCTCGTCAGGCACCTCATGCTTCATAAACCGCTCGCATATCCCGTAAAGCTCGGGATCTGTCATTTTCATATCCATACTGTCTCATTCTCCGATCTCGGCCTTTACCCATGCCGCGAGAGCCTTGTCCGACATGCCGTTTACGACCTTGCCGTCCTCCCAGTTTGCCTCGGGGCACAGCTTTTTAAGCTCCGACACGGTGCGTCCCATGCCGCTGCCGCCGGAAGTCGCAAAGGGTATGACTGTTTTGCCCGAAAGATCGCAGCTTTCTACAAACGTATCGATCAATCTCGGCGCGGTATACCACCAAATGGGAAAGCCTATGAAAACCGTGTCGTAATCCGCAAGGTTTTCGGGAAGCGCCGCGATCGCCGGGCGCGATGACGCGTCGTTCATTTCGACCGTTGAACGGCTGCGCTTGTTTGTCCAGTCGAGATCGGCACTTGTATAGGCGATCTCCGGCTTTATTTCGAAAATATCCGCGCCTGCGGCCTCGGCAAGGCGCCGCGCCGCCGCAGCCGTAACTCCTCTTGCGGAAAAGTATGCTGTAAGTACCTTTGACATAATTATTTCTCCGTTCCTTTATATTCTCCGTCACTGACCGGCTCGCACCACTCCGTTGAAGTGTCTGTGCCGGGCACCTCAATGGCTATATGCGAAAACCAGCTGTCGGCGGCGGCGCCGTGCCAGTGCTTTACCTCCGGCGGTATCGTTATAACGCTGCCCTCCGTAAGCTTTACGGGCGCCTTGCCATCCTCAACATACCATCCCTCGCCCGCG
The DNA here is from genome assembly GCA_959601495.1 of uncultured Eubacteriales bacterium. Classification (GTDB taxonomy): domain Bacteria; phylum Bacillota; class Clostridia; order Oscillospirales; family CAG-272; genus Avispirillum. Next base: position 1,764 of record CAUGPT010000028.1, read on the forward strand.
GTGCAGACGAGCATCTGTCCGCCGCCGCTTTTTGCGTGGTGTATATGCCAATTGTTGCGGCAGCCGGGCTCAAACGTAACGTTTGCGAGAAAAAGGCCCGTCGCGGGGTCGGTGAGAGCCCTCAGATAAGAATTGCCCGTAAAATAAGGCGCATACGCGTCATTGGGCGCGCCTATGCCGAAGCGGTCGGCTTTTTCGAAATCTTCGCGGTTTGTATATTTCATATATATTTCCCCTTTGCTTTTATTTCTCGGAGGTGTTCTGCGATATCCATGCATCTACGGAGCTGTCGCCGCTGCCGGAGACACGGAGTCCGTCGCGGACATCGGCATTCGGTTCTTCGTTTCTTATGGCGGATACGGACGTAGAAATTCCGCTGCCTCCCGATGTGCAGAACGGCATTACGGTCTTGCCGCCGAGATCATATTTATCTAGAAACGTGTTAATGATTTTCGGCATTGTGCCCCACCAGATGGGATAGCCGAGATACACCGTATCGTATCCCGAAAGATCCAGCGTCTCGCCGCCTATCTCCGGACGGGCGCTGTCGTCGTTCATTTCCTTATTGGCGCGGCAGTTGTCGTTGGAATAGTCGATATCGTCGTCGCTGTAAGGCTCTTTCGGGACGATCTCGTATATATCCGATCCCGTCGCCTCGGCTATATGCTCCGCGCCCTTCTTTGTGTTGCCCGTTACGGAAAAATACACTACAACAGACTTTGCGTCTGCGTTGTCCGTCTGCGGGACATCCGCGCTGCCGCTGTCGGGCGCAGTGCTCTCATTTTGCGTCGGCTGAGTTTCTTTTGTGCTGTCTTTCGCGGCGTCCTGCGCCGTTTTTGCGGACCCGCACGAGACAAACGCAAGGCAAAGCGCCAGCATCAGAATAACGGATATTACTTTTTTCATAATGGCATCTCCTTTTGTTTCATTTATTTTTTGTGATTTTAAAAGCAAGGCAGTCAAGCTGTGAGAGCAGCCGCTCCTTCTCATGGATATCGTCAAGCAGCGCGCCTCTTCTGTCGCGCAGCAGTCTGAGTTTTCCGTCGTCGTTCTCATCGCCGCAGTCTAGAAACCGCACCGCGTCTCCCGGCGAAAAGCCCGCCTCGCAAAGAGTCATGAAAGTGCCGATACGTCGGACGTCGCTCTCGTCGTAGTCTCTTTGCCAGTGCACAGTTTTTTATATTGACGAAGTGTCGACGGCGGCACTCCGCAGCGCTTGCAAAGTTCTGCTCCGGTCATTTGCACCGTCCCTCCCTTCCGTCATACGGTAAAATCAAAGGCGTCCCATCCCGGGACGCCTTTATTATATACCGTTTTATACAAAATGTCTAATACTTATAATCCATACTTGTCTATGCCTTTTATGTATGACCTTACGAACTCCATAAACGCGCTCGCTGCCGCGGGAAAGACCTGTTCTTTTTTCCATGCTACCGCCGTCCCGCTCTCAAGCGCAGGGGAAAACGGGATAAATACCGTTCCGTCGTATCGGCTGTTGAGCCGTATCCCGATAGCGGCGCCGCCGTTGCTGCGAGCCATCATTACCTCATTATACAAAAGGTTTCCTTTTGCAATAACATCAACCTTGGAGCTGCGCTCTCCCAGCCAGCGGCCTATGCTGCCCTGTGCTATATCGCTGACAGCAGAAACTACAGGTATGCCTTCAAGGTCCTTCGGCGTGATGAATTCTTTTTCGGCAAGAGGAGAGCCGATGGGAACAATTGCTCCCCACTGCTCTTTCTGAGGCATGGGAACAAACTCGTATTTGCGTATATCCACAGGCTCCGACATAAGCCCCAGATCAAGCAGCCCGCGCTCGATTTTGTCGCGTATATTCGCCGCGTTGCCGCTGTACAGCTCAAAATGCACAAGCGGGTGGTCTTTTCTGAAGGCCGCCATACAGTCGGTAAGTATGCGAGTAGACAGAAATTCACCGCTGCCGACGGTGACCGTGCCCTCAAGCTCTTTGCCCTTATACAGAAAATCGCGTTTCGTTTTATCCGCAAGAGACAAAAGCTCCTGCGCCCTGCGGCGAAGTATCATGCCGTCCTCGGTCAAAGTCACTCTGCCGTTGGCGCGCCTGAAAATGCAAACGCCCAGTTCTTCTTCAAGCTGCGCTATCTGTCTTGAGAGCGTCGGCTGAGTAAGATGAAGCTGCTGCGCCGCTTTTGTAAAGCTTTCCTCGCGGGCAACGGAGAGAAAATAGTTCAGCACACGAAGTTCCATATGTTCACCCCCATGGGTCTATTATAGCAGTCCCCGCGACCGTAATCAACGTTTTTTCTTTTGCGCGGCAAATAAAGATGCGGCACACTTCATAAAAAAGTGTGCCGCGTTGTCCGTTCTGTTACGTTATTCTGCCGTGCAGCCTGTCATCTTTCGCCGCGTTTTTTGCGTTTTATGACGATCGCAAGCTCTGCCGCAGCAGCGCAGCTTACTGTAAACAGTACTGCGAGAAGCACGATGCCGTCGCCGGTGCGGGGAGCCTTTCCGCTCTCCGAAAGTTTTTCGATCACCGTATCTTCTTTGGATATCCTGCTCTTTGACGACGCGGATTTATCGGAGAAATATCCGTCGCAGTCGTCGCAGTGCCAGTACTCGCGGTTCCCTTCGGAATCCTTTGTCGCGTCCTTGCTGTCCACGTGGTCAACATGGCCGTGACCGGCGGGATCAAGCTCTCCGTAGTATTCGCCGCATATCTCGCACTTTGCACGCTCGGTGCATGTTGCCTTACCGCCGGAGTGTGCGCAGATATATCCGCACTCTGCGCAGACGCCGTTCTCCCACTCGTGTGCTTCGGTCTGTACGGTCACCGCTCCGCAGCACTTGTATTTCTGCGTATGCTCTGTCTCGGTGCATACCCACTCGGTGGTGCCGGTGTGGTTATCGGGAGCCTTGTCGCCGTAGCGCTCGCCGCAGTATTTGCATACCGCGCGCTCAAGGCAGGTAGCGGTCCCGCCGGAGTGTACGCAGGCGTATCCGCACTCGGCGCAGACGCCGTTTTCCCATTCGTGCGCTTCGGTCTGTACGGTCACCGCTCCGCAGCACTTGTATTTTTGCGTATGCTCTGTCTCGGTGCATACCCACTCGGTGGTGCCGGTGTGGTTATCGGGAGCCTTGTCGCCGTAGCGCTCGCCGCAGTATTTGCATACTGCCGACGCAAGGCAGGTTGCGATTCCGCCCTCGTGTACGCAGACGTATCCGCACTCGGCGCAGACGCCGTTTTCCCACTCGTGGGCTTCGGCCTGAACGGTCACCGCGCCGCAGCACTTATACTTCTGCGTGTGCTCGGTCTCGGTACATATCCACTCCGTGGTGTCGGTGTGGTTGTCGGGGTTTCTGTCGCCGTAGCTCTCGCCGCAGTATTTGCATACTGCCGACGCAAGGCAGGTTGCGATTCCGCCCTCGTGAACACATGTGTATCCGCACTCGGCACAAACGCCCTTTTCCCACTCGTGGGCTTCGGTCTGAACGGTCACCGCTCCGCAGCACTTGTATTTCTGCGTATGCTCTGTTTCGGTGCATACCCACTCGGTGGTGTCGGTGTGGTTGTCGGGGTTTCTGTCGCCGTAGCTCTCGCCGCAGGTATCGCATCTTGCGCTCTCAGTGCATGTCGCCGTGCCGCCAGCGTGACTGTTTTGGATCAGAACGGTCTTCATACAGCTGAATCTGAAGCCGTCAGAAGTCTCGGCATAGACTATAACTCCGATGGTGTCGAAATCCGAAAAATAATCCGTCGCTGAGATCAGCGCCGTGTAAATGCCGTTTTCCAAAGTTACAGAGGAAGCTTCGCCGCCGTGCATGTCGTCTCCGTAGCCGACTGACGCAAGGCTTGTGCCCTCCGGCATCTCAAACGTCGCCGTAATGTCCTGTGTCCTGCATACCTTGCCGGGGGCGTTTATCTCTATCTCGGGAATATCCTTTTTATCCGACTCGCTGTCGCAGTATTTGCAGCGTCTCCAGTACTTTCCGTTTTCAACCAGCCATGCGCCGCCGTATGTATGCCCGCTGTTGATCCTGACTTCATAGATCGTGCGGTTGCCCGCCTCGTCTACAGCCTCAACACTGATGCTGCTGTCGGATGCTCCGAGCACAAAGCTTGCGCTGTCGTTAAGGGCGACCTCGCTGCCGTTTACAAACACCTTTACCTTGTGTTGATCGGAAACGGTGACGATTTTCTCACCGCAGTACGTTTTTCCGTTTTCAATGCCCGAGATCACGGGTGCGGTCTTGTCGATGACGATCCCGTCCGATCTCAGATAGCTTACATTGTCGGAAGGATCGGTGAGCTTTACGTATACTATATAGTTATTCTCTTCGGAAATATAGAACGCTCCGTTGTAATTTTCAAAGCTCTGCTCCGAAAGCTCATCTGCGGTATAGTCCTTATCACTGAGAAAATACTGAACCGTCACGCTGCCGCTGTTGTCCTGTGCTGCTATTTCAACCTTTACAGTATCGTTGCAGAAAAGCCCGAAGGTTATTGTTTTTACAAACTCGCGCCACGTGCTTGTGCCCACGGTAACGGTGCCGCTCGGCGCCTCAATATCTTTCCACTGCGCCGTAAGCGTGACGGTCTTAACGCTGTCGTTTTCGGCAATATCGCCGTACGTATCGTCCGCTCCGACGGCTCTGTCGCCGTACTTCCAGCCGAGAAATTCGTATCCGTCCCTTGTGGGAGGAATGACGCCGTCAAGTACCTTTGCCGACCATGTAAGTCCCGTTCGACTTACGACCGCCGAACCGCCTGCCGTGTCAAAAACTATATTATAGTCCGAAATTTCCTGCCATACGGGATAAAGTGAGACCGCCTCATCCGCTTCATAGATAGCATCGGTGCCGTATGCGCGCTCGCCGCCGTCGTACAGCGCCCAGCCGATCTGTCTGTATCCCGTGCGGGTAAACAGACCGTCGGGAAGAATTACTGCTTCACCGTGATTTTTGGTGATCTCCCGCATTTCTCCCTTGCCGTCCGCGCCGGGATAAAGCTTTACCGAATATGTTTTTATCTGCCATACGGGATAAAGCGTTGCCGCTTTATTTTCCGTATACTGCGCGCCGAGGGCATATGTCGACGAGCCATCCTCGGTCCAGCCTGTCTGCGTATATCCGATTCTGGTATACGTTTCGCCTCTGAGAGTGAGATCTGCATCATAGGTTTTTGTATCAGTATATGTATCGCTCTCCGCGCTGTAGCCGTCCGGCTTATACGTTAGTGTATATGTGGGCGCGTCCCAGTCGGCAGTAAGCTTTGCAACACTTGCGGGCACGCTCTCGCCGGGGGCGTATTTGTTGCCGGCTTCGTCGATCCATGCAAAATACGTTCCGCCTGCGGGACGGCTTATGCCTGCTGAGGGCGGAGCCGTGAAAGCCTTCCCCGCCGCGACAAGCGTTTTTATGCTGCCCGTTATATCCTTGATGCTGCCGCCGTTCAGATCGAGAGTTACCTCTTTCAGCCCGTCGGCGGTAAGCTGGGCGGCGTTCATGATCTCAAGCACGGGTCTGTAGCCCGGGTCAAATCCCGCTTTGTCGCAGCCGTAGCCCATAATATACCTGTCGGACATGTATCCACGGTTGACGGCTAAAGTGTCGCCGGAGGCGGAGTTTTCCACAAACGCGTCCTGACCGTAGCTGCGCTTCTGATAAGTATTGTTTTTTATAAGACCCGTATCCCGCAGATACAGCTGATCCCACTCGTTTGATGTGGGCGTGCCGCCCTCGCGCAGATGCGTATCGTCAATTCCGCTGCCGCCTGACGGCGCTCTGAGCTTATAATCTATATTTCCGCTTGAATAGTCCTTGCCGTATATAAGCCCCGCCGCGTTTATCGTGTTCCACGACGTCAGCTCCGTCAGGACATAGTCGGATACGAGAAGCGTGTGCTTGTATCTGTTCTGCTCCGCGTACTCCTCGGTCGTAAGCTGATAAGAGTCAAGAGAGTATGCATCGATCGTGCCTGCAAAGGTGAAGGGCACATAGTGCAGCGATCTGTCAGGAACGCCCTTTATCTTATTGCCGCCGGAGTTGCGGTCTACTGTTATCGAGCCGGGAACAGACACAGACGAAAGATCGAAATAATATGTCTCGCCCACATCGAGGGTGAACTGCTGATATTTGTTCCAGAGCGCTTTGAGGGTAGTCGCCTTGTAGTTTACATTGTCGCCGGGGGAATACAGATTGCCGAATTCGTCCTGCCACTTGAAGCCCTCGTCATTTGCGCCCTTGGGTATGGTGATACCCTCTATTGTAGGCGCTTTGAATGTAGCTCCGTTTTTGACGATGATCTTTATGCTGCCGCTCGTCTCGCCCACAGACGCGCCGTCGAGATCGAGAGTTACCTCTTTAAGCCCGTTTGACTTAAGCTGGCTGAACTTCGAAGTGATCTCAAGTATAGGCTTATATCCTGCGCGCGTGTCGGAATATCTCTGGAGAACATAGAAGGAGCGAGACTCGCGGATTCCGCGGGTAACGCCGAAGGGCGGGTCCACGTAAAGACCATCATCATACAGGTCCTGACACCATGCCTCTTGGTTCTCCGATGCCTTTATGTATTCGCTGTTTTTATCGAGTATCGTATCCCATTCGTTGGAAGCGGGAGAGGCATTGGTCCTTTTATTGGTGCTTCCGCCGGAGGGAGCGCGCATTTCGTATTCTATATTTCCCGAGGAATACGATGTGCCGTACGCATAGCCTTTAGAGGACATATCGGACCATGTGACACGACCTACGATGCACTCTGCAACAAACACGCTGTGCTTGTATGCGTGTGCGTCCGCATACGCCTGATCGGTCTTCATGGGGGATGACAGCTTGTATGCCTGGATCGCGCCGACATATTTGAACGGCACATAGTGGAGAGTAGCATCGGGCACCTCATCCGATTCTTTGCCGAAATCAAAGGACGACAGATCGAAATAGTACGTGCCGCCGGGCTGCAGCTTGTAATCCTCTGTTACCGCTGCGTATGCGGGGACGGTAAACGGCAGCGCACAAAGAAGAGTTATTGCCGCAAGCAGGATACTCACAATTCTTTTTTTCATTTCGCTTCCTCACTTTCATCCGTAAGAGAAAAATCAAATCGCATCTCAAGCGCCGCAAACAGCTTTTGCATAACTCCGTTTGCAAGGGCGCACAGGTCTATTTTATTTATATATGAAAGCACATCTGCCAGTTCCTCCTCCGGCACCCTGAGTGCCCGAAGAGACAGCGACAGAAATCGCCCGACTTTCTTATTGAGCGGAAAATGTATATCGCATTTTTTCGCCATATACCCGCGCATTATCCCCGCCGTGCCGATCTCGATCTCGTAGAAATCGCTTTCCGTGTATCCCGGAAAATATGCTCCGAATATTCTGTACAGCTCCATTGCCGTATGCACGTGGATATACTCCGCAGTCTCCGGCACGGTATATACCTCAAGATATATGTCGCGCAGATTTTCGTTAAGCTCCGTCAAAACAAGCTGCAGCGCGGTCTCGACAGCGTAAACGTATACAGGCGGAAAGCTCTCCCCCGCGATGCCTCGCGCCGCGCCGAACTGGCTGCCGAACATGAACTCTATAAGCTCTCCGAGTACGCCGTCCTTTGTGCGGAATATGTTCTGAAACGTGCTGACCGAAACGTCCGCTTCGCTGATTATCTGACTGATGGGGGTGTTGTGATACCCCTGCCTGAGAAACAGCCTGACGCAGGCGGAAAGTATTCGGTTTTTCGTTTCGATACTGCCTTTTCTCAACGCCATTATTTCACATCCTGCCAATTTATTGGTATGCATACCAAGTATACCATATAATTTGCTTTTTGGCAAGTCGTTTTACTGATTTTATCTGTATTTTTTACTTTAACTCAGCGCAAAAAACACGTCGGGCATAAAGTGCGAAAAAGCCTCCCCGCGGCAGAAAAAACTGCCGCGGAGAGGCTTTACACCGCTTGTTTTAGTTGTTCTGCCGCCCGTCCGCGTCGACAGTATAAGTCTTCTTCGCGCCGTGGCCGCCGAATATCTGCCACTCTCCTTCTCCGAGGAGAGAAAAGAGAGCGCGCCTCTCCTCTGCACAAAGCTTCGGGTCCGTGTCGACCGAGGTCATAAGTATGGGCGCATACCTGTTATACTGCGCCTGCTGCGGGGTCATTTCCTTCAAATTGACATAAACGTCCCCGCTGAAAACGATGCGGTTTTCGTAGTCTATCAGCACCGACTCGCCTCTCAGGTGTCCGCCTCCGCCCTGATATACATCAAAATGCAGCTCGCCGAAATCAAATGTGCCCGTGTACACAAGAGTGCCGTCCGCGGGATCGGCGTTGCCGACAACGACCACCTTCTCCGGCGGGGTCGTGCGGTATGATGTGAGAATTTTGCATATCTGTATATACGGTCTGTGCAGGGGATTGCGCTCTCTGTAGCCGTTGCCGTTTTCATATTCCAGTCTCAGGCATTCCGCCGAGCCGGCGCTCGCGTACACCGCGTCAAACTCGGACAAAAGCCCGCAGTGATCCACGTCGGCATGGGTTATGAACACCCGCTTTTCGATATTATCGTATTCCGGTATCAGAGTACGGAAAATTTTCAGCATTTCCTCTTTGCAGTATGCGTAGCCCGTATCCACAAAAAGATACTCTCCGCGGCTGCGGATTATAGCAGTGTTGCTGCCGCACGGAGGCTCTATAAGGATTATTTCCGTGTCATGCGCCGCAGTGTGTCTTGTTATGCGCGGCGAAAAGCCCTCCCCTCTCGATTTTGACAAAAGCTCGCAGAAGCGGCTTATGCTGTCAAAGGTGCGGTAGGGAGAAACTCCCGCCTCGTCAAGCTGCTGCATGGCAAGGTTCACATATACGAGAAGCTCCTCGCGCACGGCGGGGGAGATATCCATCATCGAAGAAAGCTCGCCCACAAAATGAGTATAAAATATGCTGTTGTCGTATATCTTGTCCGCATGGTTATAGTCCAGCACACGAACGTCGCATATACGTCTCGCCGCGCCGAGAAACAGCTCCAGTCTGTCCGCATCGGAGGCAACAATGCCCATTTTGAAATACTGCCAGCCGGAGCCGTTCTCCTGCGAGCTCATATAAGAAATATTGAAGCTGAAATCGCTTATAAGCTCCAGCACATCCTTAACGCTTCCGGGAACATCGCGCAGGCGGAATTCCAGAAGAATAACGTTTTTGCCGTCCTCGCCGCACTGCAGATAACCTATCTCGCCGAGTTTTTTCGACGCTTTTTCAAGCTGCTCCTCGGTGCCCTCCGCATCAATAAAGAGCATGTGCGAGTCGACAGCCTTGTTGTAGCTTACGCGCGTGATGTTGACTCCGATCTCGGCAAAGCATCGGCTTGCCTTCAAAAATGCGCCGATATGGTTCGGCATTACGGTCACAAATGTTTTTTTCATAAAAGTCCCTTGCCAAAAGCCGCCGCGCGGCAAAATTTCAAAAAGGTGCCGTCCGCACCGATGCGGCGCGGACGGCACACCATACTTTTTCAGTCGTCAAGAGCGGAAAACATGGACAGCATACCGTCAAGCGATGTACCCCTTGACGTTGAATATGTAAGGCACACCACAAGCATATAGTCACCGACCTCGCGGACGATATAAGTCTGCTCAAGGTCAATGCCGAGATAATCCGCCTTCAGTGTAAGGCAGGTGCTCTCCGATCCGCAGAAGTCGATCTTTTCGCAGCTGTCGGTCTTGTAGCCTACATCCGCATTGCTTTCAAGCCCCTCCGCCAGTACATCGGCGTATTCTTCCGCGGAATACAGCTTTCCGCCGAAAAGCTTCGTTATACTTTGGTACATGATGATGATATTCGCGCCGGAAGCGTCGTTAGACAGCATTGCGTCGTATACCGTTCCATCGTCCGTGCCGTCGCTGCCGTCAGCCTGCTCAGACGCAAACTCAGACACCTCATCGTCCGTTGCAAATGTCCAGCTGCTGCCTGCCTCAAGCTTTATGCCCGCGAACTCGCTTGTGTAAACATTGCCTTCAATTTTTCCGGGGGCAAACTCTTTTTTCTCGGCTGTTTTGCCGCAGGCTGCCAGTGTAAGAACGCAGATGAGCGCGAGCAGCGCCGCTGTCAGTTTTTTCATGGTATTTCCTCCGTTTTGTAATGTGTTTTCGGGCTTCAGCGTTTCGGCGCCCCATCCCGAAAATTCGGTATAGGCGGCATCATTTTCGCAATACCCGTGCCGTTACGGCATTTACAGGATAATTGTACCATATAATGTTTCTTTTTGCAACATTATCTTACATTGCGCCGCGGCGGGCGGGAGAGACGCCGAAACTATCCTTTGCACACAATGCTGCCTGCGGTCATACAATTATATTGGAGCCGGAAAGCTCCGGATTGAACCGAAAGGTTCGCTAAAATATACGACGAAAGGAAAATACTATGAACTGCTTCTGCGATCTTTTCCAAAATGAGGTTGTATGGCTTATAATCATCGCCCTGCTTATCGTTTACGGTCTTTGCAACAACAGATGCGGCTGCGGCGGCTGACTTAGCATATATTCATAAAAAACGGCGGCTGCGTTTGCAGCCGCCCTCATTTTTTATCAAGGACCGTCGGCAATGCGCCTATTTACAGCCTGAATTTTTCAAGCTTTTCTCTGAGAAAGGCGACCGCCGCGCCGATGTCGCGCACGGGATCGGCGCCGACCTCGCGCTCTACCGTAAGATATCCGTCGTATCCCGTTTTGGCAAGCGCGGGCAGATATGTGTCAAAATCCACCCCGCCCTCTCCCAGAGGCACCTCTATATAGCTGCGTCCCATGCCGAGAAGTGCTGTGTGATCTGCCATTCGCCCGTCTACCTCAAAGCAAGCGTCTTTCGGAAGAGATGCGTCAAGCTTATAGCCGTCCTTTGCGTGGGTATGTACTATGTAGGGTGCCAGCGCAGCGACGGCATTCTCCGGGCGCTCTCCTGCCACCATCACAAGGTTTGCGGGGTCAAAATTCACCCGCACGCCGCCCGCACCGAGGCTGTCCAGAAAATCGCGGAGAACGCTTCCCTTTTCCGTACCGGTCTCAACGGCGAACACGCTGCCCATCGAGTCGGCGTACTCTGCAAGAGAGCGGCACGCTTTTCTCATTATTTCCTTTTTCTCACACTCCGCCTCGGGGACCTCGCCGATATGGGTCGTTACGATATTGCAGCCCAGCTCTTTGGATTTTTCAAGGACCCTCTTCGATTTATCTACATATATCCTATTATTATCTTCGTTGTCAAAGCCCATGCCGAAATCGCCGCATATGGCGGAAAACTCCAGCCCGTTTGACAAAACTATGTCCAGCGTTTCGCGCACGCGCCCGGCGCTCATATCCTCCGCCGTCATGAAGCCGTAAGGCGTCATATACGCCTGCAGACCCGAGACACCGAGTTTTGCCGCTTCTTCAACGCCCTCTCTGAAGCCCTTTCTGAAGGACTCCACCATAACACCGATCTTCATTTGCGTATTTTCTCCCGTCCTCGCACATTTGCGCCCGTCAATCCTGCGGCGCTTTTATACTGTTTTGGCGGACATACTCAAGAACTGCGTCAAGTCCGCTGTCAAGTGACACCGTATAGTATTGTCTGTCCTTTTCAAAAATGCCGCAGTAGCCGTAATATATCATGGCTTTGCCGCTGTCGAACAGGCATATCTCATACTGTGTCGCAACGGTTATGCTGAGCTTTTTATTTCCGAGAGAAGTGCCGGAGCACTCTGCCCACTCTCCCTTGAGAAGCGCCGCAAGTCCCGCTCCGTCGGGGATAACGGGCAGCGCCGATGCTCCGCTTTTATCGGAGGAGGCTTCGTCGGAAGTATCTGCGGCAGTGCTTTCCGCACTGTCGGAGTATAAACATACAGGCACGTTCTCAGCCTCGCCGAGCGCCGCAACAGCCGCCTCGGGCCTGCACTCCGGCTTTGCCGAGCATGAGCACAGAAGCAGCGCGGCGCTGAGTGCCGCAATTATAATTGCAATGATTTTTTTCATATTTTGCCGTCCTTTACAATGTCATCTGCCGATAACTTTTAGCCGCTTATCGCGAAAGCTTTTGTCTGCGGACGTCAACGCCGGAAAACACAAGCGGCTTATATGATCCGAACAGGCGGCTCGTAATGCGGTCGGCATATTTGTCGCGCAGCTCCTTCTGCGAAAGATTGGTGCTGAAAACCGTAGAGCGGCGCGCGTTCATGCGGGTGTTTATTACATTATATATACACGATATATTGAACTGCGTGCTCATCTCAACGCCGAGATCGTCCACTATTAGCAAATCGCAGTCGTAATACTTTCTGATAACGTCGGGAGAGGCTCCGTGGAACTGCTCCGCCTCGAAATCGTCAAGCATGCTCTGCACGCTTTTGTATACAACGTCGTAGCCGCGGCGGATGACCTCAACGCCGAGCGCTGTGGACAGGTGTGTCTTGCCCAGTCCCGTTGCGCCGATGAGAAGCCACGATTCGCCGCTGTTTTTCGTAAAGCGCGCGGCGAAGCTTTCCAGTGCGTGCAGATTGTACTCCGCAGCCCTGCGGTTATCGCCGTTGTAGTAATCAAGAGAGAAATTGTCAAAGCGCTGCACATCCGCAAGAGGACCCATGTCGGAATCGGCAAGTCTCGCTCTCGCGATATCGGCTTTGAGGCATGTGCACATATCAACGCCAACAAAGCCGCTGTCATGACACTTTTCGCAGCGGTATTTCATATCGGTATAGTCGGCGGGAAATCCGGCGGCTTCAAGCTTTTCGCGGTAAAGGCGGCGCAGGCGGCGCGTTTCTTCCTTTATCCTCTCAATTTCCCCGTCTCCGCCCTGCCTCGCGGCAAAAAACAGCTTGGACGCCGTGCGCGAAAGCTCTATGTCCGCCTCCCGTGCCTCGGGAGAGGCGGCATATACCTCCTCGCGGCGCTTCTCGCACCTTTCCCGCTCTCTTTCGCGCCTGTTGTTCAGCGCTTCCAGTGCTTCCTTATAATAATTCTTCTCGCCTGCCATAACTCATTTCTCCGTATGGTTTATTTCTCATCAGAGTAGGATCTGCGCAGGGCGGCTTCAAAGAAATCGTCCGTTTCAAAGCTGCCCTTTTTATCCTTTGCGTTTTCTTTATCGTGCTTGTAGCTTGCGATTGCGGCTTCTGCCTCGTCCGCGGTGCGTATGCCGCTTGTGTACCAGTTGTCGAGCACCGCGCCGCAATACGGCATTGAAGCGCTGCCGGTGTTCTCCACCGTCACCTCATACGCGCGCTCAACAAGCTCGTAAGAAAGACCGCGCTTTGCCCATGTTTCAATTATATCTTTTTCTTTTTTCGTAAACGATCTGGCGCCCGTGCCGAAAAGCTTACGCAGCTTTCCCTCAAGCTTGTTTGCGTTTTCTCTCGCGAGAAGATACGAGTCAAGCTCCTTGTATTCGGTAATGCCGCGGTCAAAAAGCTCCACCGCCGTTTTTTCCACATATCTCAGCGACGTTTTGCCTATCTTTGCGCAATATGAGCACAGAAGAAATATGTAGTCCTCGCCGAGCTTGAGATAATCCATAAGTCCCACTATGGTTTCTATTTCAGTCCTGCTGCGGAACATTTTTCCCAGTATCTGCTGGCAGCCGTTGATTATCTGCTGGGCATCGCTGTTTTCCTCAAGAAACCGCGATATTTCTTCCGCCGTGTAATCGGGCAGAACGGACGCCCGCATTACGGCAGGCCTCTTTACCGTAACATTTTCCGCGACGACTGTCGTTTTCGGTGCCGATGTTGATTTTTCGGCAGGCTTTCGCGGCGCTTTCACATCGGAGGGGTCTGTCCCTTCCGTTTTCAGGACTCCGCACCCGACCCAGTAGTCGATGGCGGACATGAGCGTTTTTTTCGTTATATCAAGCTGATCGCACAAAGCGTCGGCATCAAACTCCGGCGAGGCGAGCACGCAAAGCAGCACCTTGAGCTTTGTTCCGTTTGCCTCCGGCAGGTTTTTCATAACCGCTTCCGTAGGAACTATAATGCACTGACCGTTTATAATTGCACTTATTTTCAAGAAAAGTTTCCCCTTTTCAGTTTCTGTATGGCAGCGCCGCGCCATCTGCGGCGCTGCGTTTCAAATCGGCAGTTGCCGTTCATTATTTTGACACAAAATGGTTATATTCATATGCCTTTTTTGGCTTTTTCAATTGCATAAAACCGAAATACATTGAAAACATTGGGTTTTCAACATGGTTTTGAAAACCCTGTTGAAAACTTTTCGGCACTTGTTAAAAACAGGCTTTATTTCGTCAATCGCAGATAACAGTTAGCCAATTGCAAAACCTTGCCGTTTTTCGCCTTATTTTGCCGCCGTGCACTCCATGAGAGCCCTTGCCGCGGCAGCTCCCTCGCCTGACGCGTATGCGTTCAGATCGCTGTGCGCCCGAACGCCCGCAAGATATTCAAAGTACGTCTGCGCACCAACCATTGCGCCGTTATCACCGCAAAGCGAAAGAGGGGGCATGAAAAGCTCTGCTCCGCACTGCGCGGCGACTTTTTCAACGCCTCGGCGCAAATGTGAATTTGCCGCGACACCGCCCGCGAGCACAAGCTTTTTTTCTCCCGTTTTTTCAAGAGCTGTCCTCAGCTTGCGGCAGATGCCGTCCACTACCGCGTCGGTAAACGCGGCAGCGATCTCCGCCATCTCGCCGTCCTCAAGCTTTGCGTCCTTATCAAGTCCGCGCTTCTGACGCAGGTTGTGGATATGGTTTACGCAGGCGGTCTTCAATCCGCTGAAGGAAAGATCAAAGCTTTCGTCCGCAATAGCCGGCGACGGAAAGTGAAGCCGCTCGGCGACTTTTCCTGCCGCTCTTGCCTCGTAGCCCTTCTTCGCAAGGGCGTCCATTGCGGCGCCGCCCGGATATGTAAGCCCCATAACTCTGCCTACTTTGTCAAAAGCTTCTCCCGCCGCATCGTCTCTCGTGCCGCCGATCTCCTCAAAAATGTGAGGCTTGGGAACGTTATAAAACGATGTGTGCCCGCCGGAGACTACAAGCGACATAAACGGGGCGCTGAGCCTGTCGCTGACAAAATACGCCGCCGCCGTGTGCGATTTGATATGATCTACCGGGACAAGCGGAACGCCGAGGGACATCGCAAGGCTTTTCGCGAAATTCACGCCCACGAGCAGGCAGCCTATTAGCCCCGGAGAATAAGTTACGCCCACGGCGTCTATATCCGAAAGTTCAATGCCGGCGTCCGAGACCGCGCGGCGCACCACGGGAACTATCGCCTCAATATGCGCCCGGCTTGCTATTTCGGGCACCACACCGCCGTACAGCGCATGGGTCTCTATCTGCGTTGCCACGGCGTTTGACAGTATCTCACGTTCGTTTTCGCTCATGCGGACGACCGCGGCAGCGGTCTCGTCGCATGAAGATTCTATTGCAAGGATCAGCATTTTTCTGCCTTTCTCATTTTGTTCTGTCTTATGTTTTCGGGCAGCGCCCGCATTTTTCCCACGCGTTAAACGGCGCGCCCTTCACAGCGTGCGCATCATGACTATTGCATCCTCGCGGGGAAAGCTGTAGTAATTTCGGCGTTTGCCTATTTCTTCGAACTCTGAAGAATTATAAAGCGATCGTGCCGCTTCGTTTGACTGCCTCACCTCGAGAAAGCAGCGGCAAGCCCCGCCGCGCCTTGCAATTTCAAGCATTTCGCAAAGCAGCGCTTTGCCTATGCCCTCTTTGCGACACTGCGGCATGACTGCGATATTCGCGATCTCCGCTTCATCGGCAGCGGCGTACAGAACGCCGTAGGCGCATATTTTAGTCATTTGCCTGTTTTGGACCGCAAGCACCTTGCAGCCCGGATTTTCCAGTGACGATTCAAACATTTCGGGCGACCACGGGTCCTCGGGAAAGCACACGAGCTCAAGAGCCGAAAATGTGCCGCCGTCGCCTGCCTCACCCAGAAAAAGCACATACTCACCGCCGTACGCGGTGCAGAGATCGCCTATGCGCTTCACTTTTCGCCACCGCCGTCGGAGCCGTTTGCGTCTGTGTCGTTTTTACCGCTTTCCGTTTCGCCGCAGCAGCCTTCGTCTGTGTTTTTATCATTTGCCGCGCCGCCCAAGTCTCCTTTTTTCGGCGCGAACGCCGCCGCAAGACCTTCGTCTATCTTCTCAAGACACCTCTTGTAGTCTTCAAGCGTGCCGCCGTATGGGTCCGGAATGTCTTTCGGCATAGCGGCGATCTTCGAGGCGAACTGCGGATAGCTCATTATTAGCTGCGAAGCGTGCGAGCCCGTAATGCCCACGATGAGATCGGCGCGCCGCATCAGCTCTGAATTTACGTTTTGCGGCATATGGGAAAAGCCGTGTACGCCCGCATCCTCCAACGCTTTTTCGGCATTTGCGGAAATCGTCCTTCCCGTAACGAACAGTCCGCACGAAGCGGCACTCTTGTCTTCCCCGGCATATTTTGCATTGAAAAGTGCCTCAGCCATGGGGCTGCGGCAGGTGTTGCCCGTGCAGACAAACAAAACAAGCCGGCGCTCCCTCTCGGGCGCGCTCTTCTGCGCGCGCGGCTCTGCCTCGGCGCAAAGCTTTTCCGCCGTTTTTTCAATCTCCGTCTCTTCCGCGCAGACCGCGCCGCAGCATTTATTTGTTCTGTCATCCGACATTGTCGGAAGTGTTTGTGCTTTCATAGTATTTTTCAAGTTCATCTCCGATTTTAACGCATTTCCCGCCGATCTTGTCATAGATGTAATTTCCCGATGCGCAGTCGGCGTACGTTACGCTGTAGTATATCGCGGGCCAGTCCGACGAATAAAACCTCAAAAGATAGCTTTCGTTTATGTCTGTGCGCGGCCACATCTCGTCCTCGGTGTCGGGGTCGCAGAGCATGCCGCAAAGCTTTTCTATAAGCTCGCCCTCTCCGTCCCCCTTGCCGATCTCGGCGAGAAGATCCGGTGTGTCGCCCTTTATGCAGAAATAGGCGGTTTCGGGCTTCAGCTCCTCAAGGTCGGGGAGCTCTGTATCGGCGCTGCAGTATACCATGGTCGCACCGCCGGCATATTCCGTGGTCAGCCATTCCGCAGGGTCAAGATCGCCTATACGGTAAAGTATCTCCTGCATTTCGTTGTCTATCAGTGCGTATTCATCTCCGACAGATGTGGGCTCGTACCCCAGCGGAGCGTATTTATAGCCCGTGCCGACGCCGCTGCCTGTAAGTATGCCGGACGAGTCGTAGGTAAGTTTTTTCAGGTGCGAGCATGACGCAAGAGACGCGCAAAGGCACGCCGCGCAGACAATCACACCGACAAAACGTATAAATTTCTTCATCTTCAATATCCGAACTTTCCCTCAAGGCTGTCGTCGTGCGTGACCCAATCCTCGGTGTTGAAGACTGTATAGTTTTCACTGTCCTCGCGGACGATAACGCGGGAGATGCCCGCGTTCAGCACCATGCGCTTGCACATCATGCAGCTGCATATGCCGCTGATTATCTCGCCGCTGCCCGGCTGGGTGCAGCACATATACAGCTCAGCGTCGAGCATCTGGTCTCTGGGCGCGGCGATTATGGCGTTTGCCTCCGCGTGCACGCTGCGGCACATCTCGTATCTTTCCCCGCGGGGGATGTTCAGCTCCTCGCGCGTGCATCTGCCTATGTCGCAGCAGTTTTTGCGTCCGCGCGGCGCTCCGTTATAGCCTGTTGAGATGATCACGTCGTTTTTGACGATTATCGCTCCGTAACGCTTTCTGAGGCATGTTGAGCGCTCGGAAACCGTCTGAGCTATATCAAGATAATAATTGATCTTCGAAACACGAGCCATTTTTTCAATTATTCCTTTCACGTTTGTATTGCGAAGCACGCAGGCGCATCAGCGCTTCTTTTTCGCGCCACCGCGCGGCGGGCAAAAGATTTTCTATTATTTCAGTATACTATAATCTCCGCTTCAAATCAACAATTACTTACACATACCGAAAAATTATTGCAAAACCGCCCTTGCGACCGCATCGTGCCAGCCGCGGAGAAGCTCTTCTCTGCGCCCTTTGCTCATATTGCTTTCAAAAACGCTTGTACCGCCTGATGCGGCGATCTTCGAAAGTTCTTTTGTATCGCTCCAGAAGCCCACGGCAAGTCCCGCGAGAAATGCGGCGCCGAGAGCCGTAGTTTCAACGGACGCGGGACGGATGACATCGATCCCCGCTATATCCGCCTGAAACTGCATGAGCAGATCGTTTGCGCACGCGCCGCCGTCGACCCGAAGAGCCGAAAGCGACAGCCCGCTGTCCTTTTCCATAGCGCAGAGAACATCATATGACTGGTACGCCATAGACTCAAGCACCGCACGCACGATATGACTTCTGTTTGTGCCGCGGGTGATGCCGCAGAGAATGCCTCTTGCCTCCTGCGACCAATACGGTGCACCGAGCCCCGTGAATGCGGGCACGAAATAACATCCGTCCGTATCGGTCACCTGCGCCGCAACGCTTTCGCTTTCCGCGGAGCTGCCGATAAGTCCCGTTCCGTCGCGCAGCCACTGCACCGCCGCGCCTGCGGCAAAAACGCTGCCTTCAAGCGCGTATGTGACCTTTTCGTCTCCCAGCGACCATGCGACCGTTGTCACAAGTCCCGCCTCGGAATCAACAGGCTCGTCGCCCGTATTCATAAGCATAAAGCAGCCGGTACCGTATGTATTTTTAACGTCTCCCGCCTCAAAGCAGGTCTGCCCGAACAGTGCCGACTGCTGATCTCCCGCGGCTCCCGCCACGGGGATAGCTCCACCGAGCAGCGCCGGATCCGTCGTTCCGTATACGCACGATGACGGTTTTACTTCTGGCAGCATCGATTCAGGGATACCGAAAAGACTGCACAGCTCCCTGTCCCAACGCATTGTATGTATGTTAAAAAGCATTGTCCGCGAGGCGTTTGAGGCGTCGGTCACATGAGTGCCGCCGCAAAGCTTCCAGATAAGCCACGAATCCACGGTTCCGAAGCACAGCTCTCCGCGCTCGGCGCGCTCGCGCGCACCCGGAACGTTTTCAAGGATCCACCGTATTTTCGGCGCCGAAAAATAAGCGTCCGGCAAAAGACCGGTCTTGCTTTTTATAAGCTCGGACATGCCGTCCTCTTTCAGAGAATTGCAGTACGGCGCGCATCTTCTGCACTGCCACACTATGGCGTTATAAACAGGCTTGCCCGTTTTTCTGTCCCAAACGACGGTTGTCTCGCGCTGATTTGTAATGCCTATCGCGGCGATCTCGGAAGCCGCGGCTCCGCAGTTTTCCATCGCCTCCCCCGCGCACAGAAGCTGCATGCGCCATATCTCCTCGGGGTCGTGCTCCACCCATCCGGCACGGGGAAAGATCTGAGTAAACTCGTGCTGAGCCATGGCGCGTACGGACCCCTGCCTGTCAAAAAGGATGCATCTGACGCTTGTCGTGCCGCTGTCAAAAGAAAGAATATATTTTTTGCCGCTTGTCGCTTTCATTTTCCGACCTTCCCGCCCGCCGCGCGGCAGGCAAAGTATTTCAAGCATATTACCGTCTCAGACGGAAGCGCTCATATGTGCTTTAAGCCACACGAATAGATCCTCCCAGACCTTTTCTTTATCTGTTTCGTTCAGAATTTCATGGCGGTCGCCCTCATACAGCTTCAGAACAACGTCGGCAATACCCGCGTCGGTACACTGTTTGGCAAATGCCGAAGGCTCTCTGCCGTACGCCCCAACGGGGTCCTCGGTCCCTGCCATTACAAGGATAGGCAGCTCTTTGGGGATGTTTTCAAAATCGGTTTTCCTTGCAAGGAACGTAAGCGTGTCAAAAAGAACGCCGTAGCCTGCAGCGGTAAACATAAACGTTGCGTATTTATCCGCGTCGTGCACCTTCATAAGCTCCTTGTCGGAACATATCCATGCGTCGCGGCTTTCGTCATCGCCGCAGCGCTTGTTGTACGAGCCGAAGGCAAGACGGGTAATGAGCGGGCTTCTGTAGCGCTCTCCCTTGAATTTGCTCACGATCGACGTTACGGCGCGCGCCGCGGCAAGAGTCGACCGCTTCTGATTGCCCGTGCCGACGATTATCGCGCCGTCGACCTCTTTTCCGTATTTCGTCAGATACCGTCTGGTGATAAACGAACCCATGCTGTGCCCGAGAATAAAATGCGGCACGCCGGGATACTTATCCGCTATATACTCTGTCACAAGATGGACGCACTCCGCCATAAGCTCGCTGCCGCCGTCTCTGGGGATATAGCCGAGATCGTCGTCGCGCTCGGCGGTAAGTCCGTGACCCGGGTGGTCGTGCGCAATGACTGCAAAGCCCCTCGCGGCAAAATACTTCGCCGTCTGATCGTATCTGTCGGCATACTCTATCATGCCGTGCACTATCTGAAGCGTCGCCAAAGGCTCGCCGTCCGGCTCCCACAAAATGCAGTGCAGGCTGCCGTCTCTGTACGGTATACGAAATTCGGTCTTTTCCATTTTGTTATATCCTTTACTTTATTCGCATAGTTTTTAAATATATTATCCACTTTAATTACATTGTAACACCAAAAAATCGAAATTTCAAGATTTTGTGCACATCGGGTCGTTTGGTGTCTGTCAAAATACACAATATATAAATAACATGGTAAGCTTTTGTTGACAAAGCCTTCAAATCATGGTAAAATATTTATGTAAAAATCTACTGCAACAAGCAGTTATAAAGGAGGATCAGCAAGTGAAGCTTTCAAAAAGAATACTCATATCACTTGTAACTGTTGTGCTTCTGGCGGCAACATGTATAACCCCTTTTGCCACCACCGGCGTAGCGGCAAAAGCCGACGATCCCGCCGACAGCTATGTAAAGCAGACGGCTGCAAATGAGGATGCGTCTATCTCGCTTTGGTTTGAACATTCCTTCAAAAAGGTGTTCACAAGCGACAAGACACCGTCCGGCATGAACACATACTCCGTGTACATGGCAAAGAACGAGATCGAGAGCGCGCAGTTTGTTCTGTACTCGGATTCGGACAAAACCGGCATGAAAGCCGAAGTGTCCTCTTTCACGGATGAAGCCGGTCACACCATGTCTGCCGAGATCTACTATGAAATGTACGTTACGACAGACTCCCTTAATGCAGCTTCCGTACAGGGCTCCAATTCAAGCACCACGTTTATCCGCGCCGGAGAAACTCCGGACCCTGTCGCTCCCATGAAACGCGTTAAGACCTTCAAACTGAACGGCGGCAAGAGCCAGGCGTTCCTTATCCGCATAACCAGCACCGCCGATACACCCTCCGGCTGGTATTCGGCGCAGCTTGATATAAAGAACTCCGCAGGCGAAGTCGTAAAGACGGCGACGGTCTACGCATATGTATGGGACTTTACCCTCAGCGAAAAAACCGCGCTGCAGACCGCGTTCTATCTTGACAATAACGCATCCTACGGCGGTTCGTATAAAACATTCTACAACTATCTGCTCAGCAACAGAATAAACGCGATGGACGTTCCGGGCACCCTCAATTCGTCAAATGAATATCTGACAAACGACCGTGTTTCGGCAATAAGAGTTACCGAAACAGGCGGTGGAAACAAAAAGATATATTCGGATTCCACTACGAGCTATTCATCATACACTGCAATATATGATGAACTCAAAAATTCCGACATCTGGGACAGTGTTAAAGATAAATTCTATTTCTACACAGTCGACGAGCCCATGAGCCTTGAGCAGCAGATCGCCATCGCCGGCGGCAGAACGCCCGGAAAAACCGTTGACGATGTGAAAGAAGCATACAGCCTGCTCAACAAATACTGGCCGAACGGCGCGTCGGTAGTTCCCTTCCACGAGAACCATCCGTACCCGTATTTTACATATCATCAGCCGCTCGCTAACATAGCGTCTGCAAACAAGAAAGACGCTACGCAGGAAATGCTCGATACGGGAACAGTAAAGATCTGGTGCCCGCAGATATATGCGTTCACACCGCAGTCCGAGCTTACGGCTGCAGGATATGCAGGCACTTCAACAAGCAAGATCCGCAATCTGTCCGCCACAATATCCGGGCTGTACGCTACCGGCACCCTTTCCTCAGACGGTACATACTCCGGCGGCTACGGCGGCGGATATTACAACTGGGAAAATCTCTACGGCGACTTTGACAGCAGATATAAATCCTATATGCAGGTCGAAGGCGACAAGGGCAATGAATATAAGATGTGGACATATTCCGCAGGCTGGAACAAGAGCTACAGTTACTGCAACCACCTCATTGAAAATACCGGACTTCAGACAAAGATGCTGTTCTGGCAGCTTTATCAGAACGATATAACCGGCTACCTCTACTACGGCACAAACAACTGGAACGAATACGATTCAACCAACGGCAGCTTTGTGGACACGACCGTGACCGGCGCTCTTACAAATCTCAGATGGAAAACCAACCGTCACAATTATACGGCAACGGGTTATTCCATATTCGGTAACGGAACTTTGTTCTACGGCGCAAGTCAGGGAAACATTTTCGGCACATCGTACATCGGAAGCCTGAGAGTCGAGCTTATGCGCGACGGTATCGAAGAGTACCAGATGCTGAAGATGC
>CAUGPT010000029.1:0-24042 GCA_959601495.1 uncultured Eubacteriales bacterium
AGCCGTTTATCTTTAATCCCCCTTATTTTTTGTTCAGTTTATTGACAAAGTCCCCCACTCTGCCCTGCAGTTTGGAAAGGGTGTTCCACTCTGTCGCGCCGTGCCGCACGAAAAGCATGAGCTGTCTTGTGCGTCCGAGAAGGCAGGCAGCCTGGACAGGCGCGCAGAAAACGATCGGGCGGCTGCAAAATGTCATGCCGCCTTTACAACGGTATGCACTGCGTTTTTCAGTCATATACATACCGTCCTTTCCGCTTGAGCTTAGATAATACAAATAATATCTGTATTTATATCATACACTAATGGTAATAATTTGTCAACATTGTCAAACGATGAGTCGGCAAAAATCTTTGCAAATGACGCCGCAGACTATTGAAAACGGGAAATAAATGTAATACAATATAGTATATATGTGAGATTTGTTTTCAGCACGACCTTATCTCACCTCTGCATACCGAAAGGATCATATCAATGAAAAAATTCATTTCTTTCATACTTGCGGTATCCCTTGCGGCGGCATGCCTTGCGTTCGCCGCCCCCGCGGGCGCCTCTTCGCTGTATATGACCGGAGACTTCAACGGAGACGGAAAGGTGGACGCACTTGACTGCCTGCTTCTGAGGCGTGCCTGCGTCGGAATGATATCGGAGAGCGAACTTTACGGTGCGGATATAAACCGCGACGGATCGGCAAACGCTTTGGATGTATATCTGCTCAGATACGGACTTGTAGGCATAATATCCCTCGAAAATGATTATCCCGAAAGCTTCGGCTGGAAAGGCTTTACCGTTGACGGCGAAAGTATTGACGGCTATGAGATAGTCGTGAGCTCCCCCGATAATGACAATATGCGTTTTGCCGCGGAGGAGCTTGCGAAATACGCAAAAGAGGGTGACGGCAGCACCTTGTCCGTAGTCTCCGAGAGAAGCGCAGGCGCACACTGCTTTATCCTCTCCGAGGATGAAACGGGAGAGCTCGGCGACGACGGCTTTACGATCAACGTAAAGGACGGCAGCGTATACATTCGCGCGGGCGCAAAGCGCGGCTGTATGTATGCGGTCTATACCATACTTGAAGATCTTTGGGGCTACCGCTTCTATACATATGACGACTACGAGCTTTCATACGGCAAAACGACCGATATTAAGAGCGGCACCGAGCTGCGCGAGGTTCCGTCATTTGACTGCCGCAGCAACTGCATAAATTCCTATGCGGACAAATATCTGTACTCCACCGTTATTAAGCGCAAGCTGAACGGCTGTACCGACCAGCCGTCCATGCAGAATCCGAAATACGGCTGGGGGATATGCCGCACGTTTGCCAACGCGCATTCCTTTGACGTGTTTATTCCGAAAGACGAGATAGGCAACACCACAGCGCGCTGCCTGTCGAACTCCGACACATTCAACGTTTGTCTGAAAAACATGAAGAAGCTTATCTCCGACCGCCTTGCCTCGGGAGAGGAGATAGGCAAAAGCTTGACGCAGATCTCCTGCTCCTATGCATCGGACGAAGTGTACTGTCAATGCCGTTTATGCGGAAAAGTTCTGCGGCAGGAGAAGAGCTACTCCGGCATACTTGCCCGCTTCGTTAATAAGATCGATGACGCGCTGCATGAGGACTATCCCGAGATCACAGTCGTTACAAACGCATACGCCTCCGTCAGAAAGCCGCCCGAAAAAACGGCGCTCAACGACGATATTGTGCTTCTGTACTGTTGGAACGGCTGCACCTCCCACGCCATAGGCTCGGGAGAATGCTCCGAAAAAGAAAAAATAAACTTCAACGGCTCTCTTATGGGCTCAAATAAGATAGACGAAGCATATTTCGACGGCTGGGCCGAGAAATGCAAGAACATCTACATTTGGTACTACCCTACGAACATATACTATCTGCTCTGCCCGCAGCCCAACTATTTCAAGCTGTATGACGATTTCAAGTGGTTCAGCGACAACGGAGCAAAGGGCTTCTATGTAGTGGGGACCGTCGGTTCTTCCTTTGAGGATCTTGACGCGTATCTCATAAGCGAGCTTATGTGGAACGCCGATATGAGCCGAGATGAATACGAACAGAAGGCAAAGGAATTTCTCAGATACTATTACGGTTACGGCTGGATATACATATGGCAGTATATGGATATGCTGACCGAAGCCGGCGTTGACGGCTGCGTCCTCAACGACTACGACCAACCATTTGACACATACAAAAAAGAGTATTTCGCAGAGAACTTCGACGAAATGCAGGCTCTGTTTAAAAGCGCCGCTTCTCTTGCAAGGACCGATCGTGAGCGCGAAAACACAGAGCGGCTTTCCGCTCATATGCTTTTCCTCGGATACAGCGCGGCGTATGAACGCGACTATACAAACGGCAGCGAGGAGCAAAAAGCCGCGTTTGAAAAGGGCTGGCGGGAGGTCTACGATTATATCAACGAAAACAATATCCCCGTGAACTATTCCGAAAACGGCATATCAAAAGCGTTTGATATAAGTGTCTCCCCCATGGAGCTGGTTTACGGCATCAGCGGAAGCCGCTGAACATAAAAAAGAAAATCAAAACCGAAAGGATACAAAAAATATGAAATACGGCACACTTTATTCTTACTGGTCAAAGAACGGCGAATGGGGCGGCGACTACTGCGCCCTCTGTCACAAGGCAAAAAACGCGGGCATGGACGTGCTTGAGATCGGCGCCGGCGATCTTGTAGGCATGAGCGACACTGAGCTTTCAAAGCTTCGCGACACCGCAAAAGAGCTGGGACTTGAGATCTCCGCAAATCTGGGGCCTCCC
Organism: uncultured Eubacteriales bacterium; assembly: GCA_959601495.1. Classification (GTDB taxonomy): domain Bacteria; phylum Bacillota; class Clostridia; order Oscillospirales; family CAG-272; genus Avispirillum. The sequence goes on from CAUGPT010000029.1 coordinate 2,786, forward strand.
CGTGACAAGGACGTTTCAAGCGCGGACCCCGAGATCCGCAAAGCAGGCATAAAGTTCCTCTGCGACATAATGCATCAGATGAAGAAGATCGACTGCAAGATCCTCATCGGCGCGCTTTACAACTGCTGGCCCTACGACTTTGTCGACCTTGACAAAGAGGCTCTGTGGGCGCGCGCCGTCGAGGGCATGAAGATCGTCGGTGACGAGGCTGACCGTCTCGGCATCACCATTGCCCTTGAGGTGCTCAACCGCTTTGAAACGATACTTATAACAGACTGCGAAGAGGGCGTTCGTTTCTGCCGCGATGTTGACAGAAAGTCCGTGCGCCTGCTGCTGGATACGTTCCATATGAACATCGAAGAGGACGATCTGCCCGCAGCCTTCCGCCGCGCCGGAGACCTGCTTGCCCACGTGCACGTAGGCGAGGGCAACAGAAAGCTGCCCGGAATGGGTCATCTGCCCTGGGCTGAGATAGGCAAAGCGCTCCGCGACATAGGATATAACGGCATGGTCGTTACCGAGCCGTTTATGAAGGCGGGCGGTCAGATAGGACGCGATATCAAGGTATGGCGCGATCTTTCCGGCGGCGCCGATGAAGCGACCATGGATAAATATATCGCGGACGCCATGGTATTTCTGAGAAACAATTTCGAGGCATGAAAACCGGAGGATACCGCTATGAATGAAATTATGACAATGGGCGAGATGATCGTTGAGATCATGCGCGACGGCGTTGACCAGCCCCTGGACCGCGCCGGCGTTTTCAAGGGTCCCTACCCATCCGGTGCGCCCGCGATTTTTATTGATACGGCAGCGCGTCTCGGTCACAAGGCCGCGATCGTCGGCGGCGTCGGCGATGACGATTTCGGAAAATGCCTTCTTAACCGTCTCGGCGGCGACGGAGTCGACTGCTCAAACGTTATCGTTAACGACCGCATTTCGACAGGCTGCGCTTTTGTTACATATTTTTCCGACGGAGAGCGCAAGTTTATATTCCACATAGGCAACACCCCCGCAGTGCTTGCCCCCGCACCGGGAAAGGACAAGCTGCGCGGGCTGAAATTCTTCCACATCATGGGTTGCTCCGTTATGGCTGACACCGCCTTCGGCAAAAGGATCATCGACACCGCCGAAGCCGCAAAGGAGTGCGGCGCCAAAGTATCCTTTGACCCCAACGTCCGCCCCGAGCTTATGAAGGATCCCGAAAGCGGGAAGCTTATCGACGAGATCATATCCATGACTTCTGTATTCATGCCCGGAAAAAGCGAGCTGCGCACGCTCTCCGGCAAGGAAGACATTGAAGAAGCGGTTCGGGATATGTTTGCAAAGTATCCCGGCATGAGACTTATCGCTCTTAAGAACGGCAAGAAAGGCTGCATAATCTACACGCGCGAAGAAAGAGTCGCCTTCGGCGTATATGCGGTGCCTCCCGTTGACGCAACCGGCGCGGGCGACAGCTTTGACGCGGCATTTCTGTGCGCTCTGCTCGAAGGGCGCAGCCTTACGGACTGCGCAAAGTTCGCAACGGCAGCCGCATCGCTGAACACAGGTGCTTTCGGTCCCATGGAGGGCAAGATAAGCCGCGAAAACGTTCAGAAGCTCATAGACGACAACATTCTCGAATAAGTCCCGAAAGGAAAAGCACATATATGTACACTACAAGCAAAGACATAATTATTAAAGCAAAAAAAGGCGGCTATGCCGTCCCCGCGTTCAACTGCGAAAATCTTGAAATGGTTCAGGCAATAATCGCCGCGGCAGAGGAGACGAAGAGCCCCGTTCTGCTGCAGACAACGCCCTCTACCGTAAAATATCTGACTCTGCGCCAGGCTTATGCCATGGTCAAAGCCGAGGCGGACGCGGCGAGCGTGCCCGTATCCCTGCACCTCGACCACTGCGAGAGCTATGAGGGCGTATGCGACGCTCTCGACGCGGGCTATTCTTCCGTAATGATAGACGCGTCAAAGCTTCCCTTTGACGAAAACATCGCGCTCACCGCAAAGACCGTCGCAGAGGCTCACCGCCGCGGCATCCCCGTTGAAGCGGAGCTCGGCACCGTCGGCGGCAAGGAGGACTCCCGCAGCGCCTCCATTGCATATACCGACCCCGATCAGGCGCTGAAGTTCTACAGCAAAACAGGCATTGACATTTTTGCAGTCGCTATCGGAACAGCGCACGGCTTTTACAAAGGCGAGCCAAAGCTCGACTTTGCTCTGCTTGAAAAGATCGCCGGCATGATAGACGCTCCCCTGGTGCTCCACGGCGGCAGCGGCATCCCCGATGAGATGATACGCCACACTATAGAGCTCGGCATAAGCAAGGTAAACTTTGCAACCGAGCTGCGCGCAGCCATGACAGCGGCAGTTCGCAAGGCGCTTTGCGACGAGAGCATAATCGACCCAAAAAAGTTCCTCGGCCCGGGCAGAGAGGCTGTAAAGGCGCTCTGCATACACAAGATAAAGCTTTGCGGCTCCGACGGCAAGGCGTAAGTAAAACAATACAGAGAACCCTCCGTATATGCCGCTCGGCATATACGGAGGGTTCTCTTTGCCAACACCGTGAGGGTACGTCGCGGCACAGTCGGTTTTATTCGGTGTAATACTGCGCCTGCGCGTGCCACAGCTCGTAGTATTTGCCACAGGTATCGGCGACAAGCTCTGCATGGCTTCCCTGCTGGATGACCGAGCCCCCGTCAAACACGGCGATCTCGTCGCAGAACTTGCAGGAGGACAGCCTATGGGAAATATATATTGCAGTTTTGTCTCCCGCTATCTCATCGAATTTGCTGTATATTTCAGCCTCCGCAACTGGGTCGAGCGCCGCAGTCGGCTCGTCAAGAACTATAAACGGAGCGTCCTTGTAAAGCGAGCGGGCAATGGCGATTTTCTGCGCCTCGCCGCCCGAAACATCAATTCCGTTTTTGTTGTAATCCTTGTAGAGATATGTTTCCGTGCCGTCCTTCATGCCGGCAAGCCTGTCCCCGAAGCCTGCTTTTTCAAGGCAATCGACAACGCGCGCCCTGTCGTAATCCGTCCTGCCCGCAACATTTTCTCCCAGTTTTAAGCTGAGCAGCCCGAAATCCTGAAATACAACGGAAAATATATCCATATATTCCCGATAGTTATATTTACGGATGTCAATGCCGTTCAGAAGGATTTCGCCCTCGGTGGGATCGTACAGACGGCACAAAAGCTTAATAAAGGTGGTTTTGCCGCTTCCGTTCATACCGACGACTGCCAGGCGCCTGCCTATCTCAAATTTCATATTCACGTTGCGCAGCGCCCAGCTGTCGCACCCGGGATACCTGAAGGAAACATTGCGAAACTCCACATTATACTTTCTGTCGCGGCGCTTTTCAACGGTAAGGCTTCCCCTGTACATGTTGTCGGGGATATCAAGAAAATCAAAGACCAGCTCAAGAAACGGCGTGTTATTGCGCATGGAGCCGATATTGGATACAAGACCCGACATACCGCCGGAAACCTTGGCGGCAGATGCAACATACTGCGTTACCGAGCCGAGACCGAACGCCCCTGCCAGTGCCTTCATACACACAAAAGCGTAAACAACTCCTGTAAAAACTACGGACACTGCGGCGGAAGCTGCGCTCAAAAGCCCTATGGGACCGCGGGAGAGATGCGCAAACAGTCCGTCCGAGCCGAAGGTGCTCTTTTTGTTTCTGTTGTATTTTTCGCATATCTTATCCTGACGGTACATACGCACATCCGCTGCAATATCTCTGTTATATCCGAGAAATCCGAAGAAGCCGAAATAACGGTTTCCGAGATTGTGAGCATCGGCATACCTTGCAAAATAGCCGCCCGCTTTATTGCCGAGCATGGGAGAAACAAATGTGACTGCAAGCATTACCGCAATAACACCGACGGCTGCCAAAGGATTATTGAGTACCGTCAGCGCACCGCCGTCGGCGGGGACCTTTACAACGAACAGAGACACCGTAAGCGCAATGCCGCCGAGCACTGTCAGTACAGAGGAGCAAAGACCCTCAAAGCACATCATCACCTTGCCCAGTCCCCATGCGCCGCCGTTGAAGTTCTGACGGATGGTGGAAAGCATTTCGGAGGTGTGCGTGTCGTCAAGATTTACATAATCGGTGTCCAGCATTTTCTCGGATGTGACCCTGTCGAGCCTTATCCATTCGCCTGCGCTTTGGGTGTTCTTCCAACGGTCGATAAGCGCCGTTCCCAAGGCAATGACCGCCGCCGAGACAAGGGTGATGCAGACAAGCTGCCAAAGACGCCCCGCATCTCTGTTTCCCGAAAGCTCGTCTATAACAAGCGCGGAAAGATATATGCCTGCATACGGGGTGAGAGCGTTCCATACAACGCTTACCATGCGGGACACCACCATCTGCGGAAAATGACTGTACAGCAGCCCGAGCGCCCGCCTGTTTGCCGCAAACGCTCTTTTTGCCGAAACCTTATTCGCACTCTTCTTCATCTTCGCCCTCTCCCTTCCTGTAATATTTACTCTGAACCTCAAACAGCTCGGCATACCTGCCGCCCGCTTTGAGAAGCTCTTCATGCGTGCCCTCTTCGGCAATGCCGCCGTCGGCAATCATAATGATACGGTCGCAGAAGCGCGTGGAGGCAAGCCTGTGCGAAATATATACCGACGACTTTTTGACTGTCATTTCGTTATATTTTTGATACATCTCCGACTCGGCAATGGGATCGAGCGCCGCGGTCGGCTCGTCAAGAACAATAAACGGTGCGTCCTTATAAAGTGCGCGGGCAAGCATAAGCCTCTGCGTCTCTCCGCCGGAAAGAAGCACCGCATCCTCATATACCTCGCGGTTCAAAAGCGTTTCGTATCCGTTTTTCAGAGATTCGATTTTTCGGCGAAGCCCCGCTTTTTCAATACATTCTCTGACGCACTCGGCGTCAATGTCCTCAGCAGTCTGCGCCACATTGGCAGCAACGGTTCCGGCAAGGAGAGAAAACTTCTGAAACACCGCAGAGAACATTTTGTAATAATCCCTGCGGTCATAGTCTCTTATATCTCTCCCGTCAAGGAGCACACGCCCTTCTGTGGGATCGAGAAAGCCGCATATCAGCTTGACAAGGGTCGTTTTGCCCGCGCCGTTCAGACCGACCACTGCAAGCTTTTCTCCGGGATGCAGAGTAAGATTTACGCCGGAGAGAGTGTCTCTTTCGGCGCCGGGATAGCGATATGATACGTTCTCAAGTCTGATCTCGTACATTCTGCCGGGCTGCGCCCTCAGCGCTTCTCCGCTCTCAAAGCGGAACGGCTCGGGATATTCAAGGCACTCACGCACCGTTGAAATATCGAGAGACTGAGTATAAAGCGTGTTTAGACCGCCGAGAATGCCCGATACCCACGCAGCAAATCCGCCCACAACGCTGAAAAGCAGAAGGAATTCGGACACGCTGATTTTGCTTGCGATAACAAGACCGATGAGATACGCATACGCAACCGCATTTCGGAGAAAGGCAAGCACAAGGTCAACAATTCTTGCCCATATGTAAACGTTCTGCGCTCTGCGCTGAAACGCCGTATATGCCGCCGTGCTTTTCGCATACAGCTCGTTTATCCACGGGCGCAGACCGAAAATGCGTATATCCTTGGCAAGCGGCATTTCGCTGACTTGTCTGTTAAGATACATCATCTGCTTTGCACATTCCGCTTCCTCCTCACGGTGGCGGTATCCCCAGCCGTTCAGTCGGTTGCTTACAAGGTACGATGCAACCGTTGTTGCAAGCACCGCCGCAAGCAAAAGCGGGTGCACGGAGGACATAAGTATAACGTATATCACAAAGCCCATTGTGTCGGACAAAAGGGTCGTAAGCGTTGTCCAGACTGCTTCCGTCGCCGCCCTGTTTGAGCCTATCGCGTCATGCGACTTTATGAGCAGTTTCTGAAATTTTTCATCGTAAAGGTTAGGATAAGCTGTTGTCGCCGCTTTTCTGTTCAGCATAGTGATGATCTCGCTGCGCACGCTTATCTGACCGTACATAGTATTTACATTTACATATGACGATGCTGCCGAAACAAGCATAAGTGCGGCTGCAAATACCGCAACCGTCACCGCAAGCTCCCCGGGTGCCGCACGCCTTTCCACCGCAGAAAGCACGGCGGGGGAAACGTACAGATTTATAAGGTTGAGCGCAACTGCAAGAATTGCGGTCATGCCGCCCAGCACTACGACCTTTTTCTCCCCCGATGTGCAGGCGAGCTTTATCATATACAGAGAGTTCTGCCACATATTGTATTTCGGCTTTGGAGATTTTTCTTTTTTCTTCTTTTCTTTCATCACAATGGTCATCCGTCCTTTCCGAGTATATGATAGCGCAAAAATTCGTCCCCGTATGCTTTCGGGGACGAATTGTCGTTTTCGGGTGATGAATTGCTGATCTTCACGTCTGCGGAAGCAGTATTTCGGTCGTGAACGCTCCGTCCTCGCTGTTGCGGCTGATATATCCGTCAAGCCGCTCCACGATCGCATCTATGCGGACAAGGCCGAAGCCGTGCCCATCTCCCTTTGTACTGCGGAACAATTTGCCCTCTTTTTTCATTTTCTTTCCCGCCGTAAAATTCGTAAATGAAATATAGAGCTGCGTATTTTTCATATCCATGTACACGCGTATAACGCGCTGTCCCTCTGGCAGCTTTGCGCTTGCCTCTATTGCATTGTCGAACAGATTGCCTATGATGCAGCACAGATCTATCTCGGAGGATTTCAGCTTTACGGGAATGTGCGCGTCAGCCACGACCTCTATCCCTTTGGACCTCGCAAGCGAAATTTTGGAGTTGAGAATAGCGTCCGTCATGGAATTGCCCGTTTTTACCACTGTATCAACGGTTGTCAGATCGTCGTCGAGCAGATCAAGATAATTTTTCAAAGCCTCCCAGTCTCCGACGGCGGCATATGCCTTCATCGTCTGGATGTGACTGTGCAGATCATGCCGCCAGCCGCGCATACTGCGGTACATATTGTCCACTTCGCGGTAGTGCGTTTCTACAAGCTCTTGCTGATATGAGTCTATCTGTTTCTCTATTTTTCTTGAAAGCAGTCCCATCGTCCTCTACCTCATATTGATAATCGCGCGGTTGACACCGTCGTACGCTCCGCGCGGCAGCGGAATTGCCGTCCCGTCGGCAAGCACTATCTCCGTTCTGGTCACGCGGCTGATCTGCGTCAGGTTAACGACAGCCGAACGCCCTACGCGATAAAAGCGGTCGTCCAGCTGCTTTTCGATCTCGCCCAGGGTCATTTTGATGTGTATATCGGAGGCTGCGTGGACTGTCACATAGTTGCCGAATACCTCGGCATATCTTATCTGATATATCGGCACGCGCACCATTTCTCCGCCGACTTCAAAATTCAGAACCCTTTCGTTTCGCATAAGCTTTTCCGCCGCGCGGTCAAGTACGGAAAACAGCTTTTCTTTCTTCACGGGCTTTACCAGATAGTGAAGCGCCGCGACCTCGTAGCCCTCCGAAATATAATCGGAATATCCCGTTATAAAAATGATCTGCACGGTGTCGTTTTCTTTTCGCAGCTGCTTTGCCATTGTAACGCCGTCCATGGCGCCCATTTCAATGTCCAGAAGCAGAATATCGTAGTCGCTCTCCTCCGCATAGTGAAACAGAAAGCTCTCGGCAGAAGAAAATGTATCAGTATGCACGGTGTGTCCGTCGTGAGCCGCCCAGCTCTTCACCATATCGGATACATACCGTCTGTCTGCGTCGGCATCGTCGCAGATCGCTATTTTGTATTTCATGCCCTCTCCCCCTGCCGTGTTTCATGGACACATACCGAATATCATACGGATGTGCACCTTTTTCAATATATATTGAAACACAAAACCGTGAAAATTTCCATACGTTATGCAAATTTTTCTCAAAAAAACCACTTCCGCCGCCCGAAAAGCCGAAAAACAGCTGCAGATATGACCGCACGGCACCGTTTGCCGTGCTTCCGCGCCGCATATAAAAATCCCGTCCGGTCTCAATATGAGACCGGACGGGATCGTCCGTTTGCGCCGGAACCCCGACGGGCAGCTGAAATATTCAAGCCACCGCCCGCGGAGCAAACCGAAGCATATTTACCGTTTCATCAAGCGGTCGGTACTGCGGGCGCTGCCCGATCAATACATACCGCCCATGCCGCCCATGCCGCCTGCAGGAGCAGCGGGAGCCTCGGGCTCGGGCTTATTGACTACGAGCGCCTCGGTGGTCAGTACGGTAGAAGCAACGCTTGCTGCGTTCTGCAGTGCGCAGCGTGTAACCTTTGCGGGGTCTACGATGCCTGCCTCTATCATATCGCAGTACTTTTCGTTGTATGCGTCGAAGCCGTAGCCAACCTTGTCTGCGGACATGATCTTATCAACTACAACGCTGCCCTCAAAGCCTGCGTTTTCGGCGATCTGACGCACGGGAGCCTCAAGCGCCTTTACAACGATCTTGACACCGGTCTTTTCGTCGCCGTCAACTGTGGGGATAAGCTTTGCGGTCTCGGAAATAACGTTCAGATATGCCGTGCCGCCGCCTGCTACGATACCCTCTTCAACTGCAGCGCGTGTTGCGTTGAGAGCGTCCTCGATACGGAGTTTTTTCTCCTTCATCTCGGTCTCGGTCGCAGCGCCGACCTTGATAACCGCAACGCCGCCGGAAAGCTTTGCAAGTCTCTCCTGAAGCTTCTCGCGGTCGAAATCGGAAGTAGTGGTCTCGATTGCGGACTTGATCTGGCTTACACGGGACTTGATAGCCTCTGCGTCGCCTGCACCGCCTACGATGATTGTGTTGTCCTTGTTGACCTTTACCTGTCTTGCGTGACCGAGCTGATCAACGGTTGCGTCCTTGAGCTCAAGGCCTACCTCGGAGGAGATGACCTCGCCGCCGGTAAGGATAGCTATATCGCGCAGCATTTCTTTTCTTCTGTCGCCGAAGCCGGGAGCCTTTACCGCAACGCAGGTGAAGGTACCGCGCAGCTTGTTGAGCACCAGAGTGGTGAGAGCCTCGCCCTCAACATCCTCGGCGATTATGAGCAGCTTTCTGCCGCTCTGAACGATCTGCTCGAGCAGGGGCAGGATCTCCTGAACATTGGAGATCTTCTTATCGGTTATAAGGATGAGAGCGTCGTCGATGACAGCCTCCATCTTATCGGTATCGGTAGCCATGTAGGGAGACAGATAACCGCGGTCGAACTGCATACCTTCAACGACCTCGCAGTAGGTCTCTGCGGACTTGGACTCCTCAACGGTGATAACGCCGTCAGCGGTGACCTTTTCCATAGCGTCGGCGATAAGCGTGCCGATGACATCGTCGCCTGCGGAGATAGTACCTACACGTGCGATATCGGAGGTGCCGTTGACCTTCTTTGCATTGCCTGTGAGAGTTTCAACAGCCTTGTTGACTGCCTTCTGAATACCCTTGCGGATGATAATGGGGTTTGCGCCCGCGGCAACATTCTTCATGCCCTCGTGGATAAGAGCCTGTGCAAGCAGAGTTGCGGTGGTCGTACCGTCGCCGGCTGCGTCGTTTGTCTTTGTAGCTACCTCGCGAACGAGCTGCGCGCCCATGTTCTCGGAAAGCTCTTCAAGCTCGATCTCCTTTGCGATGGTAACGCCGTCGTTTGTGATAAGGGGCGTGCCGAACTTCTTGTCAAGAACTACGTTGCGGCCCTTGGGTCCCATTGTGATCTTTACTGTATTGGCAAGCTTGTCAACGCCTGCGAGAAGCGCTTCTCTTGCTTCTGTTCCGTAAATAATATCCTTAGCCATAATATATGCCTCCCAAAAATTACTCGACTATTGCCAGAATGTCGCTCTGGCGGACAATGTTGTATTCAACGCCGTCGCACTTTACCTTTGTGCCGGCATAAGTACCGGTGATGACTTTATCGCCGACATGAACGATCATGGTAACTTCTTTTCCCTCAACGTTTCCGCCGGGGCCTACCGCAACTACCTCAGCGACCTGGGGCTTTTCCTGAGCTGCGCCGGGCAGCACGATTCCGGATTTTGTAGTTTCTTCTGCTTCGACCGTTTTGAGAACAACGCGGTCGGCAAGGGGTTTGAGTGTCATAATGTGCCTCCTATTGTATTCCTGTGCCTTTGCACTGTATTTTCATGGTGTCGGTTTTAGCACTTTCGATGTCCGAGTGCCAACCGATGACTATATTGTATCACTGTCAATGGAAAAATCAAGTGTTTTTTGCAATCTTAACATTTAGTTAACAAATTAATTTTCACTTGCGGTCATGCGAGTGCTAAAAATGCCGCGTCGGGCGCCGCAATTATATGCGGCGCCCTTTTTTCATATACTGTACGGGCGGCAGAATGCCGCCCCGACGATCATTTTCCCCCGAAAGGAGATAAAATGGAGGCACTGAACAATATCCTCGGCGGCGCCGCCGTTCCTGCACTTCTCATTATATTCGGCACGGTTTTCGGTATACGGCAGCGCTTTTTCTTTTTTGTTCATCCACTGCGGTTTGCCAAAACGCTTAAGGAGGCGGCTGCCTCCGACGGCGGCATATCTCCCGCGCGGGCGCTGACGCAGGCACTTGCGGGAACGCTTGGCGTGGGCAACATGGCGGGCGTCGCCACAGCCGTGACATCAGGGGGCGCGGGTGCGGTCTTCTGGATGCTTGTATCCGCCGTATGCGCCATGAGCCTTAAGTATGCCGAAGTCGCCCTGGGCGTGCTGCACCGCAGGACCGCAAAGGACTGGAGTCATGTGGGCGGCGCCATGTATTATATAAAGGATACGTTCTCGAAAAAGCTACCCCGCGCAGCGGCAGTGCTCGGCGGAGTTTTTGCCGTTTTGTGTCTTGCGAATTCGCTTATGACGGGAAACATTGTGCAGATGAAGGCTGCCGCAAGCGTGTTTCCGTCCTTTCCTCCGCTGATACTGGGCGGGATCGTGGCGGCCGCGGCTTTTGCCGTCGGTGCGGGACGCGCCGAAAAAGTCTCCGCCGTAACGCTTGGGCTCATACCCGTGCTTTCCGTTTTCTACATGGGCGTTTCGCTGTGGGTGATCCTTGTCAACGCGAACAGACTGCCGGCTGTCATATCCGAAATAATGAAAGGCGCTTTTTCGCTCAGAAGCGTCGGCGGCGGCATTGCCGGCTGCACCATGGCGCGCGCCGTCCGATTCGGCGTGACGCGGGGCATATTTTCAAACGAGGCGGGGCTCGGCACTTCCCCGTCGGCGCACGCCTGCGCGAACGTCAGAAGTCCGCACCACCAAGGTTGCTTCGGCATTTTCGAGGTGTTCTGCGACACCGTCGTGCTCTGCACCATGACCGCGTTTGTCATTCTCCTCTCCGACGGAGTCGGCAGCGGGCTTGACTCCATACCTCTCGTTCTGTACGCATATTCGTCCCTTGCGGGCGGCTGGGCAGGGTACGCAGTAGGCGCGTCAGTCATACTTTTCGCCTTTGCGACGGTCATATGTCAGGGCGCGTACGGCAAGGTGGCGCTCGGCTATCTCGGCGGCGGTCGGCGGGCGCAGAACATATATCTTATGCTGTCCTGCGCCGCGTGCATATGGGGGACAGTCATACCGGACACGGTGATGTGGCAGGGCGCCGATCTTGTTGTCTCCGTTATGACGCTTATAAATATCACCTGCCTTGCGGCAGCGGGTGCGGGACGGCTGTATACATCCCGCGAGTGCCGCGCGGAAATGTCCGGCAGTGTGCCGCCTACAGTCGGCGTGCCGCGGCGCACCGCGGCAGACAGCAGGACCCGGCAGCCTTCCGCCGGCGGGCAGAGTTCTAAGTAATCCGTTCTTGCCGCGGGCGGGCAGATTTCTCAGCCGTCCGTTCTCGCCGCGGGCGGGCAGATTTCTCAGCCGTCCGTTCTCGCCGAGGGCGGGCAGATTTCTCAGCCGTCCGTTCTCGCCGCCGGCGGGCAGATTTCTCAGCCGTCCGCTCTCGCCGCGGTCAGACAAAAGCCGATACCGCCTACCGGCGTTCACAACCGAAATAGCTCTGCGACGCGCCGACGCACGGACGTCAAAGATCCGCCCCGCGCCGACCTTTTCTGCGGACGCATGCCGCAGCGGGCGAAAAAGGCTGAAATTTGACAAATACAGAGAAACACTGTATAATAAGCCGAGTGATACATGACTATAAATATAATGTACAGAAGCGAAAGGACAACATATGCCCCGATTTTTTATTTCGCCCTCTCAGATAGGCATCCGCGGCGACGGCAGCCGCACGGTGCTCATTACGGGCGATGACGCTCTTCATATAACGAAAAGTCTGCGCATGAAGCCCGGCGAAAATGTGACCGTCTGCGACGGATGCTGCCGTGAGTATCTCTGCCGCGTTGAATCCGTTGGGGATGCAGTCGTTCTCGGTATCGAGTCGGAGAGCCGCAGCAAAACAGAGCCGCCGTACCGCGCCGCAGTATACCAGGCGCTTGTTAAAGGCGACAAATTCGACACGGTCATACAGAAGAGCGTGGAGTGCGGGGCGGCGCGCATAGTTCCGTTTATTTCCGAGCGCTGCGTCGTACGCCTGAGCCCCGGGGACGCGGAGAAAAAGCTGCCACGCTGGCAGCGCATCGCGGAAGAGGCGGCAAAGCAGTGCGGCAGAGGAGAAGTGCCCGTCGTCGCTCCCCTTATGAGTTTTGACGAAGCCGTGCGCGACGCGGCGTCTGCCGATATGCCGCTGTTCTGCTATGAGGACGAGCACACCGAAAGCCTTGCTTCAATTATAAAAAAAGCGGACGGCGCACCGGGCAGCATATCCGTCATGATAGGCAGCGAGGGCGGCTTTTCTGCGGCGGAGGCACTGCACGCAGCGGAATGCGGCATGAAAAGCATAAGCCTCGGCAGCAGAATATTGCGCACCGAGACCGCGTCGTCATTCGTGCTTGCGTGTCTCTCCCTTGCCTTTGAAATGTAGGGGCGTATGCCGGCTGCTCCGAAAACGGCAGCCGTAGGGCGCCTGTCGACGCTGCAATTCTTGTCAGAACAAATGATTATTTACAATTTTCACGACGAAATTTATGAAAAAATGCAAAATACCTATTGAAAATGGACAAATTGTGTTGTAAAATATAGTACAGGTTACACAACGCACACTATAACAAATAAACATAATTTCAAGGAGGCATACCATGGCTAACCGTTTGTTCCAGGGTATAATACATCAGATGACGGACACAGTGGACCGCACACTGGGCGTTATTGACGAAACAGGCACGGTAATTGCGTGCAGCGAGCTTGTGAAGATCGGAGAAACCCGCCAGGACGCGCGCGACGAAATGGCATATTCCGGCGGCGCCGTCTGCATCGGCGGATACACATACCGTCCCATCGGTCAGGGCGCAAAAAGCGAATACTCCGTATTCGTTGAGGGCGAAGACAAAATGGCGGACAAGCTGGCTTCCATTCTTGCCATCTCCCTTTCCAACATCAAAAACCTTTACGACGAAAAATACGACCGCAATTCTTTCATAAAGAATATCATTCTGGACAACATTCTGCCCAGCGATATTTATATAAAGAGCAAAGAGCTGCATTTCAACACCGACGAGGCAAGAGTCGTATTTCTCATAAAGTTCCTCAACAAGACGGACGTGCTGCCCTTTGACGCGGTTCAGAACATCTTTCCCGACAAGTCCAAGGACTACGTGGTAAACGTCGGCGAGCATGACATCGTGCTCGTAAAAGAGCTGGGAGCCGGCGCCGACACAAAGAAGATCGAAAAGCTGGCGAAATCCATCGCCGACACGCTCAACGCGGAGTTCTTCGCGAAGGTCACCATCGGTATCGGTACCGTTGTTGACAGCATAAAGGATCTCGCCCGTTCCTACAAAGAGGCACAGGTCGCTCTCGAGGTCGGAAAAGTGTTCGACACCGAAAAGAACATCATCTCCTACGAGAACCTCGGCATCGGCAGACTTATATATCAGCTTCCCACAACGCTTTGCGAAATGTTTCTGCAGGAAGTTTTCAAGGACGGCAGCCTTGACAATCTGGACCGCGAGACTCTTCTCACCATCCAGTGCTTCTTTGAAAACAACCTGAACGTTTCCGAAACCTCCAGAAAGCTGTTCGTACACAGAAACACCCTTGTATACAGACTTGAAAAGATCCGCAAGCTTACGGGTCTCGACCTTAGAGAATTCGACCACGCCATCACCTTCAAAGTGGCGCTTATGGTAAAGAGATACCTGTCAACAAAGCCCGCAAAATATTGACGCGTATCTCCATTCTACGAAAGGCTTGAATTTCTATGATAGATTTCAGAAATGTGAAGAAGTTCTATCCTAACGGCACTGTAGCGCTGGACGGTGTGAATCTTCATATAGACGACGGGGAATTCGTATTCATCGTAGGTCATTCCGGCGCGGGAAAGACCACAATGATGAAGCTTCTGCTCCGAGAGGAGGCAGCCTCTTCCGGCGCAATAATCGTCGGTGACTACAACCTGTCACGGATCAAGAACCGCGAGATCCCGTATTACAGACGCGAGCTCGGAGTGGTATTCCAGGATTTCCGCCTGTTCCCCAACAAGACCGTATACGAAAACGTGGCGTTCGCCATGCAGGTAATAGGCACTCCCCGCTCCATGATAAAGCGCCGCGTGCCCGCAATACTTTCAACGGTGAACCTTGCAGATAAAATGACACGATTCCCCCGTGAGCTCTCCGGCGGAGAGCAGCAGCGGGTCGCACTGGCGCGCGCGCTGGCGAACAACCCCAAATACATCATCGCCGATGAGCCTACCGGCAATATCGACCCGAAAATGAGCATTGAGATCATGAACCTGCTTATGAAGATCAACAAGCTCGGCAAGACTGTTATAGTCGTTACCCACGAGAAAAACCTTGTTGACTACTACAAGCAGCGCGTCGTTATGCTGAAGGACGGCAAGATCGTCGAGGACAGAGTGGGAGGTATGTTCAGTTGAAAAAGCATTACAGTGTGGGCTACTTCCTTAAGCAGGCTTTCACGGGGCTGTGGCGCAACGGCGTTATGTCCGTCGCCTCCGTCGCCGTTCTTATGAGCTGCCTTGTCGTTCTCGGCTGCTTTGCCGTGCTGGTAGTCAATATAAACGTAAATCTTGACAAGATCGCGGAACTCAACGAGATCATGGTATACTGCGAATACGATCTTGACGACGAATCCGTTTCAAAGGTCGAGGACAGCATAAAAAAACTTGACCTTGTGGAAAACTGCGAGCATATCACAAAGGATCAGGCGCTTGAGGACCTCAAGCAGAGCAGCGGAGATCACTCCGACATATACGACGATATGTCCGGCGACAACAACCCGCTTTGCGAGTCGTTCAAGGTGAAATACGCCTCGGGTACAGAAGCAGCAAAGGTCTACGACCTTGAGTCGCAGCTGAAAAACATCGAGGGCGTGCGCAAGATAAACAGCGTATACCAGACAGCAAAGACAATCGACAGCTTCAAAAACGGAGTCATGCTCGTGGCAGTATGGTTCTTGGTGATACTGTTTGTCGTCAGCATTTTTGTCATCATCAATACCATCCGCCTTACCGTTTACTCAAGGCGGCATGAGATATCCGTCATGCGCTACGTGGGCGCCACTAACAGGTTTATCACCCTGCCGTTCATTTTCGAGGGTATAATCATCGGCGCACTTGCGGCTGTTATAGCATACGGCATTGAAATGTACATCTATATTTATATAGAGGGTCGTATCAGCGAAAGCATGCAGATTATAGATATGCTGCCCTTTGACAGACTGGCTCTGCCGCTTGCCGCAGGATTTGCGGTGGTCGGCATTATCACCGGCATAATCGGCAGTACGGTATCTATCAGAAAGAATCTCAAATCGTAACAGACAGGATCAATGCATAAAACATATCCCAAAGCACAAGAGAGAAAGGGAGGGTGAAATGCAAATGAAATATTACAGAAAAGCTGCAAGCCCCGCAGCAAGGCGCACCGTGCACAAAGTGCTCTCGGCGCTTCTCGCACTGGCGGCGTGCTTTACGGTGTTCGCTTTCTCGCCGAGAACGACCATCGAAGCGGGAAACGCGGCAACGCAGAAATACGAAGACCAGATAAAAGAGCTTGAAAAAACTCAGAAAGAGCTTTTGGCAAAGATCAAGAATATCGAAAGCGAAGCTTCCGAAACGTTTGAAAACAAGCAGTACCTGGACAGCCTTATAACCACCGTCAACTCAAAGATCCAGGCTGCCGAAGCTCTCTGCTCCGAGCTTGAAACGCAGATCTCCGACACCGAGGCGGACATCGCCGAGCATGAAAAGCTCATCGAAGCGTCTACCGAGAAAATAAAAGAGCGCATGCGCGCAAACCACGAAGAAGGCAACGCAAGCTATCTCAGCGTGCTTCTCGGCGCCGAGGGCGTGGACGATTTTCTTTCAAGGCTCGAAAAGGTCAATACCATTCTCGAATATGACAAAAAAACTCTTGCGGAGTACAAAACGGAAAAAGCCGACCTTGAAGCAAAAAAAGCAGAGCTTGAGGACTCCAAAAAACTGCAGGAGGACACTCTCGCAACACTGAAATCCGATAAAGCGGAAAACGAGCGCCTCGCGAGCGAGGCCGAAAGCTACTTCTCAAAGCTTTCCAACGACAAGGCAGCCGCTACCGCCGAGTACAACAAGGCAAAGGCCGCGGAAGAAGCGCTTGACGCGCAGCTTCAGGCAATGCTCGCGCAGATAGCGAATCAGAATTCCTCACAGGTGACCGCTGCCGGCGAATATATGTGGCCCCTGCCCGCAGGCGGCTATATCTCCTGCTATTTCGGTGATACCGACCCGGGCGGCAGACCCCACTATGCCATGGATATCGCAATATCCGCAGGCACTCCCATATACGCCGCGAACGACGGCTCGGTGGTTACAGCCGCCTGGCACTCAAGCTACGGCAACTATATCTTGCTTGACCACGGCAACGGCAAGAGCACTCTTTACGCTCACTGCTCCGGTCTTGCGGTGTCCTCCGGTCAGTCCGTATCAAAGGGACAGGTCATAGGATACGTAGGCTCCACCGGATATTCCACGGGCAACCATCTGCATTTTGAATTCCGTGTAAACGGACAGAAGGTCAACCCCGCAAACTATGTTTCCAGATAAACTGCAGAAACAGTATTTTTCCGACATATGCACGGATGTAAAATAATCTGTGCGCATTGCAAATACTATCAAGAAACGGAAAGTTATGACAGATAAGGATTTTGAGACCGAAGGCGTCGGCGCCGCCGAAAAAGCAGCTCCGGATGCCGAAAGCGCCGCGTCCGACCGCCGCGCCGCAGAGACCGAAGCCGGTGCAGATACGTTCGGCGGCAAAGCACACGGTGAAAGCTCCAAAGCAAAAAACGGCGCGCCGGGCGGCGACAGCGACAAAGATGCCGGTGCCGACGAAGCCCCCGAACCGGATGACTGCACCCCCACCGCCGACGAAAAAGCATTTTTTGCGGACATCGCAGACACAGCCGAGCTGAAAAAGTACAGCAAGAAGAAGCGCGGTGTCAGCGTTTGGGTATGCGTTACGGTCGTTCTGCTTTGCTGCCTTGCCACATTTATGGCAACATACGCGTGGCTGTACAACCTTTTCAGCAAAAAAGACGCGGACACTTCGTTCATTACGCGTGTTACCGATAAGCTGCGCGTTATGGACGCGACCGTGCGCAGCGAGTATCTTTACGATATTGACGATGACGCGCTTATCGACGGCGTTATGAAAGGCTACATGAGCAGCCTCGGCGACCGCTACGCGGACTACTATAACACAGAAGAATACAACGCCCTTATGGATTCCAACAACGGAGAAATGCAGGGCATCGGCATAAGCATCGTATACGACAGCGAAAACAACGCGCTGCAGGTCATAAGCGTCTTCCCCGACTCCCCCGCACTTGAGGCAGGGCTGAAGCCCGGCGATCGCATTGCTTACGTCAAGATCGACGGCGAAACGAAAAGCGTAGCCGAGCTGGGATATCAGGCATCCGTCTCCGCCATGCAGGGCAAGGCGGGCACCGTTGCCGAGTTCATCACTTACCGCGAAGGAGACTACACGAATCCCATAGAATATTCCGTCACCCGCGGCTATGTGACCGAGGTCACGGCAAGCGGACGCATGTATTCCGCAGACAGCGAGGTGGGCATTATCCGCATCACTTCGTTTGACGCAAAAACACCGGATCAGTTTGCGGCAGCTCTCAAGGAGCTTCAGAACAAAGGCGCGAAAAAGCTTATCATCGACGTCCGCAACAACCCGGGCGGAGAGCTTATGTCCGTCTGCAAGGTGCTTGACTCCCTGCTTCCCGAGGGGCCCGTTATCCGCACGGTGGACCGTGACGGCAACGAAGAGGTCGTTTACACATCCGACGCTGCCGAGACCGATATGCCCATGGCAGTCATCGTTAACGGCAACACCGCAAGCGCGGGCGAGCTTTTTACGGCGGCTCTCATGGACTACGACAAGGCAGTCTCCGTCGGTACGACAACCTTCGGCAAAGGCAGCATGCAGACCATACGCTCCTTTACCGACGGCACCGGACTGAAATATACCTATCGCTACTACTGCCCGCCGTACTCCGATAATTACGACGGCGTCGGCATAACCCCCGATATTCCCGCCGAGCTCAGCGAAGCGGCGGCGTCAAAGAACATCTACACTTTGACAGACGAAGAGGACAGCCAGCTTACGGCTGCGTATGATGCACTGAAATAAATACCTATCACGAAAGGATTTTATTATAATGGAAGAGACCAAGTTCACAAACTATACCAAAGAGGGCTATCAGCAGCTGCTCGATGAGCTGGCACATCTGAAAGACGTCCGCAGAGTTGAGATCAAGGCTCAGCTCGCAGAGGCGAGAAGCCACGGCGACCTTTCCGAGAACAGCGAATACGACGAGGCAAGAGACGCGCAGGCAAAAAACGAGGCGCGCATCTCCGAGCTTGAAGAGCTTATCAAAAACGCAAAGATTGTAGACGAATCCGCATTCCGCACCGGCGTTGTTAATATAGGAACCGCCGTTAAGGTCCACGACGAGACCTTTGATGAGGATTGCGAGTATACAATAGTCGGCTCAAACCAGGTAAACGCCGCAACGAACCACATCTCCGACCAGAGCCCCATAGGTGCGGCGCTTATCGGCGCAAAGGCGGGAGACACCGTTACCTACACCGCTCCCTGCGGCGAGGTGACACTCAAGGTTCTTTCGGTCAAGAGAGCGAAGAACTGACATGTTTTAGGCAACTGTATTAAATATATTAGACAAACGCAAAAGAAAGGGCGGGCATCCCGCATAGAAGAAAGTAATGAGTGACAACACCGAAATAAACGGCGGCACAAACGAGCGCGAGCTTAACGACATACTGCGCGTTCGCCGCGAAAAGCTTGCCGAGCTGCAGAGCGAGGGCAGAGATCCCTTTAAGATAACGAAGTACGACCGCACACATTCTTCGGCAGATGTAAAAAATGATTTTGACGCTCTCGAGGGCAAGACCGTCTCCGTTGCGGGACGTATCATGTCAAAGAGAGTCATGGGCAAAGCGTCTTTCTGCCACATTCAGGACCTTAATGGCAGCATACAGTGCTACGTTTGCCGCGACTCTCTGGGAGAGGAAGAATACAAGTATTTCAAAAAGCTTGATATCGGCGACATTGTGGGCATAGTCGGCTTTGTTTTCAAAACAAAAACGGGAGAGATCTCCGTTCACGCCGAAAGCGTCACCCTTCTTTCGAAAAGCCTTCAGGTACTGCCCGAGAAGTTCCACGGACTTACAAACACGGATATGCGCTACCGCCAGAGATACACCGACCTTATCGTAAATCCCGAGGTCCGCGACACATTCGTAAAGCGCTCGCGCATAATCTCCTCTATCAGAAGATATCTTGACTCTCAGGGCTTTATGGAGGTCGAGACCCCCATGCTGGTGCAGAACGCGGGCGGCGCTGCCGCACGTCCCTTTGAGACCCATTTCAACGCCCTCAACGAAGATCTGAAGCTGAGAATCTCTCTTGAGCTTTATCTGAAGCGGCTGATCGTCGGCGGACTTGAAAGAGTTTACGAGATCGGCAGAGTTTTCCGTAACGAGGGTCTTGACACACGCCACAACCCCGAGTTTACGCTGATGGAGCTCTATCAGGCGTACACGGACTACAACGGCATGATGGATCTTACCGAAAATCTCTACCGCCACGTCGCAAAAGAGGTGCTGGGCACAACGACCGTAAAATACGGCGACTATGTGATGGATCTCGGCAAGCCCTTTGAGCGCATCACCATGGTGGACGCCGTTAAAAAGTATTCCGGCGTTGACTTCAGAGAGATCGCCGACGACGAGGCGGCAAAGAAGATCGCACGCGAAAAAGGCATCGCGTACGAGGAGCGCCACAAGAAGGGCGACATCCTCAACCTGTTCTTTGAGGAGTTTGCGGAAGAGCATATGATCCAGCCCACATTCGTTATGGATCACCCAGTTGAAATTTCTCCTCTTACAAAGAGAAAGCCCGACGATCCGGACTACGTTGAGCGCTTTGAGTTCTTTATGAACGGCTGGGAGATGGCAAACGCATACTCCGAGCTCAACGACCCCATCGACCAGAGAGAGCGCTTCAAAGCTCAGGAGGCGCTGCTCGCTCAGGGCGATGAAGAAGCAAATACCACGGACGAAGACTTTATGAACGCCCTTGAGATAGGTATGCCCCCCACGGGCGGCATCGGCTTCGGAATTGACCGTATGTGCATGCTGCTCACCGACTCGGCGGCTATCCGCGACGTTCTGCTCTTCCCGACAATGAAGCCGTTGGACACTCCAAAGTCGGAGAAAAAGCCTGAGGAAGTCGGTATCATCGGCGGAGCTAAGGGTACGGTCGAGATCGAGATTAAGGACGAGCCGATTGATTTTTCCAATGTGGAGATCGAGCCGCTGTTCCAAGATCAGGTCGATTTTGATACCTTCGCCAAGTCTGATTATCGGGCTGTGAAGGTCAAGGCGTGCGAAGCCGTGAAGAAGTCCAAAAAGCTCCTAAAGTTCGTTTTGGACGACGGAAGCGGTGTAGATCGCGTGATTTTGAGCGGTATTCATGACTATTATGAGCCGGAGGATCTGGTGGGTAAGACCTGCATTGCCATCACCAACCTGCCACCCAGAAAGATGATGGGGATTGATTCCGAGGGTATGCTCATCTCCGCCGTCCACCACGAAAACGGCGAGGAGCGCCTGCATCTGCTGATGGTGGATCCTCACATTCCGGCAGGCGCAAAGCTCTATTGATTGACCTAAAATTGTCGGT